>JBEKNL010000006.1:0-94558 GCA_049522855.1 Candidatus Korobacteraceae bacterium
TTGAAGCTGCTGCACCTGACCAAGAAGGTCCACGACGTGCTGCAAAATACGAAGCTGTACACCGTCTTCGACGTAATGGACGACGAGGCCGCGGCGATAGCTGCTTTCGGCAGCTAGTTCTTCCACGCCAGTGGCGAATTCGACCGTTGGACACTCTTTCGCGATTTCTGCGTGCGCTTGTTTTCCGTGACTTAACTGGGGCCTAGAGCGCCATTTGGAGCCCATTCGGCGCCCATTGCGGTGAAGTTTTTCGACGTCGATCAGAGCACACGTTTTCTATTCGAAGCGTGCTCAGGACTTTCTTCTCCACACCCAAAATCCTCACGGCAGTTGGAATCGCGGGGCATAGCAGATCACTAGCCCGGCATTCTGGGGATCCTTGATTATCTCTGAGGGAGACTGGCCAATCTGGTGGGGCCGTTCTCTGGTGACTCCAAGGGAATGCCCCGAGGATACTCTCCTAATGAATGCACCAAGATTGTGTCCGGTCTGCGCGGCCCTCACGAGAAGGGCGCCAAGCGGTAAGGAAGATAGACCGGCTCCCAGACATTGGCGCGGATGCGAGATTCCAAGGTCTGCTCACCAAGCGGGCCCGCAACGCCATCCTCGATTGCCTGGAGCGCGACCGCCTGAGCCACGGCCAATGACACCGAGCGAAGTTCCGAAACCGGCGGCAACAATCGTCCCGACTTAGTGCGGCGTGCAGGAGAAAGCTCGGCGAGACATTTGGCGGCAGCCATGAACATCGTGTCGGTCACGCGCCGCGCGTTTGCCGATAAGATACCCAACCCCATTCCAGGGAAGATGTACGAGTTGTTGGTCTGATCGATCGGTACTGGGCGGCCATTCCAGTTCACCACAGCAAACGGGCTACCGGTGCCGATGAGCGCGCGCCCTTCCGTCCACTTCAGCAAGTCCGTCGGTGTAGCCTCCGAGCGCGATGTGGGATTTGACAGCGGGAAAATTGCCGGCCTTTCGACTGCGGCAGCCATCGCGCGGATCACCTCTTCGGGGAAGGTTCCAGCCTGTCCCGAGACCCCAATCAATGTCGTTGGTTTGGCGTTCCTTACCACATCGAGCAGGCCGATGTGATCCTTACGCTCCAGCTCCCAGTCAGCCACTGCGGAACGAGCTTGCACAAATGGGTGCTGCGCCGGGCGTATTCCCGCCATGCCCTCCACCAGCAGTCCGTCTTTATCGAGCGCATAGAAACGGCCCCGCGCTTCCGCTTCGCTCAGGCCGGCGGTCTTCATCGCGGTCAACAGAAGCGAAGCGATGCCGATGCCGGCTGATCCGGCCCCGAAGAGCGCGATGCGCTGCTCGGTCAAGGGGGTGCCGGTAACGTTGATGGCGGCAAGCACAGTTCCCACGGCCACGGCCGCTGTGCCTTGGATATCGTCGTTGAAGGTGCAGAGCCGGTCGCGATAGCGCTCGAGCAATGGTCCTGCGTTAATGCCGGCAAAATCCTCCCATTGCAACAGCACGTGGGGCCAGCGCTCGATCACGGCGCTGACGAAGGCTTCGACGAAATCGTCGTACTCGGGGCCGCGTACACGATGGTGACGCCACCCGACATAGAGAGGATCTGCGAGGCGCTCCACATTGTCGGTACCGACATCGAGCAGCACCGGCAAACACGCCTGTGGGTGAATGCCAGCGCAGGCGGTATAGAGCGCGAGCTTGCCGGTGGGGATTCCCATGCCTCCCGCACCCTGGTCGCCGAGCCCGAGAATGCGCTCGCCATCGCTGACCACGATCGCACGAATTGCGTCATAGCGGTGATGCCCGAGGATCTCGCGAATTCTATGCTGGTTGGGGTAGCTGAGAAATAGTCCGCGCGGTTTGCGCCAAATCTCGCTGAAGCGTTGGCATCCTTCGCCCACCGTCGGCGTGTACACCAGCGGCATCATCTCTTCGATATTGCGCACCAGCACGGCGTAGAACAGGGTTTCGTTCGTGTCCTGCAGGTCCCGCAGATAGGCATAGCGCCCGAAATCAGTTCGACGGTCGCGCAGCGCCTTGAGACGGCGCGCCGCCTGATCTTCAAGATTGCCGACATGTGGGGGCAGCAGTCCGTGCAGGGCGAAGTCGGTGCGCTCCTCTTCGGTGAACGCAGTTCCCTTGTTCAGCATGGGAAAGTTAATCAGGTCGAAGCCGGAGAGCGTGGTCTCCAGAACGCCCTCGGCTGTGATGCGATATTTCATGCCTGTCCACCGGAGGAAATCAACCATTCGCAAGCCTCCCCTGGGGGCGGATAAATGAAGATTTCTTGCGCAGCTACCGCGTGCAACTGGGGCTCAACATGTCTAGTTCGGTCACGTCCAGGCCAAAGTACGGATTGCCCTCCGGCTTCTGACCCGGTTCGCTCTTTCCTTCCGGCGGCGTCGATCCGGTTGACGGGTGCCCGGAAACGCTTACTACATGGTTCGCATGCTTGGCGAGATTGACCTGCTTGCTGGTGAGTTTCCACGTCCGTCCATTCTGGTCGGCGACATAATAACCACCCGTCTGGCTGCTCTTCTTCAGGCATCCAGTGACATTCACCTGAAGAGGTGTGGTGACAGTCCTCTGCTGGTTCATCTGACCGCGCGGCGCGTTGTCCTGCCCAAATAGCAGCGGCGAGCAAAGACTCAGAAGCAGGAGCGCGGCCCAACCCGAGGCCATTCCAGTTCGATGTGACATAAGTATGATTCCTTCTAATTATTATGATAGACGCATCGGCACGGCCCGTGCGTGAATGCGGGAAGATTCGAGTGCGTACCGACCGCGTGCGGTATGCAGCGGCGCGCAGCGCTGCAGGGTCAGAGCGCGGTTTCGGGGCGCGCGCGTGAGTTGCTCGTTTTCCTGGCGAGGCCCTGGCGCGTGCAAGAGGCGCCTGAAGTTACCGGCAGGTAGACAGCCTTTCGGATGTAGGCCGCGGGTAAACGTCGGGGCGTTACTCTGTAGTTGGCGGTTGGCTGTCGCGTTCCGCTATGCGGGCTGGCAGCCAATCCCGCAACGTGGGGGTCAGGTAGAAACGCGGAAACAAGAGATCGTCATCAGGGCTGATTACCCCATGCGCGACCGCCATACGCGCAAGCGGCGTCTGCGGGTAGATCCGCAGCCCCACCGTGACCTTGAGCGCATCAAGATGCATTCCATCCGCAAAGGCCAGACTTTCTTCGACCGAATCTCTGGTTTCGCCGGGCGCGCCGAGCAACAGGAATCCATGGCGCTTTATGCCGGCGTCGCGAAACATCGCGGCGATCGTAGTTACCTCGGCGCAGTCGAAGCGTTTGTTCAGTTGCCGCAGCACCGGTTCTGACCCGCTCTCGAATCCCAGGCTCACTTGCGTGCAGCCTGCTTTGGACATGAGTTCCACAAGTTCGGGATCAACCCACTTCGGATATACGATTGCCCACCAGTCCAGCCCCAGTTCGGCAGCCATGATTTTGCGGCACAGCTCCTTCGCGTACGCTGGCGGCACATTGAAGGTGTTGTCAACGAAATAGAACTCCCGGAACCCGCATTGCCGCAGTTCTGTGAGCCAGCGCACGACTGCCGCGGGAGACCGTCGGCGCACCGGTCTGCCTTCGATGATGCTGGTCGAGCAATATATGCAATCCAGCGGACAGCCTCGCCTGCTCTGGACCGGAATCCGCGCCGCCGCAGCTCCGGTTTGCAGCCAAAGGCGCGGTTCAGGCAACGGCAGCGCATCCAGACTGGCAGCGAATGCTCTTGGGGTTGGCGGCTTTGTCGGCAGATACACCGCAGGTGGCGCTGGCCCTTCTTTGCCTTGCTCAATCCACGACAGCAAGGCAGGAAACGCCGCCTCACCCTCACCCTGAATACCCATGTCAGCGCCGAGGTACGCCAATGCACTCTCAGGGAAGATGCTGTAGCCCGCCCCACCGAGCACGATAGGAGCTTGGGAGGCATTGCGACAGACCGCCACGACATGCTTGATGCTGGCGAGCAAGAACTGCGGGCTGTTCATGTTCTGGTCGTCTATGTTCCTAACGGAAACGCCGATGACCTCGGGGCGCAGTTGCTCGATTGTCCCCCGGATTCTCCCCTCGCCCTCGGCTTTCGGAGGCAGAGTCAGCAGTTGTACCTCGTGGCCAGCCTTCTGAGTTGCTGCGGCCACGCAGGCGATTCCGAGTGGCAAGGGCGTCATTGCGCCTGCCTCGTCCGCCGCCGAGATGAACAGTACCTGCATAGTTAGTCACATTCCGCGAGCTGCAGATGGGCTAAGGGGCGCAGGCCGGGTTCACAGCTGTTTGATCCAGTCGCCTGTCTTCATGACGCGGCTGAATCGCATCTGCTGAGTGACCAAGATCGCCCGATGCAACTCCTCGTCGGAGACCTCTCCCGCGTCGTTCTTGATTGCCAGGGTGCCGGTTGCGTCGGAAAGAAACTCCACTCCGAAGCCCAGGTGCATGGCCTGGCGTGCAGTCGTGTCGCAGCACATCTGGGTCATGTAGCCGGCAATGACAACTGTCTCCACACCGCGCTCGCGCAGCCACCTCTCCAGTTCCGTGCCGGTAAAACTGCCAGGCAGCGACTTGTGGATGAGTACATCATGCGGTCGCGCCGCCACCTCGACATGCAGTTCCCATTCCTCGCTCCCTTTGCGGAAGACGGCGGCGTTAGGCTGTGGTGACGAGTGCTGAATCGCGACCACCAGCACCCCGTGGTCGCGCGCCGCATCCATGGCGCACAGCACGTTCGCCAGACTCCCTGCGGGATATGTAATGGGCAATTTGCCCGTGAAGTATTCATTCTGGACGTCAATAACCAACAGTACGCGTTGCGGTTTCTCAGTCACAAAACCCATTGTAGGACAGCACGGTCATTGGAGTGCGTCTACAGATCGGCCGAAGCAGTGCCGTCACGCTCGAACAAGTGGCGAATGCTGCCCTTGTGGAAGCTGTCAGGTTGGCACGCGGTTCCTCACCGAACCCGCCGCATCCAGTCCATTTCCTGTGCGGTCATCAGACCCTTGTCCCACGCATCAGCGCGGCAGCAGATGTGAGCGTGCTCAGCGGCCAACCCTTTGTCGGGAGGACTTGATACCGAACCGCCGTCCGAATCCCTCTAACTTATAGTTTCGGCGCTGTAGCGTGCGATGAGGCCGGTATGCACGGCATATCGATACACCCGTGCAAAGAACCAGCAGGCAAGCACAATGTAGAGAACGGCAAGGCACGCCCCCCAAAGCAGCTCATGTGGTGCAGTCGAGCCGCGGGAGACAATTGCCCGCATGCCCTCGAACACATACGATGGCGGCAAGACGCGCGCGATGTATCGCATCCATCGCGGCAGGGTCGATAGCGGGTAAAACACCCCTACGAATGGCGAGATGATGGCGGGAATAGGCCAGACAAACCACTCCGCCGGCGGTCCGAGGCGGAGCACCAGGCCACTGCCAAGTATGCCGAGCGCGATGCCACACATAAACAGCACAAGAAAGAACGGCACGAGCATCAACCCGTAAACGAAGAAGGAAAGACCAAAAATCATAGTCGCCAAGACGACCATGACGACGAGTCCGACCGAGCTGGTCGCGATACTGGCGAGCACGAGGCCGCTGAGGTATTCCGATATGGAAAGCGGCGTCGCAAAAATATTCAGGAAATTGCGCGACCACACGTCCTCGAAAAACGCCATCGTCACTCCTTGCATCACGCGGATCAAGAAGTCCCACAGGAGAACAGCCCCGAGGAGAGACGGCACGAGATTGAGCCCCGGGGGGGTGACCGTATTGAGGTACTTGGTAATGAATCCCCAGAGCACTATATCGATGCCCGCCCACACGAAGAGTGGCAATAGGCGCGAGAGACTTCCACGTATGAGATAGAACTGACGAAGCACAATGGCCGCGATGTGGGTGAGATCCATGACGCTTATTCGACCTCAAGGGTGAGCGGTTCGCGGGCTAGGCTAATGAAAAGCTCCTCCAGCGATGCCTTGCTGTGCTCGCTCGGCAGGGTCTTGGGGTCGCCTTCGAGCAAAATCCTTCCCCGCGAGAGAAAGAGCACACGGCTGCAAACCTCCTCCACCTCATACATGTTGTGCGAGGTCCACAGCACGCCGCCTGTGCCTTGTGCTGCAAAGTCCCTGATCTTTTTGCGAATATCGCGGGCGATGGCGGGATCCAGCGATGCCGTCGGTTCGTCCAACAGCAGGAGCTGCGGAGAATTGAGCATCGCCTTGGCCAGCGATACTCGGGTTTGCTCTCCCGAAGAAAGCACGCCGCACTTCACATCTCGAAATTTCTCCAGATCGAACTGCTGCAGCAGCGCGGCAATGCGTTCTGCGAGATCCTTCACTGCGTACAGGAGCCCAAAGACACGCAAATTCTGCTGGACCGTCAGGTTTCCTGGCAGTGGAGCGTAGACGGCCGCGAAGTTCGTGCGTTGAAGCGCTTGTGAACGGTGCGTAGCCACATCGACCCCTTCGATACCGATCTTCCCCGAAGCCGGCGCGAGCACGCCCAGAATCATATTGATGGTGGTGGTCTTCCCGGCTCCGTTCGGACCCAAAAGCCCGACTATTTCGTTGCGCCCTACGTCGAACGAAAGGCCATCTACAGCGACTATCTCGCCGTAGGTCTTGCACAACTGCGTGACCGACAAGACTTTCGACATTGAGGCTATCTTACAGTGCGGTTGTTCGTTCGCTGGCCGATACTGCGGAGAGCAGGCGAACCAGCCTTGCCGAACAGACAAAGCACGCTTCTCAAGTCGATCTACGTCTCCATGCAGGTGAGGGTGATACCAGAACAGGCCAACGTGTTTCTCGGGAATTCTTATTTTCTAGGTGAACGTCTCGCCGGGAGCGATGTGAAGGAAAACATTGTCACCCTTCTTCAACGGCGAAACATCCAGGCCGTGAAAGTGCAGATTTGTCTCCACTGACAACCTAAAGGGATGGCCGATGTCGTTAGCCTGCGTGCCCGCCCATGTGCAGGTCATCACAAAGCTGAGGAGAACAAGGCGTGCTGCCCTCTGCATCTGCACTCCTTCCGTAGTGAATCGCGCATGCGAGAACCAGTGACCTACACGTAGTCAAACAAAGCCATGAAACCGAAATCCATATGCAATTGCTGGTGGCAGTGGAACAAGGTCAGTCCTGGATTGTTCGCAACGAAATCCACCGCGACCTCTTGGTATCCGCCAAGCATGACTACGTCTTTCATGATCCCGGCAGTCGGAGCTCCTGCCAAACTGGTTAGCTCGAAACTGTGCCGGTGAAGATGAATTGGGTGGACGTCGTCGCTCGCATTGTGCATGTGAATTCGATAGCGTTTTCCTGGTTGCAAGTGAAATGATGCAGGCGCCATTTCGCTGGCCATGGGGTAGGCAACTCCATTGATCGTCCAGCGATTGAACCCCTCCTCGGCGGCGTTTTCCTTAACAAAGGTCATTTCGAAAGTCTCGTCCTGCGGAGGCGCGCTGACACCGGATTGGGCAAAGCGGGCATAATCCCAGCGGAAACGCGGTGGGGCGATCCACTGCGGCTTTCCCACATGTCCCGCGTACTCCACCACGATACCCATGCCGTGGCGGCGGTCATCGTCCGCAAGATCTCCCATGATCCAGATGCCCGGATGGTTCATCTCTACCACCGCAGATACCCGCTCAGCCGTTCCCAGCCAAAGCCCCGGAACCGTCGCGGGATTGGGCACAGGGTTGCCGTCTAATGCGACCACCTTGAAGGAATGGCCGGGCAAAGCCAGGCTGCGAATCTCCGTGGCACTGCCGTTTAACACATGGAACAGGACTCGCTCGCCCCGCTTCACACGAACGGGCTCGCCGTGCCCCAGCAGGCGGCCATTGATCGTGAATGCGCCATAGCCGACCTCGTATCCTTTTGGCATGCCTTTGGCCAGCGATGCTTTCATCGCCGACTCGCCCTGCTCTTCAAGGGCCTTCACGCGAGTTGCCGGCGACAGAAAGTCCATGGCCATGTCTCCGCCGCGGCTGAAGGTCGGTTCGAATTCCTTCAGCACCAAAAAGACCTCACGGTCATAGTTTCCGGGCTCGTGCGCTGGCTCGATGTATACCGGGCCGACTTCGCCGCCGTACTGGCCAGCGGACAGATTTGCACCCGCTCGATTGTGGGTGTGGTAGAAACGCAAGCCTGCCGGCTTCGGGGTGAACACAATCCGGCGTTTCCCATGTGCAGGAACGAAAGGCGTGCCCTCTTCCGCCGCGCCATCCACATCGACAGGGACCATCTGGCCATGCCAATGCAGTTGCTCCGGCGTATCGGTGTCGTTGTGGATATCCACTGTGACCTGCTGCCCCTCCTTAAACCGGAGCAACGGTCCAGGAAATTGACCGTTGTAGGTCGTCGTGGAGATGATGCGTTTGGGCGCAATCTCGATTGGGCTGGCGCCGATCTTGATGGTGTAATCCGCCGGACCTTCAGCTTGCGGTGTGCTCTTCGTCTGTTCGGAAGTGCCGGATTGCTCGGTAGCCGCCGGGAGCAGAGTGCTGCCGGCAAGTGCACCGGTAATCTTCAGAAAATTACGGCGGGAAAAACTCATGACGTTCTCACCCCTGAGTAGAGGCCTTGATCGGCAGATGACATCGCTTGCTTCCTAGCGGGAGCCGTTATCGGAGGCCGATTATAATGCTTCTGTTGTGCGCGGCAAGCATGGAACATGAAACCGATCGATCGCTGTGGTCCCGGGTGATTCGGCCAGGGTGGCGTTCGCAAACGGTGTTCTTGATCCGCTTGGCCGTCGGCCTCATCTTTTTCACGCAGGGCGTTCTCAAGTACATCGACCCCAACATGGGAGTCAATCGCTTTGCGAAAATCGGGTTTCCTCACCCCTCCTTCACTGCTCATTTTGTGGGCGCTTTCGAGACGGTGTGCGGGTTTCTAGTCCTGATTGGCCTGGTAACCCGCATCGCCGCCATTCCACTACTGATCGTCATTTGCACCGCAATTGCCACCACCAAGGTCCCCGAATTGGCCAGACCCAACCAAGGATTCTGGTTTATGGTCAGCGACGCGCGGACAGATTTCTCCATGTTGATGTCCTTGCTGTTCCTGATTGTCGCGGGAGCCGGTTCCTGGTCCGTGGACGCACACCTTGGAAGCTCAATTTCCGCCGAAGAGAAGAATCGATAATGGAAGGTCAGGAAGCAGGCCCAACTGCTGCCGCCGGCGCGCCCACGGCTGCGGCGTCACTCAAAGAGGTGGCACTGGTGTTTCTTAAGCTGGGTACCGTCGCATTTGGCGGCCCGGCAGCGCACATCGCGATGATGGAAGACGAGTTCGTTACGCGCCGTCAATGGCTGACGCGAGAGCAGTTCCTTGACCGTCTGGGAGCAGCGAACCTTATTCCTGGGCCGAGTTCAACCGAAATGGCCATCTTCATCGGCTACGAGAAGCGAGGCTGGCCTGGTCTCCTGGTTGCCGGCTGCGCCTTTATCCTTCCCGCCGCCATCATGGTGGCCGCCATCGCCAGTGCCTACGTTCGATATGGCACTCTCCCTCAGGTGACTGGAGTGCTATACGCTCTGAAACCCGTGGTGATCGCCGTGGTAATCCAGGCTTTCTGGAAGCTGGCGAGAACGGCGATGAAGTCAATTTGGCTGGGTATCGTGGGCAGTGTTGCGGCTCTCTTGTATGTGCTTCGCCTGCACGAGGTGCTCACCCTGGCGATCGCGGCGGCGTTGGCTGGAGCACCTGTCCTGTATCGGAGGGTGAGGAGTTCTACAGGTTTTTCCAGCCTTCTGTTAACGCGAATAACGCCGCTGCGCCTCTCCGGTGTCTTGGCTGCAACGGCGGTGCCGTTTGGTCTGTGGCGACTGTTCCTGGTTTTCGCAAAAATTGGTGCCGTGCTCTTTGGCAGCGGCTACGTCCTGCTGGCCTTCCTGCAAACGGACTTGGTGGACCGCCTACACTGGCTGACGGAACGACAGTTACTGGATGCGGTCGCCGTCGGTCAGGTCACACCCGGGCCGGTGTTCACAACGGCCACGTTCATCGGGTACATCATCGGCGGAGTTCCCGGGGCTGTCGTGGCCACGGTTGGCATCTTCGCACCCGGCTTCGTGTACGTGGCGCTAAGTGGATTGCTGATTCCGAGGATTCAGAGGTCGCGCGTGGCGGCTTCCATGCTGGATGGTGTCGTGGTCGGATCGCTTGCCTTGATCGGCGTAGTGGCCTGGCAGCTTGGACGGGCGGCAATCGTTGATGTGCCGACGCTAGTGATTGCAATTGTGAGCACGGCGCTATTGTTGAGGTTTCGTGTCAATTCGGCATGGCTCATCGTGACGGCCGGCGCGTTCGGATGGCTCTATCGCGGGTGAACGCGTAAGGTCAGAGAGCGCATGCTCACGTCCACAAAACTACTCCTGACGTTCCGCTAGGGGTGAGCGGCAGATAGTACGACCTTCAGGGCTGAAATCGAAGGCGTCTGTAAAGTGAACATAAAAATGGCTCCTCAGGTAGGACTCGTACCCTGAAGTCAATCCGCAAGTCCAATGCTATCAGTAACTTATTGAAAATACTCAGCCGTACTATTCTCAGATTTCGCAGGATTTGCCTTCTTCGCAGGAAGCTAGTACAAGAAGTAGTACAAACCGGTATCAAAGAACATGGGGATTTTAGAGCGAGCCGGAATACATATCCTGCCACCGATGACCGCCACCGCAGCACAGGCCTCGGCCAAGATTGACCTCCGCAAGGTCGGCAAGGACATCTACGAACTGCTCACCTATCCTGGTCGACGCAACTTCAAGCAGCGTGCTCGTAAACAGACCGTGGAATTGAAGCCGGACAAACTCTACACCCCGAGTGAGGTTGCTGCGCTTCTGAACGTGAGCTACGACACCGCCGTCCGCCGTATGCAAAGCATGAAGGGTTGCGTTGACATGGGAACGCAGACGAAGCGGTACAAACGGGGCAAGAAGCTGCTTCGCATCAGCGGAAAGAATCTCGTCGCGTTTCTCAGAGCCAAGACGAGAGAGTAGGCGAGTGTGTCCTCCTTGGCCACAATTCGGAACTGTCGTCAACATCGGTGGTGATAAGGGCGTTTGCACTAGCGTTTGTCGGTACTGATCCGGCGGAAGAACGGATTACCTCTCGGTTGCCGGTCATCCAGACACCATAACTGCAACCGCCTCATTGGCCTCGATCGCGGCCACAGCAGCGAGAGGACTGATTGCAGTTGCTGTTGGCCTACTCAGCGACGCCCTCATCCTCCTTTCCTCTGCTCCTCTTAACAAAGATGTGATACGTAACCGCGTCCCAGGCGTTATGAATGCCAGTGAAGAGCAGCAGCAGCGCAGCGCCTGCAACCCCAAACATGGCCTCGTGCGCATGGGAGCCGCTCGCGTATGCCGAAGTCGCGAGCGTTGGTATGCCGCGAAGGGCAGCAGGGCATGAAACAACCAATCCTCAAACTGAGGCTGATATGAGGTTTGTACTCGCAGACGCCGAGTCACGACGATGGAGTATGCGACGCCGCTGAGTCCCAGTAGGCCCAAGAAAACTGCGGCCGCTCCGATGCTGTGCCATGGAGCGTTCAGAACCGCCGAGACCAGCAGCACAGATCCGAAATGAACGATGGTCGGCGTCGCGAACGCGTCGCCGGCCTGCGCGAGCGCGAGCAAGCGAACCATGGCGCTGACCTTCGACGACCTGCCCTTCGCGGTGGCGGGTGACGATCAAGCTCCGGGCAACCTACCCGACGTCCAACGCGCCAATGCTCGGATCCTCAAGATACTTGCGGCCCATCATGCTACGGCAATCGGCTTCGTAAACGAGATCAAACTCAACGTCGACAACGAGCGGGATGCGCGCGCAGCCATGGTTCGGCAATGGCTGAGCGCGGGAATGGATCTCGGCAATCATAGCTACTCACACCCCGCCCTCAGCGAAACTGAGACCGCAAAATATGAAGACGATTTCGTGCGAGGCACGGTGATTACCTCTGCGGAAATGAAGACTGCTGGAAAGACAGAGAAGTATTTCCGTTATCCGTACCTTGATACCGGGAAGGACAAGGCCCAGAAACAAGCCATTATTGCCTTCTATACCAGCCGTGGGTTTCTCAACGCTCCGGTCACCGCCCAAAACCAGGACTGGCTGTTCAATGCCCCATACTCTGAGGCAGTTGCGAAACACGATACGGCCGAGCAGAAGCGAATAGCCGATGCCTACTTACAGCACACCAGCGATACGCTTTCGTACGCTGAGGCGCTGTCGATGCAGTCCTTCGGACGTGAAATTTCCCAGGTGATGTTGTTGCACGTCGATCAACTCAATGCCGACCGCCTTGATGCCGTTTTGTCGCTCTTCGAAAAACGCGGCTATATCTTCGTGGGCCTTGACCAGGTACTGCGGGACCCCGCCTACGCGACCGCAGACGACTATGCCGGTCCCGATGGTCTGACATGGCTCGAACGCTGGCAGATTGCGCTGGGGCAATCGATCCGCAATGATGAGCCAAGTCCGCCCAAATGGGCGCAAGATGCCTATCGACGAATTACTGGACACGAGCCCTAACCACTTGAAGCGGCGTAAGGGGTTCGCCTCGGTCTCGTTGTTGCGCGGGGGTCTCTGCCTGACGACTTGCGCACAACTCACGGGCGCTGGAGCGCTTCGGTCGGACCCTATCACCGTATGCCCAACGACCGTTTAGCGACCACGATGAGGTCGGTCGAGTCGCGCAGCGCGATTCCTGCGACCGAAGTAGGTTTTGATGACCGATAGGGCGCGACGACTACCTCCAAAGGTGTCCCGCTAGTCAGAATCTAACCGACAATCTCCATGTCCCTCGCGCAATCGTGCGATGGGAGACGCCAGCTTCCGTCCTCTTTCCTCTTTTCACCCCGAACCAGCCACGGGTTTCAGGCCGCAGACGATCCGGGTTGCATCTTTCAACCAACGAAGCCCATTCGACCCGTCATAATGCCTCGTTAACGGCGAACACGAGATTTTGATTTTCCTATACTTCGAGGCTGCGAACCCCGCTTCTTGGATATGGCACTCCTCATTTGAGCGCCAGAGGGCCTTCAACCCTCCTGAACAACGCGCTGCTCAGCGCACACTTCCGGCTTGCCGACGACTCGGGAGTTATCGCGTAGCGGCTCGAAGCGGTGAAATGTCTCCGCCGGTCACTGTAACAAACCCACCAAGTTGACAGCCGACAACACGAGCTTGCAGGGATATCACATCCTCGACTGATCGTGTACATTTCGTTCCGTCAGAACAGGATCTTAACGATCCGCATCACCAACTCTTCGAGGGAAAACACGGTAAGGCCAAGGGGCAGAAGCGGCGCCGCTGTGGCCGCGGCGAGCCGGCCTATGTCTTCCAAGCCGAAGGGCACCGCTCGCATTTCCTTCACGGCGGCATAACTGTTTCCCAGATCGGCTAGCGACTGAATGTCGCCGGTGCCCAGGAGCTCATCGCCCTCTGCTGCGTTTCCCACCACCCATTTCTGCTCAAATCCATCGACGTAGCGGGTTGCCAGCAGGCCATATTCGGCCAACCCCTTGCGCTTCGCGCGCGCCATTTGCGGCGTAAACATGGTGAGTGGGCCAAGCACGAACGCCAGGAAGAAACCAATCAAACTGACGGCTTCCATCTTGAAGGACACCAAACTTTCGCCCCCGTACAGGACACGACTGGCAATCACTCCTGCGAGCACGGCGCCCTGGGCGAACAGGATTGGGCTGAAGGCATAGGCACTCTTGCCCAGGAAAGCGAGGCCGCCCGCTCGATCGGGGTGAGTGGGAATAAGGTGCAGGTTCAGCCTCGAAACCTGCCACAGGAAGCGGAACCAGATAAAAAAGCGCAAATACCAGCGCAGCAGAATGAACTGAAAAATTGGAACGCTGACGAAGGCGTACCAGTAACCGGCGGCCGTGAGTTGTAAGTGATCACCCTGTGGAATCGCATACCAGGTCGAAGTGCCGAGAGCGATCTGGCTTCGCCATAGCCACTGCCCGACCGTGAAGACGAAGACGAGAAGTCCAAGTTCCACCGAGACCGAGTTGCGCAGACGTGTCGCCGAGTCGATGGCAGCGAGAAATCTCGGAACGTCCGCTTGCAGGACGATGCGGCGCGCCAGAAAGGCCTTTACCACCGGGCGAATACGGGAATGCACAATCAGTTCGGCGGCAATCAGCACCGGCAACGCAACCAGCAATCGAACGTGGGCCTCGATATCGTGCAGGAACGGCAGCTTCACCGTGCCAGCCAGGAAATGTCCGCCGAGCATCGACAACAGCAGCAAGGGCAGCCATGCAACCAGCGCGATCACCACTATCCGACGGTGCAGCAACTCCAGCCCGTCTCCAGAAAGATGGGATCGGCGGAACATTTGAAAGATAGGTCCGCCCAGGACGAGCGAAAAATCCGGCGACTCGTCAGTCAGTAAGGGTAAGGGCATTGTGCTACTCATAAAAAAATACAGGGACGTACTTTCGCTGTTCGATTCCGATCATGTCAAGCACCTCAGCTTCGGCCCGGCCACTCAACGCGTCTCTTCGAAGACCGCTTTGACCTTGCCTTTGCGCACGGCGCGGTCGAGGGCGCTGTGGTCCCTCTCGTTCTGGTCGGCGTAGGCAAGTGAGAAGGACGCGATAGCCCGGTCGAAGGTGTCGCTCTTGCCCATGTACCCGCTGAGCAGGGCCGAGGATCCGGAGCGGGCGTGTGAGAGCGCGAGAGCCCTGCCACACCAGGTGGCATAAAGGTCCATCTCGGGGGCGCCGAAGGTCTCCACGCGAATGCTGATCTTGATGTCCCTCAACTGGCGGACGAAATAATGCCGCCGGTCACGCTCGCCCTGGCCCCATCCGAGGAACATGTCGCTGGCGGACTGCATAAGCCGATAGCCGTCCACGACCCGCTGGCCGTGGTTGGGGAAGACGCTAGCGCCGGCGTACGGCTCCAGCACCGAGGCGCGCGCTTCCTTGATTTGAAGGAATAGAGGATCGCCTTCCCCGGCCATGAAGAGGAGCACCCAGCAAGAGGTCCCGACACTGCCGATACCCACTACCTTGATAGCTGCGTCCCGGATCTCGTAGCGGTTCAGCAGGGATTGGTAGGCGGTCGGCAGGGTCTCGCGGTACTTGGCCAAGGATGCCTTAACGGCGCTCGGGACCCTGCCTGGCGGCGTGTCCTTCTTGTGGAAGATGGTCGGGAGTTGATCTTTGATCACGGGCGTCTCCCCCTTGTGCTCCACCAGGTTGGGAAAGATGTCCTCAGCGATGCTCTTCGTCCGCTCCTTCTGCAGGCGCTTCAGCGCCCTTTGGCGGAGCGCGGGGTCCTTGATGTTTGCCACCAGTTTGTCGGCATCCATCGCCTGGTACCACACCTCCAGCGTCTTCAACTGGCTGAACTCGGCCATCGACTCGCGGTAAGTGCGCACGCACGTCATGACCACATCCTTTGCAACAGCCTCACTCAGGTCGTTGTCTCGGCAGGCAACAACGAAGCTCGCGGTAAGGCGCTTGATGTCCCACTCCCACGGCGCGGGCAGAGTTTCGTCCAGGTCATTGACGGAGAAGATGACCCTCCGCTCTGGGGTGGCGAAGCCTCCGAAGTTGCACAAATGGGCATCCCCACAGCATTGGACCCGGACGCCGGTTGTCGGTGTGGAGGATAGGTCGGACGCCATGGTCAACGCTGCCCCGCGATAGAAGGTGAACGCGGACCGAACCATCCGCCCATGTCGAAGGGGCAGCAGCTCTGGCATGCGCCCCTTCTCCGCCTCCAGAACCAGCTCTACCGGATCGCGCCGGTCGTGTGGCGCTTCCCAACCAGCATGCGCACTCCGCGGACACTTGTCGCGCAGTGCCTTGCCCGCTGCGTAAAGATCCTTCCGAGAATGTTCCGCATTGACCACGGGAGTCTTGTCGCTCACCCTAAGTGGCGCTGTCTTCGCAGTTGCTAACATAACACTTCGTTCCTCAATCCAAGATTATTGGCGGAACTCGTCTCATTAGCAGTGACGTTCAGCCCACGGCCACGTGACGATAGCGCGGCACTTAAGCTTCGGCAAACTGGATCACGACCTTGATGTCGTCATCCTTGCGCTGAATGGCAGTTGCGAAGTTCGCCGGTAGCTCTCGTCTAGTGATGAGCCGCGCCAGCCACGAACGATCCGCCGTGGCCAAGGCTTCGCCCGCTTTGTTACCAGTGCCTTTTGTTGGCATTGACGCTGCCGGCGACGGCTGTCATTCATCAAAACCTCATACACCCGCAATATCAATGAGTTGGCCAGGAGGTCGTTCGGCGATGTCGGATAAGATTCTTGCCATGATTCATGTGGCTCCGGCACTTCCTCGGCTAGGTTGTTAGTGCATTCAGGTGAACCACAAGCATAGTAATTCTCACCCAGGTACTTGGTCCCAGCAACGTAGTAGTGCAATTGTGGGGATCGACAGAGCTTTGTGACGGCGTACCCGCGTATGTTCAGTTGGGTGGTCGCGAGCACAGTCAATAGCCTTTCCTAAGGGTATCGCCCTCACGTGGAAGAATGCTGGCGAGGCACTCCAAAACCCTGCCGGTCTTCTGTTGAGGCGTCCAGTCTCTCTTCACCGTCGGCGAACGAACGTGCAATCGTGGTTTTCAAGCGCCCATTCCAGTGTTCTAGGGTTGCACGGCGTTCTTCCGGGACCGCTCGCGTCAGATCAGCGACGAGCGCGTTCATGCGCCGCATGACCTGCGCGCTGGTAGCGCCGTAGTAGCAGATCTCATCAAAGGCTAGCCGAACGAGATCGTCCCAAGTCGGAAATGGAACCACTAGTCGTAAAGCATCGTCGCCGTCGCGATACTTCCCAATTTCCAAGTGGCGTTGGCCCAGGCGCAGTAACAGGTCCTCAATCTGGTCAAGCGCTTGCACAGCCGTTGTCGGATCGTTAATCGCCGGCGATAAAGCCTTGATCGCTATGTCGACAAGAAGCCGGATCGCGTACTTGGGATCTTGTTCGAACGTACGCTCCTCACCGAACTCAATTCCTTCCCTCAACTTCCGTTCATCAACCGGTCGAAGCGCACCGAAGACATGCAACACAGGCGTCAATTCCACGACCGTATCGCCGACCGCCACGACCATCTCCATGATTCCACTGGAGGCTTTGGCCAGGTTCACCAAAGCGGCCACGTCGACCGCTTGCACCGAGCGAGGCCGACCGTGATGAACTAGCGTCTGGATGTGAGGTAGGGTGCGAAAATCTTCAGTTCCAGTGGCAGAAGCCTCCGATGTCAGTGACGGATAAATCGTCGCTATCACCTTCCGACCTTGATCGCCCGTGAAAATCAACATGTGGTTGACCTGGAGCAAAGTGATCCGATGGATGAGGCTGATGAACATGGCTACGCTCGCCAGCAAAAGACCGGTCACCACCCAGGCACTGACAAAGGGAACCGTTTCCGACCCGCTCCGGGCCACCCCTCCAAGCGCTGCGAGTGCATAGAGAAAGGTGGCGGTGAAGACCCCCAAGGCGTGCGATATCACAGGATCACGAGCGACCCACAGCACGAGGCGGGGTGAGTAGGCGGTCGCGCTGAACTGCACCATCACGAAGGTCAGCGAGAAGACGATACCTGTTAGGGCAATCATGCCAGAGGCAATTGAAGAGTAGAACGTTATCGCGACCGACACGCTCGCCGGGTGTACCAACCCCGGAAATACGCGGCTTTCAAACCTTGGAAATGTTAGCCCTGCCGCAAGGGCGGCTACGGCGTACAAGGCTGGGATTGCCCAAGTACTGAAACGAAACTTGAATTTTCCGTAAAGCATAGTGGCGCACTCCTGAACGGCCCGTATATTGTGAATCTGTAGTCGTTTCCAGCGGTGCATCGAGCGACAGCGAGCAAATCTCAATGACGATATTGTTTCGATCCTGAACTCAAAAATACAAGCTGAGCACCAGTCCCAACGCATCGACCTGTCGATTCGGAGAAGTGCCAGTTTCGTTCTGATGTTCGTAGTACGGCTCGACTTCGTATCGTTTGCGGAAAGGAAAGATACAGCCAGCCGTTTCGGCCGTCCTGCTCCATTTATGAAAATTGCCGTCGTAGTAAGCTTCAGCCCGGAGATAGGGCGTGAAGTGATAGGAACGTATAGAAACGGTCCGTTCTGCCGATATGCGGTTGCGATATCGCCAGGCAAGTTCGCCGGCGATGGACCGTAGATCAAGGCGATTTCGATCGGAGAGCAATACGCCCCTGACGAGCGGGTAGTTTCCGGTTACCTCCAATAGGCCGCGATGCTCCGTAGGCCCATCCGTCGATGGCATGTATCGATATCCTGCCCGGAACATCAACAGCCTGCTCTTCGATGGATCCAGCTCGAAGAGGGTGATCTTTTTCAGCTTCACCAGGGGCTTGAAGTAGAAGTCGATGTTCGGTCCAATCTCGGCGCTCGTGCCCTGACGGTTCTCTCGGGTTGCGGCAGCAAAGAACGAGACCCGCACATCCGAATTCAATGTTAAGTAAGCGTCGAGCTCAGGCCAGGTTTGGAGGGATTGGGTTTGGGCCGCGACGGGCAATGCAAGAAGCGCCAGCATCGCTCCCACGGTCGCCGCCAAAAAGCAGCTCCGTCCACATTGCCTCAGCAGTTTGTTACGACTCCGCATTCCTTCATTCCTCAGCAAATGTGTGAGCTTGGTCGGGAGAGCAATACGCCGCCAACAATTTGGCGTACATGCAGTAATTGATGGCCGAGCTTTGTCTGTTCTCATGCGCTACTTGGGTCTTCCCAGCCATGTGTATTGCCACGCAGCCGAGACGTTCTGGTAGTTGCCGCCGAAGCGGATGTAGGTGCCGTCACTATAGCTGAACTTCAGAGACTGGTGCTTGCTGATGGGGAAGGAGAATGTACCTCCGAGGCGGGAATTCGTTAGCCGCGTGAGCGGGTTTTCCACGCCGTTCAAACTGGTTGACCCACCAAGCCAGAAATTACCGTCGAGCGAAGCCCACATACGGTAATTGCCAAAGTCATAGCTCAGGTGCCCTTCAACGGCGCCAATTGGGTTTTGCGATTGCGACCTGGTGCCGGGGTAGTAGACGTTGTGCGACCAGAAATCCTGGTTGGCGGTGAAGAACCACACTGCGAAGTACCCATCGACCACCCAGTTGCCCCAGCGTTGGGAATAGCCGAACTCGGGCTTGAAAGACCAACGGTTGGTGCCCCAGTTGATGAGCTTTGTGGGATCGTATTGGCCGGTGGGAGCCATCACCTTCAGACTCGCGCCCAGCAGCAGCTTCTGTTTCCACTTGATGAACTCCTGGGGTGGCAAGGCCGGACCGCCCTTCAGGTTTACCGACATACGGAACGCCGAGTCCCAAAGACCGGATCGGTATAGGTGCGTCTCCGCCCCAGTTACTGTTCCCTGGAAGTTACCTACCCCATAAGGCAACGAGGCGACGATGTTGGCCGAGCGGCCAAAGAAGCTGAAGGCGTGATAGTAGCTGAAGATGGGCACGCTGTATGTCCCGGTCGCGCCACCAACCGGGACTACACCGTTGTAATCAATACTGCCATCGTAGAAGGAATAGGTCAGGGTAATGGCATTTACATGCAGCGGAGTGATGACGTAGGCGCGTGGCGCCAGGTCCTGCGCATGGAGCACTTGTAACGAAAGCAGTGCCAGCGCCGCTGACCATCCGAGCTTAAAGGAAGTGCGCAGGACTAGCGAGAAATCAGACGGCTCTTGCAGCCGTGCTGGGGCAGCCATAGAAGACTCTCAGTTCGTTTCCACTTGCGGGTCATCCGCGCACGAGCCTTGCCGATTTTTCGGCGTTGGCTTATGCTCCTTCGGATAGATCAGCGTGAGCTGCAAGCTCAGTTGCCATCTTGGGAAGAGCCGGCTCGCCGGTCGTATTGCGTTGTAGTACAGCGCGACATTCGAGTCCACCGCCTGGTTACGGATGTTGAAAGTTCTCCCCGCGCCTCCGCCGAAAGGTACCAGCCAGCGCTGCCCGGTCGCTTGCCTCCAGTCAGCATTGATAGTCGGAGCTGTGACCAGATACCAACCATGCGGCAAGTTGTAGGACAACGAAGTCTCGATCTGTATTTGGTTCACAGTGGCCCGGCTACTATGTCCGGGAAGCGACCAGATGTTTTGCACCACCACGCCGGCAAATCCCCAGTCTGGCTCTACCAACAGGGCGGCAGAGGGACCCATGTCCCACTTGCCGGTACCCAGTTTCCTGGCTGTTGCTGTAGGGATGAGCAGCGATGGTCCCACAGCCCAGATCAACTTCCCAGCGTGAAACGGCGCGAAGAAGAAAGTTGCCACCGTGTCGCCCGAGCCGGTCGTCCCACCGTGGGTTTGTGCCACGTCAGGTTCGTAGGCCACCGCGGTCGCCACAATGCGTGGCACGAGCAGCCAGTTCTGCGATATGTGCCATGGGATGACGGGCTGGATCTGGAGAGAATTCGAAGTGCGATCATACGGCCCGGCGCCGAAGTTGATGTTCTCCACGAAGGGAACCTTGATCGCATCACCCACCGGGTTCCTCGCCAGATCTCTCAGTTCGTCTACGGTTTGTTGTGCGCGCAGCATCGGACCAACGAACAGCGGAATCATTAGAACCAGGATTTCCGTTTTGACTGCAAAATCGGCAACAGCCTGTACCCCTCTGGCCTGCTCGCGACGTTGTGAACTGATTTTCATCTGGAGCGTTCCAGAATCGCGCGACGTTGGAATCGCATATCTCTAGCACCCAAGATTCAGGTTACGGCTAATGGCACCCTCTGGGCCTCGAGTGTACTTCGCGCCAGATTCGGGTTGATGCTGGCCACGGCATCGAATTGGGTTAGATGGACCCTGCCGGTCAGCTCTTCCAGTAGATGGGACCGTTTGAGGCCATCCATGATCGGCCCCTTCACCTCCGACAGGTGCAACGTGATTCCGCCGTCCTTGAGTCGGCGGTTGATAGCTTCGAGACTTTCCAGCGCCGAGTAGTCAATCGTGTTGACTGCCGGGCATTCAAGAATGACGTGGCGTACCGCCGGGTTGGCCGCGACGGCCTGATTGATGTAGTCCTCGATGAAGCGAGCGTTCGGAAAATAGAGACTTGCGTCCACTCGCAGCGACAGTATCTCCGGGTCGGTCACCACATTGTGGCGGGCGACATTGCGGAAGTTCATGGTTCCGGGAATCTGGCCCACTACCGCTACGTGCGGTTTTGACGTGCGGTAGAGGTGGAGAAAAATCGCGAGGCCCACACCCGCCAAGAGCCCAGCCTCCACGCCCTCATACAAGGTGAGGAGGATGGTGGCAGCCATGGCCGCGAAATCGGTTTTCGAGTAAAGATATGTGCGCTTGAGCGCGCCAAGATCCACGAGTGACAGCACTGCGATGATAATGGTCGCGGCAAGGGTAGCATTCGGCAGGAAGAACAGGAGCGGTGTGAGGAACAGAGTGGCGAGCGCGATGCCGACCGCGGTGAAAGCGCCGGCCGCAGGAGTTTCTGCACCAGCTTCGAAGTTGACCACCGAGCGCGCGAAGCCGCCGGTGACAGGAAACCCTCCCGATACTGCTGCTCCGATGTTGGAAGCACCGAGCGCAATCAGTTCCTGGTCGGGATCCACCCGCTGGCGGCGTTTGGCGGCGAGCGTCAGCGCCACCGAGATCGACTCCACGTAGCCTACGATGGAGATGAGTAGCGCGGGTACAACGAGCTTTGCCCACAGCCCCAGATTGAAAGCCGGCAGTGCGAGTTTCGGCAAACCCTTGGGGACCGTGCCGACAATCTTTACACCATGCTCGGTAAGACCGAATCCCCATACGGCTGCCGTGGTCGCGGCGATGGCCAGAACCGGTCCAACCTTGGCGAGGATGTCGGCGGGCCGTTCCCCCAACCCGAAGCGGCACAACAGAGGCTTGAGGCTGCGGCGCACCCAGAAAAGAAAGGCGAGTGAAGCCAGCCCGATCGCCGCGGTATAGGGGTTAATGTGGCCGAGTTTGGGCCACATGGACTTCAGCAGGTCCACGAAATTCTCGCCTTCCGCGTGGATGCCGAGCACGGGCGCGAGCTGGCCGGCGGCGATCTGGATGCCGGAGGCGGTGATGAAGCCCGAGATGACTGGGTGACTGAGAAAGTTGGCGAGGAATCCCAGCCGCAGCAGTCCCATGGCGAGCAGCAGCAATCCTGAGATGGCGGCGAGCGCGATGGCTGCCCCCAGATACTCTGGCGTTCCCTGGGTCGCGACCGTCGCAGCAGCGGCCGCGGTCATAAGGCTAGCTACTGCCACCGGACCGACCGCGAGTGCTCGCGAAGTCCCGAAGATTGCGTACAGCACTAGCGGCGCAATCGAGGCATACAGCCCGACCTGCGCCGGCAACCCCGCAAGCATCGCGTACGCCAGAGACTGCGGGATCAGCATGACCGTGACAATCGCCGCAACAATTAGGTCGTTGGCGCATGTCTTGCCCGTATATCTAGGTCCCCACTCCAAGATCGGTAAGTAACGGCGGAGAAGACTTAAGAAGCTGCGTGAATTGCTCATGCCGCACCTCCCACAGCGCTTGCGACGGCGCCGCGGCAGAACCATTTCGTACAGAGCAACGTAACGATCACCATGATAGGAAGTGCCAGCACGATCATCAGAGTGGCTTGTTCATCCACGTCCGGCGCGAAGAGAAGAGGCGTCAGGCACGCCCCAAGATTGCGGGTTGTAACGCCTACACTCAGCACAATCCTTTGCTCATGCCGCAAGCCCAGGCCAAGCCAGTATGTGCCGATGCAGACAATTCCAAAAAACATGAACTGGGAGGCGACGGCGAAACTTCCCGCCATACTAAGCAGGCCTTTCCCATAGATGATGAGGCACAACAAGGTCCAAACAAGCCCGGCGATCCCAGCCCCCTTTTTGGCAAAAGGCAGCAATTTCAAGGCGAGGGCATCAGCGTAGCGGCGGATGACCACTCCGACAGCCATCGGCAGCAGCACTACCATCAAGAGCGGCTTGGCGATGGCCCACGCACTGGTAGTCAGCCCCTTGGCCAACAAGGGCACGGTGAAGGGCATGCAAATCACTGTGCCAGCCGAGGCCAGGAGCATGAACGCAGCCGTGAATCCAAGGTCCCCTTTTGCCTTATCCACGAGAATCGGGACAAAGGGAGCACAAGGTGCCATTCCCAGCAAGATTAGGCCGATGGCGTAGGTGGGCTCCAGCGGAATAACGCGGGTGATCGCGTAGGCCAGGGCCGGGCAGATGATGAAGCTCCACACCAGCGTATAGGTCACGAAGCGCACACTTCGGAGTCCCCGAAGGGCATCCGGAAGGCTGAGCCTGAGCCCCATTTCGAGCAAGCTGCCCGCCATGAAGATCGCCAGGGAGATCTTAAAAAGGAGCATCCAGATAGCGCTCATAGAAGAACATCTCCTTACTTGTTCGTGTTCCGCAGCTCATGGAGCACACCCGAAAGCCGCGCTCGATAAAGCGTCATCTCCACGAGGTGGGAGTCCTGGATCGTATTCATGGTTCACTCTTTTCCACCCATCCGGTACTCGCCGCCTTGTTTGAGGTGGCCTCTATTCGCAGAATTAGCCAAAGGGACCGGAGCGGAGCAAGATGCTTCCGAACATCATCGCCCCCACAATCGCTGTCAGCCACGCCACGATGAAGCTCAGGTCCCAGGGCTTGTAAGGCCTATCGGTCCTTAAGCTCCTCACGTATGTCCAGTGTTGAATCGCCGCGACGACCACGACAAAGGTTCCGAGGCCGGTCAGTGTAAGGCCCAGGTTCCGCGAGGCCTGCGGCCTTAGGGCGGCTACGGAACTCTGCTCCTGAATGACCTGCAAGAACTTGTAGATGAAAAAACCGAAGCCGATCATGGAGAGAGTTGTTCGAACCCATGCCATGAAGGTGCGTTCGGCAGCCAGTTTGTTGCGGTCCAGTGCCTGCATGTCGACTAATTTGAGCTCCACTTGCGGCGGCATGTCTTCTTCCGTCCCGGTGAGCCGGAGGATCTGATCCACAGCTCACTCTGTTCGAATACGTCCGGCGCCACCTTATCCGCCACTTTTGGCTGCCTGACGCGATTTCAAATCCACCGTGAGCATCGCTCGTGACAACATGCCGCCGGAAATGTTGCGGGCTTTGAATCCGTTCTGCAAAAGGATGCGCGTCGCGTAGTAGGCGCGCTGGGCGGAGCGGCAGATGACGTGGATCTCGCGATCACGCGGGAGCTCACCGAGCCGCGAACGCAACTGGCCCATCGGGATGTTGACCGCACCCGGCACGCTCTCGACCACCAATTCCACGGGCTCGCGCACGTCAAGCAGGAACGCATTGTCGGCGGAGTCCCAGTGAGTGAGCGGCATGTCGCCACGAAGCACATCGGCAGCGACCATTCCGGCAAAGTTAACCGGATCCTTCGCACTGCCAAATTGCGGAGCATAGCAAAGTTCCGACTCTTCGAGGTCGTAGATGGTCGCGCCCATCTGGATAGCCACGGCCAAAGCGCTGATCCGCTTGTCCACCGCCGGACCGTCTTGACCGAGCGCCTGCGCTCCGAGGACTTTCCCGTTGGATTTCCTGAAGATGAACTTCATTGCAATGAACTTCGCTCCCGGATAATACCCGGCGTGTGAATTCGGGAAGAGATAGATCTTTTCATAATCCGTGTCACCTAGCCTCTTGAGCGTTTTCTCGCTGATACCCGTCCAGGCAGCCGCCCCCCCAAACAGGCCGATGATCGACGTTCCCTGAGTGCCACGGTAGCGGGAATCCCGTCCAGCGATGACATCGGCCGCAATGCGGCCCTGCCGGTTCGCCGGCCCGGCCAATGCCACCAGACTCCACTGTCCGGTCCCGAAGTCCTTCACCTCAATAGCGTCGCCAACGGCGAAGATATCCGGATCGCTGGTGCGCATGTGCTCGTCAACACGGATGCCTCCGCGCTCGCCGATTTCGAGCCCGGCCGTCCTGGCCAGCGTCGTGTCGGGTCGTACACCGAGCGCGAGGATCACGATGTCGGCTGGATACTTCTTGCCCGACTTGGTCTGCACCTCGAGCGCACCGCCGTCCACTTGCGTGAATCCAGCCACCCCGTCATTGAGCGCCAGGTGAACGCCATTTCTTGTCAGATGACCTTCGACAAGGTTTGCCATCTCACGATCCATGGGGGCGAGGACCTGGTCGAGCATCTCGACGAGAGTCACGTCAAAGCCGAGGTGGACAAGGTTCTCCGCCATTTCCAGACCGATGAATCCGCCGCCGACTACCACCGCATGGCGTACGGGCTTCACCATCTGGATTCCGGAATAGTTGAACATGCCCGTGAGAAAAGTCGTGCCTCGTTCCACCCACTCGCGAATCGTCCTGGCGTCTGGCACGGTCCTGACATGGAAGATTCCCGGCAGATCGATGCCCGGCAGGGGCGGACGTACCGAAGGGGCGCCCGGCGAGAGCACCAGTTTGTCGTATGACTCAGTCGTGACCTCTCCGGTTTTGACATTGCGCAGGTCTACCGTCTTCTTCTTCGGCGAGATGGAGATTGCCTCGCAGTTTGTCCTCGCATCGATCGCAAAGTGCGCGCGGAAAAGCTGTTCGCTCGCGACCAGGAGACTCGATTCTTTCTGAATCACGCCCGAGACGTGGTACGGAAGCCCGCAGTTCGCGTAGGAAACATATGGTCCGCGTTCCACCATGAGGATTTCCGCTTTTTCATCCAACCGGCGCAGACGCGCCGCGCACGATGCTCCACCAGCCACTCCACCAACGATGATGACTTTCATGACTTGTCTCCTTTTCCAAACGCGGGGTGTGATCGACGCGGCGCATTAATGCGGACTGTCAATTCCGGCTATGACTCCTGCGCGATCCTGACCATCTGTTTTCCCCGGTTCTCCCCATGCAGCAGGCCAATCAGAGCTGCCGGAAGGTTTTCGAACCCCTCGACGACGCTCTCGATCACCTTGAGGCGTCCATCTTCGACCCAGGAACGCAGCTGAGCCAACGCTTCGTCGCGCTTGCCGAAGAAATCGGAGACGATGAAGCCGCGCATCGTCAGCCGCTTGACTACGAACTGAAAGGGAACGCCGCGCGGCCCGTGCACTGGCTGTGAAGCCGTGTCATAGGTGGAGACGACGCCACAACAGGCGATGCGACCCATCAAGTTCATCTGCGCCAATGCCGCTTCGAGGGTCTCGCCGCCCACGTTGTCGAAGTAGACGTCGATGCCATTCGGGCAGGCGGCCTTCAGGCTTTCTGCGATCGGGCCGGACTTGTAGTTGACCGCCGCGTCGTAGCCTAGTTCCTCGGTCAGCCAACGACACTTCTCGTTGCCCCCGGCGATGCCCACGACACGGCAGCCGGTAATCTTGGCAATCTGGCCAGCGAAGCTGCCCACCGCGCCCGCCGCCGCAGAGATCACAAAAGTTTCTCCGGGTTTGGGTCGCCCCACCTCGAGGACCCCGAAATACCCGGTGAGTCCGCTCACTCCGTAGACGCTGAGCAAGTGCGAAAGCGGCGTCACGCGGGGCTGCTTCATCAAAGACTGTCCCTCTACCGCAGCGTATTCTCGCCAGCCGCAATCGCCGAACGCCAGGTCCCCCGGCTTGAAGTTCGGGTGACGGGATTCGATCACCTGGCCCACCGCTCGTCCGGCCATGACCGTTCCGGCCCCGAGAGCATCGCGGTACGTCGCTCCCTGCATCCAGGCTCGGTTCGCCGCGTCGATCGACATGTAAAGTGTCTTGAGCAGAACCTCGCCTTCTTTCGGCTCGGGGATTGCGGCGCACTCCAGCTTGAAACAGTCGGACGTAAGCGGCCCGTCCGGAATGCGGACAAGGTGGAACTGACGGTTTGTGCCGCTCACGGGTAGTCTCCTTTTCGTAGAATCCTGCGCAGGGCGGCATCGCCGCCCGTACGCATGCCGCAAAATGGGTCCGCGAAGCCTACGTTCCCGCGATGCCCTTGTTCTGCAGGACCCGGACAACCACGCGACGGTTCTCCGCCTGTCCTTCAGCGGTCTTGTCGTTGCCGACTTGGTGGGTCTCGCCCATTGCACCTGGAGCCAGCATTCTGGTGAGGGGAACATGGCCCTGCTGAATCAAGATATTGGTCACATTGCTGGCACGGTCGTCGCTGAGCTTCTGATTCAACGAAGCACTGCCGACCGAGGAAGCGTAACCTTTCACCTGGATCACATAGCCGTTGATGGTTTCGGCTTTCTTCGCCAGTTCCTGCAGTTGGGGAATGTACTTGGGATCAACTTTGACCTTGCCGTTGCCGAAGTAAACCGTCACCTCGTCGAGTATGTTGTAATCATCCAACTGGCCGAAGCGCTTGTTGGCGGCCTCAATGGCCGCTTTATTGGCGTCAATCTTGTCTTGCGCCTCCTTCATTTTCTGTTGTTGTTCCTGCATTTCTTGCTGTTGCCGTGCCAGCGCTGCCTTCTGTTCCGCCAGTTCCTGTTCGTTCTGCTGTATCTGTTCCTTGGCCGGGGCCAGGCCAGCCTGGATCTTTTGCGCGTCCTCCAGATCGTTGCCTTTGAACTTGACTGAGGTGGCTACTAGTTGGTTTTGGGGGTTGTAGGACCCCTCTACCTGGACCTGGAGACCCGGTACAAGCGCGGCCATCGACATTTGCTTGCGTCGCGCCTTGAAGGCCCCCACTACCTGGGCCACTTGTGTAGTGTCGGTGAGAACCACCACCACACTGGACGAATCTGCAGTTCGTATCGTCATGGTGTCACCGCTTCGTCCAGTTATCAGTCCCTCGGCTTTGGCACTTTGGGCGGAGACGATTGTGCTTGATAGTGCGACTAGCGTGACCAGCAGGGCCACGATAGATAGGGTTTTAAGCAGTTTGCTACGAGTCATGTTTTCTCTCCTGTTCTCGTGATGAAATTGCGAGTGCCGGCAACTTCGGGAGCCAGCGCTGTTATTGCCCGTCGTTTAGCGCAGTTCCCGCCCTTGGGGAAGCACCATCCGGTCGGGAGTAAGTTTGTACGTCCATGGACACCCTGAGTTCTTCCAGCCGTTCTTCAACCGTTGGCCCAGAAAAACGCTGTCAGGATCCTCAACCGAGTCGCCCTCCATGCCATCCACGATGTTGTACGCATGCTTGAAGCCCGCCTGGGCCAATAGGTTGACGGCAATGGCGCTTCGACCACCCGATCGACACATCAGCATGAGCGTGTCCTCCGGATTGGCCACTTCGCTGCAGCGAGAGGCAAAATCCGGTAGCGGTTTCATGGGGAACTTTCTTTTCTCGGGATCCCACTCATATATCTGGACGGCAACCGGAATCTTCCACGCCATGGTGGGATGGCCGACAAAGAGGTATTCCTCGGGAGTGCGGACATCGATGAGCTTGACTTTTTCAGGCTCGGCCTTCCACGTCTCGTACGCTTCCTTGGCCGTCATGTAGAGTCCCAGAACGGTCTGTTTCTCCTTGGGAAGCTGCGAGATCTGACTTGCCGACAACTCGGTCATGACTAAACTCCTTTGGTAAGGCTCGTTACACGAGACGTACTTTGAGGGGCGTCCTCCTTAGCGGGAGGGCGCCCCGTCGCCGTTTGTGGCACCTGCCTCGTCACCTATAGCTGCCGGCTGACACAACGAGGTTTTGAGGCTTCTTGAAGCTACCCGAGCCGCGTTCCAGAGGCCAGCGGTTTAGCTGTCTCCGGAAGCTTGTCGGTGGTTTTCTTCTTCCATTCCTCTTCCAACAGTTCTCTGGCAGCCTGTTCGAGGAACTCCGGCGCAGCCCACTCGTTCACATTGAAGTCGTGTTTGATGAAGCCGTGGCTCAACATGAAGTCCTTGGGGATTTCAAGGGAGGCCAGGTTCAACGGCGACAAGTTCGGCACCATGTCGACATCCTTGATGCCTCTGTACGTGTGCTCGACGTCCAGGTAGAACGTCTGCTTGTCGAGGATGGCCGCCGCGGCGTGTTTGTGTTCGTTGGACCAGCGCCCCACCTTGATCATGCCTTTCATGAAGGTAACGGCGAGCTCGGGGTGTTTCTCGGCCATCTCGTCGGTGCAGGTGATGGTGGCGGGTATGTTGCAGGCCTGAAGACGCCAGTCCGTGTACTTGGAGAGGTCTTCGATCGCCGCGAGCTTACCCGTCGCATCCTGGAGTTGCTGGACGACCTTGCTCTGCGTATAGATCGCATCAATCTTGCCCTCCAGCAGCGCCGTCTCCAGCGGACGGATCATGCCAAGCCAGTGCTTGTGGTCAAGCTTCAGCCACGTTTCCGACACGTTCTCCATCGGCTCGAGCATCTCGGGATTGTCGTACCAGTCATCCGCGTAGGGGAAGTCAACGACTTGGACGTCGTCCCAGGTCATGCCATGAATTCTGAGCATCAATCCGACCTGTTGTTGCTCCTGGACGCGCCACCAGTCGTTCTTGATGGTGTTGAGGCTCTTCGAAATGCCGATTTTCTTGCCCTTCAGATCGGTCATTCGATAGATGTCGTCCTTGGCGCGCACCATCAGGCAGCCGCCCTCGTAGGGTACGTGCGTCAAACCCAGCAGCCTTGTCCTGCGGATGTCCGCCTGGACGTGGATGGCCGGGTTGCAGCCGCCGAAGCGGATGAGATTGTCGAGGTTGTGGATGTAGTGAGGATAGAAGTCGTTCTCGCGGCGGGAGCGCAGGAACGCGTACTTGATGCCGATCTTCTTGTACTCCTCTCGGGTCCAACCCAGCTCCTGGTCGACGTTGCTGGCGGAAACGAGGGGACAATTGGTGTAGTACACCTCTTTCCAATCCAGAGGTACGGTGTTGCCTTTCTTCTTTTCGGGTTTCGTCATTGTTGCTTTGCTCATTTTGATTTTTCCTTTATCTTCTTGAATAAGAAAACTCGTGGCCTGTGGCGCTGTGCTAAAGATGAAGCCACTTGCCGATAGCAGCCTTTTGGCCAGTAAGACCGAAGGCTTCGTCGACTATCGCCGTGTCGCATCGCACATTACTTCGTCGCCGCCAGATTCTGCAGGCGCATCTCTTCCCATTCCGCCATGCTGTGGGGAACGTGGAACCATTCCTCTGCAGATACCGGCACCATCTCAATCGCCTCAGAAGCGCATCCAATCACGCACACTCCGCAACCGATACACTTGGCCCTTTCCACCCTTGATTTCTCGTTCTCATCGTCGGCGATGGCATCGACCGGGCAACGCTCCTGGCAAACACCGCAGGCAATGCATGTCTCCGAGTTGATGACGGCGCGGTAGTTCGATCGCTGCGGCCCTTCCGACAGACCGGCCATAGTCTTGCCCTGGAAAACACCACAGCAACAATCGCAGCAGTTGCACGTGCCGACGAACTGAGGAGACTCCGCTCCCATGGTGAATCCATAAAACGCGAGGTGAACGTGTCCCATCTGCTCGAGCACATCGAGGAGCTTCGCCGCGTCCTCCGCGTTCAGCACGTTTTCCCCGAGCGGAGTTTGCGGCGGCAGTCCAATGAATCCACAGCGCTTCATTGGCTGCCTGCAGCTGTGGCCGTGTAATAACTCCTTTTCCCTTTTGCAGACGCAGTCAATAACGAGGAAACGTTCGTGCCGTTTGAAGTGAGCGTCGATGTCCAGATGGGGCTCCATCGTCTTCATCAGCTCAGGCTTGAGTGAGCCTCGCACCGGAACAACGCCGAGCACGCCGGGCCGTGGCGAAAAGATCCGCTCACCCCCACCTTCGACCACATACTGCTCGAAAAGCTCAGCAAATTCCTTGTCTAGAAGCCGCATGTTGGCTTCGTACCAGCCAACCAGGAATGGGCCCAAGCGGTACTTCCTCTCGCCCGCGACCGTAGGCGCAAGGCCGGGTGCCGCCATCCCCAGCGAGTCCAGACGAACCAGGCGCCTGGGTACCAGACTCTCCAAGGTCTCTCGTACCTGCGACTCGTCACGGCCAACTCGCTTCGCGATTTCAGCAGCAGTTTCGGGAAAGCGGGTCAGTTGTCCGGCGAGCCAGACCTCTTCGGGTGTAAAGGACATCTTGATCAGGCGTACTTCCACACCCGACGGCGTTCTGGCAAACCCATGAGGAAGCGTGTCCAGCGCAGCCGCCAGTCGCTCGTAGATATCTTCCGAATATTCAGCGTTGGTCATCGATTGTCCGCCTTCCACCGCCTTATAATTCACGGCGCTCTTATTTCGTGGCCGCCGCTTTCTGAAGATTGCGGCCAAAAGCTTCGTCGATGATGCTCTGCAAGTGCGCCACTAATTCAGGGCTGGGCGACTTGTAGTCGTCCAGCTCGTACACCCAGCCAAGGAACTCGTATTTGCCTAACCCGAAGCGGTGATAGGGCAACAACTCGTAGTCGATCACGTTCTTGTGGGGGCGAATGAAAGCCAGGACCGCACGGATGTGCTCTTCGTCGGCGTTGATGCCGGGAATCAGCGGCGTGCGTGCGATGAAATCTATGTCAGGAAAAGTCTCGTAGGCTTTCTTGAAGTTCTCCAGGATCCGCTTGTTGTCCACGCCGACCCACTTCTTGTGCCGCTCCGGGATGGTCATCTTGTGGTCGTGCAGCATGGTATCGACGTGCGGCAGTACCTGTTCCACGAAGTGCCAAGGCACGTTGCACGCAGTCTCAATCGCAGTATTGAAGCCGCGATCGTGCGCCCCCTTCAAGAGCGCGGCACTGAAGCCAGGCTGGAGCAGACACTCGCCGCCGCTCAGCGTGATGCCGCCGCCGGTCGAACGATAGAAGGAGGCATCTTTCTCCACTTCGTCCAGCACCTCGTCGACGGTCATGGTTTCGCCAAAGAGGTACAGCGCTTTCGTCGGGCAAACCGCAACCGTTTCTTCGCCACAGCCGCCGGCCAGGTCCCAGTTGACATGGATCTTGTCGTCAGGGCCGGGCAACACATAGAAGGCGCCTTCCGGGCAGGGAGGCTTCAAACACGCCCCGCATTCCTTCTTGCCCGCACACAACTTGGGGTCATACGCCAGCTCCGGCTTCTTACGGATACTCTCGGGATTGCCGCACCATTTGCAACGCAGCGAGCACCCCTTAAGGAAGACAGTAGTGCGGATGCCCGGACCGTCGTGGCTGCAATAGCGCTGGATATTCAGGACAGTTCCGGTTACAGCGGATGAGTAGTTGGTTTGATTGTTCACAGCTCCCTCCCGAGACAGATGCCGAGGGATTGGGCGATCTTGATGAACTCGCTATCCGCTGGCACTGTTCTGACTTTGTTGATCGCTTCCGAGAGCGGCACGTATTGAATGTCGGGCGGAGCAAAGGCCATCATCACCCCGTATTTGCCGGATCGAAATGCCCGTACGGCCCCAGCCCCGTAAGCCAGCCCCAATTGGCGATCGACTGCAGTGGGATCGCCACCCCTGACCCAGGGCCCCAGGACCAGCGGATAGGTTTCTTCGGGCAACAGGAATTGCAATCTGGTGGCTACGGTCTCGGCGGCATGACCCGACTGGTGAATGACGTGCTCACTGGCATCACCCGTTGCGAGCGGCGAGAGTGAAGCTTTGAGAGAAGATGGCGTGGTCGGAGCGTTGCCGTTGTCGGCAAATGTCGCCCCCTCAGCAACCACCACCAATCCGTACGGTCGCTTGGGTGAGATCTTTTCCTTTAGCCTTATGGCGACCTTTTGAAGATCGCAGGGAATCTCCGGAATCAGCACCGCATCGGCGCGCACTGCAATGCCGGCCTGCAGCGCCAGCCATCCGGCCTGCTCGCCCAGAACCTCCACCACTCCGATCTTGCGGGCGGACTGGGCCGCTTGACGAACCCGGTCCAGCATCTCGATGGTGAAGCTCAGCGCGCTGTTGAACCCAAAGGACACCATCGTGGCGGCAATGTCGTTCTCGATCGAACGCGGAATGCACACCACATTCAGCCCTTTGAGGTGGAGCTTGTAGAGAATACTCAGCCCTCGACCGCCAACCACGGAAATCAAACCATCAATTCTTTCCGCCTTCAGCCGGTCCAAGACTTGATCGGACATGTCCACTTCTTCAACCAGGCCGTCTTCATCGACTTGGCGGACATGAAACGGATCGACTCGCGGGGACTGCCCCAGGACTCCTGAGCCGGCCGGATCCAGATTCTCGATCAGTTGAGCGTCAAGCGTGACGAGTCCGCCATCGGAGTAGCGATCAGGGTGCAGCAAACCATCAAACCCATCCCGGATGCCGACCATCTCCCATCCCAGTTTGCCCGCCGCTAGGGCCGCTCCCATGATCACGGCATTCAAACCCGGAACGTAGCCGGCTCCCACATTGATGGCAATGCGTCTGAGGAAACTGGCATGACCTATTTCTGTAGACATTATTTGCCTCTCGTATTAATGCGTCTTGTACACGTATTCATGGCCCTGGACTTCCAGCCTTTGGGGCTCATGCAGGAAATTCCAGTACGGCGTGACGGAGTGCCACGCCGTACCGGACCTGTCAGTTCTCAGCAGTGCTGCAAGGTCCGTTCTATGATCTCGTTCTGCACGCCGGGATGCAGCTTGGTAAAGAACGCGCTGAACCCGGCCACCCGGACCACGAGGTCGCGGTATTTTCCCGGGTGCTTCTGCGCGTCCCTGAGGGTGTCGGTGTTCAGCACATTGAACTGAATGTGATAGCCGTTATGTTCGAACAAGGTTCTGACCAGGTTCATCACGTTGTCCCGGCCCTTGCGCGTCTCCAACTGATCGGGCGGGAGTTTCATGTTCATGTGCGTTGCGCACCACTTAACGGCATCATTACCTTTTGCTGCAGACATCACCAGCGCGGTCGGTCCGTTGACATCGGTACCCGGCATGGCCGATAAACTTCCATCGGTGAGTGCCACTCCCGCTTTCTTCCCGGTAGGCAATGCCCCGGTCACCATCCCCATCAGGTTGTGGATGCTCTTGGTGTACTGGTCAAGAGATGTCTTGGTGTCCTTGTTGAGGTAGTTGCCACCCCCATCTACATTGTTAAACGCGTGCAAGATGCTGTCGTTGACCCTATGCAACATTTTGTTCACTTCAGGGATGTCATTGCCGTGCTTGGGCGCCTCGTAACACAGCTTCCTAACCTTCTCGTATTCCCCTTCGAAGTTGGCGGCCAGCGCCTTCTTCAACTCGGCCATGGTCAGCTTCTTATCGTCATAGACCAGCTTCTTGACGGCCATCAGTCCGTTGGCTGCATCCACCTGGCCTACAGAGATTTGGGCGACCGTGTAATAGTTGGCCCCGCCGCTCCAGGTCTCGGTGCCGGTTTCAATGCAGCCCCCGGTCAGGAGCGAGCGCCAGGTAACCGGGAGGAATTCAGCGGTCTGGATGCTCGCGATCCAGGCACCCCTGCGAAGGACGTCCTCACAGAATTGAAGCTGCTTCTCAAATGCGGCGTAGAGTTCTTCGAAGTCCTTGAACTTCTCGGGATCGCCGGTCTTGGGCCCGAGCTGCTTTTTGGTGCGGGGATCGAAGCCGTTGTTCATCGTCAACTCGAGCACCTTACCCAGGTTGGGTTGCCCTTCCACCGGATGACCGGTCTCGTAGGGGATGTAGCTTCCCACGCAAGCCCCGACACAGGTGCGCCTGGCTTTCTCCAATGGGAGATCGCCTACCCTGTCGGAGTGGCCCCAGAGATGCAAGGCCCGTTTCATCATCACATTGGCATTTACGAACTGTGGCAGGCCAATGCCGGTGCCGATCACATCGAGGACTTTTTCGATGAGTTTGCCAGGAGTCTGCTCGGTGAGAACACACGTCAGCGGAGGCTGGGGCAGCGCCAAGTACTCACAGGCGTCGAGGATCACATAGTCCATTTCCGCAGTGGCATCTCCGCCATCTTCGGAATAGCCCCCGAGGGAGATGCTCTGCCCCAGGTCGGCAGAGTTCTGCAAGGCGACTTTCTCGCCATAGTAATAGCCGATCTCATTCAGCTTGATGACGAGGTTCTCGAACATAAAGACTGCCTCGTCATGTCCAATAAGTCCGGCGGCCTTGTCGCGCTGATAGAACGGCTCCAGGTTCTGGCCCAAATAAGCCTCAGAATAGCCACAACCCACTTGTTCGATTTCAGCGCAGATGTGACAGAAGAAGTGGCACTGGATGGCTTCTCTCAGGTTTCGAGCAGGATGCTCCGGCACACGCTCGCAGACCGCGGCGATGTCCAGCAACTCCTGTTTCCTTTCGGCATTCTTTTCTTTCGCCGCCATGTCTCTGGCCAGCTCGGCATAACGGTGAGCCAGGCGGATAATCGCCCGCATCGTGATCAGAGATGCCTCATAGAAGTACAACTTGGAGGCATTCGGCAACCGCATGTCGAGGGACATCTGTCGCTCCTGGACCTCCTTGATCATGCTGGCCAAACCCTCGTTATAGACCCTGGGGTAGTTCAAGTTGCCTCCGCCACCGGGCCAGTCATAGAACGAGATAACGAGGCCGGCGTCGTACACCGGTTTCGGATCAAAACCATACCTCTTCTCGAATATTTCAAGCGTCCGGGGCTTCAGCGCACGCTTGTCCCAGTACTTGAGCGCCCACTCGTTGGCCTTCCTGTCCTCCGGCGTCGGCGATTTCTCGACGGTGTTCTCTTCTTTCATCCAATCCACGTTCCATTCCGGATACGTGTAGATGCCGTTGACGGTGCTCGCCATGCTGCCCACAAAGAGGTTGTCGTCGATGTACAACTTTTTCCTCTCAAGCAGGGTTGCCATGAATTTGGCCCTGCGGATGATCTGCTGGTAGCCAGCGGTGTCCTCGTACACCTCCGCCATGATCCTGACCCGCTCGAAATCAATCTCCTGAGGAGTGCTCCTGAGTTGTTCTTTCAGCCGATCAATCCTTTCGTTATCGACCTTAATGTGCGTTTCGGGTTTCTTTAACGTTGCTGTGCTCATCTTTATCTCTCCTTACGCCTCGTCATGAGGGAAAATTTCTGACTCGTGAAATGCGTTCAAGCTGATACACCTCGAGCCTTTTGCACCACTAACTTCCTTCTTGTACCGTGCCGAGCTCCGCGACTGGCGGACCCGCGCAGCTAGGAGCGTGTCCGAGTAATAGGTTTCCTGGTCACATATTGCGGTGCATACAACAGGGAACCACAATAGGCTGTATATGATGCTGGTAATTTTTGATTACTCAGACACGCTCCTAGAAAACCCGAAACGCAGGTCCGGAATCCACGCTTGCGTTCTTGAAAAGGGTCGTTCTACATTCCTCCGGCAACGCCTTTGTTGAGGAGGAGCTTAACGTCGACCGGTTGCCCCGCCGGATTGTCGAAGTACTCGAGTCCGTATTTCTCTGTGATGATCCTGAACTCCAGTACTGGTCGCTCAGCAGCGGTTTCGAGCAGTTCGAGCAGATGCACGAAGCGCTCAGACTTAAGTTGCTGGCGCAACTCCTCAGGGTCGTCCCACTCCTCCAGATACTCAAGCCGCTGGCTGTCGTTCGCCTCCCGATAGATCTGGGCGAAACAACAACCGCGAGCCTGCGTCGCCGGCCGCAACACTGATCGCAACGCCCTAAGAACTTCCGGAGCTTCGTCCGGACGCGCGACGAGTCGTACCAGTAGCTGAACCATACGGAAGGGATGAAGCACGTCGCATGCCGTTGATGCAGGAAGGAAGCAGAACGGGCGTAACCCCAGCTATCGATTCAGTTTGTGTGCCGCGTGGTGGTTATGTGCGAGAGCAGCAACGGGGCGCACGCCTCCGAAAGGTCGGAGAATCTACGAAGCAAGAATCCGGATGTGAAGGAGGGAAGGAAGGAGCGAACCGCTATAGCTCCGCTCTACGACGACACGTCACTTCCGGGCCGGCTAAGACCGAGCTTCTTGATACGCGATTCCAGCGTCGTGGGCTTGAGCCCCAGCCGCGCCGCCGCGCCGTGGAAACCCCGGATTCGCCAGCCTGTATCGTGAAGCACCTGCAAAATGTGCGACCGCTCGGCTTCGCTCAAGCCCGTGCCAACCGCATTGCCCTCAGTCTCTGGCGGATGAATCCGCAGTGTCGGTCCGTTCGCCATGATCATCGCGCGTTCCACCAGATTCCGCAGCTCACGCACGTTGCCCGGCCATGGATAGGTGACCAGATCCCCCATCGTCTCGGGGTCTACTTCCTCGATGCGTTTGCCCATGGTTCCGGAAAGCTGGTCAACGAAGGCTTGGACAAGCAGAGGAATGTCCTCGATTCGCTCGCGCAGCGGCGGTACGGTGATGGGAAACACGTTTAGGCGGTAATACAGGTCTTTGCGGAAGTGGCCTTCGCGTACCGCCGAAGTGAGGTTTCGGTGCGTGGCCGCAATGATGCGTACGTCCACGGAAATCGGCTTCGGGTTGCCAAGCCTTTCGATCGTGTGCCCCTCCAGCACGCGCAGCAACTTCACCTGCACCTCGATGGGAAGCTCGCCAATCTCGTCAAGGAATAGAGTCGAGCCGCTCGCCAGTTCGAAGCGGCCAGCCTGCTTGGAAAGCGCACCCGTATATGCTCCCTTCTCCCGCCCGAACAACTCGCTTTCAATCAGCGTTGACGGGATCGCCGAGCAGTTAACCCTGACCATGGGCCGTTCGCGGCGCCGGCTACATTCATGAATGTAAGAGGCGAACCGCTCCTTTCCGCTGCCCGTCTCTCCCAGGAGAAGCACGGTGGAATCCGTGGAAGCGACCTGTTCAGCCAAGGCGAGCGTGCGACGGATGGCTGCGCCTCGGCCGATGATCTCCTCCGGCCCGACGCGCACCTGTACCTCGCGCCGAAGATAGACGTTTTCGCGCTCCAGCCTCTCGCGCAAACGCTGCAGCTCCTGGGTCGCTTGAGCACGCTCCAAGCTGTTGACCAGCACCTCGCCCAACAGCCGAAGCCGTGGCACGTATTCGTCCGGCCACTCACGTTCCTCGCGGACGGTTTGGATCGCGATAAGACTCAGTCGTGTCGGCCCTCTTTGGATTGGAATGCAGAGAAACGACCGCACTCCCGTGGCCTCGCAGTTGGTGCGGTCGGTGGCTGCATCGGGAGGTAGATCAGACAGACGGGAGGCTACCGCCGGCTTTCGATCGAAGCAGACTCGTTTCCAGACCCAGGGGAAAATCAGTGCCTGATTGACTTCATGAGGCAGGTGGGGGATGCCATCGGCATAGCTAGCGTGGTCGATGAAGGCTGTCTCGAAGCCGTCGCTGACGGTGAGCAATCCGCAACGGTCCGCCCGGAAGAATCGCCGCACGGAGTCCAGAGCAGAGTGAACGGTCCGCACAAGTTGTTCGGTTTGAGCGGCAACCAACTCGGCGGAAATGTCCGAGAGCAGCACCTCGAACTCGATGCGATCGGCGGGTGTCGCAGCGGATTGCGCCTGAAGGGCTGTCACGGCGCACTAAGTATATAGAAAGGCGGGCCGAACGTCAGTGACGGCCACGCCGCCGGACGCGGCATCGTGGAATCTCCGAATGTTCGGAGTCGCGGGCCGCTCATTGCAACGCCTTTCCTCGTCCATCGCGGGTGTATGTTGGCGCAGCGCCACAGCTTAGGGCGGTTTCTTCCATACCACATTGATCGGCACGCTACGTGCACTGACTACAGACAGTGCATCAGCGACGTCACGGGTATCCGCATCCGATTTGGCCGAGACGATCAGGCCGTTACTGTGGCGTGGCAGCATTTTTGGGTTAGCTGGCTTTTGAGGACTAGGGTGTTAGGTCGCAGCACGGAGATCCTTTTTATGAATCGAAAGAGACTTTGGACCAAAGACATTCTTGCTCGTACCGTTCGAGAACTCGTCGCAATCGTCTGCATTGCTGCGATTGTGCCGGGCAATCTCGTGGTCGCGCAAACGCCGAATCCCGCACCTCCAGCCCAACAGGCGGCAGCCAAACTTCCTGCCGATCAACTCGATTCGCTGGTGGCGCCAATCGCCCTCTACCCCGATCCGCTGCTCAGCCAGACACTGGTGGCTTCCACCTATCCGCTGGAAGTGGTTCAGTTACAGCAGTGGTTGGCCCAGCACAAGGGGCTGAAAGACAAGGCGCTCGCTGATGCGGTGAAGAAGCAGGATTGGGACCCCAGTATCCAGGCACTCGCAGCATTGCCCGATGTAGTGAAGCTGTTGGCGGAGAACATCAAGTGGACGACGGACCTTGGGAACGCATTTCTTGTACAGCAGAGCGATGTAATGGATGCGGTACAGCGTATGCGCAAGAAGGCCAAAGATGCCGGAAACCTGAAATCGTCCGAACAGGTGAGGGTGGAAACCAAGACCGTCGAAAGCACACAGGTAATCGTGGTGGAGCAGGCGAGTCCAACGGTTGTCTATGTGCCAAGCTACAACCCGACCGTGGTTTATGGCGCTCCAGTCTATGCCTATCCTCCCATCGCCTATCCCCCGCCGGGCTACTACGCGGCGGGCATGGCGATTTCGTTTGGTGTGGGCGTCGCCATGGGAGCGATGTGGAGCGGCGGATGGGGTTACAACTGCGGATGGGGCGGCAACAACAACGTGACCATCAACAACAACAATAACTTCGTCAACAACAGCAACCGGCAGAACGTCAGCGGCGGAAATCGCGTCAACTCTGGCAACAGCAACTGGCAGCACAACCCGCAGCACCGTGGCGGAGCACCCTACTCCGACCGCGCCACGGCGAACAAGTATGGCGGAACGGCACGGGGCGACTCCATGCAGACCCGTCAGGCGAATGCCCGGCAGAACCAGGCTCGCCAGCAGCCATCGGCAGGCAACCGCGCCTCTAATACCGGCCGTGGTCAAGCTGGCGTAAGCGATCGCAGCTCGGGCGCGGGAAGTGCCGGCAACCGTGGCGCAAGCGCCGGCAACATGGGCGCCAACCGCGGCGGCGGAGCAAACCAGGTCGGTAATCGCCAGGTTCCCAATACTCCAAGCTCTGCGAATCGCAGTGCGTTCGGCGGAGCAGGCAGCGGCATGAGCGGAAGCGGAGCACGCGCCAGCAGCTCGCGAGGCTCCTCCAGCATGGGCGGCTCTCGCGGAGGCGGCGGTTCCCGTGGCGGTGGTGGCGGCGGAAGGCGCCGATAGGCAGGCAAATCATGATAAGTGAGGAACTTATGAAATCGAGACTGCTAATTACGCGAAAGACCCTTACGACCTTCGTCCTTATCCTGGTTGGCCTGTGGTGCGTGTTCCCGATGATGAGCGGGGCGCAAGCGCAGCCTGCGACGAAGACCGCGGCTGTCAGCCAGAAAGGCTTCGATACTCCCCAGCAGGCAGCCGACGCGCTGATCAAAGCCGCGGGAGACTATAACGTGCCGGAGCTGCTGGCGGTCTTGGGCCCGGACGGCGAAGATGTCGTCGAATCTGCCGATCCGGTTCAGGACAAGAACAACGCCGCGGCTTTCGCCAAAGAGGCCGCTGCCAAGAACTCAATCCAACTGGCCAAGTCCAATCCGAACCGCGCGACCATCATTGTCGGCGACGAAGAATGGCCCTTCCCGGTTCCCGTGGTGAAGAAGAACGGAAAGTGGTACTTCAACACCAAGGAAGGCCGGCAGGAGATTCTCTTCCGCCGCATCGGCGCCAACGAACTGGACGCGATTCAGGTGTGCCGCGGTTTCGTCGAAGCGCAGAAAGAGTACGCATCGGAAATTCACGACGACTCGGGCGTCAACCAGTACGCGCAGAAGATCATCAGCAGTCCCGGGAAGCAAGACGGCTTGTACTGGCAGAATGCTGAGGGCTCATCTGGCGGACCGATCGGCGACGCCGTGGCCAAAGCGTTAGAAGAAGGCTACTCAATCGGCAAGAGCGGATTTCACGGGTACTACTTCAAGATCCTGAAAGGCCAAGGCCCGGCCGCCCCGATGGGACGACTCGACTACGTGATTGAAGGGGTCATGATAGGCGGCTTTGCTCTGGTCGCTGTTCCCGCCGAATACCGGATAACAGGTGTAAAGACCTTCATCGTGAACAACGACGGGATTGTTTACCAGAAAGACCTCGGACCCGATTCCCTCGAAATCGTCAAGAAGATGGAACTCTACAACCCTGACAAGACCTGGCAACGGACGGACGATCAATGGCCGCAGAATGTGGCGACGGCTGCGCCGTGACCGCTGGCATCAACAACTGCGGTGGCGGCATGACACGTTTGTAAGGTGCTGAATGTCGAACTGGCCTCTTTGTCCGACGCTGTATGAGATCAACACGTGGGTGTGGCTCTCAGAGCTGAGCAAAAAGGCGGGGAAGCCGGTTGACTTGGCTTCGGTGCCTGCTGCCGAGTGGGACGCCATTGCTGCTCTTGGTTTTGATGCGGTATGGCTAATGGGGGTCTGGGAGCGCAGTCGCGCAGGCATCGTGATCGCGAACAAGAACCCCGGCCTGCTTGAGGATTTCCGACGGGCACTGCCTGATTTTCGTCCGGAAGATAACGTGGGATCGCCCTATTGCGTACGCCGTTACGAGGTTGACGAGCACCTTGGCGGCTCTAGAGGTCTATCCCAGGCGCGCCATGAGCTGGCGAACAGAGACCTTCGTCTAATTCTTGACTTCGTTCCCAACCATGTAGCACCCGATCACCCGTGGGTCTCCGAATATCCTGAATACTTCATTCAGGCAACTGCTGACGACGCGACGAACAATTCAGCGTCGTACATCAACGTGCAAGGAACGGCCTTCGCTTGCGGCAAAGACCCGTTCTTCCCGCCGTGGCCGGATGTATTGCAGATCAATGCTTTCCACCCGGGGCTCCGCCATGCTGCGACCTCGACGCTTTCGGATATTGCTGACCAGTGTGATGGCGCGCGCTGTGACATGGCGATGCTCGTAATGAATTCGATCTTCGAGCGCACGTGGGGCAGCCGAGCAGGATCGAGGCCGCAGACCGAGTATTGGGTCGACCTGATCTCTGCTACTAAGCAACAGCATCCAGACTTTCTCTTCATCGCGGAAGCATATTGGGACCTGGAGTGGGAGCTACAGCAGCAAGGCTTCGATTTCTGCTATGACAAGAGGCTCTACGACCGCTTAGAGCATGAGAACGCCGAGAGTGTCCGGCTCCACCTGTGCGCCGAGCTGGCCTATCAGAACAAGCTGCTGCGGTTTATCGAGAACCACGACGAGCCGCGCGCAGCGTCAGCCTTTACGCGCGAGAAAGAGCGGGCCGCGGCGGTCACGACCTCCACGCTCCCTGGCGCCAGACTTTTCCATGAAGGCCAGTTCGAGGGACGCAAGGTAAGGCTGCCAGTGTTCCTGGGTAGACGCCGCGAGGAACCGGTCGACAAAGAATCACAGGAGTTCTACAGGAAGCTGCTGCCAGCCATTAACACTCAGGTCTTTCGCGGTGGTGAGTGGAACCTGTGTGAGCGCACTGGCTGGCCCGATAACGCGACTTTCGAGAACGTCGTGGCCTGGAGCTGGAAAGGGGATGGGGAACGATACCTGGTTGTTGTCAATCTAAGCGATGCTGCCGCTCAAGCACACGTCAGAGTTCCGTGGAATGACCTGAAAGGGAGGCAGTGGTGCCTCACTGAGCTGCTTTCGGGAACGACGTACGAACGTCACGGCAATGAAATGCTCTCGCCGGGTCTCTACGTGAACTTGCAACCGTGGAACTACCATTTCTTGCGGGTGTGTCGCAGCAGCTGAGGGGGATAGGCAAGCAAGTAATCTGCACCCTGAGTTGATTCTCTTCGAGACAGGTGTCTATGAGCAAGAAATCCAAGAAGAAAAATAAAGACGCGCACGAGCCTGCAAGCGACAGCAAGGGTAAGCAGGTTCAGAGCCAGGAAGCGAATCAGAAGCTTGGAAAGAAGGAATACCAGGCCGAGTTGTTCAAGCTGCAGGTCGAGTTGGTGAAGCTGCAGGATTGGGTGAAAAAAACTGGTGCGCGCATCGTCATTATCTTCGAAGGCCGCGATGCAGCCGGGAAGGGCGGGATTATCAAGCGCATCCTGGAGCGAGTTAGCCCACGTGTATTCCGTCTGGTGGCATTACCTGCACCTACCGAGCGTCAGAAGACGCAGATCTATGCCCAGCGCTACGTCGAACAACTGCCCGCAGGTGGAGAAATCGTGATCTTCGACCGGAGTTGGTACAACCGGGCAGGAGTCGAGCACGTAATGGGCTTCTGCACTGAGGGGGAATACAAGCAGTTTCTCAAAGGCTGTCCTCCCTTCGAAAACATCCTGATCAACAACGGCATCATCCTGCTGAAGTACTGGCTCGATGTCTCGGAACAAGAGCAGCACAAGCGCTTTCTCGCGCGCATCCAGGATCCGTCAAAGCGCTGGAAGCTGAGCCCGATGGACCTGGAGTCCCATCGCCGCTGGTACGACTATTCGCGGGCTCGTAACGCCATGCTGGCCGCCACCGATACGGCTACGGCTCCCTGGTGCATCGTGCCTTCGGATGACAAGAAGCGCGCTCGCCTTAACTGCATTGCCGACATTCTCAGCCGCATACCGTACGAGGAGGTTCCGTATACGCCTCCAAAGCTGCCTGGACGCCAGAAGGCTAAGGGCTATCAGGGGCCCAAGCTGAAGCACCAGGTAGTACCGCAGCGCTGGTAAGGCAAGATAGATAAAGAGAGAAAGAGAAAGCCATGACCGCCAAACAGAAGAAGTCATCCCCGCTGTCCTACGTTGAGGTCGCTGAACAGAAGCGATTGAATACTGCTCGCGAGCAGGGTGTGCCGTGGAAAAAATGGGGTCCCTATCTGAGCGAAAGGCAATGGGGGACGGTCCGTGAGGACTACAGCTCCGATGGTAATGCCTGGAACTACTTCTCCCATGACCAGGCACGGTCGCGCGCCTACCGCTGGGGTGAAGACGGACTGGCCGGGATTTCCGACGACAAACAACAGCTCTGCGTTGCACTAGCACTGTGGAACGGTCGCGACCCGATCCTGAAAGAGCGGCTCTTCGGCCTCACCAACAGCGAAGGCAACCACGGCGAAGACGTCAAGGAATACTACTTCTATCTCGACAGTACACCGACGCACTCGTACATGAAGTACCTGTACAAGTATCCCCAGAGGGAATTCCCTTATCGCGATCTGGTGGAGACGAACGGCCGGCGCTCACGCGAAGAAATGGAGTACGAGCTTCTCGACACCGGCATCTTTAACGACGATCGCTACTTCGATGTCTTCGTCGAATACGCCAAGGGTGATCCGGAAGACATTCTGATCCGCATCTCCGTGCACAACCGAGGCCCTGAAGCCGCGCAGATTCACCTGCTTCCGACCTTGTGGTTCCGCAACACCTGGTCCGGGGAGGATGGCGAACCCAAGCCTGTTTTGGGACAGGTCAGCAACACAAGCATAGTGGCCTCCCACCCGAAGCTCGGCGAACGCACGCTGCAGTGCGAAGGCGCGACGGAATTGCTGTTCACGGAAAACGAAACCAATGCCAACCGTCTGTGGGGTCAACCGAACCCATCGCCTTACGTCAAAGACGCCTTCCATCGCTTCGTGATCGCCGGCGAAAAGGGTGCTGTCAATCCTGCTCAAACCGGAACCAAGGCTGCTGCGCATTACGTTATGGACGTTCCGCCGGGCGGATCGAAGGCTGTGCGCCTGCGCTTGAGTACAGAGCCGGCAGCCAAAGCGTTTTCCGATTTCGACCAGGTCTTTGCCGCCCGGCTTGCGGATGCCGATGAATTCTACGAGCGAATCACTCCGAAATCTCTGAGCGAAGATGAGCGACGCGTGCATCGCCAGGCGCTCGCCGGCATGTTGTGGACCAAGCAGTATTACTATTTTGACCTCGACCGCTGGCTGGACGAGCATGAGGCCCATCCGCTGCTAGGATCAGGCAAAGGAACCGCGCGTAACGCCGAGTGGTTCCACATGCTCAACAGCGACGTTATCTCCATGCCTGACAAGTGGGAGTATCCCTGGTACGCGGCATGGGACCTGGCGTTTCATACCGTCTCGCTCTCGCTCGTCGATTTCGACTTCGCGAAAGAGCAGCTCCTGCTGATGCTGCGGAATTTGTATGCTCATCCCAACGGTCAGATTCCAGCCTACGAGTGGAACTTTAGCGACGTGAACCCCCCGGTCCACGCGTGGGCGACGCTGTTTCTCTACACCGTGGAGAAAGAGCTGGGCCGTGCGGACTTCCGCTTTCTGGAGCGCTCGTTCCAAGGACTGATGCTGAACTTCAACTGGTGGGTCAACCGCAAGGACCCGCAAGGACGCAACGTGCTCGCGGGGGGGTTTCTGGGACTCGATAACATCGGTGTTTTCGACCGTAGCGCGCCGCTGCCAACCGGCGGGCACCTGGATCAGGCGGACGGCACGGCGTGGATGGCCTTTTACTGCCAGAACATGCTGGAGATTGCGCTCATTCTGACCGAGTACGACTCCGCTATGTACGAAGAGATTGCCTTCCGCTTTCTGGAGCATTTCCTGTGGATCACCTATGCCATGGATCGCATCGGGGATAACCACGACGAGATGTGGGATGAACAGGACGGCTTCTTCTACGATCTGCTGCATCTCCCGAATGGCGATGCCACGCGTTTGAAGGTACGGTCGATGGTGGGATTGCTGCCATTGTGCGCCTCCACCGTGTTTGAGTCGAATGTCCTGGAGCGTCATCCTCGGCTGCGGGAGCTGATCGAGTTGTTCCGCAAACGCCATCCCGAGGTGGTGAAACATATCGCTCCAGCTGACGACAAATTCATCGGCTACGGAGGCCGTCGGCTGCTGTCGACCCTAAATAAGGATAAGTTGCAGCGCATTCTGGGCTACATGCTCAATGAGAATGAGTTCCTGAGCCCGTACGGCATACGTTCATTGTCCCGGTATCACCTCGATCATCCCTTCCTGTTTCACATTGAGGGGCAGGAATACAAAGTCCAGTATCTGCCGGCCGAGTCAAATACCGGAATGTTCGGAGGCAATTCCAACTGGCGTGGACCAATCTGGATGCCGGTAAACGTGTTGTTGATACGAGGGCTAATAAATCTGTACCCGTTCTATGGCGACGACTTCAAGGTGGAGTGCCCCACAGGTTCGGGGAGCTATATAACATTGTTCGAAGTCGCAAAGGAGCTTGCTCGCCGCCTGTCGAGCATCTTCCTCCGCGATGCCAGCGGCAAGCGTCCCGTGTACGGGGGCACCAAGAAATTCCAGGAAGATCCTTACTGGAAGGACTACATCCTGTACTACGAGTATTTTCATGGCGACAATGGCGCGGGTCTTGGGGCTAGCCACCAGACCGGGTGGACAGGTACCGTAGCGCGCACACTGGATTTGTTTGCGCGTGTAACAGCGGAAGATGCATTGAAGGTTGCAAAGCAAACGCTGGCGGCACAGATGACCCGCCATCAGGTGGCAGGAGAGTAGGCACTTTACTTTGGTCCCCGGGCCCGGTCCTGGAGTATGAGATAGAAAGGACATAACCAATGAAAAACAATTTGATTGCAGTTTTGCTTTGTTTGACAGCGGCGGTTCCGGTCGTTGCCCAGAAGGCGGATAAGCGGCTGGCTGAGTCAACCGCGGTTCTGAAAACAATCTTGGCCAAGAACGACATACCCAAAGCACTGCTGAACAAGGCGGAGTGTGTGCTGGTTTATCCCAGCGTGAAGAAGGTAGGTCTTGGCATCACTGGTATGGGCTATGGTCGGGGGGTGCTGGTCTGCCGTACCGGCCCCAACATGGCTGGCAAATGGGGAGCACCCATCATGTACACCCTGGACACCCATAGCTTGGGTGCGCAATTAGGCTCCTCCTCCACCGACTATGTTCTTCTGGTGATGAGCCAGCGAGGCGCCGACAAGGTCCTGTCCGGCAAGTTGAAGCTCGGCGCTGGCGCTTCTGCTGTGGCAGGCCCGTCGGGAGCGAACGCCAGCGGCTTTAACGACCCGAATGTGGACATCTTGTCATATTCGCAGTCGAAAGGAGTTTTTGCAGGTGCTTCCCTGGGAAGTGTTTCCATGGACGCCGACGACGACATGAACAAGGAGCTTTATGGCAAGGCAATCGATGCCGCTCAGATGGTGCGTGATGGCAAAACGCCCGTACCGCCTGCCGCGCAGCCATTGATCGCGGTGCTGCAGAAGGCATCGCCGAAGCACACGTAATATCGTGTTCGCAAGTGCAACCTGTGGCGGGGGATAGCTGCGGTGACGTGCCGCTAGGGTTTCGCATTCCTTTTCGGGCGCCCCACGTCCTGCGGAGGTCCTGCCATGCGCGCAGCCTTGTCGCGAGTCCAGCCGTTCTGGAGATACCGCGTTTAGTCCTGTTCCTAGAAAGAAGATGTATGAAGAGGAGAACACGGCGCCTAGCACTGGCTTCGACGAATCCAAAATCGATCGCTGACCAGTCTGCAGCAACGTGTGCTGACAGCCGGAGGACGGCTGGTGAATAAAGCAATGTTCCAATCTACACGCCTTAAAGTTTGAACGAGGTGGGTATGAACCGGTTCCAAAGAGTAACGCTTGTTGTTTTTCTCCTGAGCCTTATCGCCCTTTGCGGCTGTCAGGACCTGGTTCCACATGACACACAGAGCCTCCTCTTTTCCAGTTTTAAGCGGTCAGAGATCTTCGGCATAGTGGCGGGCTTTGGAACGACCTTTGCCGCTGTGCCGGACTTGATCGCGATGCTCAGGCGTCGATCAAGCGCTGGCATGAACCCAAGGATGGCGGCAATCATGTGCGTCTTTCAGGTCCTCTGGGTCTACTACGGTTTGTTGATTGTTTCGCGACCGGTGATCTTATGGAACGTGGTCGCGGTATTGGTCAATTTTCTAAGCGTTGGCGCGTACCTCTATTTCGTTCATAAAGAAAAAGCCTCTTATGCGCAAAAAGCAGGCGGGAAATAGCACGGGCTGAAGGAACCAAACATGGCTTACGTCCGTTCCGACGCACTCGTATTTTTCGGTGCTACTGGAGATCTGGCTTACAAGAAGATCTTTCCTGCGCTGCAGGCAATGATCAAGCGCGGCAATCTGGACATTCCGGTCATCGGGGTGGCCAACGCCGGCTGGAATCTAGACCAACTTCGCGCGCGGGCGAAGGACAGTCTGGAGAAACGCGGGGGCCTTGACCCTCAGGCCTTCGAGAAGTTGAGCGGGCTGTTGCGCTATGTCGACGGCGACTACAAGGATCCCGCAACCTTCCAGAACCTACGCCGGGAGCTGAAGGACGCCCGCCAGCCAACCCATTACCTGGCGATACCCCCTGTACTCTTTGAGACCGTCGTGCAGGGATTGGTCAAATCGGGCTGCGGCGATGGAGCGAGAGTGGTGCTTGAAAAGCCATTTGGCAAGGACCTGGCGTCCGCACACGAACTGAATCGGGTGTTGCTGGGGGCGTTCAAAGAAACCGACGTATACCGGATCGATCACTATCTCGGAAAGAAGCCGGTCCACAACATGCTGGTCTTCCGCTTTGCCAACGCCTTCATGGAGGCTTTCTGGAACAGGAACTTCATCGAGAGTATCCAGATCACCATGGCTGAAGATTTTGGTGTGCAAGGCCGCGGCGGCTTTTACGACCAGACCGGGACGATTCGCGATGTTATCCAGAATCACTTGTTCCAGTTGCTCAGTAACCTCTGCATGGAGCCTCCGGCCAGAACCGATAGCGAGTCCATCCGAGATGAGAAAGTGAAGGTGCTCAAAGCCATTCCACCAGTGGCCGCTGGAGACCTGGTGCGGGGCCAGTTCCGCGGATACCTGGACGAAAAGGGAGTTGCCACAAACTCTACTGTCGAGACGTTCGCTGCAATACGCCTGGAAATCAATTCGTGGCGATGGAAGGGCGTACCGATTTACATTCGGGCAGGGAAGTGCCTGCCCCTTACCTGCACGGAAGTGTTTGCCCGTTTTCGCAAGCCGCCCAGTGTGATCAAGGAAAGCGAACTGTCGCCGAATCATATGCGGTTTCGTATCAGCCCTGACATTGCAATCGCAATCGGCATCATGGTCATGGGCCCAGGCGAGCAGATGACCGGGCAAACCGTGGAGATGTTAGCCAGCCGCCAGCCTCGCTCCGAGGAAATGGAGGCCTATGAGAGAGTGCTCGGCGACGCGATCGCCGGCGATGCCACACTCTTCGCGCGACAGGACTATGTAGAAGAAGCTTGGCGAATCGTGGATCCGGTACTCAAGCAAGGATCCCCAGTGCATTCCTACGAACCGAACACATGGGGGCCGATAAAGCTCGACCAGCGACTGGCGCCGCGAGGTGGCTGGCACAATCCGACGGCAGATGTACGAGAGCAATTCTCGTTACAAGCAGATGTGTAAGGGGGACTAACTGGCGTGCAGGATGAGACTGTTCGGGGCCCGCTCCGAATCTGGCAATGTCTCGGTACTGGTTTTGAGCGAAACAAGGCGGTTACCCAATGGAAAATTGGATTGTCTCTTACAAGAAAGACTGGCTGCGGCCTGATGTAATCGCTGGAATGACCACTGCTGCGGTGGTCATTCCCAAAGCGATGGCCTATGCCACGATCGCCGGCCTGCCGGTGCAGGTGGGACTCTACACGGCCTTTCTGCCGATGCTGATCTACGCCGTGCTGGGCACTTCGCGGGCACTCAGCGTAAGCACAACCACGACGCTTGCGATATTGGCTGCCGCCGAGTTGGGGGAGGTGGTGCCGGGAGGTGATGCTGCCTCACTGTTAGCCGCCTCCGCCACGCTCACCCTTCTGGTCGGAGCGATGCTGGTGCTCGCTTCCGTCCTGCGGCTAGGCTTCATTGCGAATTTTATATCCGAGCCGGTTCTGATTGGCTTCAAGGCCGGCATTGGTGTGGTCATCGTGCTGGACCAGGTCCCGAAGATTCTCGGCGTTCACTTTGCGAGGGGCACGTTCGTCCAGAACCTGCTGGCTACGGTCCACGGCATTCCCAAGACATCCCTGGCAACGCTGGCCGTGGGAATCTCCATGATCGTCTTGCTCGTTGCCATCGAGCATTTTGCGCCCAAGGCGCCAGCCCCATTGCTCGCAGTGGCGGCAGGCATTGCCGGGGCTTTCTTCCTGAACCTGCATGCGCACGGAGTTGAATTGGTCGGTCACATCCCGCAGGGCCTGCCATCGTTCACTCCTCCGGTCCTATCGCTCGTGTCCCAACTTTGGCCCGGCGCATTGGGGATCGCCCTTATGAGCTTTACGGAGACAATTGCGGCAGGGCGTGCTTTCGTCGAGAGCGATGAACCCTCGCCGCAAGCGAACCGGGAGTTGCTGGCTACGGGACTGGCAAACGCCGGTGGCGCACTTCTGGGCGCAATGCCCGGTGGTGGCGGCACTACTCAGACCGCAGTCAACCGTCGGGCGGGAGCGCGCACTCAGATGTCGGAAATCGTGACAGCGGCCATGACGCTGGTGACTATGCTTCTGCTTGCCCCGCTCATTGGCTTGATGCCGCAAGCCACTCTTGCCGCTGTGGTGATTGTCTATTCGATCGGGCTGATCAAGCCTGCGGAATTCCGTGAGATTCTCACTGTTCGACGAACCGAGTTCACCTGGGCTCTAGTCGCATTTGCCGGAGTGGTCCTCGTCGGGACACTAAAGGGAATCATTGTGGCGATTATCGTCTCGATGGTGGGACTTGCCTATCAGGTGGCTGCTCCTCCGGTGCACGTCCTCGGACGCAAGCCGGGCACCAATGTATTCCGGCCCCGCTCAAAGGAACATCCGGAAGATGAGACATTTGCCGGCTTGCTGCTGGTGAGATGGGAAGGCAGGGTCTTCTTCGCCAACGCTGAACACATCGCGCAGAAAATGAAAGTTCTCATTGACGAAGCACAGCCTAAGGTCGTTGCCGTTCATCTCCGAGGAGTTTTCGACCTGGAGTACACGGCCCTCAAGATGCTGACCGAAGGTGAAAAGCGACAGCGTGCACGCGGCGTCCGACTGTGGCTGGTTGGAATGAACCCGCACGTGCTTGAAGTCATCCAGAAATCACCGCTCGGTGAAGCGCTCGGACCCGATGCCATGCTCTTCAACCTGGAGATGGCGGTCGCCAAGTATTTGGGTGAGGCTGCGCGCACGGGTGCCGGTGCAAGCTAATCGTGTCCCTTGGTATGTGCTATTTCTCAGGTTTTCGCTGCTCGCGATCTCGCATCGCGCTTGAATAGGAACGAGGCTAACAACATGAAAGCAATCACTGTCGAACCGAAGAAGCCCGGGACCGCGCAATTAGAAGAAATCCCGGAACCTGATGTGCGCGAGGGCTCTGTGCTCGTCGAGGCCGTCGCGGTTGGGGTCTGCGGGACGGATGTCGAGATTGTCGAGGGAAAGTATGGATGGGCGCCTCCAAGCAAGACGCGTCTCGTCTTAGGTCACGAATCCCTTGGCCGAGTGTTGGAACCTGACCCGGCTGGCCGGCTCAAGAAGGGCGACTTGGTGGTGGGCATCGTTCGTCGCCCCGATCCCGTTCCGTGCCCGAACTGTGCGGTTGGCGAGTGGGACATGTGCCGCAACGGTCAGTACACAGAGCGCGGCATCAAGCAGATTGACGGCTTCATGTCGGAGCGCTGGCGGATCGAGCCTGACTATGCGATCAAGGTAGACAGTTCTCTCGGCCTGTTAGGCGTTTTGCTCGAGCCCACGACGGTGGTGACGAAAGCCTGGGAGCAGGTTAGCGCTATCGGCCAGCGTGCCTTTTGGGAGCCGAGGCATGTGCTCGTGACAGGTGCAGGTCCAATCGGGCTGCTTGCGGCGCTGCTCGGAGTGCAGCGCGGGTTAGACGTCCATGTTCTCGATCGAGTGGAGTCGGGACCCAAGCCTGAACTCGTTCGCGCCCTCGGTGCGACCTACCACTCCGGTACTGTAGCGGGCATCGGCTTTCAACCGGATGTAATCATCGAATGCACCGGTGCCGGACCGGTCGTGTCCGACTCTATTCAGCAAATCGCGTCCGGCGGAATCGTCTGTCTCACGGGCGTTGGGAGTGGCGGCCGCAGTACTGGGTCCACAGCCGACATCGCTGCCGAAGTGGTGCTGAAGAACAACGCCGTCGTAGGCAGCGTCAACGCCAACAAGCGGCACTGGTACAAGGCAGGCGAGGCGCTCGCCCGGGCTGACCGCTCGTGGCTGGCACAGCTTATTAGCAGGCGAGAGCCCCCGGAAAACTTCGCGCACGCCCTGCATCGCAAAGCTGATGACATCAAGGTCGTCGTCCAATTTGCCGAAGCTTAATTGCGGCGCGATCGTCACCTCGCTGTGGGCCGAAAGTCACTGCCAATAAGACGAGTTCCGCCAATAATCTTGGATTGAGGAAAGAAGTGTTATGTCAGCAACTGCGAAGACATCGCCACTTAAGGCGAGCGACAAGACTTCCGTGGTCAATGCGGAGCATTCTCGGAAGGATCTCCATGCAGCTGGTAAGGCACTGCGCGACAAGTGCCCGCGGGATTCCCATGCTGGTTGGAAAGCGCCGCGAGATTGGCAGCGTAGAGAGAATTCGAACCTCCGACCACCTGGTCCCGAACCAGGTGGCTTACCTGCCGATTCACTGCAACCTAATTCGAACTTGCTGCAACGCAATTCAAACATTACTGCAATTGAATTCCAACAATTCCAGTAGCGCCGCCGGAAGTCGCGGCTTCAGCGTGTAAAATCGCAGCCTAATGCCGCTTCCGGTGATCTCTCAAGTCTGGCGTGCGAAGAGCTATCGCGTTCCCCGACGGACACACCAAAAAGACAAGCATTACTTTTTCCCGGCTGGGTACTGCTGAAACATTTTTTCCACGGCTGTGTTGATCTGTTTTATCAGCTTCTCTTTCTTGTCGCTGAGTTTTTCCGTTGCCATCCCTCGCCACGCAAGTTTCTTCTGAGTGGCATCGATGAGGTCCACTACGAGCTGTCCTTTGTGGACAACCACTGTAGTGGTGGATCCTGGCACTGCGCCCCACATCAGAAAGCTTTGATCGAAGGGAGGAATGCCTCCCGTCCCGATATAGAGGGGATCCGAATAACTCACGCCCATGTCCGAGTCAACAGAGCCATACATCTGAATGTACAGGTCCGGATTGCTATCAGTCCTCTGCAGTCCGCGTTTCGTAAGCTCTTCGTCGATTGCGCCTGCGATGGCGAGAACCAGCGTGGGACGAGAAACGGCATCATGCTTACCCCACGCAAAGGTCTTGTATTTGGCAAAATCGAGATTCTTGTCGTATTCGACCTTGATTTTTTGCGCCTGTGCGCTGACTGAAGAAAGACCGACCAGCAGCAACCATTGAGCTGCCCGGTGTAGAATGCAAGCCCGTAAAGCCCGCATAACACTCCTTTTGAATGTGATAAACGAAGACAAGTGTCGGACAACGTAACTAAGCAGTTTTTCTCCGCTCCGCCCACCGCGCCTTCATCATTGCCGACAATTTCTTCCGCATTGCCGCACTCATGGGCTTCCGACCAGCACGTTTCTTGAGTGCAGCTTTAGCCTTCTTTGGTGCAGACTTGCCCTTCCATTTCGCCCAGCGTCGTTTCATCGCTGCAGAGATACGCTTACGTGCTGCCGGACTCATGCGACGACGTTTCTGGCTGCTCGCCGGTCTGGCCTGGCTCACCGTGGGTGGACGGCCTCGGCGTACGGGTTGGGAACCTAGTCCCACAAGAGATGCAATTGCGCGTTGGATACGGCTAGCTTCCTGCCTGAGTTCTGCCACTATGCTTTCAATGTCCATGTTGTCCTTTCTTTGATTGCGATATCCGGGGCAGTGCAAATGGTCATAGTATCACCCTACTCCTCAATTCAAAATCACGTTTTGCCTTGTTCCTGCGTATCGTATGCGCTAGAAAATCGCCCCACAAAGCCCCTACAGGCATTTTTATTCAAAGGGGATAGAACCGGCGTCATCTAGCGCCGCAAAGTGCCTCTATGGGGCTGTAATGCGATTCTGGGGGTGCTGTGGGGATCGGGACGGGGAAGTTGAGCCGGGACACACTACCTCAGGCGTATCTTGTACGTTTTTGCTTTGGAGCATAATCCGAACTGGAAGCCGTCAATCAGACGAACCTCTTACAAAACGCGCCACAAATGTGCAGAAGGCAACTCGACTTGCTGGCGCCAATGCTGCCTGCGTATCGCAAACTGCCTTCTTACGATGTCTGGCTACAGGACTTGGAAGCGTGCGCGGCCGGCGATGCAGATCGCCTGCCCATGCCGCAAATTTATGCAGGTGATCGCTGGGTAATGTAGTCCCGCCGGGTTCTATAAAAGCAGTTGACCGCGCCTGCGGCACAGTCGCTGGTGCCAAGAACTTGTCGCCCATTCCCTATCTTTGCGACTCTTACCACAGATTTGGTTCGGCAAGCTAAGGCCGACTTCCGATTGGCGCTTCCTGTGCCCGCATAAAAGCATGGCTCCGGTACTGGCGATCGCTGGCATGGTGGCAGGGCCGTCCCAACCACGGCGCCTTGACCCCGTTGGAGAGATTTTTCAACCTTTCGTCACCGGGCCGAACCGAATCCCATTTTCCATGCAGGAGAGCAGGGATGACGATGGAGAAGAAGTTGTGGCACAACCGAAGAGAGAAGAAAGAGTGGGCGCGGCGCCTGCAATCGGAAGACCCAGGGTTGACCGTGATTCATCCGCAGGCCGCCGGGATCGATGTAGGCAACAGTTCCCATTATGTGGCGGTACGTTCCGAGCGGGACGCGCAACCGGTGCGGCGCTTCGAGTGCCCACGAAGAGATTCAGGCTGAGCAAGCCCCGACAATTACGACCTGCTGAGGAGCTTGGCCGCGGCGGACTTTTCCTCAAACTCGGCGACTCCTCCGCCGATCCAAACCTGCCCGAACCGATTCGGACTCTCAACCACGCCGTAGCGCTCATCGAAGGGTCCGCGGAACAAGCGACGGTCGAGAGGCACCGTGGCGTAGGGATTTTCGTGAACTCGCACTCGGACTCGGTTCAGTGAGAGGTCGCGCTCGGTACCAGCTGACTGTTCCACTGATTGCAAATATTCCTCTACACTTAGCTCTCGGTCCAACTCCTGTTCTCTTTCGTGTACAAAAAGACGAAATCGTTTTTCGCCGATCGCGTATCGGTCGATCACGATGATTGCGCTGATGATTGTGTTCTCTGGCGTGATCGCCGAGTGCTGGCGAGTCTCTCCTTGTCCCGGAGCGCCCGCCTCCGGTTTAGAACCATCAACTCGGCCAGCCTTATCGGTGGGAGAAGGAAATCCAAGATCGTTGATCATGGCTCCCGTGACGATCTGCCAGTTGAGGCCGACCCGTGGCTTTTCCTGGTTCTGCAGAACCAGGCAACAGCAGTGCCTCTCCATGTCTTTGAATTTTCTTCGCGCGGCACTGAGTTTCTCACGGATTGGGCCGTAGGGATTACAAGCACCGCCGCGAACGCGACCGTCTTCTGGTTTCGCACTGAATTCCTCGACGTCGAACAGCACCTCAGCGCCGTCTGCACGCAACCGGTAATCCGGCCGGCTGCTGGTGTTCTCGATGGCGGGTTCGACCTCGATGTCGGTGAGTCCGTGGGAGCGCAAATATTCTTGCAGCAAGGCTTCCGATTGAACTCTGACCGGCTCAGGTTTGTCGTTCGCCGAGTGCACCTGGAATCCCACGGCGGCCAGGATTCGGCACGCGTCCATGGTCGTGAAGTCGACGAGTGGAACATTTAGAAGTTCTGAGACGACCTGCTTCGGCGGTAGTCGCCGGCCCTGGATCTTGACCCAATATTTGTCGATCCCCTTGGGTTCCAGCCGAGAGGCGAGCCGCGTGATCTTCTCTGCGTCAATCTCGTAGTTGACGCCGTTGAGGCGGACTGTCTTGCGTAAACGCATCACTGATACTCCTATACATACTATAGACTATCAGTAAGTAATATACAATAGTTTGTAACATGTTCAATACAAATAACTTGGCTATGATTGCAAGAATATGTCTGTTACTTCATAGCCGATTTTCCTCGATCCATGGTATTATAGAGTGTAAGGGAAACACGCTTTATGGACTACAAGCAAAGGTCGAACGAGCAGATTGGCCGTACTCGGACTTCCGGGGATCGCCGCACCGTAGTACTCGATATCGAGACCGCGGCGCTGGACTCCAGCGATGAGAAGGGTGCGCTGGACGCGATGACCGGTCGTGTGGTCTGCATCGGAATGCTGATAGATGACGGTAATGCGGCGACGGAGATCGTGTTCGCCCGCGAAGACGACCGTGTCATCATCAGTGATTCTTGGAATGCAATGAGACCAGGCGATGTGATTGTTGGTCACAACGTATTGGATTTTGACATCCGATTTTTGCGCCAGCGCAGCTGGATCTTAGGCATTGAACCAAGCCGCGCGTTCGACACTCGCCGATATTACACGGCGGACGTAGTTGACACCTTGCAGCTCTGGACCAGTTGGAGTGACAACAAGAAAGGCGTCACCCTCGATGCGATTGGGTCCGTTCTTGCGTTCTTGGTTGCGGCAGGAAAACTAGCGAAGGCGCGAACGTTGCGCGGTGGTGGGCGGAGCGCGATATCGACAGCATAAAGAGGTACTGCCGGGACGATGTGCGACTTGCCTATCGCGTGTTCTGGCGGCTGACGTACCAGGAGCCGAGACAGATTGCTGTAGATGAAGATCAGGTGTTCACAGCTTCCGCAGCTGAACCCACTGTAGACACAGTCGCGGAGGTGAGTCTTACTTAAGCTCTGAAATAAAGCGCCCCTGCGTTCGAGCGCAGGGGCAAACCGTAAACCAGGCTGACTAGAGCCCGGAGTACAGCTCTACGTTATTGTCCCGCCAATCGGCGGTCCGTGCAATAGGCAGCCCCTAACCGAAGCCACAAAGGAGGCTACTATGTTGCACGAGACCAGCATTACTTGCCCGAGTTGTCATGTCGAGTTTCCCCTCACGGAGACTCTTGCCCAACCTTTCATCACTGCTGAACGTGCCAAGATTCAGCGCGAGACGCAGGAACGCGCCGCCGCACTGAACAAGCACGAGCAGGACCTCGTCCAGCGCCAAAAGGCGCTGGACGACCTGCAGCAGACGCTGGATGTTCGCCAGGGCGAGATTGACGCCGCTGTCGAACACAAGCTCCATGCTGAGCGCGAAGTACTAGCCAAGGCTGCCGAGAAGAAAGCGGCGGCTGCTTACGCGGACCGCCTCTCTGCTGTCGAGCAAGAACTTGCTGAAAGACAGGCTCGGCTTGCTGAGGCAGAGAACGCCGAACTTGCCCTGCGCAAAGAGCGCCGCACCCTCGAAGAGGAAAAACAGCGCCTGGAATTGGAGATCGAACGTCGTCTCCAAACCGAACGCCGCCTTATTCGTGAGGCTACTCAGAAAGAAGAAGAGGAAACCTACCTGCTGAAGCTGGCAGAGAAGGAAAAAGTCATCTCCGACATGAAGAAACAGGTCGAGGAGCTGCGCCGCAAAGCAGAGCAAGGTTCTCAGCAACTCCAAGGGGAGGTCTTGGAACTGGAACTCGAAGCAATGCTGCGGACCGCCTTCCCGGCGGACCAGATCGAGCCGGTCCCCAAAGGGCGCCATGGAGGCGACGTTGTGCAAAAGGTCGTCGGTCCCAACGGCCTGCAGTGCGGCACGATCCTGTGGGAGTCGAAGCGCACGCGGAGCTGGAGCGACACCTGGCTTGCCAAGAACCGCGAAGACGTGCGCCTCGCCGGTGCGAGTGTCGGAGCGATTGTCACGACTGCCATGCCGAAGGGCGTCGAGACTTTCGACCGGCTGGAAAACGTCTGGGTTGCCGCCATGCGTTGTGCCTTGCCCTTAGCGAAGGCACTACGTCATGCACTCATCGAGGCAGCGATGGCTCGGGTCGTGACACAGGGTAAAGACGGAAAGATGGAACGTCTGTACGAGTACCTCATCGGTCCGCTCTTTCGCAATCGTGTTTCGGCAATCGTCGAAGCTTGCGTCTCCATGCAGGACGATCTCGAAGCGGAGAAGCGTGCCTTGACAAAAAACTGGGCGAAGCGCGAGCGCCGCCTGGAACTGCTGATGAGCGGGACCGCCGGGATGTATGGCGATCTCCAGGCACTCGCTGGACGCTCCATGCCAGAACTGCACGGGCTGCAGATCCCCCAACTGGGCGACAGCATAGACCTGGACACGCCAGAAGGCTCGGAGGAAGACCAGGGCTAGATCGATGTTTGGCGGGATGGTGCCCACAACGGTGCCACCCGCCAATCAATCAGCGACCAGCACATACATAAAGAGGATGAAAAGAGAGGAAGGCATGATGGCGAATCAGATCAATGTCAATGAAGTCGCAGGTAGGTCCGGCAGCAAAAATAGTGCCGCCACCCAGAACAGCATCCTGAGGTGGCGGTCTGCGGACGGGGCACGCTTCCTTTTCAAGGGGCAATGTTACGACGCGGGGCCTCAATCGGACACGACGTGCAGCCTTTGTGGAGGGTTCATCCGCCTTGTCTACATATTGAAGGTGGTTGAGTCTCATTCTCACTCGTGCGCGCAGGAAGTTGGCAAGCTCAACGTCGGCGAATGCTGCTTCGAGCCGATCGAAGCTGTGAATGAGAGGCTCTATCGCCAACTGCTGGCTGCAGCCGTCAACCTCCGGACCTACATCGAGGCCATCGAGCGGGACCAGAGAATCTTCGCCGATCGGCAAGAAACCGCGACGTCCGAGAAGGTCGAGTTGCCACGACTGCAGGTGCCGGGTCCGGAAAAGGGCTCGGTCCGAAAGTCATTCGAGGCGCTCGTGAACGATGGAGGCGACCATGCGTAACTACAGGGACGCCGCGGCCGTCGAAGTAACAAAACTCCTGGCAATGCTGAGTACCATGCATGTACCAGAGGCATACTTGAACGACAACTGTCTTCCCAGGGCACCTTGATACCGGAGTGAGGACCGGCGGTGGGTGCGTCGTCAACGCAGAGGATCGAGGACCGCGCAGTAACCATGATTGGGCTTGACGCGAGTAGTTAGCGCAGGTTCAGAAGATTGAAGGAGAAACAAAGATGAAAACGGAAAAAAGGGCCAAGAGGGAGATCGAGCCAACACCAGCCCCTTCGTCTAGGAGCAACGGCGCCGGTGTTCGCAGGAGACAACGGACCGATACGAGGCTTGAGATCACCCCTGGACAGCCGGACCTCACAGCCTTGAGGTCAGTCACTCAGGAGTGGTTGGTTCCGCGCCTGGTCCAGGAATTCTTGCGTGAGCGCGGCATCGAGCTGAAGCAGCCGCCGATGTCGGTGAATTACGAAAACCCAATACCAAAACTACTTATTAGAGGGGGTCGCGGTGCTTCCCGCCGGGAAGGATAGTTACGTCACGCAAATTCTCCAATCCGGGTCAGGCGTCAGGTCAGAGAGGTGAGCGTTGCGCCATCTACGCGCGCTACTCGTCCGACCTGCAGCGCCCCACGTCCATCGAAGACCAAGTCCGGCAATGCCGCAACGTTGCCGAACGCAACGGATGGACAGTAACGGACGACTTCATTCGTTTCGATTCTGCAATCACCGGGCAGACGCTGGCTGGGAGAGACGGGCTGAACGAACTTGTGCGTTTAGCGAAGATGTCTCCTCGACCCTTCGATGGAATTCTCATTGACGATACGTCCCGGCTTGGTCGGTATGTGCCGGACGTAGTGAAACTCAGCGACGTTTTGCAACAGTACGGTGTGTTCCTTCATTTCGGTACCCAAGGGTTGGATTCCCGAAACCCGGGATTCCGGCAGGTATTCATCCTCAACACGATGATGGACGAGCAGTATGTGTTGGGATTGAGCGACAAAGTACACCGCGGACAGGAAGGACGCATTCTCAACCGTTATGTGGCGGGAGGCAAGTGCTATGGCTACCGAAACGTTCCCAAGGAAGACCCGACCCGTCGCGGCGATTACGGTCGCCCGGCGGTTATCGGAGTCTACCAAGAAGTCATCCCTGAAGAAGCTGCTGTCATCCGCCGAATTTTTGAAATGTATGCGTCGGGATCGAGCTACGCCGACATTGCGAAGGCGCTCAACGCCGATGGCGTCCTCTCTCCGCAGGCGCCTCGCAGAGGGAAGATCCGTGCGTGGTGTCCATCGGCGATTCGGGAAATGCTGCTAAATGAGAAGTACCGCGGCGTCGTGATATGGAATCGAACGAAGACGGTTCGCAACCGTGAGACCGGAAAAACGGAACAACGTCCCCGACCGGAGTCCGAGTGGGTACGTGTCGAAGTGCCGGAGTTGCGCATCGTTTCCGATCAATTCTGGGAGGCAGCGCGCGAGCAAAATCGTCGCGTGCGGGAGAAGCACGGTCCGAAGCGGCTCGGCGGGATGAATCGAACAGTCGCGAGCCGGCAATACCTGTTCAGCAGTTTGCTGGAATGTGGTCTGTGCAACGCCAATATGGTCATCGTCGGTGGTCAGCCTCCGAACGCGCAGTACGGATGCCCCAATCACCGCTACCGTGGCGTCTGCGAGAACAGCGTAAGAATCCCCCAGCGAAAACTGGAGCAGCAACTGCTAGCTGCACTCTCCGCAAACCTACTCGACCCGCGTCTAGAAGAAGAGCGCGTCCAATCCTTCCGCGACCAACTCAAGGCGACTCTGGCTGCGGAAACGAGACGCACGCGCGAAGCGGCATCGCAGGACTCCCAACTGAAAGAGGAACTCGCGGGTCTCAAGAAAGAGCAGGAAAATCTTGTTGATGGGATTGCAAAACATGGCTTCTCGCCTGCTCTGTCTGCCAGGCTGGGTACAGTGGAATCTCGCATCGCCCAAATCCAGCGTCTCCGCGATGCTGGCGTTGAGCCGAAGGCGCCAGAGTTCACCACTGAAGAGATACGTGAATTCGTCCAGCGGAAGTCTCAAGAGTTCGCGAACATTCTAGCTGGCGATACTGCGATAGCCCGCGAGCAACTACGTCAGCGCATCACCAAGCTCGTCCTCACACCAAAGCAAACACAGGACGGTTCTGTCTTCGAGGTGACCGGGGACGTCAGCCTGTTCCAAGGCGCAGGCGATGTAATGCTCACCAATTCCTTGGAGGGAATTGCTCAGCATTACACCGATGTATCGATTTCACTTGCAGGTGTCACCCTCGACCCATCAGTTCGCTTGGCTGCTTGAAAATGCAGGCTTCTGGCGCAGGTAACACACTGAGACCGTTATCGTCGCCGCTAGGGCGAAATGCTAAGCATCACACACCCCTTCTGAGCCTAACTGGACTTCAACTCGACCCCCGCAGAGATGCCGGAGCGGCACGATCATGGCAACAATCTTACCGGAAAGTCCGAATCGAGCTTAGCGCCAAGTCATTCATTCTGAGGGGGTACGACGTTTTGGCGAGCCACAGCTGACGAACAGGTTCTTACTCTAACCATTGCCCAGCTTTGGACTGCTCATAGCCAAACCAGAGCGACCGCCAAGCACACGAAGGCAGAACTTGCCCAATTGCGTCGCGACCTGGGGGCTAAAGGCCCAATCCTGTAGTCACTGCGTAAAATACGGGTGGCAATTTTCCAGTCATTGGGGTACAAGGGTGGGCATCCCCATCGACCCCACGCTACGCTCCGTAAGCATGTCGGGGTCTTTCCAGGAGAGTGCCATGCCAGTTGGAGCAACCCGCAATCCCTGTGAGCCGGCAACAGGAAGTGCAAGTCCACTAAAGTTAAGGCATTGGGCGCGCCGCCGAAGCAAAACGTGCACGGCGGTCTGCGGCCTGTTGCTCCTGTTGTCCCTCAGCGGCTGCGAAAAGAAGGAGGAAAAGCCGCAGGTGGGTCCTCCTGCGGTCCAAGTGATTGAGGCTATGCAGCAGGATGTTCCCATCTTCCAGGAGTGGGTAGCTCAACTTAACGGCGCGGTGAACGCCGAAGTCACTCCGAAAGTCCAGGGCTATCTGCTTCGGCAGAATTACCAGAACGGTTACTTCGTCAAGAAGGGCCAGCTTCTGTTCGAGATCGACCCGCGGCAGTACGAGGCTGCGGTCGATCGGGCCAAAGCACAGGTAGCAGTCGCCGAGGCGAAGCTGTCCGAGGCCACCACGAACGTTGAGCGTGACACTCCTCTGGCCGCGCAAAACGCCATCCCGAAGAAGCAGCTCGATACCGACCTTTCCACCCAAGCGGCGATGAAGGCGGAAGTCCTTGCCCAACAGGCTAACCTGCAAAATGCCGAGTTGAACCTGGGCTGGACCAAGGTCCATTCCCCCATTGATGGCATCGCAGGGGTAACGGCCGCCCAGATAGGCGATCTGGTCGGAACCAGCACCAAGATGACAACCGTTTCCCAGGTGAATCCCATCTGGGCGTACTACAACGTCAGCGAAGGCGTGTATCTTAGTTTTGCTTCCAAGGTCACCGGAATCATTACTGGCAAGGTCAGCAGAGCCTCGCTCAAGGACACACCGGTAGAGTTCATCCAGGCGAACGACGAGCCCTACCCCCAGAAGGGGACCATCATCTACGTGAACCGCCAAATCGGTACCCAGACCGGCACCATTCAAATGGCGGCTGAGTTTCCCAATCCTGAAGCCGCACTCCGTCCGGGCGGCTTCGGGCGCGTGCGGATTCAGACTGGCGATTACAAGAACGCCCTCTTGGTACCGCAGGCAGCAGTCATCGAAGTACAGTCGGAGTACCAGCTCGTTGTGGTCACGCCGGAGAACAAGGCCACGTTTCGCCCGGTCAAGATGGGAGACCGCGTGGGTCCGAACTGGATCGTCAGCCAGGGCCTAAAGCCGGGCGAAAAGGTCGTGGTCGAGGGCATTCTGAAGGTCCAGCAGTTTGCAGCGCAAGCGCCTCAGCTAGCGAAAGAAGGGATCCCCGTCAATCCCAAGCCGTATGTAGCTCCGGCGGCGGCGGCAGGGAGCAACTGACCATGTCGAAATTCTTCATCAATCGTCCCATCGTCGCCATCGTCATCGCGATTCTGATGGTTCTGGTCGGCGTGGTCTCGATACTAACCCTGCCTACGGCACAGTTCCCCAATATCGCCGATCCGATGATCCAGGTGAAAGCCACCTACCCGGGAGCGGATGCCCAGACGATTGCCGAATCGGTCGCGACCCCGATTGAGCAGCAGATGTCGGGCGTCAGCGGCATGAACTACATGTATTCGTTGAGCGCCAGCTCCGGCGGCGGAATGACGCTGTATGTGGATTTTCAGCTTGGTACCGACATAAACACCGACCAGATTCTGGCGCAGATGCGCACTGGGCAAGCCAACTCGCAACTGCCGAGTCAGGTGACCCAGCAGGGTGTGATCGTGCAGCCAGGCACGACCGCCCCTTTCATGCTGCTCGACCTCTATTCTCCTAGCGGCACCTACGACAATGTTTTCCTGGCCAACTACGCCACTATCAATTTGCAGTACGCGCTGACCCGAGTTTCGGGTGTCGGGCAAGTGCAGATATTCGGCGCAGGCCCCTATGCCATGCGCATTTGGGTAAATCCAGACCGGCTGGCCAGCCTGGGCGTCACGGTGCCGGACATCACCAATGCCGTCCAGGCTCAGAACAAGGTCAATCCCGCCGGCCAGGTAGGTGGCGAACCGGTTCCAGAAGGGCAGCAGTTCACTTACAACGTGAGGGCGCCCGGACGGCTGCCCACGGCTGAGGAGTTCGAGCAAATCATCGTCCGGGCCCAGCCCGACGGCTCCATTCTGCGCTTGAAAGACGTGGCTCGCGTGGAGCTGGGATCGCAATACTATTCGTATATGGCGCGGCTAGGAACGGCTGGGTCGGCTAAGCCGACCCAACCGGCCGCTCTTATAGCGCTCTACCTCACGCCGGGCAGCAATGCGCTAGCCACCCGGGCAGCCGTCCTCAAGATGATGGAGGAAGCCAAGGGCAGGTTCCCCCAAGGGCTGGACTACATTGTTGCGCTTGACACGACGCTAGCGGTCAGCGCCGGCATCGACGAAATTTACAAAACCCTGATCGAAGCTTTGGTCCTGGTTATTCTCGTGGTCTATATCTTCCTTCAGGGCTGGAGAGCCACGCTCATCCCGCTTCTCGCCGTTCCGGTCTCGCTGATTGGTACCTTCATGGTCTTCCCGCTGCTGGGATTCTCCATTAACACTCTTTCGCTTTTTGGGCTGGTGCTGGCCATCGGGCTGGTGGTGGACGATGCCATCGTGGTGGTGGAGGCGGTCGAACACCACATTGAGCATGGTTTGTCGCCCCATGATGCGACCATCAAGGCAATGGAGGAGGTCTCCGGACCCGTGATGGCTATTGGCCTCATCCTGGCGGCGGTTTTCATTCCGACGGCCTTCGTGCCCGGCATCACCGGACAGCTTTACAAACAATTCGCCGTTACCATTGCGGTTTCGGTGCTGTTCTCGGCCTTTAACGCGCTGACCCTCAGCCCGGCCCTCTCCGCTATGCTGCTCCGCCCTAAGAAGGAGGCGCGGGGACCGCTGGGTGCGTTTTTCCGCGGCTTCAATCGCGTTTTCGGCAAAGCCACCGACGGGTACGTTGGCGTTTGTCATCACTTAATCCGCAAGGCTGGTTTTGCCTTCTTGCTGCTTGCCTTGCTGGTCGTAGGAGCGGGGTTCTTCGGCAAACGAATCCCCAACAGCTTTCTTCCAGACGAAGACCAGGGCTATCTCTACGCCGGTTTGCAACTCCCCGACGCGGCATCGCTGCAACGTTCCTCGGAGGCCTCCCGGGAAGTTGAAAAAATCATCATGGAAACTCCCGGCGTTGAATACGTGAGTTCGGTCATGGGATACAGCATGTTGAGTGGCGTCAACGCCACCTATAGTTCCTTCTTCTTCGTTTCATTGAAGCCCTGGGAGGAACGCAAGACTCCGGAGACCAGCTACGAGGGCATCAAGGCCCACTTGCAAAAGGCCTTGTCTCAAGTTGCATCCGGCATTGCCTTCTCATTCCCGCCTCCCGCGATTCCCGGCGTGGGCACTTCCGGGGGCGCCACCTTCATTCTGGAAGACCGGTCAGGCAGCGGTATCGAATTTCTGGCAAAGAACGCGCAAGTTTTCATGACCGAGGCCCGCAAACGTCCGGAACTGCAAGGCGTGATGTCCACCGCTTTGTTCGGGGTCCCTCAGGTCGGAGTCAAGGTTGACAATGCCAAGGTCATGACCCAACAGATCCCATTGAGCAATCTGTACGAGACCATCCAGACGTTCATGGGCGGCGCGCTGATCAACTACTTCAATCGCTTCGGCCTGCAATGGCAGGTGTACGTCCAAGCCGACGGGGACTTCCGAACCAACGCCTCGAACCTGGGCAAGTTCTACGTCCGAAACGCATCGGGAGAAATGGTTCCACTGAGCACGCTGACAAGCACGTATCCGCGCAGCGGAGCTGAATTCGTGATGCGTTACAACTTGTTCAATTGCGTACAGATCAATGCCTCTGCGGCACCAGGATACAGTTCAGGACAGGCGATGGCCGCTCTGGAAGACGTCTTCCACAAAACCATGCCCAGCCAGATGGGTTTCGATTACAGTGGCATGTCGTACCAGGAGCAAAAGGCCGCGCAGGGCGTTTCTCCCGCCACTATTTTTGGACTGGCGTTCTTCGTTGTCTTCCTCATCATGGCGGCGCAGTACGAGAGCTGGACGCTGCCATTCAGCGTGTTGTTGGGAGTGCCGATCGCTGTATTCGGGGCTTTCATCACGCTGTATCTCCGCCGACTGGACAACGACGTGTACGCCCAGATCGGACTGGTCATGCTGATCGGTCTGTCGGCCAAGAACGCCATCCTCATCGTCGAGTTCGCCAAGATGGAGTACGACAAGGGCGCAACCCTGATTGACGCTTCTTTGACCGGTGCGAGGTTGAGACTGCGACCCATTCTGATGACGGCCTTCGCCTTTATTCTCGGTTGTACGCCGCTGTGGGCGGCTTCCGGTGCAGGCGCCATCTCGCGGCAAGTGCTGGGAACGGTCGTCATCGGCGGCATGCTGGCAGCCACGTTGCTTGCGGTGTTCTTCATCCCCGTCAGTTTCGATGTCGTGGAGCGGTTTGGCTTATGGATATCGGGAGAGAAGAAAGAGCCGCAGAAGGACGGACTTGGACCTGTTCCAGAGGGAGCCGGGGATGACTAGCATGAGAACCTGCATCGTTTTTGTGTTGTTGCTCACGCTATGTGCGTGCAAGGTCGGCCCCAATTACCAGCGTCCGCCGCTTACGGTTCCAGGCGACTATCGCGGAGTTGCGCCGGATGCTTCCACGCAGCCGCAACCGACCAGTGAACAATTCGCCGAAATGAAGTGGCCAGCGGTATACCAGGATGAGGTGTTGCAGGGTCTCATCAAAGAAGCTCTCGCCAATAATTACGACATACAGATTGCGGCCACTCGCATCCTTCAGGCCAACGCTAATCTGGGGATTACGCGCGCCAATCAATTTCCAACCGTGAACGGCTCCGCGTCGGTGGTGAACGAGCGTAATGGTCTCTACCCGGGAGCCCCGACGTTCGATATCTTGGGCGTGCAGTTGAACTACATCGTCGATTTCTGGGGGCAATACCGCCGGGCCACGGAGTCGGCACGTGCCACTCTCTTAGCGACGAAGTACGGACAAGGCATAGTTCAAACCACTCTGATTTCCTCCCTGGCGAGCAACTATTTCCTGTTGCGTCAATTCGACTTCCAGTTTGATTACTCGAAACAGACCGTAGAGGCAGACAAGGAAATCTTGGACCTGAACAACGTCAAGTTCAAGGGTGGCGAAAGTGCGATTACGGACGTTTATCAAGCCCAGGCACTGGTAGAGCAAGCCGAAGCGGAGGTCATCACTCTAAAGCAGTCGATAGAGCAGGCGGAAAATAATATCAGCATCCTGCTGGGCCGGAACCCCGGGCCCATCCCGCGCGGTCTCACTCTGACCGAACAGCCACACCTGCCCGAGGTGCCGGCCGGACTTCCGTCGGCGCTTCTGCAGCGCCGTCCAGATGTACGCCGGGCAGAAGAAAACCTGGTCGCCGCCAACGCCAACGTGGGTGTGGCAAAGGCAGCATTCTTTCCTCAGATCTCGTTGACCAGTGCATTCGGAGCGCAGAGCGTCGCCATAACAAGTTTCTTGCAAGGCCCAGCGACATTCTGGTCTGTGGGTGGACAGGTGGTCCAACCGATTTTCCAGGGAGGCAGGATCAGGAGCGGGTACCGTTTGGCGTGGGCGCAACGGGACGAAGCAGAGCTATTCTACAAGCAAACCGTACAGCAGGCGTTTGGCGATGTTTCCAATAGTCTCGTAGGCTACACCCAGTCTCGACTGTACCGGATGAAGATTGAGGAGCAGACGAAAACATACAAGGACATGGCAAGCCTTGCCAATGTGCGTTTTCAGGGAGGCGTCACCAGTTTTCTCGAGGTGCAGTACTACGAACAGCAGTATTTTCTTTCGGCGCTGAACCTGGCCCAGGCGTGGTACACCGAGTTGCAGAACTATGCCCAGCTCTACCAGGCTTTAGGTGGAGGCTGGCAACAACCATAGCCCCAAAAGTCCTGGATCCGGGGAAGGCAAATGGCAGTCGCCACCGATAATGGTCGCGCAATAGGAGGTCGATGCCCGAACCTGCACCACCGAAGAGGCCCAATGCTGTTGGTGAGAAGACCACGGCCCGCATCAGCGGGAGCTGGCAATCGCATATCAATCTGTCGTCCTTCCTGGCTCTTCTGGTGACGGTTGCCTTCGTGCTCCCCTCGATGGGGCTCGGGAGAGACGACATAAAGCTGTATGGCGATGTCGCCTTTTCGCTGCTCTTGGTGTCCGGTGTCGCCATCGCGTGGAGGCGAGGCAAGCTATTCGTCCTTTCTTGCGGCGTGGGAAGTGCTGCCCTCGCCGCCCGGTGGATGAATTGGTTTACTCCGACGCCAGCCTTGCACCTGTGGAGCGTATGGTGGTCGTTGGCAGCGATTGTGCTGATTGCCCTGGTCCTGCTGTCGCAGGTTTTTCGTGACGGACCGGTAACGCCTGCGCGCATAGAGGGCGCGATCGCAGTTTACCTGCTTTTCGGAATGGGCTGGGCACAGTGCTATGACATCACGGAGTTCTTGCACCCCGGGTCCTTCAGCACTGCCACTGGCCATTTTCAGCTTAGCGACTGGTTCTACTACAGCTACGTGACTCTCAGCACGGTCGGCTACGGAGATATCACTGCGGTGCACCCGGTAGCGCGCACGCTTTCCGTCACGGAAGCTCTGACGGGACAGCTTTATCTGGCAGTCCTCATAGCGCGATTAGTGGCCATGGAAGTCGTATCATGGCAGTCAAGAGCCAATCGAGATTGAGACTCTTAATCAACACCATCGCTACACCAAACCAGCTTGTTTCGCGGAACTGAGCGATCCAGGTTGTATTCTGTCGCCTTTTATCTCTATCTATGTCTGCCTTACCAGCGCTGCGCTATCGCCTGGTGCTTTTGATTGGGCTCCTGGTAGCCCTTGGCCTTTTGGCGTCCAGGCAGCTTCGGAGGCGTATAGGGCACCTCCTCGAACGGGATGCGGCTGAGAATGTCAGCAATGCAGTTGAGACGGGCGCGCTTCTTGTCGTCCGAAGGCACAATGTACCAGGGAGTGGTCGCCGTATCGGTGGCGGCGAGCATCGCATCACGAGCCCGCGAATAGTCGTACCAGCGGCGATGAGACTCGAGGTCCATCGGGCTCAACTTCCAGCGTCTTGACGGATCGTGTATGCGCGCGAGAAAGCGCATGTGCTGCTCTTTTTCCGACACATCGAGCCAGTACTTCAGCAGAATGATGCCGTTGCTGACCAGGACGTTTTCGAAGGCCGAACAGCCTTTGAGAAACTTCTTGTATTCCTCCTCGGTGCAGAAGCCCATGACATGCTCGACCCCAGCGCGGTTGTACCAGCTGCGGTCGAAGATGACGATTTCTCCGCCGGCGGGCAGTTGCTCGATGTAGCGCTGGGCATAGATCTGCGTCTTTTGACGCTCGGTGGGGGCCGGTAAGGCCACGAGTCGAAAGACTCGCGGACTCACTCGTTCCAGGATGCGCTTGATAATGCCACCCTTGCCCGCCGCGTCCCGACCCTCAAACAGGATGACGATTCGCGCTCCGGTTTTCTTCACCCAGTCCTGCAGCTTCACCAGTTCGACTTGCAGCTTGAACAGCTCGGCTTCGTATTCCTTTTTGCCAAGCTTCTGATTGCCGTTTTTGCTTGGATTCCTCTTATCATTACTGTCGATTGCGAGGTCGTGCGCGTTTTTCTTCTTCTTGGATTTCTTGCTCATAGATGCTCTCTCTCTAACCTCTGGTAAAGCATCGAAAACCTTTAGATGGCACCAAAACTGGGGTCTGACACCTGCTCCAGGAAAAGCATGGCGGAAACCTACCTACTGGCCATGCGGGGTCCGGTGCAGAGGAGGCGTGACTCTAATCCGGGCTTTCGTGCGGAACTTGAGAACCTGACCGGTGATGGTAAGGGAAAAGGCACAAGTGGTGGCCCCGCGAGGCCGAAAGTACCGAAGCACCGGTTAGGCTCGGACTGCTCCATAGTAGTGGAGAAACGGGGTAATGCCCGTGGAGCGAAGGGAGCAGGCGATCCGTGCCGAGGTCGTAAAGGGTCAACGGGTAACACCGGAGGAACTCGACGGTTTTCGGCAGAAGGCGGCAGCCTTCACTGGATTGCACGAGCCGGATGAATCGAGCGGTTCATGTCCGGATCTGTGAGCGGCTCGGGGTGAAATTCCCCGGGCCGACTCGGCCATTGCGAGATGGAATCCGAAGGGCATGAGGAGAAGTACCGGGCCGTAATCGATGGGGGCTGCCCCAGCGATGAACCGGTCGGCTTGTGTCAAGAAGCGCGAAAAGCGCGTGCTGTGCAGAAGATGAAGGTAGGTCCTTCGGAGTCGTCTTGCAGGAGAAGGCTCCCAACAGCCATGAGCTGCTGCAGTCGAGAGCTGTGGTGGTGGACGTGGTGGAACAGTGTCAGATGTCGCTGGTTCATTGCATACGCTGGTCGCGGCAATGGAAATCCTTACGAGATCGTCCCCCACGAGATCGGTGTCACTGTCAGAGACTTGCTTCGGGCCGCCTGTCGCCCTGACTCACGGTGGACATCCACCGGCACCAGCACTTTCTAACCGAGGTTACTGAAATAGTCGTTCCTTCTGGTTCCCGTTCTCGTCCAACCCTTGCGCCAACCACGCTTGCTTCTGCACTTCGTCCAGACGGTCCTCTGCTTCCTTGATCCAGTGCTCGTATGTCTTGCGGATTTCCTTCTCTGACGTTCCCACCCACTTGCTCACGTCTGCCACTGAGACGCCGTGCGCCAGCCACTCGCTGATGCGGAAGTGGCGGAAGCCATGCGGCGTCATCTTCACACCAGCTGCACGGAAGACTTTGTAGAGTCGCTCACGCCATTCCCGATCCGTGCCGGGGAAAGCCGGGGAACCTAGAGCTTCAAGCTGCTTCGCCAACGTGGACGAGATGCGAACGCGGAACCGCTCGTGTGTCTTGTGGCGGTTGTTGCGGATCAACGTCCGGTCTTCCAGAGTCGCCGGATCGAATTTTTGAGCGTCCACTAGAGCCATCGCCGTCTCACGCATGAGTTGCGCAAGCAGCTTGACTCGTCCGGAAGCTGTGGCTAGGACTTTTTCAATCTGCTTCTTGGTCGGCGGCTTCACTTCCTTCTTGTCGTACCGAATGGCGAACTGCGGGTTCTGCCGAGACGTCAGGATGGGATTCTTGTCGATATATCCCATGCCTTGGGCCCAGTTGAAGAATCCGTTGATAACTGCCCAATGCACCTTCAAGCTACTGCTGTCGCCTGTGCGGAACGGCAGCGACATGCGGAACTTCATCACACGGTCTGTCGTGATTGCCGTCAGAAGCAAAATCTCGTTCTTCTCGCACCAGTCGGTGAGTTTCTGCCCCATGAGCTTCGGCTTTGTATTGGTGAGTCCGTTCTTCTCACGGAATTCCATCCACTCGTTGATGGCGGCCTCGACCGTGACGCCGTGACGTACAGTCTTGCCTTGGAGCAGGTTTTCCAAGTCCTTTTCCAAGTTCTTAGCCTTGGTTTGGGCTTCCGACCATGACCGGGTGTTGGCGGCCCATTTGTTCTGACCCCGCTTTAGCTTCTTGCCGTCCAGCGTGGTGGAAGCCTGCTTCCAATTGAATTGGAACGCAAGTGGGCAGCCGCAGCGGGGTGCGTACCGGTCAGCCTTCTGCTCGCAGCCCGCCGAATGACGGCGGTAAATGGTGATGTCCATAGGTCTCTTTGTCCGGGGAGGCTAGTACAATTATAGGACAATTCAGATAAGAAATCAAAAAGAGGCAGGTTTTACGCGGGAAATAAATGGCTCCTCAGGTAGGACTCGAACCTACAACCCTCCGGTTAACAGCCGGATGCTCTGCCATTGAGCTACTGAGGAGTGTCTGTGCGCTGCCGCCAGCGCGTCAACTTGTAGCTGTATTGTAGCGGTACCTGCGGGTGTCGTCAAAAAAATTGCGCCGCTCAGCATAAGCAAGCGGTTCCATTTTGGTGCAGACAAATGCATCGCCGATCGCGCGTGCCTCCGTGGCGCATTCCATCGCGCTCGCCGTCATAACCGCGGACTGCCAACCCTTCGCACTGCTAAACTCGATGCGATGAATTGCCATGATATCGTCCGCTGTTCGCTTCTTTCACTCGGCGCCTCACTCCTGCTGCTGGCAACCGCATTGGCACAGAACGACAACAGCAGCGTCTCATCTACGATGAACATTCCCAAGCCTCCCGCAACCAAGCAACAGCCCGTCACCGACGATTACTTCGGCCACAAGATTGTCGATCCGTATCGCTGGCTGGAGGATGGAAGCAGTCCCCAAACGCAGCAGTGGGTGGCGGCGCAACTGGCCTACACGCGCAGCATCCTCGACAAGCTGCCCGGCCGCGACAAACTGCACGACCGCATCGAGCAGCTACTGGAAATCGGCAACCTGGGCGAGACACAGGTGGGCGGCGAGTATTACTTCCACACCCGCCGTGAGGGCAAGCAGAACCAGCCCATCCTCTACGTTCGCAAACGCGTGGACGGCAAAGACGAAGTGCTGGTGGACGCCAACCAGCTTTCCAAGGATGGGACGGTGGCGCTCGACTGGTGGCAGCCCTCGCACGACGGCAAGTTTGTGGCTTACGGCACCTCCGAAAGCGGTTCCGAGATGAGCACCCTGCACGTCATCGAGACCGCCGCCCACAAGTTGCTGTCCGATACCATCGAACGCACGCGCGCCGCCAGCATAGCGTGGAAGCCCGATGACAGCGGTTTCTACTACACACGTTATCCCAAGAAGGGGGACGTGGCAGAGGGCCAGGAGGTGTACAACCGGCACGTCTTCTATCACCCGCTGGGCGGGGATGCCGCGAAGGACCCGCTCATTTTCGGTGAAGGCCGCGACCCGCAGGATTGGCCGAACGTAACCTTATCGAACGACGGCCGCTGGCTCAGCATCCTAGTCGCGCAGGGTTGGACCAAGACCGAACTCTTTCTCAAGGATTTGCAAGCCAATACCCCAGCCCTTCGCATCACCACGGGCAAGGACTTCCTGTACGTTGCGCAGCCGTACGACGGCGACCTCTACATCCTGACCAATGAAGATGGCCCGCACTTTCGCGTCTTCAAGACTCCGGTAACAGCGCTGACGCGCGAACACTGGCGCGAGATCGTTCCGCAATCCGACGCGGTGCTCAAAGAGCTGCACATTATCGGCGGACAACTGTTCGCACTCTACGAGCAGAACGCACACTTGCTGTTGAGGCGCTTCACCACCGGAGGCAAGCCGCTCGGCGAAGTGGAACTTCCCACGCTCGGCACGATTACCGACATCGGCGGCGAGTACGACAGCACCAGCGCGTTCTACCTCTTCACGTCATTCACCGTGCCCACCACGATCTACCGCTTCGACATTCAGGCGGCGAAGAGCACCCTGTGGGATTCAGTCCCAACCGGCATCGACACCAACAACTACGAAACCAGACAGGTGTGGTACATGTCGAAGGACGGCACTCGGGTGCCGATGTTTCTGGTCATGCACAAGGGACTGAAGCTCACCGGTCACAACCCGGCGATGCTGACCGGCTACGGCGGATTCAACCTCAGCGTGACGCCGGAATTCAGCAAAGTGCTGTTTCCCTGGCTCAATCATGACGGCGTGTTCGCCATGGCGAACCTGCGCGGCGGCTCCGAATTCGGCGAGGAATGGCACCGCGCAGGCATGCTCGACAAAAAGCAGAACGTCTTCGACGATTTCATCGCCGCAGCCGAGTATCTGGAGAAAGCGGGCTTCACCGATAAAGAACACCTGGCGATTCGCGGCGGCAGCAATGGCGGGCTGCTGATGGGCGCGGCCCTCACCCAACGGCCTGACCTGTTTCGCGCCGTCATCTGCCAGGTGCCGCTGCTCGACATGCTGCGCTACCAGAACTTCCAGATCGCCAAGCTGTGGATCCCGGAGTACGGTTCGTCGCAGGATAAGAAGCAGTTCGACTGGCTGTACGCCTACTCTCCGTATCACCACGTCAAGGAGGGCACTGCGTATCCGGCCGTACTGTTCATGACTGCCGACACCGACACGCGCGTCGATCCCATGCACGCCAAGAAGATGACCGCGCTGCTTCAGGCGGACAACGGCGGGCCGAATCCGATTCTGTTGCGGATCGAGCCGAAAGCTGGACATGGCGCCGGCAAACCAATGTCGAAGCAGATGGAAGAGTGGACCGACATCTACTCGTTTCTGTTCTGGCAGTTGGGTATGACGCCGTAATGCATTTGTGCACCATCTTGCAGCATTCGCAAGAGGTCGCAAAAAATAGTTTTGCACAGGCAATGCTCTTGTGCGAGAGGTTTGTAGCGGCTAAGTCATTGATTGCACAAGTGCTTGTCGGAAATTCACAAGAGGCCTGAGATTCCCAAGAAATCCACAGGGGGAATCACCTGCTACCCTTTGGATCTCGACCAGATCCGGACCCGATCACTTGGCTGAGTTGTCCAAGGCGGCAGCCGCGGCGCGACATTACTAACAGATAAGGTGGAGGAAATCTTGACATCAGGCTCCCTGTTTCCCTCGGTCACGGCTCGGCAGCCGAGCGGCGAGGGTATCCTGCCGTCTCAGGACATTCGTCACTTCATCGACACTGGCATCATCCGTTCGACTCGCGAGATTCCCGACAATCAGATCCAGCCAGCGAGCATCGACCTTCGCCTGTGGCACGAAGCCTACCGGGTCCGCGCCAGATTCCTGCCGGGGAGATCCACCACGCTGCTCAATAAGGCGACCGCTAATGGCCTGCTGGAGAAGAAGATCGATATAACCGAGCCTACCCTGCTGGAAAAGGGGGTAGTTTACATCATCCCCTTGATGGAAAGTCTCGAGCTTCCTTCCGATGTTTACGGAATCGCCAATTCGAAGAGCACCACGGGGCGGCTGGATATTTTTACCCGGCTAATTACCGAAACCGGCGACGAGTTCGAGCACGTCCGAAAAGGGTATTGCGGGGGATTGTATGTCGAGGTGGTTTCGCGAACATTTCCTATCGTCGTCCGATGTGGCATGAGGCTCAATCAATTGCGGTTCGTGCGCGGCAAGTCGAATCCCGCTGCGGATGACGACCTGAAGGAGTTGGCTAAAGGGGATGGCTTGGTGTTGAGCGATGAAAACGGTTCGGGGCAAGCCGACATCAATCGAGGTCTATACATGACCGTTGACCTTCAAGGCAACGGGCATTCCGAGGTTGTCGCTTATCAGGCCAAGAAGCACGCCCCCTCCATAGACCTCAGCCGGGTCAACCACTACGACCGGGCCGAGTTCTGGACTCCTATCGACAGACCGCGCAACGGCCAATTCATTCTTGAACCGGGAGAATTTTATCTTTTGGCGTCGAAGCAACGAGTTCGCGTGGGGCCTGACCATGCGGCCGAAATGGTGGCTTACGATCCAACCATTGGAGATTTCCGCGCCCACTATGCCGGCTTCTTCGACCCCGGCTTTGGATATGGAATGCACGGGGAAATTCCCGGGACCAAGGCGGTGCTCGAAGTCCGGGTGCATGAGATGCCGATCGTCTTAGAGGACGATCAATACGTGGGCAGGCTGCACTATTACAAGATGGCGGCTATTCCGGAGAAGGTGTATGGCGTTTCCATAGGGTCATCCTACCAGGAGCAAGGATTGGCCCTCAGTAAACAGTTCAAAGCGGAGCAGCAATACGCATCCGGCCCCGCTTCCAGCACTGCCACTACTGCAAAAGCAAAGAACAATCCCGAAGCCGCGCATGGTCAAAGCGTCGAAAAGCCAAAAACCGCGGATGCAGACGACGACGATTCCATTCTAAACATTGCTTTCCACAATCGCAGTGAGCATAGGTTAAACGCTAAGAATCGTTGAACCGGTGAAACAACGGACTTTGCCAGCCTTCCGGAAGACTCTCTTCATTCGGTTCCATTTCTATTTGAAATAATCCCCGTCGCCTCCCGGAGTTTCACCAGCCGTCGCCATGCCGGTTCTGCGCACCATCGAATTCTGCCAAAACCGGGCCGCACTATATACTGATGAATACTGTCGATCGGCTGCGCCCCGATCCATTATGAGACGATCCCCAATCCTTGCCGCGGTTGCCCTGGCTGCACTTCTGGCCGGCGAGAGTGGATGCTTGTTCCGCACTCGCACCGTCGAGATGCGGACCAGCACGGCCAAACTGCACACTGCCACCAAACAGGAATTGGTGGACCGCATCAACCAACAAGCCTTGCAGATCAAGACCCTGAACACGACCGTCGAGATTGCAGCATCCGTGGGCGGAGAAAAGAAGGGAAAGGTCACCGATTACCAGGAGATCATGGGATACATTTTGGTGCGCAAGCCGGACATGCTGCGCATGATCGGGCTGTTTCCCATCGTGCGCAACAAGGCCTTTGACATGGTGAGCGATGGAACTCGCTTCAAACTCTCCATTCCGGCCAAGAACAAGTTCTACGTCGGCAGCGCCGAAGTCACCCGACCGGCGGCCAACCCGCTGGAGAACCTGCGGCCCCAGGTCATCTACAACGCTCTGTTCCTGCCGGAGATCGATAAGGATGAAATTGCGGTGTTAGAGAATGACACCGAGGCCGTGGTGGACGCGAAGACCAGGAAACTGGTCCAGCAGCCGGACTATATTATCGACATCATCCACCGCTCCGACTCCGGCTCGGACTGGTATTTGTACCGTGAGATCATATTCGAGCGCGTGAACCTGGTTCCCCACCGCCAGATTATTTATGACACCGAGGGCGTAATTGCTACCCAAGTCACCTATCAGGTCTATAGGGACTACAACGGCGTCAGCTTTCCGACAGTGATTGAGATTGAACGCCCGCAGGAGGAATACTCCATCCGCCTGACCGTTAAGAAGCTGGTCCCCAATGAGCCGATCAGGGATGATCAGTTCGCCTTGCAGCAGCCACCGGGCTCGCAACTCGTGGACCTCGATCACCCACAGAATGCCTCCGCCAACCGTTCCAACCAAGGCGTTAACAGCCTGCCAAAATAGCCGGCCGGTTTTGGCGTTGCTGTAACCTGTCCTGGATCCTGCCGCCCTACCGCTCTACCTGCCACATGTATCGCTCTGCAGGAGCTTGTGCCAGTGCTTTGCAGGTCTTAAGGAAGGCTTGTCCGGCGTGCGAGAGGACGGTCCCGCTGCGATGAACGATGCGCAATTTGCGTTCGAATGCCAACTCGCGCAAGGCAACATGGACCAAGTCGCCGCTGCGAATTTCATTCTCCACCGCGATCAGCGGGACCAGCGCGATCCCATTCTCCATGCGGACAAAATGCTTGATGTCCTCGATGGTCGGCAGTTCAATGTTCATGTGCAGAGCGGTGTGGTGCTTCTTGAACGCTTGAATTACGCGCTCGCGATAAGGGGAGAGCACACTGTGGGCCACGAACGACTCCGCCACCAGGTCCTTGATGCCCACCTTGTTGGCCTGGGCCAGGGGATGCCGGGGATAAACGATCAGCGCCAGCTCATCCCGGTAGATCACCGCCGAGCGCAGCTCCTGGTGATCGGGACGAAACGAAAGCACTCCGAACTCGACGTTGCGATTGAGCACGCTGCTGGGTATTTCACGCGCCAGTCCGCGTCGCACCTCGATCTTGATGGTGGGATGCATGCGGTGGAAACGGTGCAAAACCGGCAGCAGGTAACGCGAGGTGAATTCGTTGGCCGCAATCACCAGCTTGCCCTGGTGCAGCATGCGCAGTTCTTTCAGCGCGTCACGGGCTTCCTCGCGCACGTTGAGCAGCTCTTCGGCATACGCCAGCAGGACGCGTCCGGCGTCGGTTAGTGACCCGTCGCGCGAAGAGCGGTCGAACAGCTTCTCGCCGAGATCGTCTTCCAGCTTGGAAATGGTCTGGCTGACGGCCGACTGGGTGCGGTGCAGGTCTGACGCGGCCCGCGAGAAGCTCTTTTCCTTGGCCACCGCGAGAAACGTCTCCAACTGGAACAGTTCCATTATCAGCCCCTTCAAGGTATGCCGTGGGTAAGCCTTATTCAATCATATGTACTAATGTATTAGCAATTATTATTAGTTGGACTAATTGATGCCCTTCCGCCTACGCTTCTAGTGAGTACGGGAGGTGGCTATGGAAACTGAGCGGGTATTGATCTTCGACACTTCGCTTCGCGACGGCGAGCAGGCCCCCGGTTGCAGTATGAACACCGCGGAGAAGCTGGTACTCGCCCGCAAGCTGCAGCGTTTGGGAGTGGACATCATCGAAGCTGGATTTCCCATCGCTTCCGCCGGCGATGCCGAAGCCGTGCGCCGCGTGGCTGCCGAGGTGGACGGTCCGATCATCGCCGGGCTGGCCCGCTGCGTCGAAAAAGACATTCGCGTAGCCTGGGAAGCGGTGCGCTGTTCTTCGCGTCCGCGTATTCACACCTTTCTGGCAACCTCAGACATTCACCTGGCATTCAAGCTCAGGATTGGCCGCGATGAAGCCCTGCGCCAGACCGCGAACATGGTCGCCTACGCGTCCTCGCTGTGCGCCGATGTCGAATTTTCCCCCGAGGACGCGACCCGTTCGGACGGAAGCTTTTTGTGCGAGGTGCTGCAGGCCGCCGTGGAAGCGGGCGCAACCACGCTCAACATCCCCGACACGGTTGGCTACACCACGCCCATGGAGTTTGGGGAACTGATCCGCACCATTCGCCAGCGGCTGCACGGCGCTGAGCACGTCGTCATCTCCGTGCATTGCCACAACGATCTGGGCCTGGCGGTCGCCAATTCGCTGGCTGGCGTTGAAGCTGGCGCGCGGCAGGTGGAGTGCACCGTGAACGGCATCGGCGAGCGGGCGGGCAATGCCTCTCTGGAAGAGATCGCAATGGTGCTGCATGTTCGCAGTGACCGCTATCCGGTCAAGACCGGCATTCGGCACGACGAGATTTACTCGACCAGCCGCTTGCTCTCGAAGATCCTGGGATTCGAAACTCAACCCAACAAAGCGATCGTGGGACGCAACGCTTTTGCGCACGAAGCCGGCATTCATCAGCATGGCGTCCTGAGCAATCCCCTGTGCTACGAAATCATGACGCCGGAAACGGTGGGGGTCCCGCCGGACCGCATCGTGCTCGGCAAGCATTCAGGGCGGCACGCGCTTGCCCATAAGTTCAAGGAGATGGGCCACGAGCTGTCAGCAGAAGAGATCAACCGAATCTATCAGGACTTTATCCGGCTCGCCGATCGCAAGAAACATGTCTACGACCAGGACTTGTTGTCCATCCTTTTCGGGCAACGTGCCGGAGCCTATCAATCCCAAGCCGGGCCGGAAATGAGGACGTGATGAAGTTGCAAGTGGCAGTGTTGCCGGGGGACGGCATCGGGCCGGAGGTTACACGCCAGGCCGTCGCAGTTCTGCAGACGGTGGCGGATGTCTGCGGGCACGATTTCCAATTCGAGTCGCATCGCATTGGCGGGACCGCCATTGAGCAGGATGGCACTCCGCTGCCGGAGCGGACGCTGTCCGCATGCCTGGAATCCGACGCGGTATTGCTAGGCGCAGTCGGCGCGCGTAAATACGATCACTGCACCGGCGCAATGCGTCCGGAAGCCGGGCTGCTTGCACTGCGTCAAGCGCTTGGCGGATACGCCAACCTTCGTCCAGTGCAGGCTTACGATGCGATCGCCGATTGCTCTCCCTTGCGCGAGGATGTAGTCCGTGGCGCAGACATTCTGATCGTGCGGGAGCTGCTGGGCGGGCTCTATTTCGCGCAACCGCGCGCCCTTGACGAGGACGGCCTTTCCGCCTACAACACCATGCGCTACAGCGTGGATGAGATCGAGCGCGTGGCCCACGTGGCGTTTCGCGAAGCCCGCACCCGCCGCAAGCATGTCACTTCGGTGGACAAAGCCAACATTTTAGAGACTTCGCAACTGTGGCGGCGCACCGTCACCGAGACCGCAAAGCAATATCCCGACGTGAAACTGGAGCACGCTTTGGTGGACTCGTTTGCCATGCAGATGATCACGACGCCGGCGCGCTATGACGTTGTGCTCACCGAGAACCTGTTTGGAGACATCCTTTCGGATGAAGCCGCGGTAATTTGCGGATCGCTGGGCATGCTGGCCTCGGCGAGCATCGGCGGCCGGGTCGCGCTGTACGAGCCGGTACACGGATCGGCGCCCGACATCGCCGGACGCGGGGTGGCGAATCCCTTTGGCGCGATCCAGTCCGCCGCGTTGCTGCTGCGATACTCCGCTGGCCTCATCGAGGAGGCGGAGAAGATACAGGAGTCGGTGCGGCGAACACTCGCCCGCGGGCTGGTGACTCCCGATCTGGCCGGGCGTCGCAAGCGCCTGCCGTCGGGCACGGACGCAATTGGCGAGGCGGTCGTCGAAACCGTGGCCGACCTGCTGCAAAGCCACATGGCCTATCACGCGGTTTGAGGTTGCAAATGGAGAAGTCGAAGGCCCTGTTCGAAAAGGTATGGGACTCGCACACCGTGATGCAGCGCGAGGGCGAGCCCACGCTTCTCTACATCGATCTTCATCTAGTCCACGAAGTGACTTCTCCGCAGGCCTTCGCAGGGCTTCGCTTGGCCAAGCGGGAAGTTCGCCGTCCTGATCTCACCTTTGCAACCATCGATCACAACATTCCAACTACCTCGGACGAACGCTTCCACATCAAGGACCAGATCGCGGCGCAACAGATTGCGACCCTGCGCCGCAATTGCGAGAGTGCAGGCATTCCATTGTTCGACGTTGGGTCGGGCCGGCAGGGAATCGTGCATGTCATCGGCCCGGAACTGGGGCTTACCCAGCCGGGCATGACGGTGGTCTGCGGCGACAGCCATACCAGCACCCACGGGGCCTTTGGCGCGCTGGCGTTTGGTATCGGCACCTCGGAAGTCGAGCACGTGCTGGCGACGCAATGCGTGGCCCAGACGAAGCCGCGCAGCATGCGCTTGACTGTTTCGGGGAATCTGCCGCGGGGAACCTCATCGAAGGACTTGGTGCTTGACATCATCCGGCGGCTGGGGACGGATGGCGGTACTGGCTACGTCATCGAGTATGCGGGCGAGGCGGTCCGCGGACTGACCATGGAAGAGCGCATGACGCTGTGCAATATGAGTATCGAGTGCGGCGCTCGCGCCGGAATGGTGGCGCCTGACCAAACCACGTTCGCGTACCTCTTTGGCCGTCCTTACGCGCCGAGCGGGAATGCCTGGAGCGAAGCGGTCAATCGCTGGCAGCAACTGGCAACCGACGAGAGTGCGCAGTTCGAGCGCGAGGTCAGCATCGACGGCTTACGCTTGGAGCCAATCGTCACTTGGGGCACGAACCCCGGAATGGCAGCGCCGATCAGCGGCAGGGTCGCGCGGCCTGACGAGGCGCGTGATGCCTCCGAGAGCGCCGCGATCCTCGCCGCACTGGAGTACATGGGATTGCAGCCGGGCGTGCGGATCGAAGACATTTCGCTCGACCGCGTGTTTATCGGCTCCTGTACCAACGGGCGGCTGGAAGACCTGCGGGCCGCAGCAAAAGTGCTGCATGGGCATAAGATCCATGCCGGCGTAACTGCCCTGGTCGTACCGGGCTCGGAAAGCGTGAAGCACGCCGCTGAGCGCGAGGGGTTGGATCGCGTTTTCATCGAGGCTGGCGCGCAGTGGCGCGAGCCCGGATGCTCGATGTGCCTGGGCATGAATCCTGACATTCTCGTGCCCAGGCAACGCTGCGCCTCCACCAGCAACCGCAACTTCGAAGGGCGCCAGGGCCGCGAAGGACGCACCCATCTCGTGAGCCCAGCCACAGCCGCGGCTGCCGCAGTCGCCGGGCACTTCGTCGATGTGCGTGGCTGGCATTACAAGGAGTAAGGATGGAACCGTTTCGCCAACATCGCGGGACCGTTGCGCCGCTGCTGCGGGAGAACATCGACACCGACCAGATCATTCCCAAGCAACATCTGAAGAGCATCGAGCGCACCGGGTTCGGCGCCCACCTCTTCTCGGGCTGGCGCTTTCATGGCGATGGAACGCCGCGGCCCGACTTCGTGCTCAACCAGGAGCACTATTGTTCCGCAAGTATCTTGGTGGCTGGGAAGAATTTTGGTTGCGGCTCGTCGCGAGAACACGCAGCCTGGGCGCTGTCGGAGTTTGGCTTTCGCGCCGTCATTGCGCCTTCGTATGCCGATATCTTTCGTACCAACGCAGGCAACAACGGCCTGTTGCTGATCGAAATGGAAGAGCCGCTGGTCCGTCGCATCGCCGAACAAGCGCAGACCAGGCCGCCGTATGAATTGACGATTGATCTCGAAGCGCAAACGATCGCCGATGATTTCGGTTTCTCAGAAACCTTCGCGGTGGAAGCATTCCGCCGTCATCGCCTCTTGTACGGACTGGATGAGATTGGGATGACGCTACTGCACGAAGCCGACATTGCGCGCTTCGAAGAATGCCGCCACACGTTCCTGCAGCGCGGCACCTGAACCCAACGATGTTCACCGATTATTTCCGATAGCGTGATTCCAGAGTTCCTGCATCCTGCGACCCAGTCAATAAGAGTTGGTGACAGCGTTTACGCCCGGGCGGATTGCTCGTCCGGCCCCAGCGGCAGGAAGTACTGTGTGCCGCGGATGGGCTCGCTGACCCGCCGCAGCAGCGCCTGCAAATCTTCGCTGCGCTCCACGAAGTCGATCTCCGAGGTGTTCACGATCAGCAGGTCCGACGAGGTGTAGTGAAAGAAAAAGTGTTCGTACGCCTTGATCACCTCTTCCAGGTAGTCGTCGCTGATGGCCTTCTCGCCGGGGGCGTTCTTTTTCTTCAGCCGCTTCTTCAGCACTTCCGGCGTGGCTTGCAGGTAAATGACCAGATCGGGCGTGGGCACGTTTTGCCGGAATAGCTCGTAGTAGCGGTTGTAGACCTCGAGTTCCGCATCGCCCAGGTTGAGGCAGGCAAACAGCTTGTCCTTCTCGAAAATGTAATCGGCGACGTAGGTCTTGTTGGGATTGCGTTTGACATCGAGACTGCCCAGTTGCTCGTATCGCGCGATGAGGAAAGCGAACTGCGCCTGGAAGGCGGCGCCCCGCTCGCCTTCGTAAAACGACCGCAGAAACGGGTTACGCTCGGGCTCGGTGATGCGCTGCGCGTGCAGGGTTTCCGCGATGACCTGGCACAGTGTGCTCTTGCCGACTCGAATCGGGCCTTCGACTGCGATGTAGCGGGGTGGTTCGAAAAGGTTCGCCATGGGAATAAAACGTTACGAACCGCAGAATATCTTGCCCGCCGCCTGCGCGCAATTGTCGTGATAGTAAATGCTGGCGAAAAGCGAAAAGCGATGCCTGCCGCAGTCCGGCTACAATCGAGCCAATGCTTCCACTGCTTATAGGCGGGGCGTCCGCTGCGGGCCTGGCTTGCTGGGCCGGCTATCACACCATGTCGCCCACGTCCCAGCTCTACGGCCGGACGTTTATTGGCCTCGGGCCCGGCTCTCGCCTGCTGGCGCTAACCTACGACGACGGGCCCAACGATCCTTACACCTGGCGCATGATGGAAGTGCTGGAACGCCACGGCGTGAAGGCCACATTTTTTCTCATTGGACGGTATGTTCAACAGAAGCCCGAGATTGCGCGCGCCCTGGTCGCCGCCGGTCATGCCATTGGCAGCCATACCTGGAGCCATCCCAACCTGATCTTTGCACCGGCGACCGAGTTGCGTCGCCAGCTTGTGCAAACCAGGCAAGCCATCCTTGACGCCACCGGCATGGAAACGAAGATCTTCCGGCCTCCGTTCGGCGGGCGGCGTCCGGCCACGCTGCGCACGGTGCGAGCGTTCGGGCTGCAGACGGTGATGTGGAACGTCACCTGTTACGACTGGAAAGCGAAGTCGGCTGAGGAAATCGTCGCCCGCGCCGAGCGCCAGATTCGCGGTGGCGATGTCATCCTACTGCACGACGGCTCACATGTGCGCATGGGCGTCAACCGCAGCCGCAGCGTCGAAGCCAGCGACCGTATCCTCAGCCGCTATCGGGGCGAGGGGTTCGAGTTCGTGGCGATTCCGGAGATGATGGAGAGGCAACTAGCAACTAGCAGCTAGCAACTAGCCAAAGCTGGATCACGTCACACCAACGCCAGCGCTTCCCTCGCCGCCGCAATCGTGTCGTCGATATCGCCTTGGGTATGCGCGAGGCTGAGGAACGCCGCTTCGAACTGCGACGGCGGCAGCCAGACTCCGGCGTCGAGCAGCGCGCCATGGAAGCGGCCAAACTTACCGGTGTCGCAGGTGGCGGCGCTCCCCCAATCGGTGACTTGCTTATTGGTGAAGAAGAACGTGAACATCGAGCCCACACGGTTGGCGGCCATGGCCACGCCCGCCTCTTTGGCCGCTGCGGTGATGCCCGCCACCAGCCTGGCCGCCCTGTCATCAAGCTGCTTGTAGAACGGCTGCCGGTTGGCCTTCAACTGGCACAGCGTGGCGATGCCCGCCGCCATCGCCAGCGGATTGCCGCTCAGCGTTCCCGCTTGATACACGGGACCAAGGGGAGCGACCAGGTCCATGATCTTCGCCGGTCCGCCGTAAGCGCCCACCGGCAAACCGCCTCCGATGATCTTGCCCAGCGTGGTGAGGTCAGGCTTGATGTTGTACAGCTCTGACGCGCCACCAAAGGCAACGCGGAAGCCGGTCATCACCTCGTCGAAGATGAGCAGCGCGCCTTCGCGCGCGGTGATCTCGCGCAGGGCCGCGAGGTAGCCCGGCCGGGGCGGCACGCATCCCATGTTGCCGACTACCGGCTCGACGATCACGCAGGCGATCTGGCCTTGGAATTTGGCGAAGGCCGCCTCCACCGCGTTGCGATCGTTGTAAGGCAGCGCCAGGGTGAATTCGACAAACTCTTCCGGCACGCCCGCCGAGCCGGGGATGCCGAGCGTTGCCACGCCGGAGCCGGCTTTCACCAGCAGGGCGTCGCTGTGTCCGTGATAGCAGCCTTCGAACTTCACAATGAATTTGCGCCGGGTGTGCGCGCGGGCCAGCCGGATCGCCGACATCGTCGCTTCCGTTCCGGAACTGACGAAGCGAAGCTTCTCGATTGCAGGAAAGGCCTCGATCACCAGTTCGGCCAAGTCAGCTTCGGTTGGAGTGGAGGCGCCGAAGCTGGTGCCGTTGCGCGCGGCCTGGACGATGGCCTCGATGACCTCGGGCGGCGAGTGGCCGAGAATCAGCGGCCCCCAGGAGCCCACGTAGTCGATGTAGCGGTTGCCGTCGGCGTCCCAAACGTGCGCGCCCAGGCCGCGGACCAGAAACGGTGGCGTGCCGCCGACCGAACGGAAGGCGCGGACCGGCGAATTGACTCCGCCGGGAATGAGCCGCTCAGCGCGGGTTTGTAATGCGCGGGACTTATCAAGACTGCGGGCCATGGTTCGCTATTCGCCTTTCGCGGTTCGCTATTCGCCCTTCGCTCTTCGGCGTTCAACGTAAAACAGAGGAGTTTATCAGGGTGAGCACAGAGCAGGTTGTGAGAAAGATCACAGGGGAGTCACGCTGGGGTGGCCATAAATCCGCTATTCGCCTTTCGCGATTCGCTCTTCGCGGCCTGGTGCAGCTTACGATTCGCCTTCGGCCTACGTCCAACCGATAGCCGGAAGTGGGCAACATGGCGGAAGTTATGCGATTTTCCTGCCACCTTCCCGTTAGTCTGGCATCGAAACTGAGGTAGAATGGAAGCGAGAGTATCCTTCCCAGCGAATTACACATGTCAAAGACCACCAAGCTTATCGTTCTCACCCTCTCCTTTGTGCTGGCCACGTTTGCGGTGGTTGGCGGACTGGGAGTTCGGGCCAACACTAATGACGACGGTTCGTATCGCCAGTTGGGCGTTTACAGCGAAGTGCTGTCGCGTATTCGCAGCGAGTACGTCGAGGAACCGAACATTCCCAGTGTTACGAGCGGCGCCTTGCACGGGTTGCTGGAGTCGCTGGACGCCAACTCCAGCTATCTCGATCCCACGGAGTACAAGGATTACAAGCAGCGCAAGGAAGGCAAGGCCGGCATTGGCGCCGCGGTTTCCAAGCGCTACGGCTACGCGGCGGTGATCTCGGTGATTTCGGGAGGGCCAGCCGACAAGGCGGAAATCGAGAGCGGCGACATCATCGAGGCCATCGAGGGCAAGACCACGCGCGACATGTCGCTGGCCGAGATTGACGGCCTGCTGACCGGAAATCCGGGATCGACGGTCAACGTTTCCGTGGTGCGTCCGCGGCGGGCGCAGCCGGTGAAGTCGGTGCTCACGCGCGCCATCGTTACCGATCCGCCGATCAGCGACAAGATGATGGAAGACGGCATCGCCTACATCAAGGTGGACGACTTTCCCAAGGGGCGTTCGCAGGAGATCGCCAACAAGCTGAAAGCGGTGCAGAAGGAAGGCGCCAAGAAGATCATTCTCGACCTGCGCAATTCGGGCGACGGCGAGGAGAGCGAGGGCATCGCTACCGCGAACCTTTTCCTGAACCATGGCACCATCACCTACCTGCAAGGCCAGAAGTATCCCAAGCAAATCTTCAACGCCGATCCGGAGAAGGCGGTGGTGACCAACCTGCCGCTGGTGGTGCTGGTGAACCGCGGTACGGCCGGCGCCGCGGAAATCGTGGCCGCCGCCGTGATGGAGAACGCGCGCGGCGACGTGGTCGGCGACAAAACCTTCGGTTCGGGATCCATCCAGAAAGTGATCGACATGCCGGACGGCTCAGCGCTGGTGCTGTCGGTTGCCAAGTACTACTCGCCCTCGGGCAAGGCGGTGCAGGACACGGCGGTTACGCCGAATATCCTGGTTGCCGATAACAACGACGACTTCATCGCCCCCGACGAGGACGAGAACCCGCCCGACGACGCGCAGCAGGAGAAACAACAGAAGGCCAATCAGCCTGACGATCAGTTGAATCGCGCCATCGAGGTGCTGAAGAACCAGGGCAAGAAGGCGTAAGGGTCGGTTCACCACAGGGACACAGAGGCACGGAGAATTTCTCCGTGTTTTCTTTTTGGAGTTCGGGTCTTTTCTGTGCAAAGAGGACGGCTTCGAGAGGAGGCACGATGAAGCGAGTGATTGGGCTGGGTGGGATCTTCTTCAAAGCGAGGGACCCGAAGGCGCTGTACGAGTGGTACCGCCAACACCTCGGCATTGACAGCGCGACGGACGGTTCAGGGGCAATGTGGCGTGACGCCGACCATCCTGAAGTTCCGGGCTTCAATGTGTGGGCGATCTTTGCGCAGGAGACGAAGTACTTCGCGCCCAGCCAGTCCAGTTTCATGATTAATTTCCGGGTGGAGAACCTGGACGAGCTACTGCGCGCGTTGCGGGAAGAAGGGGTGCAGGTGGATCCCAAGGTGGAAGAGTACGAGTACGGAAAGTTTGCATGGATCATGGATCCGGAGGGGAACCGCGTGGAGTTGTGGGAGGCGAAGGCAGTGATTAGTGGCTAGTGGTCAGGGGCCGGTGCGGGTCAGGATGGCGGGGATGCAATGGCGCAGTGTGGCCCGGCGACAAAATAGAGATTCGTTGGTATTTGCCGGTGGACTTGATTAGCGAAAATCTAGCGCCGTTGGCGCGGCATAGTTTAGCCCAGCACGAAGCCGCAGGCGAAGTGCTGGGTAAGGTGAAGAATAGATCGGAGTCCCTTTAGGGACGGCACAATTCTCACACCCTCTTCAAGTTTGGTGCTCACACGCCCTCCAAAAGCAATTATTTGCGGCACGACTGAAGCTGTGCTCTTTCAAGGCTAATTGTTAGTTGCTAGTCGCTAGTCGCTAGTTGCTTCTACTCCGTCCAGCGCTTGAACACCAGGCAGCCGTTGGTGCCGCCGAAGCCGAAGGAATTCGACATGGCGTAATCCATGCTGACCTGGCGGGAAGTGTGGGGCACGAAATCGAGATCGCAACCCTCGTCCGGGTTGTCGAGATTGACGGTCGGCGGGGCGATCTGATCGCGCAGTGCGAGGACCGTGATCGCGGCTTCCAAACCTCCTGCGCCGCCCAACAGATGCCCGGTCATCGACTTGGTGGAGCTGACCAGCATCTTGTAGGCGTGATCGCCGAAGGCGCGCTTGATGGCCGTGGCTTCCAGCTCATCGCCGATCGGAGTGGAAGTGCCATGCGCATTGACGTAGCCGATGCGCTCAGGCGAGATTCCGGCATCGCGCATAGCATTACGCATCACCCGAAATCCGCCTTCGCCGTTCTGCGCTGGCTGGGTGATGTGATTGGCGTCAGCGCTCATGCCGTAGCCGACCACCTCGGCGATAATCTTCGCACCGCGCTTCCTGGCGGACTCCAGCTCTTCCAGGATGAGGATGCCCGAGCCTTCGCCGATGATGAAGCCGTCGCGGTCTTTGTCCCAGGGACGGCTGGCGCGGTGCGGATCGTCGTTACGCGTGGAGAGGGCGCGCATGGCTGCGAATCCGCCGACGCCCATGGGCGTGATGGCGGCTTCGGTGCCACCGGCGATCATCACGTCGGCATCGCCATACTTGATGACCCGAGCGGCATCGCCAATGGAGTGCGCGCTGGTGGTGCAGGCGGTACAGGTGGCTTCGTTGGGGCCTTTGGCATTGTTGCGAATACTGACCTGTCCGGCAGCCAGGTTGACGATCGCCGCGGGAATAAAGAACGGTGAGATTTTGCGTGGGCCGCCGTTGAGCAGGTTGGAGTGTTCGCGTTCGATAATGTCGAAGCCGCCGATGCCGGAGCCGATGTTCACTCCGGTGCGCTCGGCCATCTCTTCATTCTCGACTTTGTAATGGGCCATGCGCAGGGCTTCATCGCTGGCCGCGATGGCCAGATGAATAAAGCGCGCCATTTTGCGCGCCTCTTTCTTGTCCAGGAACTGAAGCGGGTCGAAGTTCTTGACTTCGGCGGCGATCTGGCAGGCAAACTGGGAGGCGTCGAAGGCGGTAATGCGTTCCACGCCGCTCTTGCCGGCCAGCAGTGCCGACCACACCTCTTCGGTGTTGTGGCCGACAGCGCAGATGACCCCGATTCCCGTTACGACGACGCGGCGACTCAATCTACTTGGGTCCCTTCGCGTGCGAGTTGATGTAGTCCACGGCGTCCTTCACGGTGCGGATCTTCTCCGCATCTTCGTCGGGGATCTCGATCTCGAAGGCCTCCTCAAAGGCCATGACCAACTCAACCGTATCCAGCGAATCGGCGCCCAGGTCGTCCACGAACGATGCATTGGGAGTCACCTCGGCCTCATCCACCCCCAATTGTTCCACGATGATTTGCTTTACGCGTTCCTCTACGGATGCCATGAGGTCAGCAATCTCCTTTCGACCCGCCTGCCCGGCGGGCGAAAAACCTTCGGTATGTCGGTGAGGCGACCAGGCCGCTCCCCGCCACGGCGGGCCGAGCGGGATGGTGGCCGGAGTGGCGACTACTTCTTCACCTTGGCGTGCTGGTCGATATACGTGACGGCGTCCTGCACGGTGCGGATCTTCTCCGCGTCCTCGTCAGGGATCTCGATCTCGAAGGCCTCTTCGAAAGCCATCACCAGTTCGACCGTGTCCAGCGAGTCGGCGCCCAGGTCGTCCACAAACGAAGCGCTGGGCGTCACTTCCGCTTCATCCACGCCCAACTGCTCCACGATGATCTGTTTCACCCGTTCTTCAACCGAAGCCATCGATTCGTTCTCCTATCGCGCACCGTGGCATCCACCGCGGCGGGCAAACCCGTAAGTCTAATTGCAGCCAGGATGCCGTGTAAAGAATGCCGAGACCCTTGCGACAGCCGAAGCCCACGGGCGGCCTCGCGAGCGCTCCGACAGATGATGCCCGATTCATCCTAAACGGTAGGCTTGGCAAGGTCAACGCGAGGGGGGAATTCTTTTCTGCGCCCAAGGGGACGGCATTCCGGTGTCTTCACCTCGCCGGCTGTGGTACAACGCTGCCATGCGGGCTGTGGTGCAAAGAGTGGGCCGGGCGACGGTCAAGGTGGGCGACGAGATAACGGGGGAGATCGGGAAAGGTCTGCTGGTATTGCTGGGAGTGGGGCAGGGGGACAGCGAGGGCGATGCCGATTATCTTGCGGAAAAAGTGGCGGGATTGCGGATCTTTGAGGATGAAGCCGGGAAGATGAATCTCAGCGTGGGCGAGATAGGCGGGGCGGTGCTGGCGGTTTCGCAATTCACGCTATTTGGGGATGTCCGGCGAGGCAAGCGGCCATCGTTCGATGCGGCCGCACGGCCGGAGCGCGCGCGCCAGTTGTACGAGGCTTTCGTGGAGCAGATTCGCGCGCTGGGGTTGCGCTGCGAGACGGGACGCTTTCAGGAGATGATGGAGGTTGAACTGGTGAACCGTGGGCCAGTGACGATTCTGCTGGATTCGAAGAAGCTGTTCTGAGTTTGGGGCCAGAAGCACGCGCGGCTCTGTGTGTGTCACCGCTTCGGACTGGTCTGTCACTGCGGCTGCTTCTGTTGTTGTTGCTCCTGACGCTGCTGCTGTTTCGCTTTGCTGACCGGCGTTTTCTCGCTGGGCGCTGTGCAGTGGGGCGAAAGCAACGCGATTGCCGTCACCTGAAAGCGGCGCGCTTCCTTGGCTTTCGCCTGCGGTTGCTGCTGAGGGCTGGCTTCCCAAGCGCCTGTCAGTTTGACCTTGCTGCCGGAATCGTTCTTCAAGTCATCAGGGCCAAGGACCTGGACCCCAGTGCGGTGCTGCATGCTGGTCAGCACATACTTGCCTTCCGGGTTGGGTCCGCTGAGACAACCGATGAGCGTAGTACCTTTGGCGCCGGCCGGCTTGGTTACCTGGTCGCCGCTGATGCCACTGTTGTCTTTGCTTGCGCTGGCTGCATTCTTCTGCCGTTCGGCAGGAGTGTTGCCGGGAGGGGGCGAGTTCTGGGGTGTGGTGGCAGGCTCTTGGGTCAACGCGGGGATGCTGATGGCGGTCGCCAGCGTCAGGAGATAGAGGAACGACTTCATGGGCAGACCTCAGGTGCGTATCGAGGATACCTGAGGATTCGACGCCGCGCAGCGATCCATAAAGCCACGCCTCTTCACCTCACAGCGGATAGTCCACATACAGCAGGGCCGAATCGCGCGAATACTTGACGGGCGACGAGGCATCGTACTGCCGCAGGTAGTAGCCCTGTACGCGCGACAAGCGCGGCAGATTGAAGGTCTGGGTGGTGAAGCGGCCGGCCAGGTTGCCGTCGCTCCCGGCGCCCCAACCGCCGTCAGAACGGCGTACCTCGATGCCGCCACCGGGAGGCGGAGCGATGCCCGCGTCCACCGTAATTTCGGTGGCAATCACGTTGGTGACTTGTGCCGCGGTGAGAGGCGGAAGATATAACGACGACGACGGAACGGTGGTGGTGAAAATTGTCGTGAGCGGCTCGGGCAAGATCATGGTTTCAAACTTGAACGCCAGCAGTTCGGCGGCGTCATTGGAGAAATGCAGCAGGTACTCCGAGCGATCGTCGCGAAGCGAGACCACTTGCAGGTCCACCTCACGAACGATGGCCGTGAATGCCGCGCCGCGAGAGGGCGCTGAAATTTGGACAGCATTAGTGGGGATGACGTCGCCGATGGGCAGAAAATCGCTAACCACGGGGTATTCGCCGGCCCAAGCAGGCTGCACCGCGTCGTCATCCAGCTTGAAAATGGCGCGATAGTAGGTGCCCGCAGGACTGGCGCCGGTATTGGGCGCCAGGCTGGCGTTGAAACCGCCATTGGAGCCCAGAGTGACGGTGAGCGAGCCCGGCGTTACCGCTTGTCCGGCGGCGGTGGTGAAGGCCGGCCACGAGATCAGCGCGGTGCCTTGCGCGGGAGTGCCGTCGGCGCGGTACACGGTGTCCGTGATCTGACACAGCGTGGGACCTTGGCCGATGGCTGCGACCGGCAGCAACGGCGGCGCAAGAATTATTGCAATGAGGACAGAAAAAAACCGCCCTCTCAGGCGGCTGATGGTCGGCATAATCCATGCCTCTCTGCTGCCGGACGCAGCCGGCGGAAAGTTGCGAATTTGATAGTATGTCCCACAGGGTGGGAGTCCTTATGAATTAGCTCGGAACGACTTGAAGCGGGAGAACTCCGTGCGAATGTGATTTGAAAGGGCACGGCTTCAGCCGTGCCGCTCAGCCCTTTTTTTTCTGTCATTCCGAGGGGCTTTAGCCCCGAGGAATCTGCGGTTTCTTCTCATCGCGACCATGCCGGATGCTCAACCGCTTCGACGCTTTCCTAACCTCGCTCCGGCTGCACCGCCGGGTAGCTGCGCATGAACTGCTCCACGCTGCGCACGTAAACATCGGCGAAGTCCACGACCTGGCGCCGCGCCTGGATCATCTCCATGGCATCGTCGAGCCCGAAGCCCAGGGCGCGCAGCACCGCCAGCGCCATCATGGGGGCGCGATGCACGCCCGCGGCACAATGGATGAAGATCTTGTTGTCGGCGCCATCGTCCAGCGCCTCCAGGGCAAAGTCCACGCCGCGCTGCAACAGCTCCGGCGGCTTCAGTTGAAAGTCGTCGTCGGTGGGGTTCCACAGCACCTTCACGCCGTACGGCTCGGCCAGTGGAGTGTCATCCCACTCGATCTGCATGTTCACGATGTGAGTCACTCCGGCGCGCACCACCTCGATCATCTTGTCATCGAACCAAATGGCGCCCCCTAAGGCGATGCGGTCGGTCACCCACGTCATGTCCATACTGCAGTCTGCTCCCCCTGTGGAGTTGCCCGGGCAGCGGGAACTCCACTTGCCATTCTACAAGGCGGCTGTCTTCCCTATCGGTTTTGGAACGGCACGGCTTCAGAGGCTGCCGAAAGCCGGTTGCAGCCGTTGTGTTTTTTCTTTCACGTTGTCATCCCGACCGAGGACTTTAGTCCGAGTGGAGGGACCTGCTGTTTCTTTCCATTGCAACGACTTTCCTCAATTCCCTTGTCATCCTGAGCGACGAGTCCGGCCGCCTGGGCGACCGGACAAGGAGTCGAAGGACCCCTGTACCGCCCGCTCACTCTCTGCGCAGGCAGCTTGTCACGCCGCCACGTCCGGTTCAGGCTCTTCGTCCGACAAAGGATCGAGCCCCATTGTCTTCAGGAAGGCTTCCACCCGATTGACCGGCGGCTCCGGCGGCGGGGAAGGCGCGCCCCCGGCGGCGGCCGGCGCAGCGGCGGGAAGAGCGTTCGGCGCGGTTTCCTCCTCCAGCGGCAGCGTGTACAGGCCGGCAAAATCAAAAAGTGTCTTTGCCGCCAGGTAGCTGCCCGATTCCGCCAGCTTGATGATGGCTCCGTTGATCTCCTCCAGGTGACGCCAGATTTGCAACTTGGCGCGCTCCACCGCCTGTTGTCGCGATTTCAAGGTGGAAAAGGCTGCGGTATGGCGGTGGGCTTTCTTCGCCGCGTTGGTCGAAGCTGGCGGCTTGCGGTTCTTCTTCGCGGCGCCGCTCTTCTTCACGGCCAGACGCTTACTGTTGGGTACGGCGCTCCGCGGCACTGGCGCTGGCTTCTTGCCGGACGGCGCTGCGCTGTTCTTGAGTGGCATGTTCGTTCTCCTACCGGGGAGGTTCGTAGCCATGAATGCGATTTACTTCTGGCGGGTGGAGCGGGACATTTGCAGTCCTCCAAGTTGGGTTACCGCGGAGAAACGCCCTCCAAGCCGCGGGAGGATACGTGCTTTCCGCCGGTCGAATCGTATGAAGCTTCCTACCGGGGATGAAGTATCGCGCGAGCTGAAGTCGTTGACATTGGCAACTCAGTGGAGGCGCGCAGGCCCGCTCCACCCAAAACTGCCCCAGAAACACAAAAGCCCAGCCGAAGCTGGGAGTAGGGCGGAAAATCGTTGGCCCGGCCGAGATGCGGCCAGAAACACGAAAACCCAGCGCTTGGCTGGGTCACTGGCGGGAAGCTTTACAGAACCGCTTCCCAATCTCTAACTCTAGTTTCAATATAGCACATTTTAGGGGTAGATGGACACGATTTTGGGGATTTATTATGGCATAAATATACTTAGCTAATCAGATTTCTCTTGACTTGATTAGTCAAGTACGATACTATACTTACATGAAAGCGGATAAATCACCAGAACCAAAGACCTTACAAGAGGCAATCCAATACTTCACAGGCCCGGATAACTGCCTCGCGTACATGATTCCGCTCACTTTCCCTGATGGGATCGTGACCTGCCCGACTTGTGGCCGGACAGACCCCAAGTTCCTCGCCAACCAGCGGCGCTGGCAGTGCAAGAGCGTACACCCGAAGCGCCAGTTTTCAGCGAAGGTCGGCACGATCTTCGAGGATAGCCCCATCCCGCTTGAAAAGTGGCTGCCTGCTGTGTGGATGATCGTCAACGACAAGAACGGTATTTCGTCGTGGGAACTGCATCGGGCGCTCGGAGTCACGCAAAAAACCGCATGGTTCATGCTGCACAGAATCCGGCTGGCTATGCAGGAGAAGTCGTCTTTCAAGCTGGGCGGCAATGGCGGCCCGGTCGAAGTCGATGAGACGTTCATCGGGGGCAAGGCTCGGAACATGCACAAGTCGCGCAAGGAACGGATGAGCCGCAAGGCTGGCCCAGGTGGACTGTACGCTGGCGGAGCGAAAGCTATCGTCATGGGCATGTTGCAGCGCGGCGGCAAGGTCAAGGCACAAGTGATTCCCGAGCGCAAGCGGCTTCCCATGCATGGCATCATTCAGGACTCCATCGAAAAGGGCGCAATCGTTATGACAGACGAGCACACCGTTTACATGGGCCTGAGCGATGAATACGTCCACGAAATCATTAACCATGCGGAAGCATATGTGAAGGACCACATCTCGATTAACGGGATCGAAAACTTCTGGAGTCTGCTAAAGAGGGGAATCGGCGGAACGTATGTCAGCGTTGAACCGTTCCACTTGTTTCGCTACATTGACGAGCAGGCGTTCCGCTATAACAATCGCGCCACAAAAGACAACCCGCTGAATGACTCAGATCGGTTTGCTCTGGCGCTTTCACAGATCGTCGGCAAGAGATTGACGTATTCAGAACTGACGGGGAAGGAGGGTCAAAGCGCGTTCTAGTCTAGCCCCTATCTGAAACGTGGCCCGAAGCGGAAGCAGGCTTAAGCGGTTTCCGCTTCCCTGTCTTGTGGGGATCGGCTTCGATTCTTGCCTGCAACTCCTGCTTAGATACCGTCATGATTTTATGCATCGCAGCGTCAAACCTTCGGAACTCTGCGGATTGTCGTGGACTCTTGGAGTCTGGTTTTGATGACATGAGAGCAGTCTACTCCAGTTCAAGTAATGGTTTCAATCTTGCTAATGTGTGTGACCTGCCCCCCATCTTTAGTCCAGGGATAATGAGACTTTCTCCGGGTTTGGACTCTCCAAGGCTACGTTTGTAACCATTTTCTCGTCGCCGTCGAGGCTGTGGGAAAGTGGGAAACGCGC
>JBEKNL010000007.1:0-93800 GCA_049522855.1 Candidatus Korobacteraceae bacterium
TCCGGATCTCATCCTGCAATCCGAGAATCATGGCGGCCGAGTCCGCAACCCTTAATGGTCTCATGCCTCCATCAGAGCACAACTCCCGCATATGCGCAATTACTTAAGACGTTATGTTTAGTTCCCAACCTCCGGCAAATGAGGCATCCTAAGACATCCAAACATATCTCTAAAACTTTACTTCGGGTCGTGGAAGATGACGATGTTGATCAGAGGGCGAGCTGTTCTGGCCATTTGCCTGGCCTTGTTGTGCTCCGGTGCTGTTTATGTTCACGCACAGGCGATCGCAGGGATTCCCCGCGACCCGTCCGAGGTGTCCTTGCCTCCAATTGGACGGTCATCCAGTTCCCTGAACAACTCAGTCGATTCGGGCGCAGCCGCTTCCTCCTCTGCGACGGGCATCATGGCAGTGTCGCCGACACCCAAGCGCGAAACCGGAATCGACTGGCGGCACTTGGCGGAAGGATCATTAGCATTTCTGACCCTCGAGCATGCGTTCCGATACGCCACCGAATATGGGACCCGTGATGCCTTCCACACGGCTTTTTGGCCTGGTTATTTCGATTCGGTGCAGAATTTGCACGGATGGGCTGACGGCGACCCCTTTTTGGTTAACTACATCGGGCATCCCATGCAAGGCGCGGTGGCGGGGTTTATGTGGCAGCACAACGATCGCGCCTACCGCGACGTGGTGTTCGGCGAGAACTCCCGATACTGGAAGGAGAAACTCCGCGGCGCAGCATTTTCTTACCTTTACAGCGTGCAATTCGAAATCGGTCCGATTAGCGAAGCCTCTATCGGACACATCCAGGCGCAGTTTCCGCAACAGGGGTTTGTTGACCAGGTCATACGCCGTCAGTCGGCCTGGGATGGGCCCTCGCCGAGGACTCTCTGGATCGCTACGTCATACGGTTTGTGGAATCTCGCATGAAAAATCCCTACGTTCGTTTGCTCGTCCGCGGCGGGCTGAACCCATCGCGTTCCTTTGCCAACGTGATGAACCGGGAGCTTCCCTGGCATCGCGACGACCGTCCAGGCGTGTTTAAACCCTATCCGGAGGCGGCGGCGGTGAAGAGCTTCATGGAACAGGCTACCAAGAGCGGGGTGGCGCATCCTCCCCCTGGAGTGGCTCCTTTCGAATTCACGGTGACTCCCAACTACCGGGCGTATGTGGGGAGTGGCGCGAAAGGATCCTGCGTGGGCGGCGGCGGTACGGCCGCGATTCGCGTTGCTCCAGAATGGCAGATTGTTGTGGACGTCAATGGCTGCAAGCTGCTGGATCTTCCCACTAATCTCAGCGGCGATTCACTGAGCTACATGGTCGGGCCTCGCTGGACGCCCTCGAGTTCCGGTCGCTGGAACACCCACGCGCAGTTCCTGGTAGGGGGCACCAAGCTCACCCAGGAAATCCTGTATCCCGAAGAAAAGGCCATAGTGATCGCTGCCGCCCCGCCAGCCGACCAGGGATATCCTCTTCATCACCTTTACACCAAGGATTGGGACACGAGTGGGTTCGCTATCGCCGCTGGAACGGGAGTGGATTACAAAATCAATAATGCACTGGCTTTTCGGGTGGCTAGCCTGGAGTATTCACATTCCTGGACGCAAGAGCTGAACGGCGTGAATTATCAGAATGGCCTGCAGGTTACAACCGGATTGGTCCTGCGCATGGGGACGTGGTAAACGGCGCGTCATCGTCAGCGCGCTTGACTCCGGCGGCCGCGGCGAATACTTTGCCAGTGCATGTCCGACACACGCATCGTAACCTTCACCACCGACTTCGGGCTTAACGATCCCTTCGTGGGCATCATGCATGGCGTGGTGCTCAACATCCATCCTGAAACCTCCATCGTTGACATCAGTCACGCCGTCGCTTCCTACGACGTGTTCGACGGCGCCTGGACGATCGCGCAGGCGTACCGGTTCTTTCCCCCGCGCACCGTGCATCTGGTGGTGGTCGATCCCGGCGTTGGCGGCACGCGCCGGCCCATCATCGTTGAAACCGACGACTACGTCTTCGTCGCGCCCGACAACGGTGTGCTCTCGCTGGTCGAAATGCGGGAGCAGAAATTCACGGTGCGTCACGTCACCGCGGAACGCTACTTCCTGCAGCCGGTGAGCCGGACTTTTCATGGGCGCGACGTCTTCTCGCCGGTGGCAGGATGGTTGAGCAAGGGAGTTGCGCCCGCCGAGTTCGGTCCGGAGATTTCCGACTATGTGCGCCTCGCGCTGCCCGCTGTGGAGCGTATCGGCGAAAACAGCTTGCGGGGCGTGGTGCTCAAGGTGGACAAGTTCGGCAACCTGATCACCAACATCGGCGAGCAGGAGGCGCCGCCATTGTTCACTGCTACGCCTCCGGCGGTGAGCACGGTGAGCATCCTGATTGCGGGACAGACGATTACGCGCGTGCGCCATTCCTACGCGGAAGGTGGAGAGGATGAGTTCTTCGCCATCGTCGGCAGCTCGGGCTATTTGGAGATTGCGGCCAGGCAAGCGTCGGCCGCGGAGAAGCTTGCGGCAGGAGTGGGGACGCCGGTGGGGGTGGTGTTTGGAGGTTAATCTGGCTTCTGTTGGCTTTTTCCGTTTGTCATCCTGAGCGCCGAGCGCAGCGAGGAGTCGAAGGATCCCTGTTGCATCGAGAAATCACGTGTGGCCGCCTGGCACAGCAAAGATTGCTGGCGGTAATAGGGGTCCTTCGACTCCTCGTCCGGGTCGCCACAGCGACCGGACTCGTCGCTCAGGATGACAGCTGAGAAAGATTCTTGAATAATACAGGTGAAAGCCCCCACTACCCAAGCTGCAATCGCTCCGCTAGTATTTGGAGAAACACCATGAAGGAGATTCCCGCAGAAAAATTCAAGGCGCGCTGCCTCGCAGTCATGGATGAAGTGCAGGCTACGGGTGAACCTGTCCTCATCACCAAACATGGCAAGCCGGTGGCTAAACTTGTACCCGCCGAGATCAAGGACGAAAGCATTTTCGGCCGCATGGCCGGGAAGGCGAAGATTGTCGGAGACATCGCTTCGCCAGTGACGCCGCTTGAAGATTGGAAAGCGCTGAAGTGACTCAGTTGTTCACGGGTTCTTCGGCTTGACGCGGGCATAGCGTTCCATTTCGCCCGTCCACTTCAAGAAGCGAAACAGCTCCACGCGTTCGCGCCAGGTGAATCCAAAAAATTCCAGAAAGCCGATGCTCTGCATCTTGATGCCGGTGTAGGTTTCAATTCTCCAGCGCAAATAGGGGCTGCGCCAGGGGGCGAGACGATGGCCGCGAGTCGCATTCCACAAGAAGCGCAGGATGTAATGCATGGCTGTAATCAGTATATCGGCGACGGGGCGCCGCTCCCTGACGCCGAGCCCTTTTCGCTTCCCATGCCCGCTTCTCCAAGCTCGGGGCATCCTGCTAAACTCAGGCCGGAGCCGCGAAACGCCGGATGACCCACGACCAATCCCGACAAACCGTGGAAGACCATTACTACGCGGCGCTCGATTTGTACGCTGAGGGGCATCACCAGGAAGCCATCCGGCAGTACGAAGCGGCCATCGCCGCCGATCCTTCCTTTCTTGACGCGATGCACGGCCTGGCGCGCGTTTACCAGGACACCGAGCAGTTCGACCAAGCCATCGAGGTGGCTAATCGCATTGCCGAACTGGACCCCGACGATGTGTTGGCGCATACCAGCCTCTCCATTTTGTATCAGCGCAAGGGCATGGTCCCGGAAGCCGAGGCGGAGGCCAACAAGGCGCGCATTCTGGGATGGAAGCAGCAACTGAAACAAGGCAAGCAGTCGCCAGAGTGAAACCCCGATCAGCCAGGGAGCCGGAAGCCACGGTGCGCGCGATCTATCGCAAGCTCTCGCGCGCCTGGGGACGCCAGCATTGGTGGCCGGCGGAAACTCCGTTTGAAGTGATCGTTGGAGCCATTCTCACTCAGAATACTTCGTGGACCAATGTCGAGCGCGCCATGGCCAACCTGCGCGCGGCGGCAGTGCTCAGCGTGGAAGGCATTCGCGAGCTGCCGCTGCCGAAGTTGGAAGCGCTGGTCCGCCCTTCCGGCTACTTCCGGCAGAAAGCACAGCGGCTGAAGAACTTTGCCGCGTTCCTCGATGCGCACTACGGCGGATCGCTGGAGCAGATGTTCGCTACTCCCACTGAACAGTTGCGCGCTGAACTGCTCACCCAGAACGGTATCGGACCGGAGACCGCGGACTCGATCCTGCTGTACGCGGGCGGTCACGAAAGCTTTGTGGTTGACGCCTACACCCGCCGCATCCTGGAGCGACATCTGACGGTGAGCGCCGGCGCCAAATACGACGAGATTCGCAATCTCATCGAGCGCGCCCTGCAGCGGGAAGGGCCAGTGGAGTCGCACCGCCCGGGCCGGCAAGCACGGCCGCGCTCGCACGAGGCATCGGCGATGAGCACCGCGCAACGCAGTCCGCGGGCGCAGGTTTACAACGAAATGCACGGATTGCTGGTGCAGGTAGGGAAACACTATTGCCTGAAACAGCAGCCCAAGTGTGAGATTTGCCCGCTGGGCTCGATGCTGCCAATTTCGATAGAACAGAGTGATGCTTTGGGAAATATCAGAAAACGGTCGCCGGGGGTTTTCGAGGGCCGGCAGCCGTTCAAAGTCCACAGAGCGGCGGACAATTATTTAGCACAATCAGGGACGGGGCAGGCTTACAGCATTTTCCTGGTCTGGTAGTACGGCGCGGCGCCTTTGAGAACTTCGAAATGTTGTGTGAGCGCATCTGTGTGAGGAGTGGGGCGCTCAACGCGCCAAGTTGCCCAAATCCTATAAATTATCTTGAGGTCTTCTTTCGTGTACGGCAAATAGAGCCGCTGCCGTCTCTTCAGCGTCGCGATCTCTTGCGGCAGAGTGTGTCCCGTAGGCACCAATGATCCCAGCACCCACAGCGCGACGATGAGAACTATGACTGCAAGCTCCATATAAGAATCCTACTGCAGGAATCTCTTGCAGACAACAAGTTTCAATCCGTCAGACCCGAAGTCAGCTAACCGTGATCAATGGGTTTGTCAGGCAGATTCCGCGAAACTGACTTCACTTGCCACGCGCCAGGGCGCGCCGGATGGTTTCGTCGAGGGCGGCCTTGGCCTTGGCGTATTCCTCAGGGCAGATCTTGCCCTGCTGGCGATCGATCTCCAACTGGAACAACTCTTCTTTCATCGACTCCAGCAACTGCGCATTACGATCACGAACCGGCGCGGCCGGTTCTCTGAGGTCGGCAACATCGGCGGGTCCCCCCTCCGCATCGATGGCGGCGCGACCCGATGCTCCTGGGGTGGCTGTCACGGGATGAGGACTGACGTTTGACTTCGAAACCACGTACGCGCCGCCCATCACCAGCACCAGCGCGAATGCCCCGAGGATATAGGCGCGGTAGTCGTGCAGCGGATCGGGCGCGTCAATCGGAGCGCCTAGTCCACCGCCGGGACGATTGTCGCTGGCCGCGGCTTGCGCTCCGCCCATGGCTCCGCCGCCGCTCGCGTCGCCTCCGCCCGTGGCCTGTGCGCCCTCGGCCTGAAACGCGCCCGTGCCGGCGATGCGGAAGCTAAGGTCCTGTCCCGGCTTGACGTTGGTGGCCACCATGATGCCTGCGCCCGTTTCATCGGGCATGGATTGAAACTGCTGTGGATTCTTGGGCGTGAACGTCATGCTCTTGGGCGTCATCACGACGAAGTGCTGTACTTCGCCGAGCGGCTTGGGCGAGATGCTGGCCTCGCCGCTGTAGGGCATGTGATACGACACCTGGAACTGCGTCTCACCGGGACGCAGAGGGTAGTTGAAGGCGTAGCGGTTTTTCTGCGAACCGGGCGAAGCCTCGACGGCGATGGGCTGCCCGCCGGGACCTTTGGCCTGCGCCGATTCCAGCTCAGCGCCATCCGGCAAAACGAATTCAAAGGTGTGCTTGTCGTCGGCCACGGTGCGTGGCGGCTGCGACTGGTTGCGAATCGCGTACAGCGCTATTGCCTCCAGCTGTTTGCCGTCGCTTTGGTAGCGGTCCACCTCGACCGTCTGGCTGAGGCCGTCGACTTTCTTGGCGGAGTCGTACACCGTAAGCTCGGCCGTGGTCGTACCCGGCATCAACGGCCCACTTGGCGGGAAGTAATTCACGCCTTCGTGGGTGACACGCACCATGTGCGGGGCGCGGTCTCCAGCGGGCACTGGCAACGAGAATCGCCCTTGCGCGTCGCTCTTCGTGTTCGCCACTTCCTGCATGCCTTGCGACAACGACAGGAGGCTGACCTCGTCTCCAGCAGAAGGCTTGCCGGTGGTGGCGTTGGTGACGGTGCCAGTGATGCTCTGGGCTGTAGCGAAAGAAGTGAGGGTGAGAAAAAAAATAACCGGGTAGAGAAGGCCTTTAGGGATTAACGAAAGAAACCGAAAAGCAGATCCCTCGCCGGCTGAACCTTGCCCCAATGAGCGCAAGAACGGCGTTCGTTGGTGACCCCGGTTCGCCGGCTCGTGATGACAAAACTCAACGGACGCGGGCCTAAAGGTCCGCTCTACTAGAGAACCCGGAGTGACGGCCACATTCATGTCCGGCCTCCGTTCGTGGGAGCGCTTCCTGGACGCCTGGTGCCACGCCGGACTACGGCGCGCGCCTTCTCGATGCTGTCCATCTCGGCGAGAATGGCGGCCGCTTCGTCTTCCAGCAAGGCGCGCTGCACCGCGTAATCGGACTCGCTCAACTTCCCGGCCTTGTACTCGAAGCTGAGGTCGCGCAGATTTTCGTAGGTCGCCTCTTTGCGTTCCTGCAAATACATCAGACGGGTCTTCTCTTCGCCGACTTCCACATCGCCCGGCTGATAGAAAACGTAGAAGAACAGGAGCGCCGCAAACAGCGCGCAGCCAAACATGACGAAGGCGGTCTCCTGTCCGGCAGCAGCAAAGACAATCAATGCAAACATCAGTAATCGGTCTCCTGACGCGCCTTCTTGCGAAGGTCGTCGAGTTCGGCGGCGTCAAGATTGGGACGCGGCACGGGGTGCGCGACGGCGCGCGACTTCCACAGGCGCACAAACAAGATGGCCAGCGCGAGCGCCGCCGCGAAAACCGCGAACGGCATGATCCACGCCACGCGGTTGAAGCCGGTCGTAGTAGGGGCAGACAGCACGGTGTTGCCGTACTTCTGCACGAAGCTCTGCAGCACGAGGGAATCGCTGTCGCCGCGCTCGATGCCGGCCGTCAGCTCATTGCGCATGCGTTCGGAGTAGGTGCAGCCGACGTGGTTGCACTCCAGCAAAACCTGATTGCAACCGCACATGCACATGAGGCCGTGTCCCAGCTTGTTGAAGCGGGCGTCGCCGTCGGCGCCCAGGAAGACGATGGCCAGCAGCGCGATGAGCAGGAGCTGGGCAATGCGAAGTTTCGAGTTTCGAGTTTCAAGTTTCAAGTTGGGGCGCTTTGGCGGCGTCTGAGCCGCCAGCCGAAATCCTGAGCGAGCGGAAACGGGGTCCCCGACGAGCGCCGCTTTTGCGCTTGGCGGGGTGTTGGAGCGAGTCGAAGGATCTCTAAAACCAGAACGAACTTTCATCATTAATACTCTGTCATCCCGAGCGAGTCGAGGGACCTGCTTTATTGTGCCGTCCCTACGGGACTCCGACTTCATATAAACGCAGCCACCCAGGGCTTACGCACTGGGCTAATTTTGTTTCGCCCTGCGGGCTCGTCCCAGACTGAAAACCAGCATGACTCGCAACACCTACTTCTGGAACCTGACTGCTATAGGGTTCCTTCGACTCCGACGGCCAACCGCGGGCCGCCTCCGCTCAGGATGACAGCTAAAGGCGATTGCACTAACCCCTAACTCCTAACCCCTAACCCCTAACCCCTAACCCCTAACCCCTAGCCCTTGTCCTCAGTCACCCCCCACTCCCACTACCTTGCCGTGCGCCGCCTCTAGTTCGGCGCGTTCCTTCTCCTTCACCGCCGCCTTTACCGGCTTCAGGTTGGGCAACAGCGCGATCAACGTCCCGATAACCACGATGACCACGCCCGACCAGATCCACATCACCAGCGGATTCACGTGCGCCTTAATGATCGGCTTGCCCGTGTCCTGGTTGCGCCCCGTGTAAACCAGGTACAAATCTCCGCCGGGACGCGAGCGGTTGGCCACGATAGTCGAAGTCTGCTCGCTCGCCTTGTAGAAGCGGCGCTCGGGAAACATGGTGTCAATCTTCTTGCCGTGCCGGTACACGTCGATGACGGCCCACTCGCTGGAGTAGTTCGGCTTGTCGTCCTGGGTGTAGGAGTCGCACACCAAAGTGAACGAGCCAATCTGCATCTTGTCGCCGAAGCCCATCTCCTGCTCTTTATCCAGGTTGAAGGGCAGACCGGCGAAGCCAATCATGATGACGATGAAGCCGAAGTGCACCAGGTAGCCGCCGTAACGGCGCGTGTTGCGGCGGGTGATGGTCACCATGCCGTCGAGGATGTTCTTGCCGGTCTGGCGCGCAATGACGCGCCCGCCGCGCCAGAACTCGCCCACCACTGTCGCCGTCACCAGCACCGACAACGAGATCGCCACCAGGGAGTAGAAGTAAGACACGTCCTCCCAGGGACGCATGCCGCCGATCATGAGCGCGATCGCCGTCAGCACCGCCAGAATTGCCGGCCACAGGAAGTTACGCTTCAGGCTGTCGAGAGAGGTCTTGCGCCAGGCCAGGAGCGGTCCCACGGCGGTGAGGAAGATCAGGAACAGCCCAATCGGAACGTTGACCCGATTGAAGAACGGTGGCCCCACCGTGACCTTCGAGCCTGTGACCGCCTCCGATAGGACCGGAAACAGCGTGCCCCACAACACTGCGAAGCACGCCACCAGCAGCACCAGATTGTTGAACAGGAAACTGGACTCGCGCGAGACCAGCGACTCCAGCCGGTGCTCGCTCTTCAGCGTGTCACGGTTACGCACGACGAAGAACACGCAAGTGGCAAACGTCAGCGCCAGAAACCACACGAACCAGATGCCGATGCCCGACTGCGCGAAGGCGTGCACCGAACTCACCACCCCGCTGCGGGTGAGAAACGTCCCGAAGATGGCCAGCAGAAACGTGGTGAAGATGAGCCACATGTTCCACATCTTCATCATGCCGCGCTTCTCCTGCATCATGACCGAATGCAGGAAAGCGGTCATAGTCAGAAACGGCAGTAGCGACGCGTTCTCCACCGGGTCCCATCCCCAGTAGCCTCCCCAACCCAGCACCGCGTAGGCCCAGTGCGCGCCGAGAAAGATTCCGCAGGTGAGAAAGAGCCACGCCACCATGGTCCAGCGCCGAGTAATGTGGATCCACTTCTCGCCGGGATATTTCATGATGAGCGCGCCCAGCGCGAAGGCGAACGGCACGGTCACGCCGACATAGCCGAGATAGAGCATCGGGGGATGGATGACCATCTCGGGATATTGGAGTAGCGGATTCAGTCCGTTGCCATCGGCGGGAATCTGTCCGCTGACCAAGCCGAACGGGTGCGCCGCGAAGTTCACCAGCAGGAGGAAGAACACCTGCACTGCGGCGATGATCGCCGAGGCGTGCGCCGTCAGTTGCGGATCGACTTTGTAGCGCAACCGCAGTACCAGCGCGTAGGTTGACAGCAGCCACGCCCAGAACAGCAGCGAACCTTCCTGTCCCGACCACAGCGCGGCAAACTTGTAAGCGATGGGCAGGTCGCGGTTGCTGTGGTGCATGATGTACGAGACGGAAAAGTCGTTGCCCAACGCAGCCATCACCAGCGCCACGGCGGCGACCGTGACTGCGGCCCAGCAGGCGATGCCGGCGCGGCGAGCGGTCTCGCCCAGGCGATCGTCCTTGCGATACAAGGCGAGCGCGCCCGCGACGAACGAATAGGCCGCCAGCGCGAGAGCCAGCAAGAGTGCAAAACTTCCGATTTGCGGCATGAAAGTTATTTACCCGTATGAATTTGGCGCCGGACCCATGCGGCGACAAATACCAACCTGGAGCGAATGTTCCCATTTTACTCGCAATCGCAAGGCCAGAGGGCGAATCGTCGCCGGGAGGAATACAACTTTGCGGGAGCGCCGATAGGCAGGAGCCTCATTTCGGGCTATTCTCCGCGCGTTTCTTGATCGCCTGCAACCACATTCGCCGAATCAAGGCGCTTCCCGGATAAATCATCCGCCAGTACTCGCCGAACTTGCGACGCGAGGATGGGTCGGTAGCGAACACACGAGTGTCCGTTGTAACCACGCATCGGCCCGGTCCCGCTTCTTCGATCATGAAGTTCATGGACGCCAGTGCGAAGCCGGGCGCGTTGAGCGACTTGAAGTCGTCGGGAGTTGGCTTCTGGTTTGGCCGCCAGCCTGCGCGAGCGCGCACCAGAGCACCGATGACGATCTCACGGTCGGGCTCATCGGCAAGCAAGAGAAACCCTGACCGCAAAGCGACATCCAGAACTGGCTCGTTCTGTGGCGCATTCAAAATGCCGGGTGGGGTGGCGCGACCAAGACGGCGAATCCAGGTGAGCGTCCGCAAAAGCTTGATGTCTCCGGCCGTCACCTGACGGATGGCCGCATAGACGCGCTCTTTGAACGCGCCGATCTGGATCGAGTGGGATTCGCTGAACTGATAGACGGGCGCGAATTCATCGAGTTTCGTCCGTGCAATTGCGACCCGCGTCTCCCCGGTCGGCAAGGTGGCCCCCATTTATGAAAATTAGAACTCCGCAGAAGAGAACCAGGACGCCAGTGGCACGGCTTCGAAGCGCCGGCAGTCGCAGGGGCCTGACCACAGCGACGGCTCCCACCAACATCACCAGAAGTCCGCCGTAAACCAGCGAAACCGCGATCAGGGTTTTCATGGATTGAGATTTCCGGTCAGCCACAATTCTGCGCTCAGGCTGCGGTGACGAACAGCGAAAAGTGCTCGCACGCGATACGAGCCTACAGGAGAGATCGAACCTGCGGGATGGACTACACTACTCCTGCGCGCATCCGCCTAACATGCCTCCAGCCGTAGCTCAATCCGTCCTGGCACCACCTGCCACGCGATCGCACAAGTACCGGCCGGCGCTGCTTGCGCTGGCTGTCCTGTTTGCGGCAGCAACCATCCTCTACAGCGCGGCGTGGATGTATTACGTTCGCCGCGAACCTACGGTAGAGATCGGTATTGACACGAACTACCTCGATCAAGCGATTGAGGTGACCAATGTTTACCATGACAGCCCGGCGGAGAAGGCCGGGCTGAAGCCGCACGACCGGATCACCGCCATCAACGGCGTACCCATTTCCCCCAAGAAGACTGGGTTCGACGTTCTGCAGTCCATCTGGGTAAAGTCGCAGCCCGGCGACAAGGTGATTCTGCGAATCGAGCGGCCCGGAGAGGCAAATCCGCTCACCGTGACGGCCACTTTTCGCGCCATAAAAGGGCAGGGCGACATCAAGACCCTGGGGCGAACCGTAGCGGAACAGATTTTGGACTCCTATCCAGTGCTGTTTCTCATCGTGGGACTTGCCGTACTGTTTCTGCGCGTGGACAATCGCGACGCCTGGCTCCTGGCCATGGTGTTTGCCAGCTTCCTCACCGCGCCCGGCCTTCCCAGTTCCTTTTTGGTAGCGCCGGACGGGCTCCGGCATTTCCTGCTCGCGTTCAACACCATTGTAGGCGGCCTGCTTCCGGCCTTGTTCTATTTCTTCTTCGCTGTATTTCCCACGCGATCTCCCATCGACCGCAAAGCGCCGTGGCTGAAGTGGCTGCTTCCAGGAATTGGCATCTGCCTGGGATACGGAGGGGTTCGGTATGGCAATCTTGCGGTGCTGCCCTTCTTACAGGCGGTATTAAGCCAGCGGACGGGCCACAACATGAGGCTTGTGTATGCCTACGGAACCATTCTGCTGGGCATACTTTCGCTCATCCTGAACCTGCTGGGCACTTCCAACCCGGAGGCCCGGCGCAAGCTCAAGGTGATTGTCTGGGGCACGACGGTCGGGGTCACGCCCGTGGCCGTGGTCAAAGCCGCGGAAGACACGGTGCACTTCCAGACGCCTTTCTGGCTGGGCTTCTTCTTTGTCATGTTGCTCTTCCTCTTTCCCTTGTCCTTCGCCTACGCAGTGGTGAAGCACCGCGTGATGGATGTGCCCGTTCTGCTGAAGCGCAGCGCCAGATATTTCCTTGTGGAGCGCGGATTCGTTTTCCTCATCCTGGCGATTTCGGTGTGGGCGACCTTCTGGCTGGCGCAGGTATTCTCCCGCCTTTTCTCCGCCGGCTCGAAAGCCGCCATTCCGGTGGGCGCGACCTTCGGGGTGCTGCTGATCTCGGGCGCAACCCAGGTTCATCGGCGGGTGCGAACCCGGCTGGACCGCGCCTTCTTCCGCAGCTCTTACGACGCCCAACAGATTTTGGAGAACCTAGCCGCCCAGACACTCACGGTTAGCAGCCGCGAAGGACTGGCCGCACTGTTACACGATCAGATTCACGATGCGCTGCATCCCAGCGCAATGTATGTGTACCTTGAGGCCGCCAATGGACAATTGCAGGCATACGCCGGCAATCCTCCGGCGGAGGCGATGACTCTCTCGACTAGCGGGGCTGGTCTTGAGGAACTGGCAGAGCGTAGCGATCCGCTGGAATTGCTTCCCGAAGTCATGCACGGAACGCAATTGGAGCCGCTGCACGCGGAGTGCCTGGTGCCGATTCGCGGATCGAGCGACGGCCAGCTACAAGGAGTTGCCGTGCTGGGGCCACGATTGTCGGAGGAACCGTACTCCACGGGCGACAAGCGTTTGCTGGCATCGGTGGCCAGCCAGGCCGGTATTGCCATGCGCAGCATTACCCTGGCGGAGAAAATGGCGGCAACCATGGAGGGGGAGCGCCGCACCGCGCAGGAGATGCAAATCGCTCGCCAGGTGCAGAGCCGGCTTCTTCCGCAGCAGGCGCCCTCGCTGACCACGCTGGAGTGCGCCGGCAAATGCATCCAGACGCGCGCCGTGGGCGGCGACTACTACGACTTTCTCGATCTCGGCTCGGGCCGCGTCGGCCTGGTGCTGGCCGACATCTCGGGGAAGGGCATGTCGGCTGCGCTGCTGATGGCCAACCTTCAGGCCAACCTGCGGGGCCAATACGCGCTGGCCCTGGAGGACATTCCTCGCCTGATGCGTTCCGTAAATCGCCTGTTCTACAAGAACACCGAGAACAACCACTACGCCACGACCTTCTTCGCGGTTTACGACGACGAGACGCGGAGCCTGCGCTACGTCAATTGCGGACACAATCCTCCCTTCCTGGCGAGAGCCAATGGGAGCGTCGAACGGCTCGCAGCCACAGCGACCGTACTGGGTTTGTTCGAGGAGTGGGACTGCTCGGTCGTCGAACTTGAACTGGCAGCGGGAGATGTTCTGGTGATTTATACCGACGGGATCTCGGAAGCTTCGCCGAACGAAGAGGACGAGTTCGGGGAAGAACGTCTCATCGAGGCCGCGCGCAGCCATCGGAACTGCTCAGCCGACGAAATTCTCGAAGCCATCCTCAGCCAGGTGCAGGAATTCAGCCAGGGCGAACAGGCGGACGATATGACGTTGATCGTGGCACGAGGGCGATAGGGGAAAGATGCAGACCAGTTCCGGGAAACTCCGTGTTCTCCGTGCCCTCCGTGGTGAATGATTTTCGACGGAGTGTAGTGCCCGCAAGGGAGCAGCGTTGTTTATGCCTGGTCAACCGCCGGCGCAATCTCGGCCGGCTGGTCGGGTTCGGCCGCGAGCACGGGACCGGAAGGAGGGCCGGCCTGGGGCGCAGGCACGGGATGCGCATCGTCTTCCGCCAGCGATGCATAGGCTCCCAGACAAGCAAGATGCAGCAGGTCGGCTCCTGCGCAATAGAGCAACGCGATCGCTGCCATGATGAGCAGGACCCAGCCGACCGCGAGATGCCGCGCCAAACTCAACGGCGCGAACATCGCCAGCGTCATCGTCCCAAACCATACCAGGCGAAGCGGAAGAAAGCCCAGTCCCAGCAGAAACAGCCGGCCGCCTCGGCGCGAGACGAAGTCCACCGATCGTGCGAGAGCGTCCATCGCCGACGCGCCGTTGCGAATGCAAAACAGCGGTGCAACCCCGAAGAACCAATTCAAGGTGGCCCCGAACCAGCAGGCCAGGCCGGTTCCGAAGACCAACCACAGCGCCGCCAGCCCGGCGCGGTCCTTTCCAGCCATGACACCGCCAATTATCAAGCCCGCGATTGCGACCGAGACCGCGATCAAAGACCACGCCGCGCGCAGCAGATGCAGGACGAAGATCGGTACAAATTGCCAGGTCATCTGGCTCGGTTCGTCGTCAACGCTGAACATTGCCACCAAGCGGCAGAGCGTGGCGGCGCGGCCAACGGTGGCGGCAAAGCACCACAACAGAGTAACGCCCAGCAGCAGCACCGATTGCTCCAGCACGAAGCGCGTCAGGCTGCCGCGGAAGATGTGCTGGACGGCCTCGGAAAGCAACTGCGGTTGAAATGTGCCGAGCAGAAATTCGTCAGCCGGAGAAATTTTAATGCTGTCGAGAAATAGCCCGCAGGAAATGATGCTCAGGGCCCACGCCGCAAAACCGAAGCACCAGCGCCACGTAAGTTCAGCGGCCAGCAGCGCCGGCTCGTGCCAAAGAGCGGCAAAGCCATCGTTGAACGGCGAACCATCGCTGCCGGGATGCGACATGGGTAAAGGATAGCAGCACTGTTGAGCAGTTTCCCCGTACCGTTATAATGCGAGACGAATAGCGATAGCTTCGGCCGGAGACTGCTGCAAAGGTTACGCAGTCGCTGCATTGGCCGTGCAGCACCCGTTGCTGTCGCTAAGAGGAGGTCGAAGATGTTCGCACGAAATGCCCATTTCCGCGTGAAATCGCTCAACATGGCTGCCGACTTCGCCCGTACACTCGAGAACGAGGTCCTTCCTTTGCTGCGCAAGCAGAAAGGGTTCAAGGGCGAAATCACGTTGTCAAATCCCGGCAATCTGGAACGGATTTCAATGAGCCTGTGGGACAACAAGAGCAACGCAGAAGCGTACGACGCCAACGTTTACGCCCAAGTGCTGAAGATTCTTTCCAAGGTGATTGATGGGAAGCCCAAGATTCGGACCTTTGAGGCGGTCGCCCTAAATCTCGACGGCACTGCAGCCGAGCGCCAGAGTTCTTGATCGCTCCTCATGGCGCAGCACTCGCAATGCGCCTTCCATGAGCGCCTGCAGCTCGTCCTCGCCCGGATAAACGGTGATGGGAGCGATCCAACTTACGGATTCGGTCAGCCGCGAGACCAACCGCTGCGAATGCGCCATGCCGCCGGTGAAAAGCACAGCATTCACGCGTCCGTGCAGGACGGCCGCCATCGCCCCGATCTCCTTCGAGATTTGGTAGGCCATCGCATCGAACACGGTTTTGGCCTTTGCCTCACCACTCGCGATGCGGCGCTCCACTTCCACCAGGTCCTTGGTGCCGAGATAAGAGTACAGTCCGCCCTCGCGGAAGAGCAGCCCTTCCACTTGCTTCTGTGTGTACTTGCCGCTGAAGCAGAGATCGAGCAACTGCATCGCCGGCACTCCGCCGGCGCGCTCCGTGGAAAATGCCCCTTCTTCGCGCGAATTGGTCACGTCCACCATGAGGCCGTTTTCGTGCGCTGAAACCGAAATCCCGCTGCCCAGGTGGGCCACAATTAGCCGCAGTGACTCGTAGCGTTCGCCGCACTCGCGAGCGTAACGCTTGGCCACCGCCTTCGAATTCAAGGCGTGCGACAAACACTGCCGCTCCAGCAGCACCGATCCCGACAGACGCGCACACTCCGGCCACTCGTCCACGCTGACGGGATCGACGACGTACGCTGTTATCTCGGCCTTTTGCGCGATGTCGTAGGCCAGGAAGGCGCCCAGGTTCGCAGCATGTTCTCCGCGCCTGGCCAGTCGCAACTCATCCAGCATTTCCTCATTCACAGCGTAGGTGCCGCTGGCCAAGGCGGGCAGCAGTCCGCCGCGCCCCACCACCGCATCAAGCTCGCCGACGTTGTGTCCCGTCTCACGCAGTGCAGCTTCGATCTGCGCCGAGCGAAATTGCTGCTGATCGAGGACCGGGCGTCCATGGAACTGCGCCATTTCGGCATCCGAGTGCCGGATGTTCTTGACGAAGTCAGGGCGCTCGTTCACGTACAGAGCCATCTTCGTGGACGTGGAGCCGGGGTTAATCGCGAGGATCCTGAATTCACCGGCTGGCAAAGATCACCCCCAGCGCAATGGAGTTCACCTTGTCATCTACGCTCTCCACGCGCGATGGAATCAGGATCGGGACCTTCGCGCCGGCAACCACGTGCGCGCACTGCGAGCCGCCCAGGTACTTCACCGATTTCCCGAGGAGGTTGCCCGCCTCGATGTTCGGAACCACCATGCAGTCGGCGTGACCCGCCACGGGATGCTCGATGCCCTTGGCCTGCGCCGCAGACTCCAGAAGCGCGCAGTCGAGGGCAAGCGGGCCGAAGATGTCTGCATCGCCGAACTCGCCGGCTTCGGCCATCTCGGTAAGCAGCCTGGCATCCACACTCGAAGGCACCGACTCGCTGACCGCCTCGGTGGCGCTCATAAGCGCGATCTTTGGACGCGCCAGTCCCAGGGAACGCATGACCTCGATGGCGTTTTGCACGATTTGCTTTTTCTGCTCCAGGTTCGGCGAAACATTCAGCCCGCCGTCGGTGATGCCCACCAACCTGAGCTCGCCCGCCAGCTTGTCTTCATAGAGGAGCACGTCGCTCAACAGGCGCCCCGTCCGCAGTCCAGCTTGTTTGTCCAGCGCGGCGCGCAAGAGTTCATCGGTGCGGAGATGGCCTTTCAGCAAGAGGTTCACGCGGCCATCGTGCGCCATGTGGATTGCGGCGGCGGCTGCGTCATCCGCGCTGACAAACTCCGCCCCGGCGATCAAGTCAAAGAGCCCGAGCGCCTCCGCCTTGGTGCGGATTTTCCGCTCGTTGCCAATCAGCACGGGAATGGCAATCCCGAGATGCAGCGCGCCATCGGCTGCTGTGAGGGCAACCTCGTCGTCAGCCGCGACGATTGCGACACGTTTGGGACCCAGCGGCTGAGCGCGGCGGCGGAGCTCGGCGAAGTTCGTTATTTCCGGTTTGGCAAGTGCAGCAGCGCTGAAGGTCATGACCTAATTCTCGCCCTCGCACGCATTGCGTTGCAGTGAGGCGGGTCACAATGGCGCCTGTCAGGCTACGCGCAGAATTCCGTTACCATGGTGTTTGCAAATCCATACCCAAGGAAGGGCAATCTATGTCGCTGGACTATCTGCTCAAGACGGAGCCCTCGGAGTACTCTTTCGCCGATCTGCAGCGCGACAAAGTGACCGTGTGGGACGGAGTAACGAATCCGGTCGCGGTAAAACATCTGCGGGAAATGACACTTGGGGCGAGGTTGATCATCTACGAGACCGGAGATCGCAAGAGCGCAGTTGGCGCCGCGTCGGTCGTTTCCGTCGATGCTACCGATCCCAAGAAACCGGTGGTGAAGATCAAGGCCGGAAAAGCGCTTCCGCAGCCGGTCTCTTTGCAACAGATCAAAGCCAACCGGCTGTTTGCGGATTCGCCTCTGGTGCGTCAAGGAAGGCTTTCCGTCGTGCCGTTGACGCAGGCACAGTACAAGGCTCTCACCGGCGAATAGTCTAGTGTGAGGGCGCTGGATCGTGGGAGTCCTATGCAACGGCGCCTGGCCTGCTGCAACCCTATATCGCAACCTCGTTCTCGCGCACCGGCTCCAAGGCAATGCGTTGCGATCCGGGATTGCCCGATTCGCCGTCACTGTTCTCTTTCTCTGCCTCTGCTACACTCGAATGTTTTACAACGCGTTTAGACGCGCTAAATAACTTTACTTGAGGCAATCATGGACATCAAAACAGTCGGAGTTATCGGGGCGGGCACGATGGGCAATGGCATCGCTCACGTTTTCGCCAAGAGTGGGTACAACGTGGTGCTGGTCGACGTGGAGCAGCGCTTCCTCGACCGCGGCCTGCAAACCATCAGCAAGAATCTGGAACGCGAAGTTGCCAAGAACAAGTTGACAGCGGAGCAGCGCGACCTGGCGCTGGGCCGCATCGCGGGCACAATCGATCGCCAGCGGTTGGCCGACTGCGATTTCGTTGTGGAAGCCGCCAGCGAGCGCTTTGAGATCAAGGCCGAGCTCTTCCGCGATCTCGATGCCATGTGCCGTCCTGAGGTCCTTCTCGCTTCAAACACCTCGTCCATTTCGATAACCAAGCTGGCAGCGGTGACTAAGAGACCTGACAAGGTCATCGGGATGCACTTCTTTAATCCCGTGCCGGTGATGAAACTGGTCGAGCTGATCCGCGGATTGGCCACCTCAAACGAGACGTTCGCGACAGTCAAAGCGCTCGCAGAAAAATTGGAGAAAACTCCCGTCGAGGTGAACGATGCGCCCGGCTTTGTCTCCAACCGCGTCCTGATGCCGCTGCTGAATGAAGCCGTGTACGCCGTGATGGAAGGCGTGGCCACTGCCGAAGCCGTGGACGAAGTCTTCAAGCTGGGTATGGCGCATCCGATGGGTCCGCTGACCCTGGCAGACTTCATCGGACTCGACGTTTGCCTTGACATCATGCGGGTGATGCAGGCCAGTCTCGGCGACCCCAAATACCGGCCGTGCCCGCTGCTGATCAAGATGGTCGATGCCGGATGGCTGGGCCGCAAGTCCGGGCGCGGATTTTATCGGTACTAGCCCAGGGGAGCGGTGTCAGCGCTCCGGCTACGCAATCTGGCGAGGCCACTGGGTAGTGGTGCCGTAGACTCTCTTTGCCAGAATTGCCACCAATGCCGTTATGCAAACCAACAAGACTGCGTTTTCTCGCCGCTTGTGAACCAAGATGATTCTGACAGCATCCGACGTTTCGTCGTTAGCTAAGTCCCTATCGCGCTGGGAGGTTGCGGAATACATATTTGCCGGATTGGTGACCGTTGCCTGTGCCGGAGAATATGTCGCCGACTTCAAAGATTGGTTCACGGGTGGTGATAAAGCGAAAAAGGAACGACTAGCAAAAGCATCAACGCTGTGCATCCATTGGGGCAATCCGATCTATATTTCACGCGTCGGCGATGCCGATAAGAACTGGATCATCTGCGATAACACGGCCACCAGCCCCTATTACGGAAATTGCTACGTGGGGTGGGACACCCCCAGATACAGATGAGCACCTCCAGCGACGGCGGACTGACTTGGGGTGCAGCAAAAGCCACGGAGGCCGGCGACTACGGTATCGGGGTGAATCCTGTGGTGCAGCCCAATGGCACTGTCATCGTGGGGTTTGGTGACTTCAACGGTGGCATGTCGGCCTTCACCTCGACCAACGGAGGCCAGAGCTGGAACGCAGCCATAAGCATCTCCAGCGCTCCCAGCCACTATGAAGCGGGCGACCTTCGCAGTGCCGGCCTCCCTTCCACGGCCATCGATGGCGCGGGCAAAGTGTATGTGTCGTGGCCGGACTGCCGCTACGAAAGCGGTTGCGCTGCCAACGACATTGTGTACAGCAGTTCGACCGACGGGATTCACTGGAGCTCGGTTGTCCGGGTCCCCATCAATCCCATCAATAGCGGCGTGGACCACTTCATTCACGGCATGGGGATTGACATCCGGACCTCGGGAACTTCGGCCCACATGGCGATCACCTACTACTACTATCCCGTTTCGGCGTGCGGGAGCAACTGTCGGCTGTACGCAGGCTTCACTTTGTCGAACGACGGAGGACAGACGTGGACCGCCGGCCGGCAGCTTTCGGGCCCCATGCAGCTAAGCTGGCTGCCGGACACTTTCTCCGGCAGAATGGTGGCCGATTACGTGGCGGCGGTGTACCCGGCGGGCGGAAGGGCTTTCCCGATCTATGCCATCGCTTTCCAGCCAACCGGTGGCTTGTACCACCAGGCGATTTACACGGAGGGTTACGGCTTCACCTCGGATGAGATGACGGAGCCGCGGATGAGTTCGCAAAACGACAAGCCCATACCGGGCGCCAAGTCGGACCATCCGGCGCGGCGACCCGAAGATCGTGACAACGAACTTCCGGTAGAGCCCGGCAAGACGCCTCCAGGTAAGTAACGGCCAAGATGACTTAACTTTAGGGCCGCTAGCGCATTTGGGCTGGCGGCCTTTTTTCATTGCATCGGACGCGCACCTCGATTTGATGCTTACGGCTGAATCGGCTAGAATGCCTTTCACTAATCGTCCGTATCCGGTCAGGCTTGCCGTTAGCGAAGTTCTGGCGCTGGGCCCCGAGGACAGGGAGACAAGCCGATGTTCGACCTTCAGTAGTACGCCATCCTTGCGAATCCGCTGACCCTAATCTGCTGACGCGGAGTCCTGTTTCACGCACGAATTACAACGCGCCGTCGCCGGTTTTCACTTCCTGGCATGGCGCCAAGACGGTAGGTCGTCATGGATGTTGTTTCCCCAGCCACGCCCGATGCGCCGCCCAGCCTGTGGAGCTCGTTGCGCGAGTCCATTCGGGGTTCGCATCAGGATTTCACCGCGGGCAATCTCAATCGCGCGATTCTTTTGCTCGCCGTGCCCATGGTGCTGGAGATGGCGCTGGAATCGCTGTTCGCCGTGGTTGACGTTTTCTGGGTTGCGCATCTGGGAGCCAACGCCGTGGCCACGGTGGGGTTGACGGAATCGCTCCTGAGCCTGGTATTCGCCGTAGGCCTGGGGCTGAGCCTGTCAACCACGGCGATGGTGGCGCGACGCATCGGGGAGAAGGACCCTGCCGGAGCGGCCGTGGCAGGGGTGCAGGCGATCGCGCTGGGGCTGACGATTTCGCTTGCCATCGGCGCGCCTTGCCTGGTTTTCGCGCCTGATCTGCTGCGGCTGATGGGAGCCTCGCCCGCGATTGTCGCCGTCGGCAGCGGCTACGCCAGAATTGCGTTGGGCGGAAGCGGAGTTCTGCTGCTGCTGTTTCTGAACAACGCTATCTTTCGCGGCACCGGTGACGCGGCGATCGCCATGCGCATCTTGTGGGTGTCCAACATCATCAACCTGGTTCTCGATCCATGTTTCATCTTCGGCTTGGGACCGTTCCCGCGATTGGGTGTCACGGGCGCGGCAGTCGCAACCATTAGCGGCCGAAGCATCGGACTCGGGTACCAGTTCTATCGCCTGCTGCGCGGCACCGAGCGCATCCGTATTCTTCGCCGGCAGATTCGCATCAACCTGCACGTTCTTCTGCGTCTGGCCCGCGTGTCGGTTACCGGCGTCCTGCAATTTGCCATTGCACATACCAGTTGGATTGGGCTGGTGCGTATCGTGAGCATGTTTGGCGCGGCCGCGCTTGCCGGATACACGATTGCGATCCGCATCGTGATCTTTGCCATTCTACCGGCCTGGGGATTGAGCAATGCCGCCGCCACTCTGGTGGGTCAGAACCTCGGAGCCAGGCAGCCGGAGCGCGCCGAACAATCGGTGTGGAGAACGGGAATCTACAACATGTTGTTCCTGGGAAGCGTGGGAGTGCTGTTCATCTTCTTCGCGGAGCCGTTGATACGGTTGTTCAGCCATGATCCTGCCGTGGTGCCGCTGGGCGCGGCCTGCTTGCGCATCGTCAGCTACGGCAACATCGGTTATGCCTATGGCATGGTGATGCTGCAAGCCTTCAACGGAGCCGGTGACACGGTGACCCCGACGTTTGTGTACCTGTTCGGGTTCTGGCTGCTGGAAATTCCGCTGGGTTATTGGCTGGCAATTCCGGTGCAACTGCGTTCGAATGGGGTTTTCGTCGCCATCGTGATCGCGGAGACGGCCATCGCAGGGGCGAGCGCCGTTTTGTTCAAGCGCGGTCGCTGGAAGCGGCAGCAGATTTGAGTGCCGAGGCGCCGCTTTCGAAGCAGCGGGCGTCTATGCCCATAAGCAAACGCGTTTCATCATTCTTTTGCGGTTGACATTCGTGACAGGAATCAGTCCATGTACGTCGGGCTTGCCGCCGGTGGCGTCTTCCGGGCGAAACGGGCGGCCTGGTTCGTCTCAACATGAACCTTTGGGCACTTTGGTGCGTATTACACAGAGGCCACAGCAATTCATAACCGCGGGAAACACAAACCGACGCAAATGCCGGTTTCAGGAGATAAGGAAATGTTTGTTGCCAGATTGGTTGAGGGCGCGGTCCGAAAGACGGTCGCGCTGGGGATCGTGGGTCTGCTTGTGACAGCGAGTTATGCCCAAGATGCACCTCCACAAAGCACCCATACGAGCATGCCACCGTTGACGCCACTGACGCAGGCTCCGGCGCCGCAGCATAATGCTCATTTGTATTCTGACCAGGACTACTCGAAGCCAAAATCCCCATTCCCCGGTGTGCTCGCACCCTACACATCGCGTAGCGTACCGGCGCCGAACCTGAGCAACTCCGCGCGGACCGATCAACTGTTCCGCGACGGCAGAATGTACTTGTCCATCAACGATGCGGTGGCGATGGCGCTGGAGAATAACCTCGACATCGTCCTGCAGCGTTACAACCTCTCCATTGCGGATACCGATCTGCTGCGCACAAAATCGGGCGCCGTTGCCCTGGGGGTTAACGCCAACGTGGTGCAAGGCACCCCGGGAGGCGCAACCGGCGCTACCTCGGTTGGAGGAACCGGCAGTTCCGCAACCGGGGCAACGGGCACCGGCGCGGGCGGCACGCAACTGGGTACTGGCGGGGCCGGGGCCGGCGCCCTTGGCATCGTGACCTCCACCCTGGGGGCTGGCCCTCTGATTGACAGCTTCGACCCGACCCTCACGGGAAATATTCAAGGCGAGCGCGCCACCACGCCGCAGTCCAACATCATCTTCACGGGAACGCCCACCCTGGTACAAAACACCAACCTCTACGACTTCGGTTACACGCAGGGGTTTTCCACGGGTACCTTGATGACGGTGGGCTTCAACAACAACCGCATTACCACCAACTCGCTCTTCAGCCTGGTTTCGCCGGCCTTGAACCCAAGCTTCCGTTTCCAATTGCGGCAGCACCTGCTGCAAGGCTTCGGGTTCGATCCCAACTTGCGCTACATCCGCATCGCCCGCAACAATCGCGAGATCGAGGACGTGGTGTTTCGCCAGCAGATTATCCAAACCGTTTCGCAGGTTGAAAATATCTACTGGGACCTGGTGACCGCCTATGAAGCGGTGAAGGTGAACGAGCGCGCGCTGCAACTGGCGGAGAAAACGCTCTCCGACGATCAGGAGCAGATCAGGATTGGCACTTTGGCCCCCATTACATTACTTCAGGCCCAGAGCGGGGTTGCCACTGCGAAGCAAAACCTGATCGGTTCGCAATCCAATCTGCAGCTCGAGCAACTACTGATGAAGAACGCCATTACCAAGAACATGGGAGATCCCATCCTGGCGGTGGCGCCGGTCATTCCCACCGACACCCTGCGATTCAACGAGCAGTACGAGGTCCGTCCGGTCGAAGACCTGATTCAGGAAGCCCTGCAGGCGCGTCCCGAAATCGCGGTGGCGCGCATCAACCTGACCAATCTCGAGATCTCGCGTAGGTCGCTCCAGAACGCGCTGCGGCCGACGCTGGACCTGTATGCGTTTTACGGGGCCTCGAGTTTGGCGGGTGACCAGAATCCAGGCTTCCCAGCCTGTGGTCCGGGAGGAATTCCTGGAGAAAATTGCCTACCCCCCGGTACCATTCCCAGGAGCGGCTACCCAAACGCTTTTCACGATCTCTTTAACAGTTCAGCGGCTGACAAAGGAGTCGGAGTGAACCTCAACATTCCTCTCCGCAACCGTGCCGCGCAATCCGAACAGGTACGGTCGCAGCTGGAATACCGTCAGTCCCAGGTTGCCCTGCAGCAAACGGAGAACCAGATATCGTTGCAGGTGCGCAATGCGCAATTTACCATGCAGCAGAACTATGCCGCCCTGCAGGCGGCGATCGCCGCCCGCGACTATGCCAAAGAGAGCCTGGCGGCGGAGCAGAAGAAGTTCGGCTATGGGGCTTCCACCCCTACTCTCGTATTGCAGGCGTCCAGCAGCCTGACCCAGTCCGAATCCAACGTTCTTAACGCGGCGGCCAATTACGAGAAGTCGAAGGTACAGCTGGATCTGTACACGGCGGAAACCCTGTCCAAGCTGGGTATTGACCTGTCGGATGCCGAAGCGGGCCAGGTGAAGCATGCGCCAGCGGTGAAAGGTGTTGTCCCGGCGAATGTGCAAGAGTTGACTTCGCCGACGCCAGCCTACGTGCCGCCGCCGGGAACGGGCGCGGCCCCGGCTCCGCCTGGCGCGCAGCCGCAGGGAACCGCGCCACCTCCGCCCGGCCCGGGGGAGGCCGAGCCTCATCGTTGATCCCCCGCGGCCCAGGCGTGCCATCAGCAACTGGTGGCGATGGCCAAAGCAGTTCGCGAGTGGCTGTACCCTGGGGTACACGATCTCTGGAGCCGCTTTAATCGTGGAACTACTCCAGAAAGCCGAAAGCCGGAGCTGGTTGGCTCCGGCTTTCGAAGTGAACTGCAAGGAGGATTACTGATGCAGTTTGCGGCGAATCACTCCGAATGCCCCAACTAACCCCGTGCCGAGCAGCAACAGGGAGCTGGGCTCCGGCGTGGTGCCTCCGCTCGGGGTGCCTTGGACGTCGAACGCGCCAAGCGGGTTCCCCGTGCCATTGCTGTTCCAGACGCAACCGGTCCCACCACCGTCTTGGCATCCGCTGGTGGCATATAGATCCAGACCGTTTACACTCTGGCTGTTCCAGTTCCACGCTTCCCAAGTGGTACTGGAGTTAGTCATCGGACCGAGGAGCATGAAATACGACTGTCCGCCGGTCAGAGTGACTCCACTAATGCCGGTGACGGTAACCAAGCCGCAGCAGCCTCCGAAAGCTTGGCTGCTGGACAGGTTACCCCAATAGGCGCCACCCACCTCGGTTCCCGGGAGCCCAGCGTTGTCTGTCCAAATGCTGGCGAAGAACGAATTGGTGCCCTCCACATATCCTACGCCGAGGTCAAACGACGAGACGCTGAAGTTGCCGCTGCCACTAACCGTAAACAGGTTCGCTTGGGTGAAGCTGGTGCCAATGGATCCGGTTCCGGAGACCGCCCAACCGATACAACAGTTGTAGTTGAATCCGGATCCGAAGTCGTTGAAGAGGGTATCTGCCATGGCCGGAAGACTGCTCACGCAGAGCGCGAGAGTCAACAGGCATAGCGACCATCCAAGTTTTTTACTCAAAGTTCTTACCTCCGTGGTTGAGTCATGACTCGCGAGTTTGAAGCTCTAACTCAAACACTTACGGTGTTTACGGGGCCCGTGGTCGCGCCTAAAACGCAGAAGCAGAAGAAGACGCAGCCACCTTGCTGCAAAGGCGGGCATGTTCAAGGCGTTAACCGAATGGACAAACTCACCCTCTAAGCGTGTGGCAATTTTGCTTCCGCTGCAAACTATTGAAAAAATAAGAGATTGGCCAGCGGCAGGTGCAAAAGATTGCACCAGAGTGCCGGATTACTTCCCACTCCAGAGAGCAGGTGCACCATCGGTCAGAGTGTTTCACGCTCCCAAGCCTGCGCTCAACATCTCAGAGTTTTTCCGCTGCCTGTGAAGACGTGGTCCACCCCTCGCCCACACATCAGGCCTCCTAATTCGTTGCCTTCCCTATAGCGAAAGTCGACAAGACCGGATTCGCATCGGTCGAGAGAATGACGATCTTGGTCGGCGAAACGACAAACAGGATGCCCTGCAGCGTGCCGCCCGGGTTCGATTCGACGAGGGCCCGGCCGGTAGCGTCAACCTGGTAAGTGACAGCAAACTGATTAGTCTGGGGACCACCGGGGCCGCTGCTGTCTTGCGAAACGCTGATGTTGCCATTCCCGTCAGAGAATAGCCAGTCAACCTGATTGGTCACCGCCGGCAAGGCCGGCAGGACCGAGCCTCCCACATAAGCGCCGAGCACCGAGACATTGCTGAGGGTAACACCCGTCGTACCTGCCGCTTGCGGCGCCAGCACTCCGGAGGTGACATTCCCATCGGTGCCGACCAGGAACGCCTGGTTCGGGTTCACCACGTATAGGACAGGCGGGGTACCGCCGAAGCCGTTTAAGATTACTCGTCCATTCAGCGGGTTAACTTTGTATTGGCCACCCGCGATCTGCTGCTGGGCCAGCGTCCCGCCCGTGTTCTGGTCAAACAACAGGGTGGCGTTACCGAAACCATTTCCGTCGGTAGTGCCATCGCCAGTGAACAACCCGGCAACGCCAATCGCTTCCGGGCTCCCGCCATTGGGATTGACCCCGTTGGTTTGGACAACGCTTACTCCCCTCAAGGCCAGGTTGGTGAAGCTCGCGCCAGCCGTACTCCCCTTGAGCACCGAAGTCAGCGTCAGAGGAGAAGTACTCGATATCTGGTCGATGCTGACCTGAATCATCTCCGTGGAAGACACCAGGTAGTAGCTGAAGTTTTGGGCTGGGCCGCTGTTAATGCTTAGGCTGGCCGTGCCCCGGCCGGTGCTGGGATCGGACGTAGCGTACGCGCCGCCCAAGATAGCGGCTGGAACCACTGTGCCCCCGTCATTGGTGTCGATTGAACCCCTCGTCAAAGTTCCGGAGGCATTGATCTGGAACGTTCCAGCGCTGGCGAACCGATTGCCCGCCACGTCAACTCCGCTCGAGCCGAAGACAAAATTACCGCCAGTCAGCGAAACAATCGTTTGCGGCTTAATCGCACCGGAAGCGTACTCCTGCGGATTGGCAGGATCGCTCTGAATGAGCATGCCCGCCCCGTGGCTGTCCACCGCTGCCGCCAAAACCAGAACCGGACCTTGGGTCGGGTTGAAGGTCATGGTACCCAGCCCGTCAGCCGTGATCGAGTAGGTCCCAGTGAATGCCAAGTTGCTCACCGGAGGGCTACCGGCCGTATTCCCGTCGAGCAAGCCATTGCTGATCAAGCCAGTTCCGTCCGCCGTGAATCGGCCGGCCATGACGACCGGCGTTCCGTTGTTGTAGCCGCTGAAGGAGAAGGCGTAATCGCCGGTCAGGGCCGCATTGGTCAGGGCAGAGTTGATGTTGAGTGCGAAAGGCGGTGAGACGAACACAGCCGGTGGTGAAGCCGAATCCTGCACCTGCATTTGGATGGCAGAAACGCCGCTCGCAGTCGGCGTTCCCGAGACCACACCCGTGCTGGGGTTGAGGGTCAAACCGTTGGGCAAGGCCCCGAACCGCAGCGACCAAGTGTAGGGTGGAGTTCCGCCCGCAGCACTCATCGTGGCGCTATAGGGCGCCGACTGTGTTCCCGCAGGCAACGATACGGTCGTAATCACCAAGGGGCCCGAATTGATGATAAGCGTCAGGCCGGAAGAAGAGGCCGTATTCCTCAGGGTGTCAGTCACCTGCGCCGTGATGGGGAAGCTGCCGCTGCTGCCGGTGGGCGTTCCCGAAATTACACCGGTGCCGCTTAGCGTCAAGCCCTGAGGCAACGGTCCCGCGGTAAGACTCCATGAGTACGGCGGAACTCCGCCCGTGGCGGCCAGCGAATTTGAGTAGCGGACGCCTTGCGTACCGGCCGGCAACGAACTTGTTGTGACCTGGAGCGGCGGTGTCGGGTTGATGGTGATGGTGAAGGTCCCGGTCGCTGTTGCGGGAGTGCTTTCCGAGTCGACCACTTGCACCGTGATCTGATAGGGGCCTGTGGTCGTGAGTGTTCCCGAAATCACTCCGGTGGTAGTAGTCAGAGATAATCCAGGCGGCAAGGTACCAGAGGTCAGGCTCCAGGTGTAGGGTGCGAGTCCGCCCGTGGCAATCAGCTGCGTGTCGTAGAAGATGGCCACATTGCCATCAGGCAAGGAAGTGTTGGTGATGGTGACAAACCCTTCGATGGAGATATTCAACGAACCAGAGTTTCCGGTGGCAGGGGGAGTCTCCGCATCAGCCACCTGAATGGTGAACGTCGAGGTTCCCAGGAGAGTAGGTGTACCGGAAATCGTGGCCGTGTTATCGGAATTCCCGGTGAGCGTGAGTCCAGCCGGCAGAGTACCGCTGCTGACGCTCCACGTATAAGGCAATACTCCGCCGGTCGCCGACAAGTTTGCGCTGTAGGGGAGAGTTACCTGGCCTCCCGGCAGCGAGGGGGGCGTGATCGATACCGCACCGCGGATGTTGATGCTCAGGCTCCTGGTCCCGGTGAGTGACTTCGCGTCCGTTACCTGCAAGGTGAAGGTGGCATTCACAATCGCGGTCGGGGTCCCCGTGATCGCCCCGGTGCCGCTGTTCAAGCTCAATCCGGCGGGCAAACTACCGGACGTGATGCTCCACGTGAAAGGAGACGTTCCGGTTCCGTTGCTCACATGCACGGTGGTGCTGTAGGGTACATTGATCGCGCCCGACGGCAACGTTAATTCAAATATCACTGGCGCACCTTGTACCGCGGGCTTGGAGCCACCCGCACGCCGCCAGGAACACGCAAAGAATAAGTGCCAACCCTAGTGCTGCAAATGCCTTACCTGACGCCATCGGATCTCCTTGTGGACCTGGTATTGCGTGCTCCGGCCAACTCCCATCACAGAAGCCGACTGGCATTCTACACGCTGGATCGGGAAAAACCGGAAGTGCAGTGTGAGAGACCTGCTTCGGTGCACCACTCTTCGACCAACGCGGTTGCAGCCCCGCCGCGGCGAGCGACGCTTCAATGAAAAGAGTTGTGGCCCATGGTAACTCCGCAAGGCCTATGTGCGCGAGTGGAAAGTTTAAGGCTTGGTGGGACTGAGCAAAGGCATAGGTCATCCAACCTAAACCAATTCGATTAACCGGGCGATTCCTATGAGGGCACAAAAAACTCCTGCTGTTATGCTTACAAAAGATAAAAGCCCGGCCAGGTCTCCTAAAAAGTCGTGCAGGATGAACTTTGCGGCCGCGGCCACACTCCAGCATCCTGCGGCCCAGAGCAGCCACTCCCACCACAGAAGATCACCAGGACTTATTGGGAACGAATCCATAGAGCCGCGATCTGAAGTTGCGAAGTTTCGACGGCGAGGAACTTCACGCAATCGCCGGGTCGATCTTCTCGTTATCCACGCCGAGTTCCGCAAACGCTTCTTGGGCGCGCTGCACAGCGAACTTTCCGTCGCGCGCCAGCCGCGACAGCGCCGCCGCGACAATCGACTCGGCATTCACTTCGAAGTGCCGCCGCAAGTGCTCGCGATTATCGCTGCGTCCGAAGCCATCCGTGCCCAGCGTGACCAGCCGCCGGCCCAGCCACGGTGACAGCTGGTCGGGTACCACCTTCATGAAGTCGGTGGCGGCGACGATGGGCCCTTCAGCTCCGTCGAGGACCGTCAGGATGTGCGGCCGTTTCTCCGGCTCGGCGGGATGCAGCCGGTTCCAGCGCTCGATGGCCAGGGCGTCGCGCCGCAGTTCGTTGTAACTGGTTACGCTCCAGACGTCGGCCTGCACGCCATACCTTTCCGCGAGAAGGTTTTGGGCGCGCAGGGCTTCATTCAGAATGGACCCGCTGCCAAACAATTGGGTCGCGGCTTTGCCGCCGGATGCCGGTTTGTATTTGTAGATGCCGCGCAGAATTCCCTCCGCGCAGCCCTGCGGCATTTCCGGCATTGGATAATCTTCGTTGTACAAGGTGATGTAGTAAAAGCGGTCCTCCAGCTCCTGGTACATGCGCCGTATGCCGTCTTGAATGATCACGGCAATCTCGTACACGTAAGCGGGATCGTAGCTGTGGCAGGTGGGGACGGTACTGGAGAGCACCAGGCTGTGGCCGTCCTGATGCTGCAAGCCTTCCCCGGCAAGCGTGGTCCTTCCCGCCGTGCCGCCCATCATGAATCCCTTGCCGCGGGAATCGGCGAAGGCCCAGACCAGGTCGCCGATACGCTGGAACCCGAACATCGAGTAATAGGTGAAGAACGGAATGGTCGGCACTTTGTAGTTCGCGTAGGCCGTTCCGGCGGCGGTGAACGAAGCCATGGAACCGGCTTCGGTGATTCCCTCTTCCAGGATCTGCCCGTCCTTGCCTTCCCGGTAATAGAGCAGCATGTCCTGATCGTGCGGCTTATAAAGCTGTCCCTGGCTGGCGTAGATACCCACCTGCCGAATGATGGATTCCATGCCGAAGGTGCGCCCCTCGTCGGGAACAATGGGGACAATCAGCTTGCCGATTTCCTTATCTTTCATGAGTTGCCGCAACATGCTGACGAAGCCCATCGTGGTGGAGACGGCGCGTCCCTTGGAACCCGCCAGCGCGTCGGCGAATTCAGAGAGCGCCGGAGGCTGAAAGCTCGGTGGAGGGACCTCCCGGGTCAGCACGAATCCACCGAGTTCCTTGCGGCGCTGGAGCGCGTAAACGATCTCTGGACTGTCGTCGGGCGGACGATACAAGCGTCCTTCTCGTGCCGCCTCCTCCGGAATCGGGATGGCAAAGCGCGAGTGGAATGCAGTCAGCGCCTGGTCGGCAAGCTTCTTCTCTTGATGGGTGGCGTTGCGCGCCTCCGCCGATCCCAGGCCATAGCCCTTCACGGTGTGCGCCAGAATCACGGTGGGCGCGCCCTCATGCTCAACCGCGCGCTTGTAAGCGTTGTAAACCTTCTGCGGATCGTGGCCGCCGCGGGTAAGGTGGTGCAACTCCTCGTCGCTCATGTCCGAGACCATCTCCAGCAGCTCAGGATATTTGCCGAAGAATTCGCGGCGAATGTATTCGCCGCCTTTCACCTTGTAGGTCTGGTACTCGCCATCCACCACCTCGCCCAGGCGCTTTACCAGCAGCCCGGACTTGTCGCGCGCGAACAGGCGGTCCCAATCGCAGCCCCAGATCACCTTGATGACGTTCCAGCCTGCGCCGCGGAAGGCCGCTTCCAACTCCTGGATGATTTTGCCGTTGCCCCGCACCGGGCCGTCCAGACGTTGGAGGTTGCAGTTGATGACGAAGATCAAGTTGTCGAGCTTTTCGCGCGAAGCCAAAGTCAGCGAGCCCATCGACTCCGGCTCATCGGTCTCGCCATCGCCGACGAACGCCCATACCTTGCGCGGGGTCTTGGGGATCAGGCTGCGGTGTTCCAGGTAACGCATGAAGCGCGCCTGGTAAATGGAGTTGAGCGGCCCCAGCCCCATCGAAACCGTGGGGAACCTCCAGAAGTCGGGCATCAGCCAGGGATGCGGGTACGACGACAGCGCCGGAAGGCCACGCAACTCATGGCGGAAATTCTGCACGTGCTCCTCGCTGATCCGTCCCAGCAGGTAAGCGCGCGCGTACACTCCCGGCGAGGCGTGACCCTGGAAATAAAGGAAGTCGCCCGGTTGATCTCCGTAGCGGGCGTGAAAGAAGTGATTGAAACCCACTTCGAGCAAGGTCGCCAGAGAGGAGTAGGTCGAGATATGGCCGCCGATCCCTGGGTCCTTCTTGTTTTGCCGATGCACCATCGCCATCGCGTTCCAGCGAGTCAAGCTCTTCAGGCGGCGCTCCAGCATGCGATCGCCCGGATAGGGAACTTCCTCGCTCAGCGGAATGGTGTTGACGTAGGGCGTGTTTAACTGCACGGGAACCTCGACCCCCGACTCGTGCGCCCGCTCAATCAGCGCTTGCAGAAGTTCGCATCCGCGGGTTGTGCCTTCGTTTTCGACCACCTGATCGAAAGCTTCCAACCATTCCGCAACTTCCTCTTCCGTATCCGCTTCCGGCTGCAACGGAAACTCCAATACTCGATTGTTGACTTCCTGCGTTGCCACGTTGACCTCTGCGATCTGCGAGCTGATGGCTGCGCCTCCGGGCGAAGCCGTTCAACTTCGATGTTGCGAAGATTCAATCTCCGGCTATTTTCCCCGACTATTGTAAAGATGCGCGCCATGACGAATCGCTTCTTCTTTCAGAACATTGACGCTGAGTTCTGCCCCCCTGAGGGCGTGTGAGAACTGTGCCGTCCCTCAACCACCCCACAACGACAAACGCGCAACGGGGACGCTGCGCGTGGCTGGATTCCTATTTCTTAGGCTCAAGCGTATTCCCGTCCCCGGAGATTTACTCGTGGGAACGAATTGCCGGCCCATTTTGCCGGTGAGACGGCATTTCGCACCAAGGACTCAGTACACCTTGTTCATCTGCTGCCACACGGCCATGCCAGCGATGAACAAGATCAACAGTCCTGAAGCCGCGCCCAGGATGCGCACGTACGGAGTCACTCTCTTCATCCGGAGCTGCAGCTCCTCCTGTTCCCTCCGGAGGTTGGCGCTGGCCTCGTCCAAGAAGAGTTGATCGTCCTCGTGCAGGGTCAGGGTACTACGGTAGATCAGGAGCAGAACCAGCACCCCCGTCAAAACACCCCACGCGATCAGCAACATCATTATCATTGACATCAGCCACCTCGGCTCACAATGAACCGGTCCCGCGTCCACGGCAGTTGTGACGCCCGACCGGACGGGGGCCTCACTTGAGTACATTATATCTCCGGCTGGGGACGGACAAGCGCAATTATTTGCAATTCCCTAACCGGGCCCTGAGTAGGCTCCCCGCCGCCCTGGCGCAGGCTACGGGCGGGAGTTCCGCCGGCAGACAACGCTGCTAGGATAGGGCTTAGTCATCGTTTTCCCCGCGAAACATGGAAGAAAATATGTGTGCGCAACGACTCAATGCGCGGAAAGTGGCGTGACCGGGCAACCCACCAGTGGTCTTGACTCTGTTAAGAATTGGTGACACTGTCAAGTCTCGGAACCACTCTCCTTAGGGGTGCTGAGCGAAGCACGGTACTTGGGCTGCTTTCCTGGCGGGGGCAGCCCTTTCCATTCTGGCCCTTGAGGCGCGCAATAAGGGACGGCTTGTATAACTGCTGCGACGGAGGGCCGTTCCGCTGCATCCAAAATACAGGGATTATTGCCGCAGCGCCCAGCTGGCGGGTAGCTGATCACAAATCTGCAGCAGTTTGCTATAATCCCGCTAGTTTCAGAGGAGAGATAATGGCTACCACAACCACCACACCGAGCACCACCACCGCACCCACTGTCACAACCAAGCCGCTTAATCTCACCCCGACGGCGATCGCCAAGGTGAAAGAGATCATGGCGCAACAGAACCCGGTTCCGGCGGGACTGCGCGTGGGAGTGGTCGGCGGCGGATGCTCCGGCTTCTCGTACTCGATGTCATTCGAGAACGGCGCCGGCATGATGGACAAGACCTTCGACTTCGAAGGCCTGAAGGTCTACGTTGACGCGACCTCGCTGATGTATCTGAAGGGCGTGAACGTCGATTACATCGAGACCCTCGAAGGCGCCGGCTTCAAGTTTGACAATCCCAACGTCAAGAGCACCTGCGGCTGCGGATCTTCTTTCAGCGTCTAATTGCGCGTCGCATTTCCACGGCCCTGTCCGCGGCGACAGGGCTTTGCTTTTGCGCGGTAATTTCTAAGCCCTCGCTCACGGTCAGTTACGTTTTCCGCCGAAAAAATGCCTAACCGCAACCCTTGCAGCCCATTCGGGGTTCCCAGATACGATGGGAGCCGTGCTCTATACCTGGGCGGGCGCGCCCTATACAATGTATTTTTCTGGTTGGCATTCGGGCAGGAGTGGCAGTTCACCGTCAGGAGTGTGGATGAAGGTTTTCCGCAAAACCATTTTTTTGTTGTTGGCTGCTTTCCTACTGTTGTTATGGCTGGGCTGTGGCGATCAATACCGCCCGGTCGCCAATCCCATTATCGGTCCCGGCGGCCAGCCGCAGAGCACGCACTTCGCCTACGTAGTGAATTACAACCCCAACGGCGACGGCTCAACCACTACGATCGATGTTTCCGGCGACTCCGTCAGTTGGCTGCAACCCCTGGGCGTGGGTTCCATCTATGAGGCGTTGCCGCCCTCTTCGACCGCCCTTTTTATCGCCAACAGCGGCAGTGACACGGTGAGTGATTTCCCGGCTTACGTCAGCGGTGCGGTTACGACCGTGGGGCTGCTGTCGGGATCGCATCCCGTCTTCCTGACGTCCACTACAACTAGCAACATGTACGTACTCAATTCAGGCTTCAATTCGGCCTGTCCGACCACCGGATCGGTCAGCAACATCTTGACGGCCACGGGATCGGTGACGAATACCGCGTGCGTGGGACTGAACCCGATCAATATGGTCCAGGCGGCCAGCGGCGAGCAAGTCTTCGTCCTGAACCAGGGCGACAACATGGGCCAGGGCTCGGTCACGGTTTTGAATCCGACGACGCTGGATTTGGTGAAGACCTTAAACCCGGGGGACGGACTGGGGCTGAATCCCGTTTACGCGACCTCCAGTGTCGATGGCAGTTACATCTTCGTCGTGACCCAGGGTGACGGGGTCCACCCTGGTGCGCTCGACATCCTTACACCGGGTACCACCCCTGCGGTGGCCGCATCGGTTCCGTTGGGCGTGAGGCCGACGTATTCCTATCTCGACGCGCACCTCAACCGGCTCTACGTCACCAACGCCGGCGACAACACGGTCAGTGTCTTCGATGCCTCGAATGTCAATGTTGCCAATATGCCGCCCATCCCGTCGCTGTCTGCGCCGGTGGCCGTGGGTACGGCGCCCGCGGGAATTGCCGCGCTGCAGGACGGGACGCGCTTCTACGTGGTTAATTCCGGCTCCAATGATGTGACAGTCGTAAGCGCCACCAGCTTCGCCGTGCTGAAGACCGTTGCCGTGGGAGTTGGTCCTACCTTCGTCGCTGCCGATCCCGGATCGACCAAGGTTTACGTGACCAACCCGGGCAGCTTCTCCACCAGCATCATCCACACCGTGAACGACACCGTGTCGGCGACGATAGCTGCGCCTGCACAGGACCCTACTTGTACCGCTTCCTGCGCGCTGCAGCAGCCAACGATGGTAGTGACGCAGTGATGCCTTTACTACGTGAACATGAACTCCTTGGTGCGCAGATCGCGAATGGTATCGCGCAGCCGGGCGGCTTGCTCGAACTCGAAGCGCTTGGCCGCTTCGCGCATGTCACTCTCCAGTTTCGCGATGTAAGAGTCTAATTCTTCCTGGGAACGGAACTCCGGCAGACCCTCCGCCTCATTGGTCAGATCGACATAGTCTGCGTTGGCGACGGCCACCAGCGTCATGTCGAGCGGCCGCACGATGCTCTCCGGCGTAATGCCGTGCTCCTCGTTGTAAGCGCGTTGAATGGCGCGCCGGCGGTTGGTCTCGTCCAGCGCTTTCTGCATGGAGTCGGTCATCCTGTCGGCGTAAAGAATGGCGCGGCCGCTCAGGTTGCGCGCGCAACGGCCAATGGTCTGAATCAACGAACCCGCCGAACGCAGGAAGCCTTCCTTGTCGGCATCGAGGATCGCCACCAGCGAGACCTCCGGCAAATCGAGACCTTCGCGCAGCAGGTTGATGCCGATGAGCACATCGAACTCGCCCTTGCGCAGATCGCGCAGAATTTTGATGCGCTCCAGCGTCTCGATCTCCGAGTGCATGTAACGGCAGCGCACGCCAACCTCGCTGTAGTACTCGGCCAGGTCCTCCGCCATGCGCTTGGTCAGCGTGGTGACCAGCACACGTTCGTTAATCTCCGCGCGACGGCGAATCTCGTGCAGCAAATCGTCAATCTGTCCCTTCACCGGACGCACTTCCACCTCGGGATCGACAAGGCCGGTCGGGCGGATGATCTGCTCCACCACCACGCCCGCCGACTTTGTCAGCTCGTAAGGACCGGGCGTCGCCGAAACGTACACCGCCTGATTCACGCGGTGCTCGAACTCTTCAAACGTAAGCGGACGATTGTCGAGCGCGCTGGGCAGGCGGAATCCGTACTCGATCAGGTTCTGTTTGCGCGAGCGATCGCCGTGCCACATGCCGTGCACCTGCGGGACCGTCTGATGCGATTCGTCGATGAACAGCATGTAATCGCGCGGGACATAATCCAGCAGGGTCGGCGGCGGCTCGCCCGGCAAGCGCCCGGTGAAGTGGCGCGAGTAGTTCTCGATGCCGTGGCAGTAGCCCATTTCCTTGATCATCTCGAGATCGAAGCGGGTGCGCTGATGGATGCGTTGCGCCTCGACAATCCGTCCCTGTTTCTCCAACTCCGCCTCCCACCACGCCAGCTCTTCCAGAATCGTTTGCACCGCCGCCAGCTTGCGCTCAGGCTTCATCACGTAATGGCTTTTGGGATACACGGGCAGGCGCCCATACTTTTGCTTCACCGTTCCGAACAGGGGATCAATCTGCGCCAGCGATTCGACTTCATCGCCCCACAGCTCGATGCGATAGGCGTTGTCCTCGTAGGTAGGGAAAATTTCAATGATGTCGCCGCGCACCCGGAAGGTCCCACGGCGGAAATCGCCCTCGGTGCGCTCGTAGAGAATTTCCACCAGCTTGCGGACAATGTCGTCGCGCTTGATCTTCTGTCCCTTTTCCAGGAACAGCAGCATGCCGTAATAAGCTTCGGGCGATCCCAAACCGTAGATGCAGCTTACCGACGCGACAATGATGCAGTCGCGCCGCTCGAACAGCGACTTGGTGGCCGCCAGCCGCAGCTTGTCGAGCTCGTCATTGACGGTCGCTTCCTTCTCGATGTAAATGTCGCCCGCGGGAATGTAGGCTTCCGGCTGGTAATAGTCGTAATACGAGACAAAATATTCGACTGCATTGTGCGGGAAGAACGACTTGAACTCGTGGTAGAGCTGCGCCGCCAGGGTCTTGTTGTGCGCCATGACTAGCGCGGGGCGATTCAGCTCCGCGATGATCTTGGCCATGGTGAAGGTCTTGCCCGAGCCGGTCACTCCCAGCAGCACCTGGTGTTTTTCGCCGTCGAGGATGCCGCGCGTCAGCGACTCGATCGCCTTCCCCTGGTCGCCTTGCGGCTGGTACGAACTGACTAGCCTGAATTCCATGCCTGTGCCTGATCCCCAAGCGGATTGCTTCTGTGGCTGCACAGAAGCCAATTTCGTCGAGTGGGTATCTCTTCATTATACGGTGGGCGAAACGGGCTGGTGTAGAAGCGGATCAGCCGCGCAGCGGCGATATTTGTTTTAGCCGTGGGCGTAAGCCCGCGGTAATGTAGGAAATAGATCCGAGTCCCGTAGGGACGGTAGTGCTTGTAAAACAATCCACGAAGGTCCGCTCTATCTCCGACAATTGCATTCTCATCGGCTTTGTCAAATCCGCTTAGTGATTTATCCTGTTAGTACTGGCCGAAATTCATAAAGCAAGTGCTCGCGTTTCTGCAAGATACTCATATTCTGTTTCATAGAAGGGCCTCATGAAAATTCTGGTAATGGGTGCAGGCATGATGGGTTGGGCGGCGGCGTTTGACATGGCCCGGAGCTCACGAGTCGAGGCAATCACGCTCGCGGATTCCAACTCGCAGCGTTTGCATGACGCTGTCGCCAGGATCAATAAACTCACCGGCAATCGCAAGGTCACGTCCATGCAGGTGGACGCCGCTGACACCGCGGCGGCGCTGCCGCTCATGCGCAGTCACGACGGCGTGCTCTCCGCAGTTCCGTATTTCTTCAACCTGGAACTGGCCAAGGCCGCGATCGAGGCTAAATGCCACTTCGCCGATCTCGGCGGCAACAACACGGTGGTGAAGCAGGAATTTGCGCTGCACGACCAGGCGCAGGCCGCGGGCGTGGCGATTGCTCCCGATTGCGGTCTGTCGCCGGGCATGGCGTCCATCCTGGGAGGCGAGCTGCTGCGCCGCATCGGCGGCCAGGCCGATGCGCTGAAGATTTATGTTGGCGGCCTGCCCCAGAGTCCTCGCCCGCCGTTCAACTACCAGCTCGTCTTCTCCGTCGAAGGCCTGATCAATGAGTACAGCGAGCCTGCCAAGATCTTGCGCGACGGAAAGCTGCTCACCGTCGAGCCGCTGACCGAAGTCGAATCCTTCCGCATGAATGGCTTCCCTGAGCTGGAGGCGTTCCACACCTCGGGTGGCACATCTACTTTGCCCGAAACGTTCCAGGGCAAGGTTGGCGAATGCTTCGAGAAGACACTGCGCTATCCGGGACACGTTCGCATGTTGCGTTCGCTCTACGATCTGGGCTTGTTCTCCAGCGTGAAACGCGTGGTGAACGGGACCCAGGTGGCGCCGCGCCAGATGATGTCGCGCTTGTTCGAGGAGAAATTTGCCAGCGCGGAGCCCGAGGTCACCCTGCTGCGCGTCGAAGCTCACCACGGCGATCTCGTGGCATCTTTCAGCATGATGGATTACACCGATCCGGTGACCGGCATTACTTCAATGATGCGGACCACGGCGTGGCCGGCGTCGATTGTGCTGCAAATGCTGATTGGCGGCGAGATTTCCAAGCGCGGAGTTGTGCGCCAGGAGATCGACATTCCGGCGCAGCTCTTCCTGAGTGAGATGGCTTTACGCGGCGTGGTGATTAGCTACCGTATCGAGTCCGTGCAGGAGCTTCGCGAGGAAGTTCTGACCGCGGCACAGGAGAACTGATTGAATTTCGCAAATCGCTTGCAACCACTGGGCCTGCTGATTCTGCGACTGGCGCTAGGCACGGTCATGATCGCGCACGGATATCAGAAAGTGTTTGGGGGCATGCCTCAGTTCATGCAAATGCTGTCGCATATGGGAACCCCAACGTGGATGGGATACCTCACGGCTGCGGCGGAGTTTGGCGGCGGCATCTTGCTGGTGGCGGGATTTCTGACGCGAATAGCGGCCATCGCCATTTTCCTCGATATGGCGGTGGCTATCTCCAAGGTGCATCTGCAACACGGGTTGTTCTCCAAAAACGGAGGCTTCGAATTTCCCATGGTATGCGCGGCGGCTGCGTTTTCATTGATCTGGAGCGGCGCCGGAGCAATCGCCATTGATTGGCTGTGGGGAAGCAAGGGCGGGCGGTAAGATAAGGCTGAGGGCCCAATATGGCAGTTTCTAAGAAAACACCCGATATCAAAAGCCTGTACTACATCACACACCGAGATAACCTGGCATCGATTCTAAAGGACGGTATTCTTTCGCATCAGTACGTCGAAGACCATCAGGTGAAATACGTCCCGATTTACGATGCTGATATCGTCGGGAATCGGAAGCAGAAAAAAACTCCAACCGGACAGAGCCTTTGGGAATATGCAAACGTGTATTTTCAGGCACGAAATCCGATGCTCTATCGTGTGCTCCACGAGAAAAACCCAAGCGACATCGCTGTAATTGCGGTACAACCGGGCGTGCTCAGATGCTCTGGCGCTTATATTACCGACGGAAATGCAGCGAACGCTCCGACCGAATTTTACGGCCTTGAAGACGGACTGAAGGCGATTTTCGAAAATTGGAAAACAATTACCGGTGAGTGGTGGAACTCGGTCGACGGATCGAAGCGGAAGATCATGGCCGAGTGTCTTGTTCCGGTACGCATTCCACCGGACATGATTCATTCAGTCTACGTGGCAGATCATAAGACCGCTGACCAGGTGAGAGCCGCTATCTCATCAACAAGCATACCCGTGATTCCCGAGCCGACCATTTTCTTCCAGCCCGTAAAACGTTATCAAATCACTCCGCAGCTGTCTCTTGCCGAGGGGGACATGTTTTTTTCTAGAATGCAGACGTTGACTGTGAGCGTGAATACAGTCGGGATCATGGGAAAGGGTTTGGCGTCGCGCGCGAAATATCAATTTCCGGACGTCTACGTCGTCTATCAGGACGCGTGCCGAGCGAAACAGTTGAAGATGGGGAAGCCGTATCTTTATAAACGGGAGTCACCCTTCGATGACGAGTTACCTGATGAACCGCGCGGCTTGCCGAGTCCTCCGAATGACACCAAGTGGTTCCTCCTGTTCCCGACGAAGCGGCACTGGCGGGACAACTCGGATCTCAACGGAATTGAAGAGGGTCTTCGCTGGGTAGCCGATAATTACAAGGCTGAGGGAATTACTTCCATCGCACTGCCGGCCTTAGGTTGTGGACTAGGGAACCTAGAGTGGAGAGAAGTTGGCCCTGTAATGTGCCGCCACTTGCGCAAGCTCGACATTCTCGTTGCCATCTACCTTCCGCGGGAGAAAGCAATCCCTGAAGAATATCTCTCGCCTCAATACCTGCTGGCGGACCCTCGCTAAGCCGCACCGCGAGGTCGTTCCCAAGGATCGCCTGAGAAATCGAGGGATATTAGTAGCCGGCTAGTTCGAGCATCGCCCGGAACACATCTTCCGCCTGCGGCAGAATCTCATCCTCCAGAATTGGCTGATAGGCGACAAACGTGTCCTGCGCCGCCACGCGTTTCACCGGAGCATCGAGCTTGTCGAAGAGTTCGTCGGCGATGCGGGCGGCGATTTCCGCGCCGTAACCCCAGCTCAGCATGTCCTCGTGCGCGACCAGCACGCGGCTGGTCTTGGCCACGGATGTCGCAATCGTCTCCCAGTCGTAGGGGCTGAGGGTGCGCAGGTCAATCATTTCCACGCTGACACCATGCTCGCGTTCGACGCGCTGCGCCGCTTGCAGCGCGCGCGGAACCAGGGCCCCGTAGGTCACCACCGTGAGGTCGTGCCCGGGACGAACGATCTTCGCCTTGCCGAAGGGAACCATGTAATCCGGCCCCGGATACGGCGCACGACCAAAGGTTTCGCGATACAGCCGTTTGTGCTCCAGGAACAGCACCGGATCGTCGCAACGAATGGCGGTGCGCAGCAATCCGTTAGCGTCGAGCGCATTCGACGGGAAGACCACGCGCATGCCGGGCGTGTGGGTGAAAATGCTTTCGCCAGATTGCGAGTGATAGATCGATCCGCCGGTGAGATAGCCGCCGATCGCGACCCGCACCACCGCCGGGGACGAGAAAGCGTTGTTGGAGCGCCAGCGTATCAGTGGCAGTTCATTGCGAAGCTGCTGCATGGCGGGCCAGATGTAATCGAAGAACTGTATCTCCACCACCGGCTTCAGGCCGCGGGTCGCCATGCCCACGGCGCGGCCCACGATGTTGGCCTCCGCCAGCGGCGAGTTGAAGACCCGGTCGCTGCCGAACTCGGCTTGCAGTCCTCCGGTCAGCTTGAAAACGCCGCCCTTGCCTTTCACCTGCTTGTCTTTGAGATATTTCTCGCGGCTGCAATCGGCCACATCTTCGCCAAACATCACGATGCGCGGATCGCGCCTCATCTCGTCACGCAGACAAGCGTTGATAAGATCGGCCATCGTCCTTTCGGGAGCAGCGAGCGCCCCCTTTTCGGCGGGCCGGGGATGGACCGCTTCGGTCTGAAACGCCGCCGAAGTGGGATCGAGATCGGGCGAGTACACGAACTGCTTGTACGAGTTGGGTGCGGGCAGGGCAGCGGCGACGGCCCGATCCGCCGCGTCCTGGATCTCCGCGTCCGCGTCCTTCTCAAGATTGTCGATGCCCTGCTCGTCGAGAATGCCTTCGCGTATCAGGAAAAGCTGGAAGCGCGTGATGGGATCGCGTTCCACTTCCTGCTTGCGCTCAGATTCCGGCCGGTAGAGTTTTTCGTCGTCCGACAGCGAATGCGAGTAGGGACGGATCACGTGGCCGTGCACGAACGCCGGGCCGTGGCCGGCGCGAATGTAATCGACCGCGGTCTTGAGCGCGGCATAGCTGACCAGTGGATCGGTGCCGTCGAATTCCGCAAAGTGGAAGTTGGGAAAGCCCTTGACCAGCTTGCTGATGTTGCCGCCGGCCGTGCCGACTTCCACCGGCACCGAGATGGCATACTCGTTGTCTTCGATCAGATACAGCATCGGCAGCTTCAGGTTCGAGGCGGTGTTCAACGACTCCCAGAATTCGCCTTCACTGGTAGTGCCATCGCCGCCGGAGACGTAAACCACTTCATCGCCGTGGAACTGTACGTCCTTGAACTGGCGATAGTCGCCGCTGGCTTTCTCGGCAGCTTGGGGATAGCGGTTGAAATACCGCCCCGCTTCGGCGCAGCCCACAGCTTGCAAGAACTGCGTTCCCGTAGGCGAAGACTGGGTTACGATGTTCAGCTTCTTGTGTCCCCAGTGCGAGGGCATCTGCCGGCCGCCGGAGTTGGGATCGTCGGCGGCGCCCACGGCTTCCAGCAATTGCTCGTAAGGCGTCATGCCCAGGGTCAGGCAGAGCGCGCGGTCGCGATAGTAGGGGTAGAACCAGTCGTAGCCCGGGCGCAGCACCATTCCGGTGGCCACCAGCAGCGCTTCGTGTCCGGCGCCGGAGATCTGGAAGAAAATCTTTTGCTGGCGCTTGAGCAGGATCTCGCGATCGTCAATCCGGCGCGACAGGTACATCAGCCGGTAGATGTCGATCATCTGCTGGTTGCTGAGCCCTTCATACTTGTTGCCGGGAGCAGTCCGCGCTACCGCAACTTTAGGCTCTGTTCTTGTGGTGGCCATCCCTTACCTCAGGTGTAAGATGCAAACCCCGATCACGGCGACGAACGTCTGATCATTGTAAATGTTCGGCGGGGTTTCTTGAATTCTTGGTTGTGAGCTAAAGTCTTTGGCGGAATATCGGAATTGTCATCACGAGCGAAGCGAGGGATCTGCTTCTCGCACCCTTGCAACCGCGAATCAGGAAACAAACCTGGCCTGCGGAGGGCAAAGCAGATGCCTCGCTGCGCTCGTCATGACAACTCCAAGAAGAATGTTGCATGGCTATACTGGAGGGTAATGATACGCACGCTTCGCCCGCTTCCGGTCAAGAACATCAAACTCATCCTCTTTGATCTGGACGGTACCCTGATCGATTCCGAACTCGACTTGGTGGCCGCGGTCAATGCCATGTTGCGTCACTACGGCCGCAAGGAACTGCCCCTCGAGGTCATTGGCACCTACATCGGCGATGGCGCACCCATGCTGATTCGCCGCGCGCTCGGCGACTCCGCCCACAGCGGGTTTCTGCAGGAAGCCCTCAATTATTTCCTGCTTTATTACCGCGAACACAAGCTCGACAATACGCGCCCCTATGAAGGCATCAGCAAAGTGCTACAGCAGGCCAGCCACGGCGACGGAATACTGCGCAAGTTGGCGGTGCTTACCAATAAGCCCGTGCGAGTGTCGCGCGACATTCTGGCCGGTCTGGGACTAGCGGATTTCTTCACGCAGGTTTACGGTGGCAACAGTTTCGAGACCAAGAAGCCCGATCCCCTGGGCGCCAACACCCTGATGCGCGAAGCGGGTGCGACTCCCGGCGAAACCGTGATGGTCGGCGACTCCGGGGTGGACGTGCTCACCGCCCGCAATGCAGGGTTGTGGAGCGTCGGAGTGAACTACGGATTTGCGCCGCAGACGTTGCAGCAGATTCCTCCCGACGTGCTGGTAGATACGCCGGCCGAGTTGGCGCGAGTGTTGACCGTGAGCGACACGGCGAAACCAGAAGAGCGCCGATAATGGCCAGGGCGAGGACGCGAATCGAGGCCGGTGTTGCGCCATTCTTCTATAAGAGGGCGTGAGGGCCCAATGCGCTCCAGCTACTCTCGATCGGTTAAGTAGGTTCGGCTGATGCGATCATGCCAGCAGAGGGAATCTACATCTACGAAGGCCCAGAGTAAGCCCATAACGAAGGAAGCCGTGGAGAAATAGAGGGCCATCACGCGCTGGCGACGCTTACGCCGGCACGGCGATTTTCCATTAAAGGTGCTGAGGCGAATTTTGGCTATTCGCATACCCGCAGTGGCTCCGCCATAAACCAACAGCAGGTACTGATAGATGGCCCAGAGCAGTAGCGGCAGCGTGGCCGCCGTCAATAGCACTGGCTTGGTGAAAGTCAGCTTGGGCAGCATCTTGTAACTCACCGCCGCGAAGACGGCAGTGCCGGCAGCTACGAGGAGACAATCCAGCAAGGCCGCGTACAGGCGGTGCGCCCTGCCGGCAGCCCGAAAAGGTAGCTCCACGTTGTCGGCGTGGACCGCGATGGCGGGCTGCGCATTCGGTCCGAATTGCAATCCGTCGAGAAAAGGCGTAGTGGGCAACGCTTCCAGTTCCTCAGGCACATCCAGGATGCGCGGCTGTTCCGGCAGGACCGGATCGGCCAGACGATGCATTTCCCGCGCCCCCGCCGCCTGGCGGGGGAAGGCGATGACTTTGCGCTGGGGCCTGGGGCGCGGCAGAGGTGGCGGAGATGGTTCACGATCAACGTCAACCAGCACCTCCGCAAGAGTTGGTGGTTGCTTATCTGCCGGCAATTCCGGAAGCGCTGGAGATTCCGTGGGCGACGCTTTTGGCTCCGCGGCGGCGGCGTCCGGTGCGAGATCGCACGTCTCGGAACTGGCAACTTCGGTAGTGGACATTTGCTCAGCGTTGGCAATACCAGCTGCAACCAACTGTTCCACCTGCCCCGAGTCCGCTGGCGCGCCGGTTGCTGAACTAGGCACGTCGTGCTCAAGAGGAGGGAAGGGAAAGCGCATGCTAAACGCTCCCTCGATACGGCGTCCGCGGCGCGTGCGATAGCCGGCCACGCGAGCGTGGATCTCATTCCTCCAGATGTCGGCGTGCGATAAATTTCCAGACGCTTCAGAATGCAAGGTTCGCTGGTCGGTCATGTCGTGGCGCGACTATTCCTTCTACCCGCTTCCTGGGCAAGGCACGCGAGGTGCTTTGCACTCAAGAGCACGGATGAATCATGAATGGGAATGAGAAAAGGAGGCCGTCGGCTCGCGTCCCTGAGACGTGGCAAGCTGGGCACCGGATCGCCAGAATCGCGCAACCAGTGGACATCGAGCGGGTTTAGGAGAAAATCCAGAGCAGCGTGGAACCAGCGCAAGCAGATAGCGTTTTACCTCTCCGTAGGCAACGTGCTAAGTTGCAAGGTTCTGCTCAATTCGACCGAACCCGGTGAGGAGACGCCCGCTTCTCGATGATTGCCCGCACTCGAATGATTATCACGGCGCTGGTGGCATGTCATCTGTTTCTGCAGCCTGGCGTGTTAACCAGCCAGTTGCGTCCGCCGGAGCAGCCCAATAGTGCGGCGCAAGCTGTGCCACAGTCAGGTTCGTCCGCTGCGGCTTCGACTCCTGAAACTCCCGCCGGACCGCAATTGCCGAACGACTCGACCTCGGATGTTGGGCCGGCGCAGCAAAGTCCGCCCGGCAAGCCCGGAGTCACGGTGAAAACCGATACCGGCCAGGAAGACAAACAAACCGAAGAGATCATTCAGCAGGAGATTCAGTCGGGCAGCAACGAGCAGGAGTTGGGACCTCCGCGGCCGTCCATGAACGTGGTCCTGGGCCGGGATGAAGTGCTGATTCGCGGCGACGAACAGGAAAAGAACCAGGACATCTACAAGGCCCGCGGCCATGTCGTGATGCGGTTCCGCACCTACACGCTGCATGCCGACCAGGTCACTTACGATTCCACCACGGGGCAGGTCACGGCCAACGGACACGTCGTCTTCGATGGGGGCGCCCACAACGACCACCTGGTGGGGACCCGCGCCACCTACGACGTCAGCCGCGACACGGGAACGTTTTACGACGTAGTCGGATCGACTGGGGTCAAGGTCAAGAACAAAGACATGTTCCTTACTTCTTCGACTCCTTTCTTCTTCACTGGAAAGGTCGTGGACAAGCTCGGCCCCGACCATTACCGGGTCAACCACGGCTACGTCACTTCCTGCCAGTTGCCGAAACCCAAGTGGCAGTTCAACTCCCAGACCGCATTCGTGGAAGTGGGCGCCGAAGCCACCCTGCATCACGCCACCTTGCGCATCCAGGGCATTCCCGTCTTCTATTTTCCGTGGGTGGAACACCCCGTCGATAACCTGGGGCGTCAGAGTGGCTTTCTTATGCCCCTTTTTGGGCAATCGACCACCCGGGGCACCATCCTGGGAGACGCGTTCTACTGGGCCATCAATCGGAGCAATGACGCCACTATTGGAGCCTCCCTTTACTCCGCACGGGGATGGGCGCAACACGGGGTCTTTCGCTCGGTCGGCTATAACTACCAGTTTAGGGCCGAATATTTCGGAGTGATTGACGAGCAAGGCGCCCCCAAAGGGCAACCGAACCCCGGACAGAACCAGGGAGGCCAGGAACTGAGAGCGAACGGATCGATCCAGCTGCCCGCGGGATTTCGCGGAGTACTCTCGGTTGACTATCTCAGCTCGTATTTGTTTCGTGCGGCGTTCGCCGAAGGTTTTGCCCTGCAATCCATCGACTCGGAGGTCCGCTCCTACGGATTTCTCAGCAAGAATTGGAATGGATACGCCCTGGGCATCCAGGCCGGGTTGTATCAGTCCTACCAGAGCGCGACTCCGGGAGAGGTGATCGATATCGCCCACACTCCCACGCTCGAGTTTTCCTCGGTGGAACGCCCTTTCCACCGCTCCAACCTGATGTACGCCTACGACATAGCGACGGAAGGCATTTCCCGGCACGAGGTAGGATTTGAAACCGCGCCGGTGGTCGGCCGCGTCGACGCCCATCCCTATTTTTCCCTGCCTACGTTTCTTCACGGCTGGACTTTTCGACCGGAGGCGGGGGTGCGCGAGACCTATTACACGCAGAGGCTGGAGAGCGGAGGGCTTGTAGCGGCGGGGAAGGCGATCAGCGATCCCATCAACCGGAATGTTCTCGCCGCCGCGATGGAGATCAGGCCACCGACGCTATCGAAGATCTACGATCGCAAACTCTTTGGCTACGTGATCAAGCATACGATCGAACCGCAGGTTGTCTATCGCTACCAGGAGGGCATCGACAACTTCAGCCAGATCATCCGGTTCGACCAGCGCGATATTCTGGCCGATACCAATGAAGTGGAATACCGTGTGGTCAACCGGCTCTTCGCCAAGAAAACGAAGTCGGCAGCCGAATGTTTTCACCATCCCAAATACGCGCTGCTGTCCGAACAGAAAGAAATCGCGGCCACGAAGACGACCAAAGCGGAGCCCGGTACCTGCGATGACAAGCAAGGTCCGGCGCGTGAAGTCATCACTTGGGAACTCGGGCAGAAGTATTTCTTCGATCCGACTTTTGGCGGAGCGTTGGTACCCGGTCAGCGTAACGTCTTCGACAGCACCGTAGATTTCACCGGCATTGCGTTTCTTACGGGACCCCGCCGCTTTTCGCCCATCATCTCTCGTCTCCGGTTGCAAGATGCAAGAACTGACGTCTCCTGGGCCGTGGATTATGACCCGGTGCTGCATCAGATGAATGCCAGCACCCTCTTTGTGGGCCGAAGGATTGGCGAGAGTGGCAAGTGGTACGTCGCGGGCGGACAAACCTATATGCGTGAGCCCGCGGAGACCACCCCCATCGCCGGTCAGCCGACGCTCGGCCTCAGCATCTACAACCAGTACCGCGTCATGGCGCAGTACGGGAACGTCGCCATGAGGGGGTTGAGTGGCGCGGTAGGTATCGCAGTGGATACCCGTCTCAGTTACGTGCAGGCGGCCACCGTACAGAGCAACTACAACTGGGACTGCTGCGGCGTGGCCTTCGAATATTCGCGCTCGGCCTATGCCCCCACCATCAGCCAGGAGAACAGTTATCGCTTCTCGTTCAGCCTTTCCAACGTTGGGACCTTCGGCACCATCCGGCGGCTGCAAAGACTGTATTAGCTCGCAACCTTCTGTTCCCCCGCCAGTGTCTTACAATTGAGCGATGTCTGTGGTGAATTCCAACCTTCCAGTCGAAGCCGGAGATCTTGCAGCCAAGTCACGAGCTCTGGTGGAAAACTTGCATTCCCTCGGGCGATTGCTGGTGGCCTATTCCGGAGGGGTGGATTCCGGATTCCTGGCTTGGGCGGCGCACCGCGAACTGGGGGGCGACATGTTGGCGATGCTGGCCGACTCTCCCAGCCTGGCGCGCTCGCAAATGCGCGATGCCGTGGCCTTTGCCGACGAACACAATATACCGCTGACCATGGTTGCCACCGAAGAGATGGAGCGCCCCGAGTATCTGCGCAATGACGGCGCACGTTGCTATCACTGCAAAGATGAACTGTTCACCGTCATGGAAGAGCTGCGGCAACGCCTGGGGTTCGATGCCATTGCCTACGGCGTGAATCTCGACGACCAGGGCGACTTCCGGCCCGGCCAGCAGGCGGCCCGCCGGCATGGTGTGGCCACACCTTTGCTGACCGCCGGTTTGACCAAGGCGGACATCCGGCAACTGGCCTCGCAAGCGGGATTGCGTATCTGGGACAAACCTGCATCGGCGTGCCTGTCATCGCGGATCGAGTACGGGCGTGCGGTTACCAGAGAGGCACTGTCGGCGGTGGAGCAAGGCGAAGATGCGCTGCGGGAACTTGGTTTCCGCCAGGTGCGGGTGCGACATCACGGCGCAATAGCGCGGATCGAGATCGCGCGGGAAGAATTGCCGAAGGCCATGACCATGGAAATGGCTGCCGAGTTCACGCGGATCTTCAAGGCGCTGGGGTTTACCTACGTGACGCTCGATCTGGAAGGATTTCGCTCGGGCTCAATGAATGCATTGCTGCCGGTGGGCGCGCTGCTGAAAATTGTGGGTAAGGATTGAACCTCATCCCTGGGCTGCTTCCCTTCGCCCCGACACTCTGGAGCTTCGCAAGGCTTGGCGGCCTTCTGCCCCACAAAGTCATGACTCGAGTTCCTACCACATCCAGACGGGCTGATCGTGATCCCAGATAGCTCCAACGTCTTGCCGCAGGTGCTGGGAATGCACTCGCCATGAGATAATCAAGTCTTACCTTTTGCCCTCGAAGGTGGTTCTTATTTTGCGCTTGCGACGACTGGCTGTCTTGTTGCTGTTGTTCTGCGCCGGGTGTTCAGCGCAGTCGAAATCCCCCGTTCCTGCAGACGTGGCCCAAAAGGTCCAGCGCCAGGTCCGCTCCTACTTCAATATTCCTCCCGACGTGGACATCAAATTGGGGCCGCTGACGCCAAGCGAGTTTCCCAACTATGACAATCTCACTGTCACCTTGAGTCATGGAGGAAAGTCGCAAGCCGTCGACTTCATTCTTTCCAAAGACGGCAAGAGCCTGATTCGCATAACCAAGATGGACCTGACCAAGGATCCCTACGCCGACACCATGAAGAAAATCGACGTAGCCGGTCGTCCGGTGCGGGGAAATCCGGACGCCAAGGTCACCATCGTGAACTACGACGACTTCGAGTGTCCGTTCTGTTCTCGTATGCACAGCACGCTCATGAGCGAGATCCTGCCGCAGTACGGCGACAGGATAAGAATCATCTACAAGGACTATCCGCTGTCGATGCATCCCTGGGCGGTACACGCCGCCAACGACGCCAACTGCCTGGCTAAAGAGAGTGGCAAGAGCTACTGGGATTTCGCCGATTACGTGCACGCCAATCAGCACGCCATCAGCGGCGCGCAGAAGGACGTGCAACAGGCTTTCGGTGAATTGGACCGCATCACGTTGGATATCGGCAAGAAAAATGGGGCCGATGCTAACCGGCTGCAGGCGTGCGTGAAGGCCCAAGCCGACGGCGCGGTGAAGTCCTCCATGGCCGAGGGTGACTCCGTGGGAGTGAATGCGACCCCAACCATGTTTGTCAACGGAGAACGGCTGGAAGGAGCATTGGACACTGACCAGGTGAGAGCGGCCCTGGACCAGCAGTTGCTGGCGGCTGGAGTAAAGCCCCCGGCCCCGGCGCCGGCCCCAGCATCGCCGCCAGCCACCAGCAAATAGGACGCGAGGCAGCACAGAAGATGTGGCGTTGCGCAAAATCAAGCCCCGCAGGGCCGAAACTGCTTTTAGCCCAGGGCGTACCGGGGTCCCCAACGCGCGCCGTTTTTGCGCGTGTTGGGGTGGTTAAGCCCTGGGTAAAGTGGAAAAAATTGGCGAGTCCCGTACGGACGGCACAGTTCACACACACCAGGCCCGGGTGTCTTTCATCCCGTGCAGTTTTCAGAAGGAGCGGAGTTTGAAATTGAAACCCAAGAGCGCGGCGATGGTAGCCACTCTGTCGATGGCTGTTATGGCGCTGCTGTCGAGCGTGGGCTGTTCCGGAAAACAGGCAGGCGAAGACGAAATGGCGCGGGTGAACGGCCGCAAGATTACCCGCACCGAAGTGGAGAAGTATTTCAACAACCAGACTGCCGAATCGCCGGAAAAGCCCAGCCAGGAGCAGGCGGATAGTTTGCGGCTGAGCATTCTGCGCGAGCTCATCGATAACGAAATCCTGATGCAGCGCGCGGAAAAGCTGGGCCTGCTGGCGACCGACGAGGAAGTCAACAGCAAGCTCACGGAAATCAAAACGCCCTACACGCAGGAGGAATTCGATAAACGGCTGAAAGAGCGCAATCTCACGCTCGACGATTTCAAGCGCGACCTGCGCCGCTCCATCACCGTGGACAAGGTGCTCAACAAGGAAGTCACCTCGAAGATCAACATTACCGACGATGACATTACCAGCTACTACAACCAGCACAAGGCCGAGTTCAACCTGATTGAGCCGCAGTACCGCCTGGCGCAGGTCCTGGTGACGACGCAGCCCAACCCGCAAGTGAAAGCCATGAAGGCGCAGAATGAGGGCGAGGCGCGCAAGAAGATCCAGATGATCGCCAATCGCCTGGATAGCGGCGAGGACTTCGCCACCGCGGCCATGAACTACTCGGAGCAGCCGGAGACCTCGCAGAACGGCGGCGACCTGGGTTTCGTTCCGGAATCGTCGCTGAAGGCGGACCGGACCGCCTATGACGCGATCAACAAGCTGAAGCCCGGACAATACACGGCGGTGCTGCCGGTGGCCGATCCCAACAGCCATCAGATTTACGGATACCGCATCGTCAAGCTCATCAGCAAGGAGATTGCCGGCCAGCGCGAGCTCAAGGACCCGCGCGTGCAACAAGCCATACGAGAGCAGCTTCGTGACCGCCGTGAACAGTTGCTGAAAGCGGCGTATTACGAATCCATCCGCGACAAGGCCTCGGTGGACAACTACTTTGCCGACGAAATTCTGAAGAAGGCGGGAACAATGAAGTAGGCGCGATTCGTCGCGCTGTTCGGGCGGCTGCTACAAATTCGGGACAGCAGATCCCTCGCGGGCTATTGACTGCTGCACAAGCAATGCCCGCCTTCGCGATTTTGATTTGTCATCACGAACGGCCGAACCGGGGTCCCCAACGAGCGCCGTTTTTGCGCTTGTTGGGGTAAAGTTCAGGCCGTGAGGGATCTGCTGTTTCCTCAGCGGTCATTCCAGCGCTAACAAAAGCAGATTCCTCGCTTCGCTCTAATGACAATTTCCAGAGACCCATCGTAGGAAACCATCCTTTTAGCAAGCCTCTGAAGCCGGCTCCAACTGACTCCTGTAGTGTTATTCGATGATGGCGAGGGTGTCTCCCGCGTTCACGATGGAGCCTTCCGCGGTCAGGATCTTCTGCACCCGGCCGTCCTTGGGCGACTTCATCTCGTTCTGCATCTTCATGGCTTCCATTACGACGATGCCCTGGCCGGCCTTCACCTCATCTTTCTCGTTGACTATGATGCGGACAATCTTACCCGGCATGGGCGCCTTGAGCTTCTGCGGCCCGGCCTCGGCGCCGCCGACAGCGCGGCGAGTCCGCAAAGAGCGCGGGTCCTGCACATCCACGGCATAGCGGGCGCTGCCGATCACCATGTGCAGCTCGCCTTGCAGCGAGCGCTCGCGTTTGATCTCGTAGGCTTTGCCGCCGACCAGCACCGAGAGCACGTCGCGCGCGGTGAGCGCGGCGTCCACTTCAATCTCCTGGCCGTCCACCTTGCACAGCCAGGTCTTCTCGCCGCGCGTCAGCTCCACCTGGTGCGTTTTGCCGTCTACCACCACGTCGTAGGTCATGTTTTAGCAATTAGCAACTAGCAACTAGCAACTAGCAATTAGCTCCGCGCTATCCTTACCGCTCGCGCACTGCTTCGGCGCGGGCGGCGCGCCGCCAATTCGAGGCCGGCGGCGGAGCAGAGTTGCCATTCATCGAAGCGCCGCCATTCGCTGTCGGCAATGTCGCCTTAGGTTCCATGCTCGCGAAAATCGCCGCGCCAATGGCCGCCATGATCGGACGCCGCGGGTCCGTCTCATTGCTGGGTTTGGCCAGCAGCCGATCAAGAAAGCCCGTGTCCAGGTTGCCGGCGCGGAAGTCCGGGTCCTTGAGGATGCGGCGAAACAGCGAGATGTTGGTCTTGATGCCGCCCACGAAATATTCGTACAGAGCGCGCAGCAGGCGGTTGATCGCCTGGTCGCGGTCCTCGCCATAACCGACCAGCTTGGCCAGCAGCGGATCGTATTCGATGGGCACGTTCCAGCCTTCATACATGCCGCTGTCACGGCGGATACCCGGACCGGATGGCGAAATCAACCGCGTGATCTGCCCTGGCGACGGGAAAAAATTGTTGTCGGGATCTTCGGCGTAAACGCGGCACTCGATGGCGTGGCCGCGCAGCCGGATGTCTTCCTGCTTGAACGGCAGCTTTTCGCCCGCGGCAACGCGCATCTGCAGATGGACCAGGTCAAGGCCAGTCACGAACTCGGTGACGGGATGCTCGACCTGCAAGCGGGTGTTCATCTCGAGGAAATAGAAGTTGCGCTGCGCGTCGACCAGGAACTCGATGGTGCCGGCGTTGTGATAGTTGGCGGCCTTGGCCACGCGCACCGCGATCTCGCCCATGCGCTGGCGCATGTCTTCGTCCACGATCGGACAGGGCGACTCCTCCATCACTTTCTGATGGCGGCGCTGCACCGAACATTCGCGCTCGCCCAGGTAAACGACATTGCCGTGCTCGTCGCCGAAGATCTGCATCTCGACGTGCCGCGGGTTGATGATGTATTTCTCCAGGTACACCTCGTTGTCGCCGAAGGAGCGCTGGGCCTCACTGCGCGCGTTCTCGTAGGCCGAGTGCAGTTCCCCGGCCGACTGCACCAGTCGCATACCCTTGCCGCCGCCTCCGGCCGCCGCCTTCAGCATGACGGGATAGCCGATCTGTTCGGCCAGCCGTTCGGCGGCGTCGATGTCCAACCCGTGCTCCGAGCCTGGAACGAAGGGCACGCCGGCGCGCTTCATCTGCTGGCGGGCGCGCGTCTTTGAGCCCATCATCTCCATCGACTCGGGGCTGGGGCCGATGAACTTGAAACCATGCTCGGCGCAGGCCTTGGCGAAGCGGGCATTCTCGGAGAGGAAGCCGTAGCCGGGATGGATCGCTTCCGCCTGGCTGCGGCGCGCCACGTCGAGGATCTTGTCCACGTTGAGATAAGACTCGCTGGCCGTGGCCGGACCGATAGGGTAGGCGTAATCGGCTTTGCGGACGTGCAGCGCCTTGCGGTCCACGTCGGAGAAGACGACGACCGACTCAATGCCCATCTCGCGGCAGGCGCGAATGATGCGCACCGCAATTTCACCGCGATTGGCGATCAGGACTCGTTTGAACATGACTGGCGCTAAAACGCAACTTCGTGGAATATTCTGCCGGCGACCGAGGCGTAAAAAGGGCAGCCCACCTGCACACTGCACAGAAGAATGGATTGTACTGCATAGGCGGGCGGCGGGGAGGGGCGGCGTCACCGGGGCGTGTGACAAAGGACGCTATGCCGGCAGTTCCCGTTGCCAGTGCAAGCAGAAACGCCCCTCCTGACGGAGGGGCGTTCAAGTTCCGGTTGCAACTGCGACATCCTACTGCGGGGTTTCGGTGGTGACGATGCCAGAGGGACCGGCTTTCTCAGCCTTGGCCTTCTTAGTGGCCATGGTCTTGTCAACCCAGTCGTCGGCCGCCTTGAGATCGGCCTTACGGGCGTCAGGGTTGTCGCACTCGTACTCGGCGCGCTGGCGGTACAGCAGGTTCAGATAAGCCATGGCGTCGTCGTAGTCGGGGCGAAGCTGCAACGACTTCTGCAGGTTCTGAATGCCGTCTTCGACCTTCTGTTCGTTCTTCTGCTTGAGGTCGGCGCAGGCTTTCTTGTCCTTGAGGTCGTCCGTCGGCTTCATACCGAGACTGGCGCGTACGGTCTGGTCGGGCTGGTAGGCCTGCATCCAGTCGATGACCGCGAGCGAATAGTAGCTCTCCGGATCCTTGGGATCGAGGTCAGCGACTTTCTGGTAATACTCCATGGCCTGATCGAACTTCTTCATGCCGAAGTACAGAGAGGCGATGCCTTTCAGGCTATTGACCTGCTGTTCCTTGGGTGGATTCTGGGCCAGGACCTGCTTAAAGACCTCGATGGCCTGCTCGGCGAAGCGATTGTTGTCGGGGGAGTCGGCGCCGGGAATGTATTGCTGGGCGTATGCGGTGGCTAAATAAAGACGGGCAGTCACCAGGTTGGAGTCCAGGTCCACCGCGTTCTTGAAATGTTCGATCGCATCTTCATATTTCGCATTTTTGTAGGACTGAACGCCTTTGTTGAGCTGATCGCGCGCTCTCAGCTTGCTGCAGCCAAGGGTTGAGAACAACGCAAGCAGAACCATAAGTACCGTCAGTACCCGTCCGCTTTTGTTCATGTTGGGTATCACTCTCCGTTGCCGTAGTTCGGGTTTCGAGGATGCACGGGGCGGTCACTCAGCGACGCCCCGCTTCTCGAGCAGGAAGATGGCAACCCGAATCACGTTCCTAGTTCTTTACCCTCAGGCGACCGCCGTGGCGGGGCGCGCAAAGGGGCCGCCGGGTTCGCCCCTCGGTGACGCGCAACCTCGGCGCGCCAGGAGGGCCCCGGCTCGCAAGTGGCTAACCGCCGGCTTCGATCTTGGCCGTGATCAGCCCAACTTTATCGACACCCGCTGCGTGGGCGATGTCGATGACTTGTGCCACATCATTGAAGGTCAGGTCCGGATCGGCCTTAACGAACATGACTTTTTCAGCGCGAGTCTTGAAGATGTCGTTGAGACGGCCTTCCAGATTCTCCCACGTGACGTCGTCCTGGTTGATCTTCAGCGCCGGCTTATCGCCGCCGCCTCTCAGTACCTGCACCACAATGGTGCGGTCGTTGCTTGGCGGTTGCTTCTGCTGGTCCTTGGGCGGCTGGGGAACCAGCGCGTCCAGACCTTTCGGAGTCAGCGGCGTGATCACCATGAAGATGATGAGCAGCACCAGCAAGACGTCAATCATTGGCGTTACGTTGATGTCGGCTCTGGGACCCTCGCCGGGCCCCCCCATTGCCATACTCATAAAGAACTCCCGTTACTGGGCGCCAGCGCCCGTGCTGGTACCGGTTGTGGGCGGCTTCTTCCCGGCGGGGCCCGTTTGTCTCTGTTCGGTCAACAGACCGACATCATCCACGCCAGCGGAGCGCACGTTGTCCACCACGTCCACCACGGCGCCGTATTTGGCGCGAGCGTCGGCTTTGATAAAGACCCGCTTGTCCACTTTATTGGCCAGGCGGTCCTTCACTTTGGCCGTGAGCTGGTCGGCAGAAACCTTATCGGTACCAAAGAAGATCTGCCCGTCGCGCATGATGGCCACGAGCAAGGAATCTTCCTTGTCCGCGTCGGGCATGGGCACTGGGCTATTTACCCTGGCCATGTCCACGCTCACGCCCTTCTGCAACATGGGCGTGATGACCATGAAAATGATGAGCAACACCAGCATCACGTCCACCATGGGGGTGACGTTGATGTTGGAGTTGACCTTCTTGCCTTCTTCGCGCACTGCGATTGCCATAATCTTCAACCTCCTTCAGACTGGCCTCAGCGCCAACCGATGACGCTGAGTTTCCAGTTACCGGCGAACCGTGCGACGCTTGAGGAAATAGTCGATCAGCTCGCTGGAGCTGTTGTCCATTTCCACATCGAAGGCTTCCACCTTGTTGGTGAAGTAGTTGAACATCATGACAGCCGGAATCGCGACGAACAGCCCGATAGCGGTGGTCACCAGAGCTTCCGAGATGCCGCCCGCCACTGCGCCCAAGCCGGTCGCTTTCTGGGTGGAAATCTCCTTGAAGGCGTTGAGAATGCCCACCACGGTGCCCAGCAAGCCAATGAAGGGAGCGGTGGAACCGATGGTGGCAAGGCCACCCAGACCGCGCTTCAACTCGGCATGAACGATGGCTTCGGCACGCTCCAAGGCGCGCTGGGAAGCTTCGATCTGTTCGCCGGGGATGTCGTTGGAATCGCCGTGGGCCTTGAACTCCTGAAGGCCGGCGACCACGACCTTCGCCAGATGACTTTTCTTGTTGCGTTCGGCGACCCGGATGGCTTCCTCAATTTTGCCCTCACGCAGTGCGCCGGCCACGGCGGGAGCAAACGCGCGCGACTGTTTGCGAGCCGCACTGTATGCCATGGCACGATCGATCATAACGCCAATCGACCAGCCCGACATAACGAACAAAATGAAGACAACAATCTTGGCCAAAATTCCCATCTGTTTCCAGAGGGAGATGGGATCCCAGCCCACGGCGGCTTCCTGGAAAATCCAGGCGGCAGCCGTCGGCACGTGGCTGAGAGTATAGGTGGCAAGGTTAGCTAGGAACATGGGTGGACTTTTCCTCCTCAGAACTTTGGTTACAGCAGACCAACATGCTTGCTATTTGGTCGTGCAGGTGATTCGAATATCCGGAGCCGTTTACGCTCCAAAACGATTTGTGAGCTGTTGACCCGCTCACAAGCGACAAAACTAAAAACCATGCCTGGCCCGCAATGCATCCATGCATAGGCCGGCATCGAGTTAGATGCGCGGAATGCTCATTCGCGCATCGTCTAACCACCCGCCAGCGAGAAGATTACGTTGACCGTGGTGTCGACTTCCACGGGCTCGCCATTGAGGTAGTAAGGCTTGTACCTCCATTGTTTGACGGCATCCAGCGCTGCGCCCGTGAGCATGGGGTGGCCGCTGACTACGCGCAGGTTCTGAATGGCGCCATCTTTGCCGATCAGGGCCTGCAGCACGACCGTCCCTTGAATACGGGCCTGGCGGGCAAGCGCCGGATAGATAGGCGTCACCTTGCGGATCAACAAACCCTGAGACACGCCCTGGGATACGCGCACCCGCTGCGGGGCGGCCTTGGGAATGGCCACGGGCGTGGAACTGAGCATTCCGCCCAGAACACCCCCCATAGTGCCCCCCGGTACGCCGCCCGGTACGCCGCCCACTACGCCAGCCACTCCCGTGGACGGCGGTTGCTCGTCCTCTTTTATCATCTGAATCTTTTTCGGAATGGCCGTGGGTGTCCGCAACTGGCCGTTGTCCAACTCGCTTTGGATCTTCTTCACAATACGTACTTCAGCGGCCGGTGGAGGCGGCGGTGGGGGCGGAGGCGGAGGCGCAACCAGGAAGGTCATCAGTTGCTGCCGGGGCAATGCCTCGGTGAAAATTAAGGGCAACAACACCAGAACGCCAATCAGCAGGATTTGGAGCACAAACGAGATGAAGGTAGTTGTTCCGCGCTTGCTCCTGAACCTGCCGCCCGATTCCATAAGGCTGTCTTCAAACATAGACCGCTCTCCGTCCAACGCTTCGATTACTTAGACACCGGGTATCACCTTTTTGCTCCCAGGTGAACCGCCAGCCGCCCCTAACTTCGTAGCCGGCGGAGCTTCGCTGGGACTTCGGCCCGGCTGCCTCAGAAGGGCGAACCGAAGTATACACCCGCCCTAGGCTTTGACCTTCACCTTTTCCCGCGACTTGTCCCGGGCGGAGGACAAGCGCTGGACGGCCGACTGGCCGGCCCGCTTCGCCCGCCAGTCCTGATAGGCGACCAGCATCGGCGCCGCCACCGCGATCGACGAGTAGGTCCCGATCAGGATTCCAATCACCAGGGCCAACGAAAATCCCCGCAGCACTTCGCCACCGAAAATGTACAACGAAAGCACTGTTAAAAAAGTGAGGCCGGAGGTAAGAATGGTCCGGCTCAGGGTCTGGTTGATGCTCTTGTTGACAATGTCGGCCAGGGGCTCGCGGCGCAACAGCTTGATGTTCTCGCGTATACGGTCGAAGACGACGATGGTGTCGTTCATCGAATAGCCAATCAGCGTGAGGATGGCGGCAATCACCGTTAGGCTGATTTCCTTGTCCAGCAGCGAGAAGAAGCCCACGGTGATGATGGTGTCGTGGAGGCAGGCCACCACCGCGCCCACTCCATAAATCATCTCGAAGCGGAACCACAGGTAAACCAACATGCCGGCCAGCGAGTAAAGCGTGGCCATGATGGCCTGACGGCGAAGCTGCGAGCCCACCTGCGGGCCGACAATCTCCACGTTGCGCACCACGAAGTTGGAAGTGTAGAAGTCCTGCTGCAGCGCGCCGAGCACCTCGGGAGGAACGATTCCGCGCAGCTCATCGACGGACGTCAGAATTCCGCCGCGCTCCTTGTTGCGGAAATCCTCAATCTGTTGGGCGATGGTCTCGTACTTGGGGGCGGCGTCCACTCCCAATCGCAGCGGATCTTTTTGCAGCAAAGACTGCTGCAAGCTGGGAGCGCCGGTGTTGTTCAGGTCTTGCTTGCCTTCGGCGGCCGGGTTACGCGCCTGCAGGGCATGGATGATGGTGTTCTTGCCCTGGTCGAGCGCGGCCTCGCTGGTTTCCTGGATGCCCAGGTCCACCAGCACTTCGTGGTCGGTGGTTGGACCGAAGCGCTGGATGCGGGGATCGTGCAGCCCGGCGCGGTTCATGTCGTTACGAATCTGGTCGAGATCGGGCGTCTGCGCGAACTTGACATAAACCAGCGTGCCGCCGCGGAACTCCACCCCCAGCGGGATGTGGTGCCAGAACAACATGGAACAGATTCCAGCGACGCTGAACACCAGCGAGAAGGCAAGGAAATACCACTTCTTGCCGAGAAAGTCGATATTGGTATTGCGAAATAACTCCACCGCTAGCCCCTTAAATGCTCAATGGCTCGCCACGCTGATGGCGACTGAGAATAAACTCGAAAATCACGCGCGATACGAACACCGCGGTGAACAGGTTGGCCGCCAGACCGAAGCTGAGGGTCACCGCAAATCCCTTCACCGGACCGGTCCCGAACAGGAACAGGATGACGGCGGAGACGATCGTGGTTACGTGGGTATCGATAATGGTCGTCCAGGCGTGAGCGAAACCCTGTTCCACCGCCGAGGAAGGCGTCTTGCCATGCCGCAACTCCTCGCGAATACGCTCGAAGATCAGGACGTTGGAGTCCACGCCCATACCGACGGTCAGGATCACACCCGCAATTCCCGGCAAGGTCAAGGTTGCTCCGCTGTAGCCGAGGAATCCCAACAGGATCACCAGGTTCAGGACCAAGCCCAGGTCGGCGTTGATGCCGGCCGCGTGGTAGTAGAAAAGCATAAAGATCAGCACCGCGACCATGCCGATGACCGCCGCCCGCACACCCTCGCGGATGGAATCGGCGCCTAGCGATGGACCCACCGTGACCTCTTGCAGGTACTTGATTCCCGCCGGCAGCGCGCCGGAGCGCAGTGTCAGTGCCAGGTCCTGGGTCTCCTCCGGACTGAAGGAGCCGGTAATACGGCCCTGATCGTGGATCTGCTCCTGAATGGTGGCCACCGACTTCACTTTGTTATCGAGCACCACCGCCAGCTTGTCGCCCACGTGGCTCCCGGTGAAAGCGGCGAAGCGCCGTCCGCCGTCACCGGTGAGGGTGAAATTGACATCGGGACGGCCATTCTCGTCCCGGCCAGCATCGGCGGCGCGCAGATCGGCGCCACTCACCGCCGACGAGCGGCTGATGAGCCAGTACACCTCAGTAGCCTCCTCAGGATTCTGCGCGTGTGGAGTGGTGCCTTTCATCAGGACGGTGTCGGGCGGAAGCACGCCGCCGTTGTCCTGCATGACCGCCTGCTCGTTGGGATAGGGTCCCTTGACCGCCTGCCGAATCTCCAGCATGGCGGTGGACTGCATGATCTCTTTCACGCGCGCCGGATCGTCCACGCCCGGCAATTGCACCAGGATCTGATAGTCGCCCAGTCCGTGCTCCTGGATCACCGGCTCGGAGACGCCGAGCTGGTCGATTCGGTTGCGGATGGTTTCGATCGCCTGCTGCACCGCTTTCTTCCGGGTGTCGTTGGCCACCGAGTTCTTCATGGCCAGGGTGTAGCCGTTCTCGGCGCCCGAGGTGAGATCGTAGTCGCCCAGTTTCTCATTGACGATGCGCCGCAGCTCAGAGGATGACTCGGGCGGCACGCCCTTGATTTGGACCAGCTCAGGATGGTTCTGCGGATCGGGCTTGGAGATTTCTCCGAAGGCGACGTTGGCGCTCTTGAGGGCGTCCTTCAGGCGCTCGACCGCACGGTCGCTGTCGGCGTTGATGGCGTCGTTCACCTGCACCTGCAGAATCAGGTGGGTGCCGCCCTTCAGGTCAAGGCCCAGGTGTATGCGCTTCTGCACTGCAGTCCGCAGGCCCTCAGCCGTGAAACTGCCGGGGATGCCGATGATGCCGATGAGAAAGAAGATCAGCACCGCAACGATCAAAACTGTTTTGAGGAGGAGATTCTTATTCATGAGAGACTGCAACCCTTAGGACTTGGGACGGTCCTCCGCGGTCGTCAAGGTGACGATGGAGGAACGGGTGACTTCGATCTTAATGTTGTCCGGGGGAACCCGGAGGACGACCGCATCATCCTTCACCGACATGATAACGCCGGTGAGGCCGCCGCTGGTGATGGCCCGGTCGCCGGGCTTGATTTGCTGCAGCATGGCCTGCCATTTCTTCTGCTTGCGCTGCTGCGGCATGATCAAAAGAACATAGAAGATGGCGAAGATGGCAACCATCATCAGGATCGGGGCCGAGCCGCCGATGCCTTGCGCGAACATACCTGCCAGTGTGGCCATTTTGCCTTCGACTTTCCAGAAACCTTAGGGGCTAAAGAGCCTGTGTGCGGACTCGTTTTGAGTTGGCGCGGTCGAACGATTGCGCAAAATCCAGCCCCGCAGGGGCGGAATTGCTTTTAGCCCAGGGCGTAAGCCCTGGGTAACGCGCAAAAAATCGGCGAGTCCCTTCAGGGACGGCACAATTCCAACGGAACACCGGGATATTGCCTGCCAGCGTACCAACGCGACGTCAGGGACGCAGCCCTGATTTTTCCATTATCGCGCTTTTGCCGGGGACCTGAACAGCGAAGGCTGCTAAGGAACACTCAGCTTTCCGGGGTCCCCAAGCCGCGCCGCTTTTGCGCGGGTTGGGGTGGTAAATGCGGTGGCCGGACGCCAGAAAGAAAACTCGCGAATTCTCCAAGTAATATAGCTTGCCGCACCTTACGCATGGTGTCAAGGTAATATGCCAGATTGTGGACGGTGTTTAACACCTGCGCGAGCAGTTCATTGGAGGCATACAGGTGCCGGAGATAGGCCCGTGAGTAGCGCGAGCAGACCTGGCAAGCGCAGTTGGGGTCGAGCGGACCGTCGTCTGTGGCGTAGCGCGCGTTCTTGATGGTAAGCCGGCCTTCCGAGGTGAAGAGCAGCCCGTGGCGCGCCGCCCGTGTAGGCAGCACGCAGTCCATCATGTCCACGCCCATGGCCACGTAGTGCACAATCTCTTCCGGCGTGCCCACCCCCATCAGGTAGCGCGGCTTGTCTTCCGGCAGGAACCGCATGGCTGCGTCCACCATTTCGTAGGTCATGGAGCGCGGTTCGCCCACGCTCAAGCCGCCAATCGCGTAGCCGGGGAAATCAACCTCCACGGTCCGCTGTGCCGATTGGCGACGCAGATCGGGAAACATTCCACCCTGCACGATTCCGAAGAGCGTTTGATGGGTGCCCCGTTCGAGGACCCGGGTGCCCCGTTCCAGCCTTCTTTTGGCTAGGGCGGGGCCTTCGTCGAACCACGGTACCTCGTGCTTGTGATCCTCGAAATACTTCTTGCTGCGCGCCGCCCAACGCAGCGTCATCTCCATGGACGCCTGGGTGCGCGCGTACTCTGCCGGATGCTCGGTGCACTCGTCGAACGCCATGATGATGTCGGCGCCCAGTCCGATCTCGGCCGCGATGGCGCTCTCCGGACTGAAAAAATGCGAGGAGCCATCGAGATGCGAGCGGAACGCCACGCCGTCTTCGGTGACCTTGCGCAGATCGCTGAGGCTGAATACCTGAAAGCCGCCGGAGTCGGTGAGGATGGGATGGTCCCACGCCATGAACTTCTGTACCCCACCGAGTTGGCGCACCACCTCCACGCCGGGCCGCAGATAAAGATGGTAGGTATTGTTCAGCAGGATTTGGACGCCGAGCTCTTCCAGCGTGTCCTGCGGTACGCCCTTGACCGTGGCCAGTGTTCCGACCGGCATAAAGACTGGGGTCTGGACTTCACCGTGCGGCGTGAAGAAACGCCCCGCGCGGGCGGCGCCATCGCGGGCTTCGACCTGGAAGCGAAAGGACATCGCAGACGATTGTAATCGGATCACCCTAGAGGCGCGGAGACACGGAGGAATCAGGCGTGATACTTTTAAGGCTGGGTTAGTTCCACCACGGAGGACACGGAGCGCACGGAGAAGATCAGAAAATAACCCGAAGGCCGAACCCTTTCCCCCGCAAGCCTAAGATTCGTTTCCGACTCCTCTGTGTCTCTGTGCCTCTGTGGTAATCCGATTACAATCGTCTGCCTTGTCCTTCCGGTTTCGGCGCGATACCTGATCATCTCCGTGCGCTCCGTGTCCTCCGTGGTGCGCTTTCACCGCACCGCGCCGGTGCGGCATAATTGCAATGGCATCTTCATAGTGGGGCTGCTCGGGCCGATTGGCGATCGGCTTTGGGGCTGCAGCCTTCGCCTAGCCGGATTCGCATGGACACACAGAAGATCTTTGACGGCGTTACGCTGCACGGCATGCCGGTACGCATCGAGCTGCAATGGCCGTTTCATTCCTCTGGCGGGGGCAGCGACTGGTACGTGCTGCATGGCACGCTGCGCCTGGCCGACGGCGGTCCGCTGTACGCCGACATTGCGCTTAATCTGGCGCAGACCATTCGCGAGGTGCTGCCATCGCTCGACAGCGACCTGGCGTTCTGGCTCGCCATCAACACCGCGCGCAAGGCGCTTGACGATAAGCAATTGGAGTTGCTGAAGTCGAGTAAGCGGCAACCGGTGCCGGTGTCAAGCCGCTGCTACAGCATTCGCGATAAGCACTTCCGCTTCTGGCACGTCACGCCGCAACAGGTGGAGGAGTTTGTGACGCGCAAAGTTTTCTGGTTGAGCGGCAAGCAGCGCGGGCCGGTGATGATCGCCGATCCATGCGATGCGCAGTATCTGGGCGCCGCCGATCCCAACATGGTGGACAAACTGCTGGCCGCTGCGAACGATCTGGCCGCGCGCGGCATGATCGAATTGGCCGGCGATTACGCTCGCTCGACCGATGGATTGCTGGCGCAAGCCCAGGCTTTTCATTCCGCCAAAGAGCGCACCCTGGAAGAGCTGCACGCCAAGCACGCGTTCGAGCGGGCGTAAAAAGACAACCACAGATTGCGCGGATGGCCGGCACTCAAGACTTTCGCGGTTTCATGTTGCTCCTTTCCTAAAGACGCGCCTCCGCTAGAATAGATCTATGCGGCCGCGGCGGCGGCCAGGTGGGGTAGTTTGCTTTTGCAGCCGTCATTGTCATTCAGCGAAACTTACGACGTGGTTGTGGTGGGCGCCGGGCACGCCGGTTGCGAAGCCGCCATGGCCGCGGCGCGCATGGGCCTGAAGACTGCGCTCTACACACTCAACCTCGACCTGATCGCGCAGATGTCGTGCAATCCCGCGGTCGGCGGCATCGCCAAGGGACATCTGGTGCGCGAGGTGGACGCCCTCGGCGGCATCATGGGCGAGGTGACGGACGCGGTCGGCATCCAGTTTCGGCTGTTGAACACGTCGCGCGGTCCGGCGGTGTGGTCTCCGCGGGCGCAGTGCGACAAGCAGCAGTACCGGCTCAAGATGCGCGAGTTGCTGGAGTCGGAGCCCAACCTCCACATCAAGCAGGCGGAAGTGGCAGAGCTGATTGTGGAGGAGTGTCGTGGGCTAAAGCCCACTCCCGATTCTAGGGAGGGATTTGACGGCACGCCTGAAGGCGTGCCCCTTCAAAGCAGCGCCCAAGTGCATGACGGCAATAGGGGTCCTTCGACTCGGACTGAAGTCCTCGCTCAGGACGACAATTTTGGCGGATCGGACTCTAGCGAAGAGCGAAGAGCGAAAGGCGAAGAGCGAAAAACGAGCAACGAAGAGCGCATCGTTCGTGGTATACGCCTGCGCGATGGACGCACCGTCTCCGCGCAAGCCGTCATCATCACCACGGGAACATTCTTGAACGGGCTCATCCACTGCGGCGAGCAGCAATATCCCGCGGGGCGCAGCGGCGAGCCCAATGCGGTATTGCTGGGCGAATCGCTGAAGGCGCTCGGCCTGCGCGGCTGCCGCCTGAAGACCGGCACTCCGCCGCGTCTCGATGGGCGCAGCATCGACTGGTCGAAGTTCAAAGTGCAGCCCGGCGACGACGATCCCACGCCCTTCAGCTTCCGCACCCGGAGGGTGGCGCACCATGACAAGCAGGTGCCGTGCTACATCGCCTTCACCACGCCGGAGACGCATCGCATTATCCGCGAGAACGTGCATCGCTCGCCCATGTACAGCGGGCAGATCCAAAGTATCGGACCACGATATTGTCCGTCGATCGAGGACAAGATCGTCAAGTTTCCCGACAAGGAAACCCACCAGCTCTTCCTCGAGCCCGAGGGGCTGAACACCCACGAGATCTACGTCAACGGCATGAGCACCTCGCTGCCCATCGACGTGCAGCTCGCCATCATCAAGTCGATCCCCGGCCTGGAGAACGCCGACATGCTGCGCCCGGGTTATGCCATCGAGTACGACTCCATCGACCCGACCGAGCTGCAGCGCACGCTGGAGACCAAGAAGGTCGCGCGCCTGTTTCTGGCCGGCCAGATCAACGGCACCAGCGGCTACGAAGAAGCGGCGTGCCAGGGCATCATGGCGGGCATCAACGCGGCGCTGAAGGTGAAGGGCGAGCCGCCACTCATCCTCGACCGCACCGAGGCCTACACCGCCATCCTTATCGACGACCTCATCAGCAAGGGCACGAACGAACCTTACCGTATGTTCACCTCGCGCGCGGAGTTCCGGCTGCACCTGCGCATTGACAACGCCGACCGCAGGCTTACTCCGCACGGACGCCGCGTGGGCCTGATTAACGATGCCGCCTGGGCCGATCATCTCGCCAAGCAGGAGCGCAGGCGGGCGATGCGCGATCTGCTGGAGCGCACTCGCGTAAGTGGGGAGATGTCGGCGTTGTTGCGGAGAGAAGTTTCAAGTTTCGAGTTTCAAGCTTCAAGTGAAGAGCCCCCCAAACCTCAGGCTGGCGCCTCAAAGCTGGAATCAGGTTCTTTGCAGGGACTGACCCTCGCCCAACTGCTCAAACGACCCGAGGTCCGGATCGAAGCGCTGGCGCCGCTGCTGGCGCGGCTAATGCCTGACTTTTTCCGGCGTGGCGGTGAGACGGAAGTTTCAAGTTTCGAGTTTCAAGTTTCAAGAAATTCCTCCGCGGTCGTGCCGCAATCCCTCCGACCCGAAGACAGCTCAAATTCGAGTAATGGCGCTGATACCGCAGAGGTGGTACTCGAAACTCGAAACTTGAAACTTGAAACTGATTTCCGCCTGCCGGCAGAAATCCGCAATGAGCTGAAGTCCGTCGAGACCGAGATCAAGTACTCCGGCTATCTTGACCAGCAGAGCAAAGCCATCGAACGGTTAAAGCGCTCGGAGCAGCGCCTCATTCCCGACTGGTTTGACTACACCAGAGTGAGCGGCCTGTCGCGCGAGATGAATGAAAAACTGACGCGCGTCCGCCCGCGCACCCTGGGACAAGCCAGCCGCATCCCGGGCGTTACGCCCGCCGCCGTGTCGCTGATCAACGTGTACATCGAGATCCAGGCGCGCCAGCAAGCGGCCGCATCCCCCCTCGGCTGATGGCAACCGTGGACGTCGACCGCAATGAACATGGGTGAAGGCGGCAACTTGACCCTTCCCTGAGGAAAGGAAACGTTGCGCCAACCTCAGGATGGCTGGGTCAGGGAACGGAGTACCTAGTCCGGCACTCGAGTGCAAGCCTTTGCACCCGCGATAGTTTCGGCCCCATATTTTCCAACGAGTTACAACGGAGACATAATTGCAAGAGTGATCCTAAGGTCTGTCTCGCAATGCCGCAGGTTCTGTGTTGGATGGCATGTTCGGGAGGGCCCGGCAACGAGCGTCTGCTAGGTTCGAACCCGCTCGTTGAGCAATACCGGCCCCTGAACACCGCAAGGTGTTCGAGTAAAGTTTCAATCTCGCGAATCAAGACTCTCAACCACGGAGGATATACACTTGAACAGAAAATTTGGATGGATGTTTTGTCTGCTGGCCCTTGGCCGCTAGGCTCTTTGTTTTTGTCATCCCGAGTGGGCTTCAGCCCGCGAGGGATCTGCGGTTCGGACTTTTTCCGCAGCCTGGTTTAGCTAAGCAGCGCGCTGGGATTCTTGCGGACGATGTGCAGCAACTTGAGCGTGGCCTGCCGCGGCTGCCGGATACCCTGCTCCCAGCTTTCAACCGCATTGGAACTGACGTTCAGCAGACGGGCGAACAGCGCCTGGCTGGCATTCACGGCCGCGCGCATGGCCCGGATCTCGGCTGCCTTTAGCGGCCTGGGACGAGGCGGTATCTCCACCGAGCGCAGGTCCAGGCTGGCCGAGGATTTTCCGGAGGGTGCCGCTTGCTTGCGCTTGTTTTTCTTCTCTTTCTTCTTGCTCTTCTTACTCATTGCTCCCCCTTAAGTGACACAATGTGGTATGTCAGACAATGTAGGATATTGGCGGATACGGTGTAAAAGGCGATCATCTATCTTCTCACGTGCTCACGGAAGGCATCATGCAAGCACGTTTATGCTAGTCTATGCGACAGCCTGACTTGAGGATGTCGGACCTGAAGCCCCTTCCCGTATTTGTCCGGCAGCTAATTCCCAAGCGGGAATTTCGGTGGTGCCCTAACAGGGTGAGGACACTAGTAAACAGCTCTCAAGTGGGGGCAGCCAGAGCCGGTGCGGCACTCAAAGCAAATTCATGGCCTGGGGGAATCGACAGAGATGGTCTTCTCCCCGAGCGGCTTGGCCACCGGACGTCCCCGGTCGCCCATTTCCAGGTAGGCCCACGGCGTCTCGTGGTCGTGGGTAAAAACCACCAGCCACTGCTCTGGAATGGCCACGTCATAGAACCGATGTTTGTTGGCGATACTGTCCAGCGGATAAAGGTCGTAACCCAGCGTCCAAACGGGATCGAGGTGCTTGGCGTCCGACACCAGGTCGCTGGGATAGCAAGCCACCCGGCCGCCGCTGCGCATCATCACCGCCTGCAAGTCGCGGGTGTGGCCGGGATAAACCTTCACCGAGATGCCGGGGGCGATCTCGACGTCGCCCTTGAGCAACTGCATCTGTCCGCTCTCGACCAGGGGATCGTAGTTGTCGGTCATGTAGCTGACGCGGTCGCGCTCGTGTTGTTCGCGGGCGTGGCGCCACTCGCCCTCCTGCACGTAATACTTGGCCCGCGGGAACGTGGGCACGGGCTTGCCGTCTTTGTAATAGGTGTTCCAGCCGCAGTGGTCGAAGTGCAGGTGCGTGTTAATGACCACGTCAATCTCGTCGGGCGAAACCCCGGCCTCCTCAAAACTTTTCAGCAGGCGCGCCTGGTTCTTGTAGATGGACTGGCTTTTTTCGCTGAGCTTGCTGCCGATGCCGGTCTCGATGAGGATGTTCTGCTTGCCGGTGCGCACCAGCAGCGAATTGAGCGCCAGCGGAATGGTATTGCGCTCGTCCGGCTGGATGCGCTTTTCCCACATAATCTTGGGAATGATGCCGAACATGGCGCCGCCGTCCATGCGGTAGGTGCCGTCGGAAAGGATGGTGAGTTCAAAGTCGCCGAGCGTAATTCGGTGCACCGGTTTGTCTCCACTGGAAAGTTGGTTTTCCGATCATACTGAATGAGCACGGCAGGCGACAAAGTGAGCGGTTTGTGCCGTGGCGTCGTCCTTGGTTGCAAAAGGGACCCTCTCTGCCATGGTGAAGGTGGTGCGAGCGATCCAATGTGACGCTTTACCAATGAGCCTTGACACCCCTCACCGCACGCCCTAAGATTGCCAATCTAAGGGCGCACTTCACCCTCCAGAATCCAGAACCAGAAAAAATGATAGGCAAGAGCATTTCCCACTACCGTATCTCGGACAAGCTTGGCGAAGGCGGCATGGGCGTTGTGTATCGCGCCGAGGACGACCGACTGGGTCGCACCGTTGCTTTGAAGTTCCTCACGGACAGTTATGCTCGAGACAAGCAGGCGGTGGAGCGTTTTAAGCGCGAGGCGCGCGCTGCTTCCGCGCTCAACCATCCCAATATCTGCACCATCTACGACATTGACGAGTGCGAAGGCCAGCCTTTCATGGTCATGGAGCTGCTCGAAGGCGAGACGGTGAAGAACCGCCTGGCGCTGGGGCCTCTGCCGACCGATGAGCTGCTCGACGTCGGAATTCAACTCGCAGATGCGCTCGATGTCGCTCACAAACGCGGCATTGTTCATCGCGACATCAAGCCCGCAAACATCTTCGTTACAGCTCGCGGCCAGGCCAAGATCCTCGATTTCGGCTTGGCCAAGCTGATGGAACAACGGACCGGGCGGGCGGCACTCGCGGTTGGCGCTGGCGACTGGGGGAATACCGCTGTATTTGCCGAGAATCTCACCACTCCCGGTACCGCTCTGGGCACCGTCGCCTACATGTCTCCCGAGCAGGCACGCGGCGAGGAAGTGGATAGCCGAACCGACATTTTCTCTCTAGGCGTGGTGCTGTATGAGATGGCGACGGGTAAGGAAGCCTTCGCTGGCAATACCTCGGCCGTGGTCTTCGATGCCATCTTGAACCGTACGCCTCCCGATCCACTCCGTCTGAACCCGAACTTACCGCCCGGCTTGGACGTCATTCTCAACAAGATGTTGGAGAAGAGTCCGCAAGATCGGTATGAGAGTGCTTCACGGCTCAAGGCTGAGTTGCAACGGCTGAAGAGGGACAGTGATTCGGGCCGCACCGCCTCTGCTGACGTGCCGGCGGAGCGTTCCGTCGCGGTGCTGTATTTCGAGAATCTCAGTGGCGCCAAGGAAGACGAGTATTTCCGCGATGGAATGACGGAAGACGTCATTACCGAGTTGTCCCACATCAAGACCTTGAAAGTCTTTCCGCGCGCTGCGGTGCTTGCGTTCCGCGACCAGCCGGTCACGGGGCCGCAAGTCGGACAGCAGCTCCACGCCACCTACGTGCTCACCGGCAGCTTACGCCGGGCGGGCAACCGACTGCGCATCACGGGCCAACTGGTGGAGACGCGTAGCGGCCATGCCCTGTGGGTGGAACGTTTCGACCGCGAGTTGAAGGACGTCTTCGACGTGCAGGACGAGATTGCCCGCAGCATCACCCAGGCGCTGCGCATTACCCTGTCGCCCCAGGAAGAAACCGCCATCGCCAGCAGGCCGACGGAGAACCTGCAGGCCTATGACTTCTACCTGCGTGGCCGCAGCCTGGCGCGGCGCGTTACCCGCTCTGACCTGGAATTTGCCATGCAGATGTTCCAGCGGGCCATCGAGCTGGATTCCCGCTTCGCCTTAGCGCACGCCGGTGTGGCAAACGCTTGTGGCGAGTATTACGAGTGGCACGATCACAGCGATCGCTGGCTCGAAAAGGGCACCACGGCAGCAGAAAATGCTCTGTTACTGGAGCCCAAGTTGGCCGAGGCGCTGCTGGCGCAAGGTCGCATAGCCTACGCGGTAAAACGCTTTGAAGAAGGTATTCGGTTCGTGCAGCAAGCCATCAAGCGCAAAGCAGATTGCGATGGAGCCTACTTCGTGCTGGCGCGGGCCTATATCGCCTCAGGACATCCTGAGAAGGTTAGTGCCATCACCGACGCAGCCTTGGCGGCCAACGGCGACGATTACAACGTCTATGTTCCGTTGATGGTCGCAGCCGAGCGCTCTGGGGATACGGAGGGCGCGCGCCGCCTGCGTCAACGTTGCCTGGAGGCGCTCGAACAACAGCTCTCATTGGTGCCGGAAGACGTCCGTGCCCGAATTCTGCTGGCCAGCAACCTGGCGTGGCTTGGAAGGAACGAGGAGGCAGCGGCGGCGTTGCAGATCGCGATCGCATTGCGTCCGAACGACGCGAATATCCTTTACAACGCCGCGTGTACTTACGCGATCCTGCAAAACAAACAGGAGGCGTTAAGGCTGCTGAAGAAGCTGGACGAAATGGGCCATTTGAACAAGGGGTACGCGCGCCAGGATTCCGACTTCGAAGGCCTGCACGGAGATCCGGAGTTCGAAGCGCTACTTGCCTGAGGAATGGTCATCGAAGCTTAGCTGATAGCGCGATAGCTGTCGCGAAATCCCCATTACCCTCGCAATCGAAAACTCGGCTTTTTGGAAGTGGGTGCAATTTCCGGGCTGGAGACCTCGCAAGTCGGAGCCCGCTAGCCGGTTGCCCCACACAGAGTGGGCCAAAACAGCAAAGCCCCTCGCTTGCGCGAGGGGCTTCAGCGGTTGCGCCTGCTGCTACTACTGCTATTGCTGCGACTGCGGAGGGTTGCCGTTTGCCGGAGCCGAATTCATGTTGTTCGATTGCGGTTGCGCCGGAGCGGACTGGTAACTGAACGGGGCTGCGTAATTGTTGCGGGGTGCCTGCGTGTTCAGGTCCATTTCGCCATAGGGCTGGTTCGCCGATGCCAACTGATCCACGCTGTTCCTCAGCAGGCTGACCTCGACGCGATTGCCATGAGCCGGCTTGGCGCCGGTTTCTTCAGACGCGGCGACGCGAGCATTGCCCATCCCCATGACGAATACGCGGTATACCGGAATCTCATTCTTTTCTACCAGGTAGCGCACGACGGAGTTTGCCAGGGCGTGCGAACTCTGGATACCGGCTTGTCCGCCGCTCGTGGAGAAACCTTGGACCTCGATGATGTAACCCTTCTGGTCCTTAAGGTTGGTGGTCATGCCGTCGAGGGCTTCCTTGGCTTTACTGCTCAACACCGTCTGGCCCGACCGGAAGCGGATCTCCGTTTGCGAAGTGGGCTGGTACTGATCAATGTTGCCCACTACCTGCTCCACGGTATTCAGGCGGTTGCTGGCCTGTAGTGCGGTCTGGTTGGCCTGCTGAGCACGGTTACCGGCGTCGGTTGCATGCTGGTCAGCTTCGTTGGCTTTGGCGGACGCCTGGCGGATGCCTTCCTGCGCCCGGGCATCCACGTCTTTGATGTTCCTGGCGTTGGCGGCGGTAAGGTCGTCGAGCTCATTCACCCGGTTACGAATCGGGCTAAGCTGGCGCTGCACGTATTTCTTGCGCGCGAAGGGATTGATCTTGCCCCAGAATCCCTGTCGCATTTCAGGTTGGAGTGGCTGCCGCGCCGTCATGTCCTGATCGGAGCTGACAGTCTGGCTCGAGGTTGAAGATGACGAGGACTGCGTGCTGCCCTGCGACGTGGCAGCGGGCTGTTGATTGTCGGCAGGCGCTTGCTGGGCCATGGCCGGCAGCATCAGGCTGGCCGCCAACGGCAAGGTGAACAGTATGCGAGATTTCATTAGAGAGTTCCTCCAGAATCCTTTGGCACAAAGTGCCAGACATGCTGGCCGCGGTAATTTCTGCTGTCCTGCGGCGGTTCGCCTAAACACATATAGAGCCGCGCGCCAACACTGTTTCTGTTACAGGTTGGTTGCCAAACTTAAGGGCCGGAAGCCAGGCGGTAAGCCTTTTGTTTTCACCACGCCAACTTGTCGGCCATCTTCGGTTTCGGCGCCGCTTGAGTAGGAAGGGGAGGCAATAGGTAATTGTTACAGCCAACCAGAATAGCGCCAGAGCGGTGCGACTCTACAAGGCAGAAGCGGTGTCTAGATCAGCTGCGATCTCGCTCCCCCACCTGGCAAGCGCCCCCATCTTCCATTCTCCCGATGGCTCGGCGATTGAGCTGCAGGACACGGCCGAGTTGCAAATTCAGGTGCTGGATGGCGATAAAGTGCTGCACTCGGAAGATGTGACCATGCACTATGTCGCGTTGTTGACGGCAGCGGAGAATTCATGGGAGGTGCGGGTGCTGGAGGCGGTTCCCGCGTTTTAACCTTTCGGTCTGCGCGACGTCCAATCCAGCGAGTGTTGAATAGGCTGCGGAAAGAGCCGGAAAAGCAACAGCCCCTTCAAACAATGGAACTTGCACGAGCTGTTTGGCGAATCGTAGAAGCTGAGAAACTATTGCTAGAGCTTGTTTCAAAAATGTCCTGCAGCGCTCTGGGTGAAAGCGCGGGCCTTTAAGCCCGCGAAAATCGCGACTCCCCAAAAAGGGCTTCAGCCCTGCTGTCGCAAAACGAGCTTTTTGAAACACGCTCTAAGAAAGTCTTTTCTGGTTTTCGCGTTCCCGGGTATTAGCAGCTAGAATATAAGAAGACTTCGGTGTGAGCCGCGGCATCCAATCGCTGTTGAGTGGCTGGTTATTGAATGACCCTGAATCGTATTTTTGTTTGTCTCGCGACACTTCTGCTCGCCGGCTCGGTGAGCGGTATCGCCCAAAATACCGACATTATATTGACCCCATCGGCCCCCGAGCAGGCCTCGCCGACGGCAGGTCAGGCACAACCAGGCTCTGCTGCGTCCGCGCAAGCTGAGCAGCCCCCGGCTGCAAGCCAGGACCAACCAGGCTCCGCGGCGCCGGTCGAATCGGCTCCCCCGAAGCAGCCGGACAAGGCGGCGGCGTATTACCACTTCACCATGGCGCACATGTACGAGGAGTTGGTTTCCATGTACGGGCGCGCCGACTACGCCAATAAGGCGATTGAAGAGTATCGGCTGGCGATCGACAACGATCCCACCTCCGATTACCTGAACGCCGGACTCGCCGAACTGTACGCCAAGACCGGCCGCATTCGCGACGCCGTCCTCGAAGCCCAGGACATCCTGAAGCGCGATGGCAACAATCTCGAGGCGCGCCGTCTGCTGGGACGAATCTATCTGCGTTCCCTCGGCGACATGCAGGCCGGGACACAGTCCCAGGAAATTCTGAAGCTGGCGATCGAGCAATATGAGCAGATTGTGAAGCTCGATCCCAAGAGCGTGGAAGACCACCTGCTGTTGGGCCGCTTGTATCGGCTCAACAACGAGCTTCTGAAGTCGGAAGGCGAATTCAAGACGGCAGTCAAGATACAGCCCGATTCGGAAGAGGCCGTCACCACGCTGGCTTATCTTTACAACGAAGAAGGCGATTCCGCCCGTGCGCTGCAGGTGTTGAGCGCCATACCGGAGAGTGCGCGCACCGCCAAGTTGTACTCCGCCCTGGGGTTCACCTACGAGCAGGAGAAGGACTATAAGAAGGCGATCGACGCCTATCGCCGTTCCACCGAACTCGACCACGATAATCTGGATTCCGTTCGCGGCCTGGCCCAGAACCTGATGAACGATGGCCAGACCGACGCCGCCCTGGAACAGTACAAAGTCATTGCCGATGCCGATCCCTCGGATGCGCAAACTTACATGCGCATTGCCGAGATCGATCGCCGCGACGGGAAATTCGATCAGGCCCTGGAAGCGCTGAAGAAAGCCACCGCAATCGTGCCCGATTCCCTGGAAGTGCAGTACAACATCGCGGTCGTTGACGAGGCCCAGGGAAAATACGAAGACGCCATCCAGATTCTCAACCAGTTACTGCAAAAGACGGAACATGCCGACGGCGAATACAGCGTGCCCGACAAGAACAACCGGGCGGTTTTCCTGGAGCGGCTGGGCACGGTGTACCGCGAGGCCAATAAGCACCAGCAGGCGGTCGAGACCTTCCGCAAGATGCTTAACCTTGGCGATGAAAACGCCATTCGCGGCTACCAGCAAATTGTTGAAACTTACCGCGACAATAAGCAGTGGCAAATGGCAACGGAGGCTGCGGCCGAGGCGGCCGAGAAATATCCCAACGACCGCGGCTTGCAGATGGTTTCGGCTTCGCAACAGGCCGACATGGGCAAGCCCGATGTGGCGATCGAGCATGTGAAGACGTTGCTCAAGGGTAACGCCGACGATCGCGAGGTTTACATTGCTCTGGCCCAGATGTACAGCCGGGTGAAGGATTGGCCGAACGCGGAAGAGAACATCAGCAAAGCCATCGATCTCTCCAGCAAGCAGGAAGACAAGGATTACGCGATCTTCGTGCAAGGCTCCATCTATGAGCGCCAGAAGAAATACGATTTGGCGGAAGAGGCATTTCGCAAGGTGCTGGCCGACGATCCCAAGAATGCGATGACCCTGAATTATCTGGGATACATGCTGGCCGATCGCGACACCCGGGTGGAAGAAGCCCTCGGGTACATTCGCCGCGCGGTGGCGCTCGATCCACAGAACGGCGCCTATCTGGACTCGCTGGGCTGGGCCTATTACAAGCTGGGCAAATACGACTTGGCGGAAGAGAACCTGCGGCGCGCCTCCGAGCGTATCACTACGGATCCCACGGTGCATCAGCATCTGGGCGAGCTTTACCAGAGGACGGGACGGCTGAAGCTGGCTGCGAGCAATTATGAGCGCTCTCTGGAAGAATGGAACAAGACCATTCCCGCCGAGGTGGACCAGGACCAGGTCGCTAAGTTGACTAAGGAGCTGGAGACCACGCGCGTCAAGCTGGCCAAACAAACCGCGGCGACCAAACAATAGCTCCGATCGGGAACCAGGGCGCTGCCGCGGCAGCGCCTTTTCTTATGCGGTGCCAGTCAATTTTCGGGAATGAACCGGCTTTAGCGGTTACGGGAAACTCTGGGTAAGACCTATCGGTGGAAGCCCCCGCATTTATGCGGGGGAACAGTTTCGGCTTTGATCATGCGCTTTAGCGCTGGCCTCGAGAGATCCCGCGGCTAAAGCCCATTGCGAAAGCGAACGCTTTTCCGCTGGACTAAAGTCGAGCCCCCCCTGCTGAAGCAGGGGGCTTCCACCAAAAAGTCTCCGCAGGCTTTTGCCGCAGCCAGTGAAAAGGCGTGCTCCGCCCACGTCCTATACACCACAAGCGAAACTGCTCTAAACTCCTGCTATGCTCGCCAGCTACGCCGTTCGCGTCGACGATTCCCGCGGACGCCGCTATCCCGAGCCGTCGCACCCTTATCGCAATCCTTTTCAGCGGGACCGCGATCGCGTGATCCATGCCCGCTCCTTCCGCCGGCTGGAAAACAAGACGCAGGTCTTCACCCTCCGCTACTCCGACCACTTCCGCACTCGCCTGACCCACACCATGGAGGTGGCGCAAATCTCGCGCACGATTGCCGCCGCGCTCAACCTGAATGTCGATCTGGTCGAGGCGCTGGCTTTGGTCCACGACATCGGACATCCTCCGTTTGGACACGCCGGCGAGCGAACGCTGGACCTCTTGATGCGCCGTCATGGGGATTTCTTCGATCACAACTTACAGGCACTGCGCACCGTGGAAGATTTGGAGCTGAGGTATGCCGATTTCCCCGGCTTAAACTTGACGTTCGAAGTTCGCGAAGGCATCATCAAGCACTCGCACGACTATAGCGAAGCCGAACATCCTGAACTCGCTGAGTACCTGCTGCATGAACGCCCGCCGCTGGAAGCGCAACTGATCGACCTCACCGACGAAATTGCCTACAGCACCGCCGACCTCGACGATGGGTATGAGGCCAGGCTGCTGCGCCTGCCGCAGATTCGCCAACAGGTCCCGATCTTCGAGCGCTATTACGTCGAGGCGGAAGCCAGGTATCCGAAAGCTCCCGACAGGTTGAAATTCAACGAGGCGCTGAAGCGAGTTCTTAACCGCTTTGTGACCGATTTGATCGAGAATACGCAATGGCGCGTGCAGCAGGCGGGAATTGGAAGTCTTGAAGACGTCCGGCGATTTCCCGAGCGGCTGGCGTCATTCAGCCCGGAAGTAGAGGGAGAGCGTCGCGCGGCCAAGAGCTTCCTCTACGAGGCCCTCTACAACTGCAAGCCGCTGGAGCCGGAGAAGCGGCAGGCCGAGAAGGTGGTCAGCGAGGTGTTCGACTACCTGGTCGCCCATCCCGAAGCCCTGCCCGGCAGCTATCGCGAGCGGTGCGAAAGCGAAAAGGTGGTAAGGGTGGTGTGCGATTACATCGCGGGTATGACCGACCACTATGTGGAGGACCTGCGGAAGAAGCTGATGGCGGGAAAGAAGCCCGAGTCGCTGGGCCATTGAGAAAAATTGTTTGCGCGCTGGACGGCAGACGCGCACGAATTCTGCAATTTGGTCTTAACGAGTCCGTCTGCGACCGAACGCATTGGTCAGCTTCGTCTCGGGAGGCTCTTCGAGAGCGACTGCGGAGCTGCGGCCGCCAGGTCCGCGACGAACAGGCACCTGCACCCGAGCATACGGATCCTGTGGTTCAGCCGGATCACGCCGCAACAGACGACGCATGAGTTGGCGCAGTGCTTGCAGGAGTTTCATCGGCACAGACCTCCGAATAGTCAGATGACCTGCCAATAGTCAGTCGCTTGCGGCCATTGCGGGCGTAATGTCTTCGACGCCGACGATGTTGGTCGGATACTTGCCGGTGTAGCAGGCGGTGCAGAAGGCGCACTCGTCGCCCTCACCAGCCGCCTTGCGCAGGCCCTCCAGCGAAAGATAGGCCAGCGAATCGGCGCCGATATATTCGCGGATTTCCTCCACCGTCTTGTTGGCCGCGATCAACTGGTTCTTGGAAGGCGTGTCCACTCCGTAGTAACAGGGCGAGATGGTCGGCGGGCAAGAGACGCGAAAGTGTACTTCCTTGGCGCCTGACTCTCGCACCAGACGAACGATCTTGCGGCTGGTAGTGCCGCGCACGATGGAATCGTCGATCAGCACGACCCGTTTGTCCTTGAGTACATTGCGCACCGGATTCAGTTTGAGCTTCACGCCAAAGTCGCGGACGCGCTGCTCCGGCTCGATGAAAGTACGGCCGACGTAATGGTTGCGGATCAACCCAAACTGGATCGGGATGCCGCTCTGATAGGAGAAGCCGAGGGCGGCAGTGACGCCGGAGTCAGGCACCGGAACCACAATATCGGCATCCACCGGCGATTCCAGCGCGAGTTGGCGGCCCATGGCATCGCGCGTCTGCTGCACGGACTTGCCGAATACGATGCTGTCTGGCCGCGAAAAATAAACATGCTCAAAGATGCAGCTCGATTGCGGTTGCTGCGCCGAATAGAAGCGCGAATGAACGCCTTCCGGACCGACGATCACTAATTCGCCGGGCTTGACTTCGCGCTCATAGGTAGCCCCGATCAGGTCGAAGGCGCAGGTTTCGGACGCGAAGACGATGGTATCTGTCCGATGCGCCGCCTCTCCCGAAATGCGGCCCATCACCAGCGGACGAAAGCCACGGGGATCGCGGGCGGCAAAGATGCGGTTGGGGGTGAGCATGACCAGGGAAAATGCGCCTTCGATGCGGCGCAGCGAATCCGCCATGGCGTCGACCAGGGTCTGCTCGCGCGAACGCGCAATGAGGTGCACTAAAACCTCGGTGTCGCTGGTGGTCTGAAAGATGGAGCCCTGCTGCTCCAGTTGGGCGTGCACTTCGGGTGCATTGGTGAGGTTGCCATTGTGCGCCAGCGCAATTTTGCCCTTATTGCACTCCACCATGATGGGCTGGGCGTTGAGCAGCGCTGAATCGCCGCTAGTGGAGTAACGCGTATGACCGATGGCCAGCGAGCCGGGAATGCGGGCCAGGGCATCGGCGGTGAAGATGTCCGATACCAACCCCATGGCTTTGTGCAGTTGAAGCTGCTCACCGTTGGAGGCCGCGATGCCCGCCGATTCCTGGCCGCGATGTTGCAGCGCGTACAGGCTGAGGTAGGCGAGCTTGGAGGCTTCGGGATGGCCGTAGATGGCCACCACCCCACATTCTTCGCGTAGCTTATCGGAAGGAATCAGCATCGCTCACCTGAGGGCTAAAGCCCCAAATCTATAAACCGCCGCAACGCGGGCCTGAACCTGAGTTATTCACGAGCATCTCACGCTTTGAAGGGGCACGGCTTCAGCCGTGCCGTGAGCTGCTGTCATCGTACTGGCTTTAGCCACTGAGGGACTTCGTCGTTAAGACGAAGTGCGAGTTCCCTCAGGGGCTGAAGCCCAACTCTCCTCGCACGTGCGGCGCGGCTGAAGCCGCGCCCTTTCAAAGCTTGCTGTCTTCAGCCGCCGAAGATCCAAGCAAAAACCCACACTGCCCGGACCGCGCTCTACTCCCGTACTTGCTGGCTAGCTCTTCTGCAGGGACCCCGGCACCAGCCGTTCCTCGGTTTCCACGTGCAGCGCGCATTCCAAGGCACCGGCCCATGCAGCCTTCAATTCGGAGACGCTTGCTTGGACGGCAGCTTTTCCGTCAACCTGGATCTCCAATTGATCAGGCCCCGTATCTCCTATTGGTTCTACTGAGAGCCCACATTGTACCGCTATTTGTTTGATTCCTTCGACGTTTTGCGGGTCGCAGGAAATGAGCACGCGGCTGGCGTCCTCGCCGAAGAGGACGTACTCCGGCACTAACCCATCGGCACTAAGGTTGACCGTGGCGCCGATGCCGTGCGCGAATCCGCACTCCGCCAGAGTGACCGCCAGCCCGCCTTCCGAGCAGTCTTTAGCAGATTCCAGCAGACCAGCGCCGATCATCTCGACTATAGCCTTCTGTAGCGCTGCCTCTTTCGCTAGTTCCAGCGACGGCGGAAAGCCCCAAATCTCGCCCAACAGCTCCTTTGCGTACTCCGAGGAGCCAAATTCCGCCTCCACGTCCGAGGCGTCTCCCGGCTCCGACCCTCGGATGACAAGCAGGGCGCGTCCCGGTTGGCGGAAATTTGGGCCGACGGCGTTGTGCACGTCGTCCATAATTCCCACGACGCCAATGACAGGAGTCGGATAGATGCCTTCGCCCAGTGTCTCGTTGTAGAAACTGACATTGCCGCCGGTGATGGGGGTTTCCAGCTCCTCGCAGGCCTTGGAGATGCCATCGATGGTTTGCGAGAACTGCCACATGATGTGCGGTTTTTCGGGATTGCCGAAGTTCAGGCAATTGGTGGCCGCGACCGGGGTTGCGCCGGTGCAGGCAACGTTGCGGGCCGACTCGGCCACCGCGTGCATAGCGCCCAGCTTGGGATCGAGGTAACACCAGCGGCTATTGCCGTCGAGCGCCATCGCCAGGCCACGCCGGGTCCCCTTGATACGAATCACTCCGCCCTCGCCGCCCGGACCCTCCACCGTGTTGGTTTGCACCATGGAGTCGTACTGCTGGAACACCCAGCGCTTGCAGCAGATGTTCGGGCTGGCGAGCAATCGCTTCAGATCGTCGGTGAATTCCGTCTTCCGGCCCCACACAACGTGTGCCGGAACCTCGCGTGGCACGGGCGGCTCCCAGCGTTCCAGCGGCCGATGGTAAAGCGGGGCATTATCGGTGAGCGCGGCGTTGGGAATTTCCGCGACTACTTTGCCGTGCTCCAACACTCGCATGGCGGGCTGAGCGATCACGCGCCCGATGGTGACGGCGTCGAGTCCCCACTTCTGGAAGACGCGGAACACTTCGTCCTCGCGGCCTCTTTCGGCCACCAGCAGCATGCGCTCCTGCGATTCGCTCAGCATGATTTCGTAAGGCGTCATCCCGGTCTCGCGTTGGGGCACAAGATCGAGCTCAATTTCCAGCCCCACACGGCCCCGCCCGCCCATCTCGCAGGTCGAGCAGGTGAGACCCGCCGCTCCCATGTCCTGAATGCCGACAATCGCGCCGGTCTGCATGGCCTCCAGGCAGGCTTCGAGCAACAATTTTTCCAGGAAGGGGTCGCCGACCTGCACGTTGGGACGCTTGGCCTCCGACTCTTCGCTGAACTCTTCGCTGGCCATGGTGGCGCCGTGGATCCCATCGCGGCCCGTCTTGGAGCCGACGTAGATCACCGGATTGCCTTCACCGGCGGCCTTGGCGTAGAAGATCTGGTCGCGGCGCACCAGTCCCAGCGCAAACGCGTTCACCAGCGGATTCCCCGAGTAGCAGCTTTCGAACTTCACCTCGCCGCCGACGTTCGGCACGCCGAAGCAGTTTCCGTAGGATGCAATGCCGCTCACCACCCCTTCCAGCACGGAGTGGTTCTTGTGCAGCGTGGCCTGGTCCATGCCGGGCTGCGGCGTGATGGGGCCGAAACGCAGCGAGTCCATGATGGCGACCGGACGCGCACCCATGGTGAAGATGTCACGCAAGATGCCGCCAACTCCCGTGGCCGCGCCTTGGAAGGGCTCGATGAACGAAGGATGATTGTGCGACTCGATCTTGAAGGCGCAGGCCCAGCCATCGCCGATGTCGATGATGCCGGCGTTTTCCCCGGGTCCCTGCACCACGCGACGGCTGTGCGTGGGCAGCCGCTTCAGGTGCACACGCGAGGATTTGTAGGAGCAGTGCTCGCTCCACATCACACTGAAAATACCCAGCTCGGTGAAACTAGGCTCGCGACCGAGCGACTTCAGGATGCGGTCGTATTCCTCCGGCGAGATTCCGTGGTCGCGAAGCACTTCTGGAGTGATGGTGGGTTCTTTGGCGAGGCTGGTGGCGCTATCGATTGGGTGCATGGCGAGGAAGGAAGTTCTATTGTCGCACGCGCCATCGGCTTAGGGAAGGAGTTCGTTAGCTCAGATTGTGAGGTAAATTGGGGTTTGCTGCGCCAGATCGAGTCCAGGATGTGCTGATAGTTAATAGACTTCTCTGCGGTGAGCGACGCGGGTGATGCTTACTCGCGCCTCGCTGTCGTCAATGATGTAAATCACGCGCCAATCGCCCACACGGATTCGCCATTGGTTCCGATATCCTTTGAGCTTCTTGCATCCGGGAGGACGGGGATTCTCTGCCAATGACACGATCTTGCGGTCAATGCGGGCGAACAGCGCCTCGCCTAAGGTGTCAAGCTCCTTCTGGGCTGAAGACTTGATGTCAAGCGAGTATCTAACCACGTGAGCGACGCCGCTTCAGTCGGTTAGCGCGATATTCTTCGTACGGGATGCCTTTCTCTTTGCGACGCGACTCGGAAACGAGGCCATCCCAGAAGTCCTCCCAGATTGCCCCATATTTCTTGAGATCAATTTGCACCGCTACCTTGCGTCCTTTCTCATCGGTAACGAACTGAATTCCAGTCATGGCTTCACGCTCGATCTTTATTTTCGCACGCCGGACGGCAGCCGGGAAATGCTCTATTCCTCCGCTTCGCGCCACTGGTAGCCGCAAGCAAGGCACTTCCAGCGATGCGTCTCCTGTGCCGGAGGCCCGGGGAATGGCATGGCCGCCGACCACAGCGCGATCTGGCGCGGATTCGCGCTGGCTACTTCGCGAATCTCCAGCGATTCGCATTCCGGGCAACAGGCGACCTCTTCCATGTCTTCATCATCGCCGCCTTCCGTCTCTACCAAGTTGGTTTCTTCCGGCTCGAAGTCGTCGAGCACTTCCAGCGCGCGCACCACCTGGCTGTCGGGCACCTGCAGGCGGATGCCGCCCAGAGCCATGCCCATGTGCCAATTCATGGCATGCATGTTCTCGTCGCACACGAAGGCCGAAATCCCGGCAGAGATCAGCTTGCCCTGCGCCAGTTTGGCTTCGCCCAGGGTCAGGAACTTCGCAATGGTGACCGGTTCATCCGACATCGGGGATTCGAGAAGCGTAGGCTAGCTCGGCGTGCGAGTCAACTCCGCCAAATGCACGCGGCGGCTGTGTTCCGCAATGACCTCGACCACCTGCATGGCCAGGGCGAGTACCCGGCGGCCATCTTCCAACGTTACCTCAGGCCGGGAGCGCTCGCGCACCGCGCGCAGGAAGCTGTCCAACTCCGCGCGCAGCGGTTCCTGCTGCGCAACCGCCGGCCTGAACGGTGTGATGCCAGGAAGGGCGCTGGCGGCAATGCTTGCCGGATCAAAGGGATCCATGCCGGCGGGATCGAGCGATAAGTCGTCCACCGTTAGCACCAGCACATCCTGCCGCGAATAGTCGAGCGAGACGTATTGCCGTGGCTGGAAGAAGCGCAGCTTGCGGACCCGCTCGGTGCTGACCCGGCTGGCGGTGAAGTTGGCCACGCAGCCGGACTCGAATTCCATGCGCACGTTGGCGATGTCCACTTTCTGCGAGAGAATCGGCAAGCCAACCGCGCGGACCTCCTTGACCGGCGACTGCACGAACGCGAGCACAATGTCGAGATCGTGGATCATCAGGTCGAGGACCACGTCTATGTCGAGCGAGCGCGGACTGAAAACGCTGAGGCGGTGCACTTCAAAAAACATGGGCTGGGTGAGCAGCGGGAAGGTGGCGCGCACCGCGGGATTGAAGCGCTCGAGATGTCCGGCTTGTGCAATCCGGCCATGCCGCTCTGCGATGGCAATCAACTCATCCGCTTCGGCCACGGTAGTCGCCAGCGGCTTTTCAATCAGGACATCGACGCCGTTCTGCATCAAGTGCCGCGCGACTTCGAGGTGAGCAGCGGTGGGCACCGCAACCGAACACGCCTGCACTCCAGCGGCAATCAGTTCGTCGATTGATCGAAACGCGCAAGTGCCGAATTCGCTGGCTACCGTTTGTGCGCGCGGCAAGTCGGTGTCCACGATCCCGACAAATTCGAGATTCCGAGATGGATCGGCCTGAAGGTCGCGATAGACGCGCGCGTGATTGCGGCCGAAGGCTCCGGCGCCGACAACTCCGGCGCGCAGGGTGTGCTTGCTGCTCTGCATATTAGGATTCTCGCGTATCGGTCTGCCATCACGCAAAGTTGATGTCCCTTGTATCTTATCTGGGACTGCGCGGCGCTCCATCCCCAAGCGTGAAACTAGAAGCTATCTCATAGTGCGCCCCAACGGCGCAGATCACCAGCGGGGGAAGGACCCGCCCAGACAGAGGTTGGTGAGGTCTGGTAGCTAACGAGCATGGAAGCTGGGGAACCGGCTGCGATGAAGCCTCGTGACAAAAGCCCACGCATGGTGGGCGAGCAACTTAGCAGGCCGTAACGCGAGTGAAGCTTGAGCAGGCCTCGAAAGTATAGTCGTGGACGCCGACCCGCCTATGAGACGGGGAAGGCTGCGTGGGCAGGGAAGTAACCAACACGTGCACCTGATCCAGTCCACCGGGGTATTGAGCACGGCATGCCGAGAAGGCGGTCTGGGTAATAGGGGGAGACCCGGGACGGGCGGAGGTCGCACCTCCAGCATCGTCAGCAGGACGGTGGCTCGTTTGGGTGTCGGAGAGGGTCAGATGTACCGATAAAGCCGGGTAATGCCGGTGGAGGGAAGGACCCTTACTTTGGAGGTGCTTTTGAAGAAGAAGAGGACGGGTGATTGGCGATGAGCCTGGAAACACCGATTTCGATCCGGACACTTCAGAGAAAGCTGTATCGGAAGGCGAAGCAAGAACCTGACTTCCGCTTCTATCTGCTCTACGACAAGATTTACCGCAAGGACATTCTGAGCCATGCCTACGCACGGGTGAAAGCCAACAAGGGCGCAGCCGGCGTGGATGGACAGAGCTTCGAGGTGATCGAGTCGCAAGGCTTAGAGAAGTGGTTGGAAGGAATCAGGAAAGACCTGCGCGACAAGACGTATAAACCACAACCGGTGCGGCGGGTGTTGATCCCGAAGCCCGGTGGCGGGGAGCGGCCGCTGGGAATCCCGACCATTCGGGACCGGACGGTGCAAACTGCCGCGAAGCTGGTGCTCGAGCCGATCCTCGAAGCGGATTTGGAGCCGCAGGCGTATGGCTACCGACCGAAGCGAAGCGCGCACGACGCCATCCAGAAAGTGCACAAGCTAATTTGCGAAGGCTACACCGAGGTGGTGGACGCTGATTTGTCCAAGTACTTTGACACGATTCCGCACACGGAACTTCTAAAGTCTGTGGCGCGGCGCATCGTGGATCGGGACGTGCTCCATCTGATCAAGATGTGGCTGAAGGTCCCGGTCGAGGAACGGGAGGCAGACGGCAAGCGGCGTATGACGGGAGGACGGAGCAGCCGACGGGGAACCCCACAAGGCCGAATCGTCAGCCCCCTGCTCGCGAACCTGTATATGAACCGATTCCTCAAGCACTGGCGGATCACCGGAAAGAGCAAGGCTTTCCGCGCTCAGGTGGTCACGTATGCGGACGATTTCGTGATTCTCAGTCGCGGCTATGCGGCGGAGGCACTGGATTGGACGCGCAGCGTGATAACGCGGATGGGCCTTACTCTGAATGAAGCGAAAACCAGCATCAAGGCAGCGCGTGAAGAACGCTTTAGTTTTCTGGGTTACACGTTCGGGCCACATCGCTACAAACCGGATGGTCATTGGTATCTGGGAGCCAGTCCATCGAAGAAAAGCCGACAACGCATCAAGCAGAAGGTGGGAGACCTGTTGATACCTGGAAACACCGGACGCTGGGAGGAAGTGCGCGACCGCCTCAACCAGATCTTGCGGGGCTGGTCGGCATACTTTTCTTACGGCTCTCGCGCTACTGCGTATCGAGAGGTCAACAACTACGTCTCCGACCGCGTGCGGCATTTCCTGAAACGACGCCATAAGGTGCAGTCGCGAGGCACCGAACGATATGGCAAGCGGGTCTTCGGCGAGCTAGGAGTGATGCGGCTTGGCCCGCCCCCGCGGATTGCGTGAGCCTGCGATGAAATCCATCGGAAAGCCGGATGCTCGAAATGGGCACGTCCGGTTTGATGAGCGGGGACGGGAAACGGGACGACGCTTTGCCGTCAGCACCCGCGCTCGTCCTCGACTCTACAATCGCTTTTGAAAGGGCACGGCTTCAGCCGTGCCGCAAACGGCCCGTTACGGACTGGGCTTTAGCCCCTGAGGTACCTCGCTCTGGGCCGCACCGGTATTTATGAGATGGCTTCTAGCTTAATGTGGGAACTCTGCCAAAATCCCCGACGCAGTCGGGGAATTACTTGGCGGCGTGCGAGGCTTCAATCCAATTTGGTACGCCGCTGCTCGCCTCTTGCGACTCGACTTTGAAGTTCTGCACCACACCACGATAGAGCAGCACGGCGCAAATCGCGGAGCCAACCAGCAGGAGAATTCCCGTCGCAGGCTGATGCAGTAGTATCTTCCCCGTTCCGAAAAGACAAAGGTAAACCATAGCGCAGCCGAGCGCCCAAGCGCTCAGGTTACTGCCGATGTCCCGGTGTCCCACAATGTCGGATGCTTGCGCTGCGATGCGCTTCCAGCCGCGGACATCGGGCCGCACGTGACGATAGAAACGCACAAGGACCTGGTCCGGCTCGGGCTTCGTCAGCAGCGTCACCGTGAGCCAAACGACGGTCGTAACGATGGTGGTCGCCAATGCGCTTTTCGCAAACACCAGCGAGCTGTTGCCGCTGAACGGCTGCCAGCGGTCCAGAATGACGGTGATTAGCAGGGAACAAGCCATGGCGGAAATCTCGCTCCAGGCATTGATCCGCCACCAATACCAGCGCAGGATGTACACCGCGCCAGTGCCGGCGCCAATTTGCAGTACTACCTGCCATCCGGAAGCGATGGAGCCAAGCTGCACCGACACCCAGGCAGACACGATGACCAGCAACACCGTGCACAACCGCGAAACCCGGACGTAGTGGCTCTCGGAGGCGCTTTGATGCACGAACCTGCGATAGAAGTCTGAGACCAGGTAGGACGCGCCCCAGTTCAGTTGGGTCGCAATGGTGGACATGAAGGCGGCCAGGAATCCCGCAATCGCAATCCCGCGATACTGCTGCGGGAGATGCGAGTTCAGCACCAGCATGTAACCGCTTTCCGGATGCTGCAGCCCGGGGTACAGGACGACGACAGCGAGTCCGGTGATGATCCATGGCCACGGGCGAATGGCATAATGCGCGATGTTGAACCACAAAACCGAGAGCAGCCCCTGCTTCTCATCGCGCGCGCTGAAGATGCGCTGAGCGATGTAGCCGCCGCCACCCGGCTCCGCGCCCGGATACCAGAACGCCCACCACTGCAGCCCGATGAACACCAGGAAGCTGGCAACCGGAACCATCCACAGCGGCTGGGCCGTGAGGCCTCGCGAAAATTCGGGGAAGAAGCCGAGGGGATTGGCGGCATTTGCGCCAGCGGCGGCCTGCATCTTGCGCAAGCTTTCGAGCATGGCCGTCATGCCGCCGCAGGCAACCACTGCGAAATAAGCGACCGCGATAACAATTGTCATCTTCAACACGAACTGGAACCAGGTCCGTCCATAGCACTCCCCAGAGCCCGCCGATCGAGACGTATAACCCCGTAAATGGAATCAGGAAGAAGACGCAAATGGCCAGCGCAGCGCCGTCGTTGCCACTCCACACTGAGCCAAAATGCGCGCTCATGAAACGGCTGATGTTGGCCAGCATCGGCGTATTCGCCAGTGTGGTGCCGACGATGCTGGTCATCGCCTTCGTCACCCATCCCAGGATGACGCAGTTCATCAGCAAGCCAAGGTAGATGGCGCGAAATCCGCGGAGAAATGCGGCCGGCTTGCCGGAGTAGCGAATCTCGGCAAACTGCACATCGGTGAGCAGGCCCGAGCGCCGCCACAGCCGGGCGAACAAGAAGACCGTCATCATGCCCGAGAACAGGAAGCCCCACCACAGCCAGTTCCCGGAAATTCCCTGCGTGTAAACCAGCCCGGTGACCACCAGTGGAGTGTCGGCAGCGAACGTGGTCGCCACCATGGAGGTCCCGGCCAGCCACCAATTCACACTGCGACCGGAGACGAAGTAGTCGTCAACGCTGCGCCCGGAGCGGCGACGAAACCACAGCCCCATGATGAGCGTGATCGCGAGATAGCCGACGATGGCGGTCCAATCGAGGAGGGTGAAGCTCATGGTAGGTTGCCGCGCCCCACGAACTTTACCATGTGTACTTGTGCGGATTTCAAACGTTCACGGTATGATCACCCGACAAGCCGATTCCCAAGGCAGACCTGCGGGCATTTAAAAAAGCTGGGCTGGAGGTCACGCTGGTATGAAACGCGGGCAGATTGGAGTTTCCGCAAGCCCGTCCTAGGGATGGCGCCGCGACAGTCCCTTTGGACAGTTACGCGAGGCAACCTGCAAGTGCGCAAAATATTGGCGGAAGCGTGTGCGAGTCGAACGCACCATTGACACCGCAAGGCGCCAATCGCCGGTTTTGAAGACCGGGAGAGTCACCGGACCCTCTTCGCTTCCGCATTGGGCTGCCCAACAATACCACTGGCAGCGAAATATTTTCAGCACCTCAGCCCTCGCGGCGCATCTTGATACATTTGTGATGGAGCCTTCCGATGCCCAAGCGCAAGTTCTCGTTTGTCCAGCTTGATGTGTTTACCAGCCGCCCGCTCGAAGGCAATCAACTTGCCGTCTTCAGCGACGCCCGTGGTCTCAGCGACGACGAAATGCAGAAGCTCGCGCGCGAGACCAATTTGTCGGAGACCACCTACATCCTGCCCAGGGATGCAGACGTCGAGCGACGCGAGGGGCACAAGGTCCGCATCTTCACGGTGAACGAAGAGCTGCCCTTTGCCGGACACCCCACGCTCGGCACCGCCTGGTACCTGCGCCAGTACTCCAGTGTGGATGAGATCGTACTCGATTTAAAAGTTGGCAAGATTCCTGTGCGCTTCGAGCAGCGCAATGGTTTGCTGTTCGGCGAGATGCGTCAGGCCGAGCCAACATTCGGTCAAATACACGAGCCTGCCGCGATCGCCAAGGTGCTCGACCTTCCCGTGGCGGAACTCGACGAGAACCTGCCCATCCAGACCGTCTCTACCGGCATGCCTTTCACCATGGTCCCCTTCCGCTCGCTGGCCACATTACAAAAGCTGAACGTCAGTTGGTACCAGATGGCACCGTATCTCGCAGGCATCGGCAATCCCGCCTTCTTCTATTTCTTGTGTCGCGAAACCGTGGACCCGAACGCCACGCTGCATGCGCGCATGATCTTCTACAACGGCGAGGATCCGGCCACCGGATCGGCCGCGGGATGTTGCGCCGCTTGGGCAGTGCGCCACGGTGTACTGGCGGCGGAGGCGCAAGGATTGATCGAGCAGGGAATGGAAACGCGGCGTCCGAGTTTCATTTACATCCGTGCCGGAAAGTCTGGCGACGCTGTCACCAATGTGCGAGTTGGAGGCAACGTTGTGCAGTTGGTTGGCGGCGAAGTAACGATGTGAATTTTCTGCGGATATCCTGTGCAGGCCGAGGGGCCGCTCCAGCCAAGGGTTTTCAGCCGGTCGCCGAAATGCAAATCACCTTGCGTGGTGCTGTTTTGTTTTTTCCTGCGGGCTGAAAATTTTCTGCAGAATTGACCTTCGCAACACTTGTGCAGCATCGTCAACGGTCGTACTATCCGGACACGCTAACTGCTCTGGCGTAAAAAAAATATAAGAAGCCACTTCATGATTGCCTCGCGCCGGCTCACGGGTTTGCTCGAACACGAACGCGCAGGCAGTCCCCAGAAGGCTCAACGAGGTTTATGAAACCCAAGCGCACCATCCTTTGCGTTGACGACGACGAACGTGCTCTCTCCATTCGAAAAGTTTTGCTCGAAATCCGCGGGTATCATGTCGTCACTTGTATCGACCCGGAACATGCCTTGGAAAGGATGCGGGGTGGCGGAATCGATCTGGTACTGGCCGACCTCATGATGCCAAAACTCAGCGGCGCAAAACTGATTGACCAGATCAAGGCGATTTCGCCGCATACTCCGGCGCTGCTGTTTTCGGGTTCGGTCAATTGTTGCGCGGAAGACACCCTTGCCGATGGCTGGCTGCCGAAAGGCGAGTTCGCTCCGATGGAGCTGCTGGAGCGCATACGCGTGCTGCTGGTGCGCAAACGCGGTCCCAAGCGATACGCCGCTGCGCACCAACTGGCGTCCTGCTCCCGGGCCTTGGCAACTTGCGCGCAGGATAATTCCGCGGCGTAATGCTGGCTAAAAGCATCCGGCCGTGCACTCGCAAGAATGTGCGGCGAGCCGCTTTTGGTGCGCCCGGCGCGGCGGACTAAGCAATCGCTCGTAGTTCTCACTAGGGCCAAAACCTGCTTCGTTTTAGGCCAATTACCCTTCCCTCCGATTCGGTGCGCCGCGTAGTCTGGAGCAGGTAAGAAGATCATCCGTGTCAATTCTCAGGAGGGTAAGTTTTGAATTATGCACTTCGGATCGTAGCGTTCGTATGCACGTTGACCACGTTCTCCCTGGCCGGAGTTACTGTTTATAGTCCAGCATCCGGAAGTCAAGGCTCGTCACCGCTCATTTCGTCGCTTCCGCAAGTGGCAGCTATCCCATCATCGCCATGAAGGTCTACTCGGACTCTAACGTCGTATATTCTGCGAACGCCTCCAGTATCGACGCTCAGGTAGCTCTGGCGGACGGCAATCACTGGATTGTGGTCCAGGCATGGGACAATCATGGGAACGTTTACAAGGCCCTAGGCTTTTGGATCGATATCACCAGTGGCGGTGGCGGCAATAGGAGCTATATCAACCGCACCTTCAATACTGTCTCATCGGGCGCATCTGAGTTGAATACCGCTGTCCAACTCGACGGCGATTACAACCAGCAAAACTACTCCCTCTGGATTGACCAGATGCAAGTCACGGCCTGGTAATTCCACCCTCTTCCGCACTTGCGAGAGGACTTCATCTGCCCGTGCCGATCATTCACAACTGACCAAATATTCCCCACAACGATAAATATGCCACTCAGCAACGAGTGGCATATTTATAACAAGACGAAATCAGTGATCGTGGTTATCAGCGTTCGTACTACCGCGCCTTTCTCTTCCGCTCTGCCCAGCGTTGCTTCATCATTTCGGAAATGCGTTTGCGCGAGGCAGCGCTCATGTGGCGGCGTTTGCGTTTGGGAGTAACTGCGGCCTTATGGCTGCCTGCCGGCCTTCCCCGACGGCGTGCCTGAGTGCCGAGTCCTTCCAGTGCACCAATAGCTTTGTCTACGTGCTCACGCTCCCTTCTAAGGTCTGCCAATATGTTCTGAATGTCCATGCTTCTCCTTTCGAGCTTTTACAACCCAGAGATAGTGTAGCAGCGATACTGGTGGTTTACACTACAGATTAGCAACCATAAATGGCGACCGTGAAGTGCTAGTCTGCGCCACCAGGTGGTCGGAAGGGCGCGATTGCTAGGGCAGCTACGGAGTGGTTGTAGCTTGGGTAGAGCGGCCTTCAGGCGAGAAGATCGACCCGCATAGCACAACGCGGTCGCCGTAAGCTCAGCTATTCTTGCCTTGTATGCTGGGGCTAAATTAGGGCAATCCGCGGAGGTCATTATGCCGCCAGAAAAGGGCTATCACATGACGCCGGAGCAGTTTCGCCAGCATGGACGGGCCGTGGTGGATTGGATTGCCGACTATTATGAGCGCATTGAGACTCTGCCCGTGCTTTCCCAGGTAGAGCCCGGCCAAGTCCGGCAAGCACTTCCCGCTGAAGCTCCCGCCCAAGGCGAAAGCTTCGACGCGATTCTGCAAGATATTGATAAGGTAATTCTGCCCGGAGTTACTCACTGGCAGTCGCCGAATTTCTTCGCCTATTTTCCCGCTAACGCTTCCGGACCGTCGATTTTAGGCGACCTGCTCTCTTCCGCTCTGGGCGTACAAGGAATGTTGTGGGCCACCAGTCCGGCGTGCACGGAATTAGAATCGCACGTTCTCGATTGGCTGGTAGCCATGCTGGGATTACCGCGAAAGTTCCTATCCACCAGCAGCGGCGGCGGTGTGATCCAGGATACCGCCTCAAGCGCGTCCTTGTGCGCCATGCTGGCAGCTCGCGAACGTGCTACCAACTATCGCAGCAATCGCCGCGGCTGCGACGGCAAACTCGTGGCCTATACCTCCAACCAGGCCCACTCGTCCATCGAGAAGGCCGCCATGGTTGCCGGGATTGGCATAGACAACTTGCGCTTGCTGGAAGTCGATGAGCGCTTTGCCATGCGGCCCGCAGCCCTGGCTCGCCAGATTCAGCAGGACCGGCAATTGGGTCTGGTGCCCTTCTTCGTTTCAGCCACAGTGGGTACCACCTCTTCTAACGCACTCGATCCCTTGCCGGCCATCGGCGCCATCTGCCGCGAGAACGGCCTCTGGTTTCACGTGGACGCCGCTATGTCGGGGACGGCCGCACTGTGCCCGGAGTTCCGCTACATCCAGGATGGCATCGAACTGGCCGACAGCTACACCTTTAATCCCCACAAGTGGATGTTCACCAACTTCGATTGCAACTGTTTCTATGTGGCCGACCGCAAGGCCCTCATTGACACCCTGAGCATCCTCCCGGAATACCTTCACAACCAGGCAACGGAATCCGGCGCAGTCTTTGACTATCGTGACTGGCACATTCCTCTTGGCCGCCGCTTTCGTTCGCTCAAGCTATGGTTCGTGATTCGACACTACGGAGTGGAAGGGTTGCAATACCACGTGCGCCGGCACATAGAAATAGCGCAGCAATTTGCCGAATGGGTAAAGCGGGACGAGCGCTTCGAGATGGTCGCGCCGGCGCCGCTGAACCTGGTGTGCTTCCGGCATCGCGGCGGTGATGAGAGCAATCAGCTCCTGATGGACCGTCTCAACCACAGTGGCGACCTATATCTCACCCATACCCGGCTCAACGATCGCTTCATTTTGCGCTTCTGTGTCGGCCAAACACACACCACCTTGCGTCACGTGGAGAATGCCTGGAGACGCATTCAGGAAGAAGCCGGAAAACTGTGACGAAACAGCATCCTCAGTAGTTCGGTTTATCCCGCGGTGGTTCCGACGCGAAGAAATCCTGCCGGAAGCGTTGCGCGTAATTGCCAATCAGCTCTTGCACACGGCCGGGACTGGGCGATTTCACGATCAGGCCAGCATGGTGCTTCTTGTCATTCAGGCGCCAGACAATTTCCGGATCGTTGTACGCCGAGGTGTCGGGCTGCTCCTGCCGTGCCAGCGAAATAAGCAGGCCGGCACTGTCGTTTTTCGCAACCGGCGGCCGGTAAGGAGCCTTTCCACCGGCAATTTCGATTCTTGCCCATTCCGCCCAGAGATTGATTCCTGTGGCCGCTTCCACCAGGTCAGCGATATGCGCTCCTCCGACCCGCGCTGAGGTCTCCAGGAAATACAATCTGCCATCGCGGCCCGCGATGAATTCGCTGTGTGAAACACCCCGCACAAGACCAAAGGCCTGCAGAACTTTTTCGTTGAGCGCCAGCAGGGGGTGCTCCTCCGCCGATCCTCGGGGCAAGGTGCGCGTGGTGAAAATGTCGCCCTCGTGCGCGACCTCCATGGGAGGACGGCCATAGCGGCTGGCGATGGCAAACAGCAGTTCGCGCTCATAGACAATGGTGTCCACGTGGTAGATATCGCCGGGCACATACTGCTCGAGCAAGTAATAGGACTGCTGATCGCCCAAGAGTTCCAATGCCGCCCACAGTTCCTCGGCACTGGCGATCTTCTTGATGCCCATGGAGCCCGCCAGCGATCGCGGCTTCAGCACCCAGGGCGGCGGCACGCGATTGAGAAAGTCGTGCAGCTTGCCGTAGTTGAGGATGTGAATGAACTCCGGCACTGCCAGGCCTTCGTCGCGCGCCTTGGTGCGCATGGCGAGTTTGTCGCGAAAGTATCGTGCCGTGCTGTCGCCCATGCCGGAGACGCGCAGATGCTCGCGCAGCATGGCCGCGGTTTCCACGTCGAAGTCATCCAGAGGAACGATGCGATCGATGTTTTCCGACCGCGCCATGTAGCTGACGCCCAGCAGCACATCGTCGATCTTCCACTTCTTCTCCACGTCCGGCATGTAGAAGACCTCGTCGATGCTCTCGCGCGGCCATGCTTCGTCGCGCAGGCTGTTAGAGGTAAGTAACAGCACGCGACAGCCTTGCCGCCGGCACTCGCCAATGAAATCGAGTCCCTTAAAGTAGCTAGCGAGGCAGAGGATGGTCAGCCGCGGTTTCGCTGGATCATTGCCGGGCGAAGTTGACATGGGGTCTCCCTAACCACGCAAGTCAGTTCGAAAGAATGTACCGCATGAGTTGCACTCCCACAATTGTGCAGCAGCCCACGCGTGCCCAACTACTTCTTCTCTTGTACCTCCACGCTGGCGATGGTGTTTTCCCAATCCAGCTTCAACACCGCCGAGTTCGCGCTCGTCTTGTCCAGCGAGATGGTGAATGTTTCCATCCCAGAGGGCTGTTGGCCGACCTTCATGTCCACCCGTGCCAGGTCCTGGTCTTCGCTGTATTTGGTGCCCCATTGCCCGGTCTGCTTGTTGATGATCAGCTTCCAGCTATTCGTACCGGGCAAGGTATAAAGCGTGTAGCTGCCGGCCGGGACACTGGCGCCGCCGATGGTCAAGTCAGCGTCGGTCTTGAGGCTGGTTGCTGAGTTCGCACCGGTGCGCCAGACCTTGTCGTACGGCACCAGCCCGCCGAAGATCTTCCTGCCGCGCATGGAAGGACGGCTGTACTGAATGGCGACCGTTTTTCCGTCGTCGAACTTGACCGACGCTTCGCCCGGAGGGCTGAGTGGCTTCTTCTCTTGCGTCACGCAGACTGCGGTGCATACGGCGATGGCAAGCATGACAAACATTGCTAGACGGCTCTTACGCATTGCATTCTCCTGTTGATTGCAGATTGTCACTTCCTGTTGCCGCTCTATTATTCACGCCGGGGCGGAACGATACAATTCAACCCATGGGCATTCTGGACGAAAAGCGTGAAGAGTTGGAGCAATACGAGTTCATGATGGGTGTGCCGCGGGGACGGCTGGCGGTGGCGCTCGATGTCTTGACGGATGCGCTCACCATCGTGGGCCAGCATGGCGTCTATTGCCAGAGTGCCCGCCAGCCGGGTATGCCGGCCATGGACATCCAGATCGTGATGAAGGGCATTACCGACGCAAAAGAGTTGATCTCGTCGGTGATGGAAGAGATTCGAACGCAGAAAGAAACCGAGGGCTAATAACCACAGAGACACAGAGGCATAGAGAAAACAAACACCTAAGATCTTATTACTCCGAGCACTAAATTGGTGACACACTGATCAAGCTGCGTATTGGACGTGGCCTTCGTGAAAGTATCTTTTTACCCGTTTCGGACTACCTTGCGTGATGCGGAGATAGGAACG
>JBEKNL010000008.1:0-90657 GCA_049522855.1 Candidatus Korobacteraceae bacterium
TCCTCTTGCTTCTCCCGCTGCTTGCGCGTGCCCATTGCCATGCGCACATTCTACGAACCAAGCCTGTGGATACTTCAACATTTTTTGCTCACGCATCTAGACTTGCACCACAGGCTGCTAGGTACGTACTGGATGACGGGAGGCGTCGGTCTTCCCATGACAACTGAGGCACGGGAGACCGCCTATCGCCGACTCGCAGCGGAAGGGTTGCTGGTGGACGGAATCGTAACCGACCGGCGCCGGATGGCGCTCGTTACGGTTCGCGCATGTCTGGAGACTGGAGCGGCCGAGCATGTGGCGTACGAGGATCCGAGAGGCCGTGCCCGGGGAAACGACACTGCGAGCCATGCGCCGCGGCGATCCATCCCAGCCTCAGGCCGCAACGACCCTTGCCCCTGCGGCAGCGGCAAGAAGTACAAGAAGTGCTGTGGGGCCACTATCGGGTAGCCAGTGGCTCCGTTACTGACCAGACTCCCAGCCGATGAACCAACCTGAAAGGTTCGCTGCGGAACCAGTAGGCATCGCTGCTCTTACCCACTAAACAAATACGACTTTTGTTTTAGTCCTTCCGCTGGGGCGGGGGTTGCCTGCTGAAGTGGCGGAGTTGTTTGTGCTGTTGAAGTGGATTGCGTCGGTATAATTACCGTAGCCCCTGCTTTGTTGCGGCCAAAAATCCACCATCCAAATAACCCGAACAAAATGAATACCGGCATTATGCCATAAAGCCGTCTTTTATTGCGTGCAACTCTAGTCTCAAGCTTGGACACCCATTCAGATCGGAGTATTGCATCGGAAATTAAAATCAATCCGAGCGCAAACAAGCCCAAATAATAATTGGCTCGCGCACATGAAGATGATCTAAGATGCCCAGGAACACCTCCAAAACGAGACCGATTGTCCCCTCAATTGAAATCTTCGGCACTGCGCACACCTCCACATCATCGGGAGACCCCGACAAACAGATTGTGGCTGGTGCGTGTCCTTGTGTCAAAGTGTTTTCCGGCTAGCGAAACGATCCGAGGATTCTGGTGTGCCTTTTGGGTATGTGGTCGACCTCTCCGCGCAGAATACCCATTGCGCGGGCTGGAGACTGGCCCCATTTGAGATGATTGGCCTTAGCGGAGATGACGCTGGTGTATGTGTTTTCGTGGATGAGGCCACGCAATCCGATCTTTCAGGGTGCCGCGTCGGGCGAGACGGGTGTACTATGGTGCCGTTTCGAGATCAAGAAGGAAATTCCGGAGTTTCGTGAATAGCAATGCTCCAATCACCAGAGTTCTCAGCCATTCCGTTGTTGGTGCCGCGTCAGCGATTTCCGTCTTACTCATTCTGTCATTCTCGACCAGACCTCCATGGACGCAGCCTCCGACCGCGAGGACTGCTGTCCACGAGCAGCCTACGGCGCACGTTCAGCCACAAGACCGGGCCGTGGGCTTTGTGGATCGCATAGTCGCATCGCAAGGCGTTCCTAGCTCGGACAAGCGCTCTCTGGAAGCGGGCGGTTGGGCGGTGTCCTGCGTACCGGCAGTGTCGCTCACAAGTGTCATCCTCTTGGTGGACGGGAAACCAGCGGGCGAGGCGAAAGGTTTTTCCTCTAGGCCGGATGTCGCGGCTGCTTATGGCCGCTCCGATTTCGAGTCGTCTGGATGGAATATCAGCTCCTCTCTGGGGCCACTCAGCGCAGGTAATCACACTGTCACTCTCAGGGCTGTCCTTGCGAACGGCGAGTCCATTGACATTCCCGGCCCACAACTGACTATCAACTGACGCAACAAAGGTGACCATAAATAATGTCTGCAGGGTTCCACTCTGAAACTTCACACGAGGTGACCGGCAAGCTGATCTCCATCGCATCAAGGCTGCTGTCTGCGGTTGCTCGCCATCTGGACTGGCTGGTTGCATTTGCGCTCATAGCCATCACGACCCTACCTGAATTTTTGTCGTCGGGCAGTTCGATTTCAATATCACAGCCGAACTTGCTGGACGAATCTTGGCAAGTCGATCTCGCATATAAGGCTCTCGCTGGAGTGTGGTTGGATCGAAACGTGATCTTTACCTTCGGCCCCCTCTTCCAGCTAGTCATGAGCCTGCCATCGCACCTTTTAGGGTTTTCGCTAGGAACCTACTTTGCTACCCGCGAAGTCGCCACGTTCTGTATGACGCCTATTCTGACCTTCGCGGCTGGCAGGATACTCCTGAACGCGGAGCCAGCATGGAAACGGGCATTGTTTGTCATTTTGGTTATCGTCTTTTGGTCGCCGGTTCGGATTCGCGTTTTTGTCGACTTATTTATCTTCGCTCTCGTTTTGTATCTTGTTGACGGGGTCGTGAACCAGCGCAGTAGGCCGTGGTGGGCCTCAAGCCTTTGCGCCGTCTCGCTGATGTGCGCATTTCTGTTCTCGGCAGATACGGGAATGTATTCCACGATGGCACTGGTAATCGTTGTGGTGGCAGCCGCAGTGCTGAATTGGAAATCCCGGCAAGTCGTAATCAGGCTTTCGCTATTTGGACTACTGACCGTCGCAAGCTTCGCAGCTCTGGGTATCGCTGCAAATGTGATTCTTGGCGGGGGACCGCTCGCCTATCGCTTTCTTCGGGACGCGTACGAGATCGTAAGTAGCTATCGCTGGGGTCAGCCGTCCCCGATGGCTATGCTGGATACCGACGTGCTGGGGTGGACTGTTGCCGTTGGGTTCTTCATAGTGCTTACGGCTTGGTTCTGGCGCGATGCTCAATCAGAAGCCCTCACGCGACGGCCATTGTTCCTGCTGGCTGCTCCGCTGTTTGCATTAATCCTACTGCAGTCCGCGTTGGTCCGTTCCGATTGGGGCCATATCACCATGGGCCTTTTCCCGGTCATCTTTTTCGCGCTCGCGGTCCTGCTCGTAACCGGAACGGCTTCCACACTCAGAGATGCGTTATGCGTATTTCTGGCAATCGGATTAACCGGCATGGCCGCAGGGCCTTTTTCCCCATTTCTGCCGCGTAACATAAGAGCAAATGTAGCAAACCTAGCAAACCATTCGTTCCGTGCCGGTTTAAGCGCAGCGAACTGCTCTGGGGCCTACTTGGATCGCGTATGTTTCGGTTTGCCCGAAGGAGAAACACTCGCCCTCACAGCCGCCTATGTCCAACAGCATACGCCAGTAAGTGACTCAATACTGATTTACCCATACGAGAATGAAGTAGGGGTTGCCGCACGCAGGATGGTTGCAGGTGCCGTGTTGCAGAACTACACTGTGGCCGGGGATTATCTAGTACACAGACAACTGCAAGGTTTAGAAGACCAGCGCGCTTCCCATGGCTTGTATTTTGTCGACGGCCCCCAAGTCTATCAGATTGATGGTGTGACTAATTTTTCCCGCACGCCTCTGGTCTGGTTTTACATGCAGAGCCACTACCGAAGCGAGGCGGAACCTGCACCCGGAGTATTCGCTCTTGTTCGCGACGAGAATCGCGCACTGCAGACTCGTCAGCAGAGTACTTCGTTAGCGGGCGTCGAGCGATCAGTCGTCATAAGTGAGAATCCACAAATTGTCGACTTGGGACCTGTGCGATGGCCTCAAGACGCCGAGTTTTTGAAGCTCAAGCTTACGATGCACTATTCTGCGTTATGGAAGCTTCGCAAACCCTCACAGGTGGCCGTGGAGCTTGAACTCGCGGACGGATCGCGCAAACAAACTCACGTGGTGATCCCTCCCAATAACGCCTACGATGTCTGGGTTTATCCTTGGGATGAAAAGAGCTTAGGGATGTTCCTTGATCCCACAGAAAAGAACTGGCGTGGCAATATGGGGCCGTCTGTAGTGGGCGTGAGAATCATCGTCCAGAAGCAAGACTGGGTCTCGGTGATGCCAACCAGCATCACCGTGCACGGTGCAGAGGCTGTTTGGCTTCGCCAGTAAATGCAAAATGGCAGCAATGGGCTGGTTTCTCTTGCCTTCCTCTTCACTGAAACACTAGCTATGAGTTAAAGAGGCGATTCCAAACAAGATCACCTGCTGGGTGCAAACGACGTCCAAATGCTTCCGTCCTGCGTGTCGACAATCTTGACGTGCACTGCACCATATCCATACTCCAGCACATAGGAAAGCTCTTCAGCACAATAAAAATGATGCCAATGCTCCTCCGCTCCGAGTAGCTGCTGAGCAATCTCTCGACGAAAGTCGAAACCGTTCCACAGCTTAACAGCTGCGAACGATAATAAATGAAGCGCTGCAAATCCACCTGTTTTGAGGATGCGCAGCATCTCACCAAACAAGTTGTAAACGTACGGCTTTGGAACGTGCTGTAAGCAAGCAACGGAGTATATGAAATCAATTGATTCGGATTCTATTGGGATCGTTATTCCGTCGTAAATCACAAACTGAGCTGGGATGGTTGCCTTGTCGCGGACTAAACGCTGCTGCGCTTTCGCTACCATGGCCGGAGCCACGTCCAAGCCTATTAGGCTGCGCGGTTGAAATCTCCGGTCGACCGCTTCCATGATATAACCGACACCACTTCCAATTTCCAAGACCAGCGCCCCCGGATGAGGCATTGCGTGAGGAAAGTGCTGACTTAAGCTGTCCAAGTATGCGTCCGCTCGCGCATGGAGCATCTCACGCGGGACGCAATCGTGGATGCGCATTTCGACATCTTCCAAGCTTTCTTCGGTCTGATCCCAAGTCTTGAAGGCCGCAGCCGGGTTATGGCCCTTAACGAGATGGAGGTTGTGTTCTGGGAGATACCATTGCTCGTATCCGTGAAGAATAGGAAACGCCGGATCAGACCACTTATTCGCACAAACTCCAGCCGCCCATTGCACTAAACGACCGTGATCGCCGGTTTCGACCTCAGGAAAAGCTTTCTGAAGGTCTGATCGATGCCGATAGACATCGAGCAAGGACCTGAGCGCATCTTGCTGAGTGTTCTTCATGATGTCCTTCACGATCTAAGCGGGTAAAGTCACGCCCAACATCATAAAGCACACGGTCGCTTCCTGCAGCGTCTATGTTGTTCTAAACGTAACAGCGACGCCGGGCGCTGCCAAATACCGAAAAACACTGCAAAACCTCCACGCTACAACCGCGATGGGCGGCGTCTTCACAGCGCCACCCCATGACTTGCGTTATTGACTACGGAGTAGACAGAGAGTAGATCGGCGTTTGTGCATCGCTAGTACAAAGGCCCCCCGTTTTTCGCAGTGTGTTCGTTGTGGGGAAACGCGGATTCGCTGTTCTGGGCTTGGCGCGGACAAGGTTGAACATTGCTCAATCGCTGGCCGATTTGTCAACGCTGATGACAACAGCGTCTGCCCTGTCATGAAGGTATAGGGTAATCTGCTGGGCAAGACCCCACCGAAAATCGGAAGCGTTCACGTGATGGCTCATCCTGTTTTTGTAACCGTAACCGGCGCGTTGTTTTACGACGATGCCCACGTGTACATGGCAGACGGCAGCACGGGACGCGGCAAGAAAGGCATGGAGTCGAAAACGCTATGGGAGTTACATCCAGTGACGTCGATGGCTTTCGCTCCGCCCCCGACAGGAAATTAGCGGCTTGTGTCGTGGCTTAGACGATACAGAACTATACTGATTTTCCGGGGTATTACCTGCCCGACACCCCGCCACTAACAGAACGCAAAGACGCCTCAGAAAAGTCGTCCCGATTGGACTGGAGCCCTTGCCGGGAGGCCAAAAGATACCACCCATGGGAACGCCGACGCTGGTCAAAAAGCCCCCCGCAAGGCATACAAGCCGCCTGCCGCTACAGAATGACCCTACGACATTACCGCCGCCCCCGAGCGCCTTAAATCGACGATTACGCCGTGTTTTGCATTTGGTGCGGCGGAGAACTGCTGGCTCAACCCCGGCTCAAGGGCCAGATTTGCCGTTTTCTTCCCCAAAACGTGGGTGCAGAATGATGCCCGATTGCGCCATCAGCCAGCAGAGGCGAATTTGGGGCGAAAAGAGTGTCGCTGGGTATAATCCTTCCCGATTAGCCGTTTCGAAGCCTCAGAACAGGAAAACCTATCACGTCAAGACGCTGCATATCTCAGACCGCCACGTTAATTTACCTAGGGAGGCTGAACTAATTGAGCTTGCTTGGGGGGATCCGTTGTGAGAGGTAGGTTAGGCAGGTTAGCTAACTTCCCTTATGTAATCGTATCGGACAGGAAGAGATTCAGTGTCCCACGAACTGTAAAGATCCACATCTAGATTGGAGTGCCGAAGGATGGGTGTTAGAGCCGCACGTCGAGGATGAGATTCAAAAACCGCCGCACTGGCTTGACTTCTATAGCAAAGGTCGAACTTGGACGCGTATAAAACCATCACCAGAGCCCCTAGAAACGAACGCAGACGAGCGATCTCCTACCGACTGATGTCCTAGGAGCGTGTCTGAGTAATCAAAAATTACCAGCATCATATACAGCCTATTGTGGTTCCCTGTTGTATGCACCGCAATATGTGACCAGGAAACCTATTACTCGGACACGCTCCTAGGGAGACTCTGATTAAGCTCTCCCTTTCCACAGGAGTATAGGTTAAAGTCACGCCAGCATGAAACAGAGGACACTGGCGATGATGACGGGCTTTGAGCGGTACACGAAGAAGACCAAGCGTGCGTTGTTCTGGAAGAGATGGAGCAGGTGGTGCCGTGGTGCGAGTTGGGGGCGCTGAACGAATCGCTGGGCTGATCCCCAGTTCGGCGTGCGGATTTTGGGGTTTTATCCCCCAAAACTTGCCGTTCCGTAAAACAAAATCCCCAATTCCAACGTTCAATCGGGGATCAGTAATATCCCCACTCAGGTTCGAACCCCGCCCCAATCCCGAGACTCGATGGATACCTCATTGACGTTCTCCGCCGCCCCATCGCTATCAAGACACGGCTCGGCTTCAGCAGCGGTTTTCTGTTCTGAACTGGGTCGCGCAAGCAGAATGCCCCCTTCCGTGGTTTCACAGTATAAGTCGAATTCTTTAATCACCCCGACCACATACTGATAAGCCATCTGTGGCGATGTGAGCACCCGCCGCAGCCGAGGCAACATGGACTTAACTAATCCTTCGACCTGCTGCTCTGGCGCAATTGCCCCACTGGGTACATTCCCTATAGCGTCTCCAGATATTTCGGCATGTCGCTCCACTAACCTGTCTGCGGTCGAACGAGGAATCTTCACTTCTTCCAGCCAACCCCTCCATTGACCTGACCGACCGGGGCGCGACAGCACTTGCTTCATGTTGAACAACTTCTCGGCTAACTGTGCGCGAACAATACGTAATTCCATGGCGCTCGCCTTTTTCGTGCCACTTACCCGGACGTGCTCAGTCCAAAGGATGTTCACTTCCTCAGTCAAACGAGTTTCCACGGCAATGTCAGTATCATTATCAAGTAGACCTTCCATTTCTCTCACCCCTCATGATTTGTAATTGTGGGTGCTAAAAAAGATGCACCTATAAGTGGGGCAGATAGTTCATTTTGTCGTTGTTATTATCGGGCCCACGGTGCTTTCGTTCCAGGCCCACTACGGAGAACTGGAACTGCCACTGCGCGCTGCAAAATCTTATTCGGTGTGTAGTTCAGGGAGTCCAACGGTGCCAGCCGGGGATATTCGCGTGGAGAGAACCCAGGTTACCGGTCATTTTTGGGTCCTGGTGATATAGCTACAGTGGCAACTGGGCAAGTTCCACCGGCGGGACTTATCACCCGCTAGAACACCAACTAGGCGTTGGAACGCCGTGACCAGGTTGTAGGCCTTTGACTTTAATTGTGATAGGCGAGACTTGACCTTACACACCTTGCTGTCCGATCACGTCAGGGGTGTCAGATGTGCTACCGATGTTGATGACTTCCGGGTTGCTCGTCGCTCAAGACGGTTACTGACCACCGACTACGTTCACGCCGGGGCGCATGGCGAGGCGCATCGTCCGAAGCCAGGTTAAGTTGGCTGACCCATCGCAATGCTCCGATAAAGGGTCAACACTGAAGGTGGAGCGAGTTCTCCCGCGAGAACCTGCCTGATCGCCGTTTTTTCCTGCACCAGGTCCCACAGCGGCTGGTCGACGCGGTCGATTGCGGGAAACGCTGCGGCAATCAGCCTGTCCCACCCTGCCGCGTGGCGCACCGGATCGTCCGGCAGCACCTGTCCCCGGCAATTTGGTGCTCCGCAGAAACACCGGAACGGCTCCAGATTGAGCGTGCCGTAATCGTCGGTGATCTCTTCTCGCGGTGCAATGTCGCGCACCGCGATTTCGAAGGAATCGAATCCAGGACTCAGGCACGCCGCCGCGCAGGAATGATTCACGAAGCGCCCGTGGTCCCAGCACAGAATGCGGTCGCCGCGCACGTTCAGATAGGAATATTTTTGCGCATGGATCCTCAGCAATTCCGGTAACGCCTCCAGGCGCGTGGGAGAGATGATTTGGTCGAGCGGGTCGCCTGCCCATGTGATGGTGCCTTTCGGAATCAGGCGGGTTGCGAACAGTCCATATCCGATCGACGCGCCGACGAATCGAAGTTCAGAATCAGGATGAATCACTTTGAGACCTTCCTTAGCAACTTACACCGAATTGCCTTGACCCACGTAATGATGATGAGAAACACTGAAAAACCGCAAGTTGCCAGGAGGGCCGCATGCGTGCGCAGTCGCTTCGTAGCTATTTTGTGAATGATCAGGAACAGCGCAGTGCCCTGGGAGCCTTGGGCGATTTCTTCGACCCTAGAGAGCTGGATCTCTATGATGCATCGCAGTATGCCTTTGATCCGTCGTCGAGCGAAGGTGAGGCATTCCGACATTTCACGAAGATTTATTACGAGCTTGCAAGTCCTCATTGGGGCGTGTTCCGTCCCTGCAGCCCTGCGGACTGCTGGCCGCCACAAAAGATTTTCGAGACGATCAAACGCGAGTTCTCCGAATTTTCACGGAGCGGCACTGTCAACCTACTGAATTTTTCGAAGAGCGGAACCGGTCTCCGTCTCCAATCCTGCCTAGCGAAGATGCAAGGCATCAAGCCGAAGCGCGGCTATCCCATCATGACGGTCTCGAAGTTCCTCCATTTCTACAATCCCGGGCTCTTCCCGATTTACGACAATGGGGTGATCTGGGACGAGGTTATGAACGGCGTTTTCAAGTATGACTTCCGGGAATTCCGCGACCGCGAGAAGATTCCGGATAGTATTGCGGGCAGTAATGCGGAAGATACTGCGGCCTTTTTGCGTTATTACATGATTTGGGCAAGCTCTCTTCTGTCGGTTGCACACAGGGCCTTTATGCAGGTATTCAGCGATTGGTTGGCCAAACAACCCGGTACGGAGTTGCCTAAGAGGAGGTTTGACCCTACAAGGCTCTATGCCAGAGCCTTCGAGTACACTGCGATCGGCGCAGCGAATTTACCCTGAAAGTGGAAACTGAAAAGCTGGTGCTATGCAGCGAATCCTATCCGTGCGGTCACTGTCGCCAAAGCATTTGGCGGGGCTACCGACAACGGTTCGTTCATCAAGAACGCTGGATGGTTCGATCACCAGTGGCTTGCAGAGAAGAGCTGCATTCGAATTCGCCTACATCAAGTCCGCCCGCAGCCTGAGCGCATTGCGAATCAAGCTGTACGAAGTGGGGGTTGCGGAACGACCAACCCCACGGAGAAGTACAGAACACCAGAGGGCAAAGTCTGGGATGCCCGGAATGTTCAGCACCTGACACGCGACTGGGCTGGCGGTAAGGTGATTTACGCACGCAGCCGCGCTGAGCAGAAGCAGCTGCTTTTACAGGATGGCTGTAAGTTTTTCAAGGACGGCGGGCGAAAGTTTCGCTACGTTGGAATTTACGGCGACAGAAGCATCAAACGCATTGTGCGAAATGCTTTGCGATGGCCTGTGCTTCCGTACCCCAAGCGTAAGCAGGTTTGCGACACAACGTCAGAGGTCACTGTTGCTCCATCTCCACAGTTGGTAGGCATCGACGATGCCTTGGTGTCGCTCGCGACTGTCTAGTTCACGCCCGCAGGAAAACTTCTATCCTGCTGGGGCCGCCGTCCTGATGGAGGTCACGGCACAATTGCGTGCTGCATCGTACATCGACATTTTAATCCTCCAGTAAAGCCATGAGATCCGAAGAAGATTTCATTTCTGGTTCAGATTCTTCTTCAGGGGGCGTAGCTAGGGCAGCTTTAGAGGCCGTAGCTGGAGGCTTGGTAGGATAGTGCTGAGGATAGTACTGCTTGGCAATCGATTCGATGTACCGATTGAAGTTATGCTCGCTGTGGATCTTCTTACGCCAGAAGTCATCATCACTCTCCTCGAAGACCCAGCGAACCAAGGTATCGTTTTCCTCGACGGTATATTCCCCACGAGCCTCACCAAACAGAATGGTATAGTCAAAGCCTAGCTTGGGGGTCGAGCGGAATCAGGGGGCTCAACAAGGATGTCATGGGCAGGGGGAAAGCATATAGGGCATCCCGGCCCAATCCCGTGTTTGCAGTTGTTCTTGTCATATTTCATGTTACTCCTCCAGTAGTTCCATTAGCTTAGCCTTAGGGGTCCATTCCTCATCCTCATCAGTTCGGGTTTGGATAGCTTTGGCAGCTGCGGCTAGGTGAGCCCGCGCTTCATCGGCTTCCTTAGGTGCTAGCTTCAGTAAATGAGCAGGCATCTGCTTTACCATCGTATGGAAGCTATCTTCAAAATACTTTCTGGTGTTCACACCATCGCGCCAGAAGGGATTCTTGGAATGGTTCCAATGCCAGTCTATGACCTTACGAACAACAGCGGGGTGATATCCAGCGACCCACTCATCCATACATTCCCGAGGATCGAACAGCTCCACGTGGCGCGGGATGCGGGGAACGTGTTGCGCCGGGGGCGCGGCGGAATCGGGGGCAATAGATCCGACTGTGGCAGGGGTAGAATCTTTCGGGAAGCCATCGTCTAGCTTTTCCTCCCCCGTTAAATCTGCTTCATATGAATTGGATGAATCGGACGGACGTACGTAAGAGTTCTTCTTACGAGTTTTTTGACGAGTTACTGATGAGTTCAGGGTATCACTAGGATACCCTTGGTCGATCTCAGTGATACCCTTTGATGACACAGTGATACCCTTTGAGGTATCAGAGAGATACCCTTCTTCTTCTAAGACGGTATCAGTGGGATACTCTTTAATGTTGGTATCAGTGAGAGCCTCTATTGCTTCCAGATTCATACGGTACAGGTGGCTGGGGTAGCCCCGGGTAGACTTCTTCCCGATGACGGTGATCAGGCCGAGATCAATCAGTCTGGGCACATGCCGCTTGACTGAGATCTCGCTGCAATGAGCCTCGCGGGCGAGCGTCTTGTAGGTGCCCCAGAATTCACCCGTCTTGTTATTCGTGTGCCACGCCATAGCCATGAGGATAGCTTTGGCGACCACCCGATCTTGGGAGACGCCGGGGAGTATCATCCAGTGAGCAGCATCGGTGTATCGGTTAGCCATGGTTATCCCTCCAGTTTCGAAAGTAGTTCAGCATCAACGGTGATCGATCGTGGCTCTCTACGCGCAAGACCAGACTCTCGGCCTATGCGACATAGGTGCGTAACGCTGATCCCGAGTTTCTGGCCCATAACAGCGTAGGTTTCCTCAGGGTGGCGTCTGATGTAGTCCGCCAGTTTCGTTTTGAACAAGCTGCTTTGACTGCGTCTCATAGTGCACCTCAGTTAGTACTCCATTTTTGGGAAGATCTTCCTTTTCCCATTTCACTTCGTACACCCTAAGATGCGAAGTCGGAAACTTCACTAACATGTAATTTGCGGGGTTGTTTTTCGAATGAGACTGGCAAAAACGTCGGCTTCTGGCTTTAATCCCGGCGGCTTTTAACTATCGCCTGCACTTACGGAATTGGCCTGAGCAAGATGTTCCTCCTCGAAGCGGAGCCAACCACTCAGTTCCTATCCGTGTATGCGGAATCAGCCGATGCGAGCCTCCGTCGTTTTAGTTCCTCCGGCACAGGCAGGAATTCATACTTGCACATCTTCCTTAGCTTTCGCCGCTCTGCGGGCGTACCTTCGAACCATACCCATTTGTGCTTTGGCTTTGCCGGGACCTCAACTCCTCCGATGTTGCGGAGGAACTGAGCCATGCTGAGACCGAGTCTCTTCATCTCCTCCGTGTAGCCCAACTCCTTTGCTTTGCGCCTGTACCAGTAGCTGCTGACTTTGGTGCCGTCTTGAAGAATCCAATCTTTCTGTCCGTTCGCATTGCGTCCGATGCTTTGTCCCAAATATTTCCAGTTGGCACCTTGGTAAATTTTGCCTCGCTCGGATGCGGAAGGATCGCTGTATGCGAAAAAAATAGACCATCCGTGTTCTTCATGAGCCTTCTCACAGGCATGGCGAACCGCATGCGATGACGCTGAGTCTGGAGCGAAATGCAAAGTTGCACCCCGCATTAGGCAGACTGTTCTATCCCGCCAGTAATGATCCGGGTCTGGTTCAACAATTTGTCGCGCTTCGGGTGAACCGCTTAATCCGAAACACTCCACGGCAACCGTTTCGCCGTTGATCTTGAGCCCGTAGCTTGCGGCGGTTCGAGTAGGAAGATCACCCAACCACTCATTTGCCTCAATGATCGCCTTCGCCTCGGAAAAAGGAATCTCCTCGACCACTGCCCCGTCCAACGAGTCGATCGTTGGACGGGGATCGGCTGCGGCGTGCATCTCTCGCACATGCCGCTGGAAGCATTTGCTGGGGTCCGCCTCGAACAATTCCCCGGCGTATTCGTGCCCGTATTCTTCAATCCAGTCGATCATTCTTGATACCTCGTCGTCACTTGCTCTTTGGATTTACTTGTCGTATAGTTCTGCGTGGATATTTAGTTGTGAGGGAGGATTTCTCCTCCCTCGGGTTAATGGTTACGTACCCGCCTGAGCAGCGTTTACCTGCTCGGGCGTTTTCTTTTCAGGGGCGATGGTCTGGGGCAACCCGAACGAGGCGTCGTCGAGACCGATGCGCTTGCGGATAACCCGCACGTGCGTGAGGAGCGTCTTCGGGTCATGTTCAGCGAGCTTCTCGACCAGCCCAAGCAATTGAACCAACAACAGCTTGTGGTCCGGAAGATCGCCAAAGATGGCAGATTTGAGCGGCTCGGCCTTGGCGATTTCGAGGAATTCCTGCTTCGCTTCCTCCGCCTTGGTTTCGTCACCGGCAGCCTCAGCCTCGAAGTGCCGAACCGCAGCGTTCAGCCCAGTCCGCATCCTTTCCACATCCTCGTTTGCGAGGTTGAGGTTCTGGTGCCTTCCGGGCTTGTGCGGCTTGGACTTCTGGTCGCCGTCCTTGTTGCCGTTGCGATAGTCACCCAACATTTCGTAAACAGTCTGTTCCTTGCGGTTGAGCATCTTCTCGCAGAATTCCTTGAAGTAACGGCAACCCAAGATCGCTTGGCTGCCTTTGATCTTCTTAAAGTCAGCCTGAATTTCGACGATCCGTGGCTTCAGAGCCGTAAGCTTTTGCGTTAGGGGCGCGAACTCATCAACTAACTTCTGAGCCCGCCGCTCCGCGATGGCTAGCCACTTCGGAACACTGTTTGTGTTTCTCAGTTCAGCATTGCCTTGGTATGTACTTTCCATGTTTACCACCATGTCGCATGGATAACATGCGATGAAATTTCCCTTCCATGTTGTCTAATACTGTTTTTTTCGGATTTTCCAGGTTTGAAAGTCCGAAAAACGAAAATATTTGTCTGAGAAGGCACGGCCACAGAGGGTTGGCCGAACAGAAAGCGAAAGCGGACTCAGGAAATCTGAGTCGCATCCTCAGGACTGTTCCGGCCCCAGACCATACTTCGGGAAGACGCCGGGTCGCCTCTGCCATGCGTCGGAGGGATGGCTCGAAAGGGAGGTTGGCACCACCCCGGCAACACAGGCACGCAGCCGGGGTCGCTCGAACCAAAAATCGGCGCATGAACCCGGCCATAGAGAGTGATGAGAATTCTTTTGAGACACGGTCAAGCAGGTAGATGACTGTCCCTGCTGCACGTGACTTCTGCTTATCCGTCTTCAGCATGGCTTGATAAGACTAGAGGAAACGCCGCCTAGCAATGCAAAGCTGAATCATTTCGTGGATCGAAACGATTGACAAACTAGGGTTTACTAACCAAATACGCGATTGAGAAGAAAATAATGCCGTGCAGCCTGCGTTCGTCGCAGAATGGGCAGTGCTACCAGAACGGATCTAAAGGAGGTATGCCTTGGAGGACGTGTACGAGGAGCTTTTAGAATTCGCAAGGAGGTTGAAGACGGGAGAGCTAAAGCAGTTGAGGTCGGATGCAACCGAAGCACGTTGGCGGGTTAAGTCACAGCTAACGGGTGATGCTCTGCAGAATGACCTGTCGAATACTCTCAAATACTTTGCGGGTATTTTCTATTTGCGTGGCTACCGGGACTGCAAGAATCATCGCGAGCGCCTAAATGCGGCGCGCCGCATCCCTGACAGACACCGCCAATTGGCCCAAGCCATCGGTAAGATAGTTAAAGAAGACCTTTTCTTAAACAGATCGTTACAAGAGTACGTCGAGTCGGATGTAAGCCGGTGCACTCACCTGGAAGCGACCATCATCCCCGAAATATGCAAGCGGCTGGATAAGATGCACGTGGAGGGTGAGTTTGCAAGCCGCAACGGTCCGAGGGAAGCATTCGGGCCGTCTGGAAGCTCGTGGACAAGGTCCAACAGCGCTGTGAGGCAGATGATACGCAGAATCCTTCAACGTCTGAGAAGTGAAGAGCGTGCACGTACACGCCAGGAGCGATTCTTACCTCGTTCGTGAGTTCTTTGGGAAGACATCTGAAGCCTTTGTTTTTGACAAGAGGTGCATATGGTAACCGCGTACGCCTATGGAAATCCAGGCACTGTCCTGCTTTAATGTTGCCAACTGATTCGCTGTTTCTGCACTCGTAACGCCTCCTTTTTGGCCCTCCGAATCAGCGTATAGTGGCTCGGTCGGAGGTAAGTATGCCGGTTGATGAAGATGTCCGCAAAATCCTGGTTCAGATATTCCAGGGCTTTCAGATGACAAGTCGCGAAATCGCAAAGCTTGGAGCTTCCCTCGATGTCCTGAGAACCGCCATCGCTTCCACTCAGGAGACGGCAAACTAGAGAAGATCCTGCGCCTCCTGGCGACCGAGTTACAAGCCCGCGGGCAGTTGCCGTTGCAGGAGGGGTCCATCGATGCCACCTTCAGGGAGGCGAAAAAAAGGGGGCTCGCCGTGGGTCCTACCAAGCGCGGCAGAGGCACCAGATCCTCGCCATCTGCACTGATCACAGTCTTCCTCTCGCCCTTAGTATCCAAAGCGCTTCGCCGCACGAAAGCCAGCTCGTCGAAGAAGTCCTCGGGCAAAGCTTCCTCGACCAACTCCCGCAACGACTGATCGGCGACACCGCTTACGATAGTGACCCACTCGATGACTATCTGCTGGAAACCTACGATATCGAGCTGATTGCTCCTGACAAAAAGAATCGCAAGCGGCTCGCCCAGGATGGTCGTCCGTTCCGTCGCTACAGCAGACGTTGGTGCGTGGGCGTGTCCAGCCAAGGGCACATTAACCAGCCGGTGAAAGACCGGCCAAGGCTAAAAGACTAAAGTCTTGTAGCTTGGGAGGCGTCGTGGAGCGAGAGCGAGACGATGAAGCCCTCCGACAACATGCTCAGAAAGGAGTATGCGCAACTCACCAGGTTGCAACATACAGTGAACGCAGACGTAGCCTCGTCACACGAAAACCCGGAGGCCGAGACGGTCTACAACGTGCGAAAGCAGCAAGAGCCGATCGAAACGAGTCCGCTGCGGCGGCTCTCTCCGACGGGGTCTCAGCGGCGACATGGTGAGAAGGAGGATGTGTCAACTGGAGAAGCCCTCGGTGCCCGGTGAAGAAATCTCGTCGAAGAGGCGACTGCTATAACCGCGAGTGGGAAATGCAGGCGCAGGCATCAGGGTGGCGGATCGGGTCGTATTACTGTCGATGGACGTGCAGCCAAACGCGTCCGGAGGTCCCGGCAAAAAACTTAAATAGTTTTCTCACCTTTTTTATCTGAAGCGAGTATTGACATATATACGCCAAAATATCGGCGAGGCTTACACGATGCGGCGAGAGACTTCAAGTCTTGCGGTCTGAGAAGGGTCTCCGCGAGGATGACGAGTACCGCCGCTCGCTTAGGAGCTCGGTGTCATAAGAGTATCCGTCAACACATAACCATAACCCGAGGCGGCTAATCCCCGGCTTGGACCGGACACCAACAGAGTCAAAATTTCACAAGTTTGTGTCCTGTGCAAGTGTCAGTACCTGCTGTAAGGTGCGTGCCTGGACAAGCAAAAACTGCTGCACAGCAGTACGCACCCCAAATTCTGATATGAAGGATAGGGCTAGATGAGCGAAGAGAGCAACGACGCGACAACGACTACCGAAGCAGAAGCAAACAGAGATCTGGCTGATTTTTTTGCGCAGAGACGCGAACCGCAGGTCCGAAATGCCGACAATAAAGGGCTTGGATCCTGGGGTGGTCCCGGCTACTGCGTTGGATACGTTGACGAAGTGAATGGACCAGGTGCCGGCGAAGTTGTCGGCTTTGTCCCCACTCGGCATGAACTGCTCGAACTGGCGAGATATTGGGCTACCGTTGCAGTGGACCTTGAGTACTTTCGGTTCCTTCATGGGCAGTATAGCAGCGACCGATACCGTCAGCAGTGTTTTGCATGGAGGCGCGTCGGCAGAATCCAAGAACTTCTATGCGAAGACGCAGACAAGGTCGTCGACGAAGTCTACGAGAAGTTCGGGAAAGAACAGAACCAGAAATACTGGGAGACGTTCCTGCGCGGCAATGCAGAACAGCGTGAGGCCGTCCGAGAGGAGCCTGCGCGAGCTATGGGAGAATGGGACGAAAATCAGAGCGATCAGTAAGAAGAGTCACTACGAAAACAGGAGTCGGGGGCATCTGCGGCTTGAAGTTGCAAAGGCGTGGGCAAGACTTGGCTGTGCTCGTTGGAACAAGAGGCATCGGCCGCAACGGTGCGAAACGGAAAAAGACGGCCGATCGGACGATAAGCCGCCGCAGCAAATCCGGCTTGCAACTAAGCAATCGCTACGTCGCGCTCTGGCGGCGCCTACAGCAGACGCGCACGCGGAGCAAGGATCCGTGAGCCGGAAGGCGGCGACGTGAAACTTACGGCCAGACGGTCAAAAGACGGAAAGCGACACGTTCCCAGGTGGTAAGGTAACTGGGAGTGTCTTGGTTCAGCCTGAACTGGAGAGGAGGCGCTCCCCGTTAGTGAGTATTCCGCCCTGCGGGCGGGGATTTTCAAGGCATCGGGGTCTTTCGATCCGATGAGGTTCGAAAGCAGCGCAAGAAACTGATTCCCGCGCTGCCTATCATCGTCTCGATGAGCCCACCAGGCTATCCCTTGGCATGGTTGCATCCCTGCAGTGCCCGCTTCCGTTTCACCTGGCCACGGCCATTGTAGCTCCGCGTCGCCGATAGCGCATCCTGATCAGGGTCGTTTCGGCGGGTACAGTCGCGATCTCGTTCTTTGACGCGAGCGAACCTCTGTGTCAGCCTAAATGCATGAAGCAGAGCGTGGATCTCTCAGGAACCGGTTTCTGCGATGTCGATGGAACCGGCTACGCTGCGGATTTCATCACCTACCTGGATCAAGCAGCAGATCAGTTTAAGCCGCTGAAAATCCTTACTCATTCACTTCTCCGACTGCGACCGGGTGAAAGAATTTTAGACGTAGGGTGTGGCTGCGGAGACGACCTCCGCCAGCTAGCAACTTTGGTTACTCCGAATGGCTGCGCGGTGGGCATTGATAGTAGTCGGTCGATGATCGATGAAGCACGTCAACGCAATGCTGGGTGTGAGCTTCCACTGGAGTTTGAACTGGGCGACGCCGGGCACCTCCGGTGGCATTCAGACCATTTCGATGCGTGTCGTGCAGACCGTGTCTTTCAGCACTTAGCCGATCCGGAACGAGCATTGAACGAGATGATTCGCGTGCTGAAGCCGGGTGGCCGTGTATTGGTCGTTGATCGGGATTGGGGGATGGTTGCGGTGGATGCATCTGACGTTGAAACGACTCGCGTGGTCCTGAATCGGGCATGCGCAGGCATCCGTAATGGCTGGATAGGGAGAGGGCTTTGCGGACTCTTCAAGAAAGCAGGAGTAATCAATGCGGAGGTTCAAACGAAAAGCATCAGCATCAACAGTTTCGCCGTCGCCGACACCCTGCTGGACTTGCGAGTGGTGCTTGACCATGCGATTGCCGAAAAGCTCGTAAGCCAGGATGTGGCCGCTAAGTGGCTTAACGATCTTCTCGAACGCGATGCCGCGAGCAAGTTCTTTGCGACGGTGACGCTATACATAGCTTGCGGCAGGAAGAAGCAGTCCGTTGGTGCGTGAGTGCTGGCGGCGCACTTGCCGCTGTTGCCTGGCCACTGTCAACTTCCGATCCCGTCCGGCATGAATCTCCTGCTGTCGTCCAGCGAGCATGTCCTTTGGCGTGATGTAGCCAATGGCACTGTTCAAGCAAATGTTGTTGTAATGCTCAACGTAGTCGTACACGAGGCGCCACGCATCGTCCAGCGAGAGCGGGGTGCCCGGCCGGATGCACTCGCTCTTTAGCGACTTGTGCCAGCGCTCGATTTTCCCGTTCGATTGGGGATAGTAGGGTGAAGTTCGGACATGCGTCATGCCGGAGATTCGAATGAACTCCTTGAAGTCGCGTGCGATGAACTGCGGCCCATTGTCGGAGATGATCCGCGGCTTCACGTCCGGGTACCTTTCCTTCGCTCGTTCGAGAATGACCTCGATGTCGGTCTCCCTCATCGACTCTCGCAGATCCCAATGCACGATAGAACGACTGTACCCATCGAGAACGCTGCACAAGTAATAGAAGGTCCCGCAGACGTTGATATAGGAGACATCGATATGCCAATGTTGATGCGGCTGGAGCGGCTGCTCAAAACCGGTCCCCTTGCGCGACGGCTTGGCTTTCCACCGGGATAGTAGTCCTGCTTGCTTCAAGACCCGCCAAACGCTCGCCGGACTGACAGCCACAACGTCAGCATCGAGCATCATGAACGTCAGCCGCCGATAGCCTTCCAACGGATTCTTCAGATGGAAATCGATGATCGCTTTCTTCTCCCACAGCTCCAACCAGAAATCGCGGGGAACCCAACCGTTGTGCTCGTTGACGCACCCGTAGCGCTGCCGCCAGTCGTAGAACTTGCTGGCGGTCACGCCCAGCCGATGAATGAATCGCCCGACGCCGATCTCGGTCTTCTGCGACCAGCGCCGGACGAAATCCACAACTTGGTCCCGCACGTCATGCGGCACCCAGCTGCCGGTTAAAGTTCCCCAAGTGTTTTTTTTAGCGCGACGTGTTCCGCCATCAACTCGGCCAGGACTTCGTCCTTGGTCTGCACCTTCTTCTCCAAGAACTCAATCCGTTTCTGCTTCTCCTCCACCTGTCGGTGGGGACGCTCCTGAGCCTGAAAGGCAGCCGCTCCGTTCTCGAAAAACTCCTTTTGCCAGCGGTAGAACACCGTCGGCTTCAGGCTTAGTTCTTCACACAGATCCGAAACTGGCACCTTGTCCAAAAGGTACCGCCTCAGAACGGCAACCTTCTCCTCAGCAGTGTAGTGCTTGCGCTCTTTCCTCATACGTTCGCTCCATTATCTTAACGGACGAACGCTTTCTCCATTTCCAGCTGAGGCAGGGCAGGAGCACGCCTGCGGGGAACAAAATAGCTGATAAGGAGCGTTTCATGTCAGAAGTAGCGTACATATCTAAGCGCGTATCGAGCGTATTAGCACGTTATGGATAATATTAAAAAGGTAAGCGCCAGATGCCTCAAGACAGAAAAAGCCGCTGCATACATTGGCGTCTCCTTATCCTCCAAATAGATCAACTGATCTCTGACCTGTTTTTCCCCATCAATTCTAAAATTCTTGTTTTAATATAGTTATAGGTGTGTGCCCTAACGAATTACTCCGTGCCCTGATTGGCTAAGATCTTACTGAAAGGCCGATAAACATTGGAGTCAAGCTGCTTCTCGGTCTTAAGATGCGCGCCACCGTTCCAGAACCCCCGGGAAGCGACAGTCAGCAAAAATGCGGTTCTGTTCAGATTCCTGCACAGAACCGTTTTTATTAAAGTGCCCGTGGAAAAGTACAGTACTTTTGGGCTTTCGTTTAAATCATCACATTAAAGGTTTAAGCCAACCTCCGTTCTTATCTTTGGTTTCCTGTGGAATAAATCTCTCCTGTGTCAGTAGGTTGCAGTTTGTTCTGGTGATTAATTGAGAAACCTGTGAGTCGTCAGTATTAGGTTAAAGGCGGCAGAATCAGCGGTAGCAAAATACCTCGCTCTTCTGCATATGCCCCAGATGCCACACAAGGAATCGCTCTAGCCTTGACCTTTCGCTTCCAGTCCGAACCTGCTACGATGCTTGCGGCCAATCCTGCGTGTCTCCCAAAGGAGGCAGATATGGCACGCAGGCGCTACCAGAACCCCGCGCCGTGGGTTGAGGGCAACTGGTGGTACATCAAGGTCCGCCAGGACGACATCGTAAACGGCGAGCGGAAACGTGTGCAGAAGCGGGTAAGGTTAGCACCAGCGACTGCGAAACTCAGGGAAGTGCAGAAGCTAAGGGACGAACATCTGCGTCCCATGAATCAAGGACTCCAGACAGTCGGCTCCGCTACTGCCTTCGCAACCTATGTGCAGGAAATCTACATGCCTACGGAAATGCCGTTGCTCGCTTCGTCGTCGCAAAGCCGCTATGCAGGAGTCATTAAAAACTACCTGCTGCCTGTCTTCGGGAAATCGGCGCTGCGGGACATTGGCACTTTGCAGGCACAAACCTACTTTGCTTCTCTCGGAGGCAAGGGATTGCAACACGCCTCACAGCACAAGATCAGGACCGTGCTCGCGGCCGTCCTCGGGAGTGCGGTGAAGTACCGCTACCTGGTCAAGACTCCGATGGATGGAGTCCGCCTTGCGCCTCAGAAAATGGGACGCAGGGTGACGAAGCCTAACATCACCTTCGCACAGTTCGAGGACATCATCTCGAGGATGCAGGAACCCTACGCCACGATGGTCTACGTCGCGGTGTTCTCGGGCTTGCGCATCTCCGAGTTGATCGGGCTGCGCTGGGAGGACGTTTGGGAATTTGCTCTGAATGTGGACGAGCGATGCTGTCGCGGAGACTGGTCACAACCCAAGTCCGAGGCCAGCAACGCAGCCGTTCCCGTTCCGCGGCATGTGATCGAGCGGATTCACAGGCTGAAACTTCTCACCGTTGACGGAAAGTGCGGTCATGCGGTGCGGAAATACAAGCTGGTGAAATCGGACGGACCTGGGGACCTGGTATTCCAGTCGGTGCGCCAAGGCAAGCCGATGCGGGACAACAATATCCTCGTCCGCCACATCAAGCCTGCTGCCCGAGCTGCAGGGATAAAGTGGGTGAACTGGCGTTGTCTGCGGACCAGCTACGGGACTTGGCAGCATCGTGCGGGGGTTGCCATGAAGGATATTCAAGGCAACATGCGGCATTCGAGGATGAGCACGACGGCCGATATTTACGTGCAAGATATTCCTGAGTCGCGCCGTCGGGCGGTGGACAGTTTGCCTGTTCCGAGGCTGGTAAATTGAAAACCAATTGGTACGAAATGGTACAGAAGCCGATGGATAAAGTCTGCAAATGATTGATTCAATGGTGGCCAGGGACGGAGTTGAACCGCCGACGCCAGCCTTTTCAGGGCTGCGCTCTACCAGCTGAGCTACCTGGCCACAAGGCGCGAGTGCGCAAAGAAACCTACTGCGGCACCTGAATTATAACAACGCAGCAACAGCTGCGCCAAACTCGCCAGCCGTGCACCAACAAAACCCCGCATCTGGAAAACTCTGTCTTCCGCGTTTCGTTTGACCGCAATGCTTCAACCGCAACACCGGTCGTGCACTCAGGCGGCGTCGACCAGCTTTCCCGGCGAGCAATAGAGAACAAACATTACAGGAAGATGAATCTCATTGCTGGGATGGGATCCGTCACGCTGGCCCGCAGAAAACGGAGATTGAGCGCGACTGGCTTCCCCGTGCTCAGCAGGTTAAGCGTCGCGGGGTTATTCGTGGAACATTCATCAGGCTTTCACAAGCTTGTAACTTTTCCAACTTACGATTCGGGGGAACCTAAATCGACCGATTCTGTGTTCGCGTCGATGAATCTGGGTTCGCGAAATTGGTTGTAATTCATCTGCCCCACTGAGTTTTCAGGAGAGAAAATGAAACGACCACTAGCTTTAGCGCTCTCGGTTCTGATCACGACGAGCGTTGTCGCGCAAACACCGTCCGCGAGTGCGAAACCGAAGACTGGCCGCCACAGCAGTTCCGCTCCGGTTTCGAAGACGCTCCAGGACATGAAAGAAGCCATTTCCGCGCAACAGCAACAGATACAGCAGTTGCAGCAGCAAATCCAGAGCCGGGACCAGGCCATTCAGCAGTTACAGCAGCAGGTGGGCCAGGCGCAATCGACAGCCCAGCAAGCCCAAGAGACCGCCAACGCCGCGGTTCCCAAGGCGGAAGACTTGGATAAGCAGTACATGGGCTCGCTCCAGCACGACGTCGCCGACCTGAAGACGGTTTCCGGCAACACCGTGAACGAGTTACAGGAAACGCAGAAGCGGGTTAACGGGCTGGAGAGTCCGTTGGCGATTCACTACAAGGGAATCACCATTACGCCGGGAGGCTTCCTGGCGGCAGAAACCGTGTGGCGGCAGCGCGCCGAGGGAGCGGACATCAATACGAGCCTGAACGGGATTCCGTACACTGGTTCGTCGCAAGCGCGCATGTCTGAATTCTATGGATCGGGCCGTCAGTCTCGTATTTCGATGCTGGCCCAGGGCAAGCTCGAAAACATGACCATGACGGGCTACGTGGAAGCCGATTTCCTGGGCTCCGGCACCACCTCTAACAACAACCAAAGCAACTCCTACTTGCTCCGCCAGCGGCAGGCATGGGGCCAAGCCGCGCTGAAAAACGGCTGGACCTTCACCGGCGGTCAGATGTGGAGCTTGGTGACCGAGACCAAGCAAGGCTTGGATAACCGAACCGAAGCGGTGCCCATGACCATCGACCCGCAATATACCGTGGGCTTTAGCTGGTCGCGGCAGTATGGTTTCCGCATCGTCAAGAACCTCGGCAACAAGGCTTGGTTCGGCTTCTCGGTGGAGAACTCGGAGGCGACGCTTACCACCCACGGCAACACTGCTGGTTCCTACCTTTTGGGCGGGCCGGGCCTGTCGGGCGGTCTGTATAACGGAGCCATCAGTGGCTGCACCAGCACCGGCACAAGCAGCGCCCCAGTCACGACTTGCTCCGCCCTCGCGAACTACTCTTTCAACCCGGCACCAGATTTCGTCGCGAAACTGGCCTTCCAGCCGGGTTTCGGACATTATGAAATCTTTGGTGTGGCCACCGAGTTCCGCGATCGCGTGTTCCCCAACGCCGGCGCGGCTACACCCAGCTCGGCTGGCGCCTACAACAACGCGACGTGGACTGGCGGCGTAGGCGGCAATGCCCGCTGGTCGATGTTCCAGAAGCATATTGACCTCGGCTTGCATGCCTTGGAGGGCAGGGGCCTCGGACGCTACGGAACCTCCACGCTCTCGGATGTAACCATTCGTCCCAACGGCACAGTGGCGCCCATCCAAACCGCCCAGGGCCTCTTGACGCTGGAGTTTCACAATCCCAAGTGGGATTGGTACGGCAATGGCGGTGTTGAGTATGCCGGCCGCACGGCCTTCCTGAACTCCAAGGGTGCGCCTGTGGGATACGGCTCGCCGTTGTTCAACAACACCGGTTGCGGCGTCGAGACTCTGCCCAGCACGGCCTTCGGTGGAGGCTTTGATCCGGGCGGCTTGTCCAACTGCAACGCCGATACCAAGGACATCTGGGAAGGCAGCCTGGGCTTCTGGTACAAGCCCTACAACGGCCCCAAAGGCAGGATGCAGTTCGGTCTGCAGTACTCGTATCTGACCAGGATGGCCTGGACCGGATACGGTACCCACATCCCAGCGCCGCCGGGAGCCAATCCGACGGCCGTCGACAACATGATCTTCACTTCCTTCCGCTATTACCTGCCGTAAGCAACCAGTCGGATGGCCGGTCCTCCGCCGGCCATCCGGCATTTCTTGCCAGCGTCTTAAAACGATGCAGTGTGACTTTTTTGCGGCGCTGCTGGTGTGCGGCCTGGTGAGCGCTACACCCTGATAATCATGACTTCGGTGGACTTCACCAGCGCCGCGGCCTTGTCGCCGCGCTTGAGGCGCATCTCGCGGGCTGCGTCAGCGGTGATGATGGAAGTGATGTGCTGTCCTCCGATCGAGAGCTTCACTTGCGCAAGCAGTCCTTCGATGCGGACCTCGACAATGCGTCCGACCAACTGATTGCGCCCGCTGATGCTGCGGAAACTCGCGCGCCTCTCGCCGGGTTGCTTGCCGAGTGACTTGAAGAGATAGCGGTCAATCTCACTTTGTGGAATGCGATGATGTCCGCCCGCGGTTTTTGCGGTGCGCAGCTTGCCCTTGTAGATCCACTGCTTGAGGCTGGCGTAACTGACGCCCAGAACGGCGGCAGCATCGCGCGGCCGCAACAGCTCTTCGGATTTGGGGCTCATGGGTGCATTCTAGTGCAGTTCCAGAATGGCTGTATCTTCTGCCACGGACCGGCCGCCTCGCATGTGGTGAACACTTCTGGCACAATTGGGGCTCATGCTCAAAGTGAAGAGGCTCTCGCCTGACGCTGTTCTACCGACCGTAGCCCACCCCGGAGAAGACATCGGCTACGATCTCTACTCTTCGGTGGACCTCACCATTGCGGCGCACGGCGCGGCCGGGGTGCATACCGGCATCGCCATCGAGTTTATGCCGGCGGCGGGAGGAATCGTGAAGACCAGGTCCGGCCTCGCCAAGAAACGGCTGCTGTGCAATGCCGGAGTCATTGACGCCGGCTATCGCGGCGAGATCATCGTGCTCATGGAAAACCTGGGCGACGAGCCCTATTCCATCCGCAAAGGCGACAAGATTGCCCAACTGCTTGAGCATCCGTTTCTTGCCCATGAGGTTGTGGAAGGTGAACTGAACGATGCAGACCGCGGCGCGAAAGGATTCGGCTCATCCGGATCGTAGAGAACGGGCCCGGCCCGCTGCCGCAGCTTTCCGGGGAAATCCTTGGGGTGAAAAACGCCGGAGTGAAAAACGTCGCGGCCCCGCACCATGCGGAGCCGCGAGCAAGGGCAGCTCGGCGATTGAAACTTCTATTGCACTGCCCTTAGCAAGTTGAGCAGTCCATAGCCAAATGTGTTGTCCTTCAGGAAGCTCGGACCACGGCAGTATCCCGAGGCCTGAACGTCGATCAGGTGCTGGGCTGTCTGTTCCATCTTCAACTCGGACTGGTCAATATTTCCGTCGAGACTGGGCTTGGCTTGCCACAGCAGGGCAAGGCCACCCGCGACATGGGGAGCAGCCATGGACGTTCCCGACCAACCGGAACTATAGCCGCCTCCGGGCACCGCGCCACGAATATTCACCCCAGGGGCCGACAAGTCAGGTTTGTCGCGGTTACTGCCGTCCGCGATGACCGGACCGCGACTGCTGAAGCCGGCGATGTTGTTGGAGGAGTCGAGGGCGCCCACATCAATCGAGCTGGCGTAAATGGCGGGCGGCTCTTGAATCGTAGAGCAGTCAGGACCGTAATTGCTGGCGGCCATGACCGGGTAAATACCTGCTGCGCGTACCGCATCGACAATACTCTGAAGGGTATAGGTCGAGCAGCCTTCGCTGGGCGGGCAGGTCCAGGAATTGTTGACTGAATCCGGCGCTTTGGAAGGATCTCCCTGGCCGCCGCTGATGGGATAAGGCGCAATCAGAAATTGGAAGCACTCCGTGTAGCGCGCGGGGGTACCGTTGCCGCCGGCATCCATGTTGCGGCAGGCAATCCATTTCGCTCCTGGAGCCACGCCGATCTGGTTGCCTTGTCCGTCATCGCCAACCATCTCGCTGACCGTGAAGGTGCCGTGACCATACGGGTCAATGGGAACTGGTGAGTGGTCGGGGGTGGCATCGTGCCAGTTGTAGTCATGGTTCGCCTGGTGGCCGTTCCAGCTGCGATATTGGTTTATTAGCGCCGGGTGGTCCCACTGCACGCCCGTATCGGCCCCAGAAACCACAAGACCTTCGCCATGGAAGCCCAGGGCCCAGACATCAGGCGCCTTCACTCGCTGAACGTTCCATTCCACGCCGGTGGTTTGGAGAGGCGTATCCATCCCCTGAACGGTTGGCAGGGGATTGTGAATGGTTGGATTGGCGTCAATTCGCGCCACGTCGGCGCGCGCCGCAAGCTCTTCCATCAGGTTGAGATCGCCCGCCACTTTGATCATGTTGACAATGAAGAAGGACTGATAAGGAATGCCGCGTTGCCGCAGCAGGCTCAGGATCGGGCCTTGCGTACGGCTGGCAACGGTGCGCAGCGAGTTAACTACGAAGTAGCCTTTCTCCAATTTGGTTTTCAGGGTAGCAGCCACGCTAAGGTCGGCCTGCTGAGTCAGCACAACCAAAGCTTCGGTCGAGCCGCCGTTTGCGGTCTCAGCAAGAACGCGGGAGGCGATCTTGCCATTCGTTTCGCCAGTCTGAATTGACCAGCCTGACGAAACTATTCCAGCTATAAGTGCGGCCAGAAGTGCCCCAAGCAGAAATTTGCGCGAGTTCATGAGTATTAATCTCCAAAAAGAAAGTCGGTAGAACCGAGGTGCATGGTGGGGCGCCAAGGGTTGAGGGGAACACACAGCTTGCGTCTGGAATGTAGTCCGCAGCAGGCCTCCTGTCAACCTTCGTGGGAGGTCCATGGAGACAATGGTGTCCTTCGATTTGTTAGACTTCCAGCACGCCTCGGGTGGCGTGGCGGGTGCGATTGCAATTGTTCACGCCGAGTCAGTAGGTGAGTCATGCATCGGCTTACGATCAAAACCCACAAAAGGCGCGAGATCGTGGATGTAACCAAGCAGCTTGAGGCAATTCTGTGGAAGCAGTATGGCGACAAGACCGGGGTATGCCAATTGAGTCTGCTGCACACAACGGCCGCCTTGACTACCGCCGATCTTGACCCCGGAACTGATCTGGACATGCTCGATGCGTTCGAACACCTCATTCCCAAGCTTCAATATCGCCATCCCCATAACCCGGAGCACGTGCCCGATCACATCCTGTCTGCCCTGATCGGAAGTTCGCTGACGCTGATGTTAGATCGCGGTTTGCTGTTGTTGGGAACCTGGCAGCGGGTCGTGCTGATCGAACTTGACGGTCCGCGCGAGCGCGAACTAGTGCTGGCGTTCGTGGAAACAGCGTAGCCAGTAGCCAGTAGTCAGTAGCCAGTAGCCAGTAGTCGGTTGTCAGGAATCAGTCAAACCGAGGAGCTGTCAGCCATCAGCCGTCAGCATTCAGCCATCAGCATCCCTTTTTGCTGGCTGAGCAGGCGTTCAGAGATTGTGTGATTGTGTTGCAATTGTGCCGCCGCTCCGCGGCTCGGTCGTTTTCCCACTTGGCCGCGGGCTTACGCCCACGGCTAAAACAAATGTCGCCGCTCCGCGGCTCGCGGCTGACCGCTGATAGCTGATAGCTGATAGCCGACAACCGACAACCGACTACTGACTACTGGCTACTGACTACTGACTACTGACTACTGACTACTGGCTACTGACTACTGACTACTGACTACTGGCTACTGACTACTGGCTACTGGCTACTGCTTCTTCACAACATCTGCGTTCCCCACAAATCATGCAGGTGCAGCACGCCCAGCAGGTGGCCGGCTGCGTCCACCACGGGAAGCGCAGTGATCTTCTTCTGCTCCATGACGTCGAGCGCAGCGATGGCGAACACGTCAGGGCCGACGGTGCGCGGCGAGCGCGTCATGCACTCCGCGGCGGCCAGGTCGAACACCTTCTTACCGTGCCGTTCCAGCAGGCGGCGCAGGTCGCCATCGCTGATCAGTCCTACCAGCTTCTTGCGATCGACCACGGTCGTCATTCCCAAGCCTTTGCGCGACATCTCGTAGATCACGTCGCTCATGGCGGTTCCGGGTTTTACTTGCGGCAGAGCGTTTCCCGTGTGCATAAGGGCAGAGACGCGCAGGAACCGCTTGCCCAGTTTGCCTCCGGGATGCAGGCTGGCGAAGTCCTCTTCCTTGAATCCACGCCGTTGCGAGAGCGCCACCGCCAGCGCATCGCCCAAGGCGAGCATAGTCGTGGTCGAGGCGGTGGGCGCAAGTCCAAGCGAGCAGGCTTCGTGGGCAACCGAGCAGTCCAGGGCAACGTCGGCGGCTTGCACCAGCGTGGACAGGCTGCGTGGCTCTCGGGAAACAGAGTGAAGCTCATCGCAGGTCATGGTGATGAGCGGGACGCCGAGCCGCTTCACGGCTGCCAACAATTGCAGGACCTCCGAGGTCTCGCCGCTGGCCGAGAGCGCAACTACGACGTCGCCACGGACCACCATTCCAAGGTCGCCGTGCAGGGCTTCGGCAGGATGCAGAAACAGCGCCGGGCTTCCGGTAGAGGTCAGAGTGGCCGCGATCTTGCGCGCGATCAGTCCGCTCTTGCCCATGCCGGAGACGACGATGCGGCCGGCGCATCCGTAGAGCAACTCGACCGCCCGTTCAAAATCTGCCGCCATCGGTCCCGCCAGACGGTCAGCGAGAGCGCGCAGCGCTTCGGCCTCGATGCGCACCACGTTTTCACCAAGGTTCTTGCTGGTGGGCCGGTCTGAGGGTGCGCCGCCAGAGCGCGTCATTGGGAGGCCGACGGTGGCAGCAGTCCACGCGAATTGAAGACGAGCACGCGCTCCTCATTTTCGCCGCCGGTCAGAGGAACGTTCTTGCCATTGAATGAGACTTCCACGGCGCCGGCGTTGCCCGTCCAAAAGACCACCTGCTTGGTGGCGCGGACCGTCTTCACATCCGGCGGCTGGATGATGCCGTGAACTACAAACTTACCGTCGGACTTAATGGAAACCCAGGCGCGATTCTTGGGGCGGACCGTCAATTCGAAGGGCGTATCACCTGCGGGATTTGCAACGTTGTTTGTCACGGTTGCAAGACTGATGGGAGCCGGTGGTGTCATTTGCGTGCCAGCTTTGGCCTCGGTTGGTTTTGCGCTGGTGGTAACGTCTGTTCCTGCATGATTACTCGTGTCAGGACCGGTCGGAGGCGACGACGATTTTTCCGCAGTGGACACGCTTGCTGGTGGAGGGCTGGAAGTGCGCGCGCGCAGCGCCGTATCCTGCGGCGCCGTGATCGCGGCTCGCTGCCGCCGATCAAGTTGACGCTCCCGGTAAACTCGCCAGCCGCCGACGGTCCCCGCCACCAGAACCAGAGCGATCAGTATGGGAACCACGGGCAATGGAGATCGGCGCCCGGCACTCGCCTCTTCGCGGCTGGATCGCTCGAATCGGCTGGAAGGGTCTTGGTCGGCAACTGCATGGCCGCCCGGCACCGCTTCCTGCGCGGCCTGCAAATAGCCGGCGATGGCCTTCTCCTCGTCAATTCCGACGTACTTCGCATAGGCGCGAACATAGCCCTTGTTGAAGATGCCGCCCGGGAGGAGATCGAACTGTTCCTCTTCCAAGGCGCGGAGCAGGCGAGTCCCAATCTTGGTGGTGGCGGCGATTTCGTCGAGGGAGATGCCCCTCATCTCGCGCTCGCGCCGCAACCCTTCGCCGAATGCACCCATTTCAGGCTCAGTCTGCTCCAACGACTTATACACTTGAAATTATCAAGCTCCCGTGCCGATCATAGAAAGTGGCGCAGGCAGTGTCAAACCGGCTGGCAACCGCTAGGAGGGTAGCTCGCCCTGCTGGAATTTAGGCCGCCAAACTGCACTGTCCGGTAAAATACGTAGAAGGCGGGCGTGTATTTGTTGAACTTGGATCGTTTGCACAAGGTCCGCCGGTCCCGATTCCCTTTTACCGAGGGCAGACAAGATCTGCGCCAGGTTCTTGCATGTCGCTTCCAGCCACAGACAATGATCGGCAGTTTTACGAGCTGAAGATATTTCACGACGTCGCCAAAGCCCTGACCTCTTCGCTCGATCTGGACACCATTCTGCAAACCATCATGCAGAAGATGGCCGCTTATTTTGAGCCGGCGACCTGGTCTGTGCTCATGCTGGACGAGGCCTCGGACGAACTCTATTACGCGGCTGCGGTCGGCAAAGGTTGCGAGGACCTCAACGCCTTGCAATTGACATCGGGTGAGAGCCTGGCACGATGGGTGATCAACCATGGCGCGCCGCTGGTCATTCCAGACGTGGCCCTGGACGAGCGCGTCCAGCACACTAGCGGTCACGATTTCTTCGAAGAAGGGTGTTCCGCGGTCTGCATGCCGGTGCGGACGGGTGGCAAAGTCCTGGGCATCATCCAGATGGTGAATATTGATATGCGAGTGTATAAGCGCAACGAGATGCTGTTACGGACCTTGGCCGATTACGCCGCCATCGCCATCGAGAACGCCCGCGCTGTCCGGCGCATCCAGGAACTCAGCATCACCGACGACTGTACTGGCTTGTACAACGCACGCCATTTGTTTACCGCGCTTTCTGACGAGGTACATCGTTCAAAACGGTTCGGGTATGAGTTCAGCCTCCTCTTTCTTGACCTCGACTACTTTAAGCGGGTGAACGATGAGCATGGACACCTGGTCGGCAGTAAGCTTCTGGGTGAGGTGGGACACGCCTTGCGCGAAAACCTTCGCTTGGTGGACGCCGCCTTTCGCTATGGCGGCGACGAATTCGCCATTCTATTGCCCCAAACTTCAATAGATGGGTCTCTCTTAGTGGCGCGCCGGCTGATGGCAGTTTTCCGCTCCAGGCAATGGCTCGCGGCGGAGGGTGTGCCGCTCTCCCTTCGGGCCAGCATCGGTATTGCAGGTTTTCCAGCGGACGCAGTTTCCCCGCAGGCGCTGGTGCAACGCGCCGATGAAATGATGTATCAGGTGAAGCAGGCGGGGCGTGACAACATTGCTTTATCGGGTGTGGGAATTGTGGGATCCGAGGCAGAACCGCCCACATCCTAATCCCCGCGGTGCTCGACCTTCCACAGTCGCGGTTTCCTTATTTCGGCAGCGCTTCCGCGTTGGGTTTGTCCGGTTGCACCGTGTTCGGGTTTGCCGGCGCATTGGGATTGACGCCGAAGTCCCACACGTAAAGGTTCATCTCTTGCGGGTCGAGCATCTCGACCACTGCGTACTCGCCGGCGGCGAGGTCCTGTGCCGGAGTCAGCTTCACCCACTGTCCCGTGCCAAGCTTCTCCACGTTTGCGGGCACCGAGATGCTCTGCTCGCTCGCCTTGCCGGTGAAGGTAACTTTCAGATTGGCGACGATACGGATGTCTTTTTTGACGGCAACGCGTACCAAGTGGAAGCGGTCTGCGATCTCCGTGCCGCTCTGCGGCCCTTCGTCGATATCAATGTAGATGGTCGGACGTGGCGCGTGAGATTGTGTCTTCGCGTGTTCGCCCTTCAGTTCAAAGGACTGCTTGGAACTGGCTACTGGATTGATCGTGGCACGCAAAACACTCTTATTGCTGTTCTTGTTTAGTTCACTGCCGTTCTGCACGATCTCCGCCAATTCCGGTTTGCCCTGGTACTGATCGAACAGAAACACCCCGCCGCTCCCGGGCAGGTGCAGACCGGGCGCGATTTGCGGCGAGTTGGCGTCCTCTTTCTCGCGGTCCTCTTTTTCCTCGGCGGTTTCCTCCCGTGGCTTGCGGAGCTTGCCGCTGCTGATGTCAGCTTCGTACTTCTTGGTTGCGTCCCAGTCGATGAGCGAACTCGGAATGTCTTCCCACTCATACCGTTCCGCACTGAGATAGTGGACCCGGTCACCCTGGACCTCGTATTTCACCACGGACTGGTAGGAGCCATCTTTCAGGATGAGGCGCATGGTGCGCTGCTGGGCTTGCAGGTTGATTGGGTGCTGCACAAGCAACACCGCCGCTCCCGTGAACAAAGTCAGGGAGAGAAGCGCATTCAGAAAAAGACGAGACATTGACACTAGTTTAGACCCACTCCGCTCACTGCGTTTTGTGACTGCAAGCATTGCGCGTCGTGCCCTCCCTGCTGAACAATAGCAAGTACGTTGTTCCCACCGCCGTTGCACGCGGTACAAGGCCGCGCAAGCTCCCGGAGCAGCGTTTCCCAGCGAGGGTCTATGCATGGATAGCGCACTGTTGATCCACCGCCTGCACTTCGCCTTCACCGTGACCTATCACTACTTGTTTCCCCAGTTAACCATGGGACTGGCGCCGTTGATCGTGATCTTGAAAACCCTGGCGCTCAAGACCAAAGACGAGAGTTACGACCGGGCGGCCCGCTTCTGGGCCAAGATTTTCGGCATCAATTTCATCATCGGCGTGGTGACCGGAATTCCCATGGAATTTCAGTTCGGCACCAACTGGTCGCATTTTTCCCGCTACGCCGGGGGCGTGATCGGACAAACCCTGGCCATGGAAGGCCTGTTCGCCTTTTTCCTGGAATCCACGTTCCTGGGGCTATTTCTCTATGGCGAAAAGCGGCTGACCAAGACCCAGCATTGGTTCACCGCCCTAATGGTCTTTGTCGGTTCGTGGCTGTCGGGGTACTTCATTGTTGCGACCGATGCCTGGATGCAGCACCCGGTCGGCTATCAGCGTGCCGCCGATGGTTCCCTGCAACTGTCGAGCTTCTGGCAACTGGTGCTGAATCCCTGGGCCTTGTGGCAGTATGCGCACAACATGAGCGGCGCGGTCATCACCGGGGCGTTCGTGATGTCGGCAGTAGGCGCATTCTACTTGCTCAGCCAGAAACATGTGCAGCAAGGGCGCATCTTCGTGCGCGTCGGCGTGATTGCGGCGTTGATCGCGAGCGTCTTGCAAGTCTTCCCGACGGGCGACGCCCAAGGACGCCTGGTGGCGCTCAACCAGCCCGTGACGCTGGCCGCGATGGAAGCTTTATGGGAGACGCAGCCCGGGGCGCCGCTGGTGATTATCGGCCAGCCCAATGTCCCGGCGCAGACGATCGACAACCCGATCATCATCCCCAAGGCGCTCAGCTTTCTGACTTGGCGCCGATGGAACGCGGAGGTAAAAGGTCTCAACGAGGTGCCCAAGCAAGATTGGCCTGACAGCATTCCCCTGCTCTACTTCTCCTACCATGTGATGGTTGGGCTGGGGACAATCTTCATCGCCATATCCGTAATCGCAGCCTTCCTGCTGTGGCGCAACCAGCTCTACCATGCTCGCTGGATGCTGTGGATTTTGTTGTTGCTGTTCCCCTTGCCTTACATCGCCAACACCGCTGGCTGGATGACAGCCGAGCTCGGGCGGCAGCCGTGGCTGGTCTATGGTTTGCTGCGCACCGTGGATGGCTACTCCAAGATGGTGTCGGCTGGTAACGCCTGGTTCAGCTTCCTCGGGTTTCTGGGAATGTACACCGTGCTTTCGATCCTGTTCCTCTTCCTGGTGCGCCGCGAAATCGAGCATGGGCCGGATCCCGATCCTGAACCTTTGGTGCAAGAACCAGGCACAGTTGCGGTAGATCCCGTGGAGGTGCGATAGCCATGTCAACCGCATGGTTCATGATCGTCGCGGTAATGGTCGCCGCTTACGTGTTGCTGGACGGATTCGACATCGGAGCGGGTGCGGTCCACCTCTTCATCGCGAAAAATGACGCGGAGCGCCGCATGGTGCTGCGCGCCATCGGCCCGGTGTGGGACGGCAACGAAGTGTGGCTGCTGGCCGCCGGCGGGACCCTCTACTTCGCCTTTCCTCTGTTGTACGCGTCCAGCTTCAGCGGCTTTTACCTGCCGCTGATGATGGTGCTGTGGCTGCTGATGCTGCGCAGCATCGGCATTGAGTTTCGCGCCCATATTCAGGATCCGGTATGGAAGGGCTTCTTCGACGTTATCTTTGGAATTTCGAGCATCCTGCTGGCCATCTTCTTCGGCGCCGCTCTGGGCAACGTGGTGCGCGGCGTTCCCCTGCAAGCCGATGGTTATTTCTTCGAGCCGCTGTGGACCAACTGGCGGGTCGGCGCGCAGAACGGCATCCTCGACTGGTACACCGTCATCTGCGGCTTGGTCGCGCTGGTGACGCTCGTGGTGCACGGCTCGCTTTACCTCGCGATCAAGACTGAAGGCGAATTGAACGCACGGGCCCGCAAGGTTGCCGGCTGGTTCTGGCCGGTGCAGGTCGTGCTCACGGTTGTCAGCCTGATCGCCACCGTGTACATCATCCCGCACGTGCTGAACAATTACAGCCGCTGGCCCGTTGGATACCTGGTTCCGGCGCTGGTGATCGGCAGCCTGATCTATCTGTACTATGCGCATTCCAAGAGGAACGACAAAGGCGCATTCCTGGCGTCGTGTGCCTACATCGTCGCCATGCTGGTGGGGGCGGCCTTCGCGCTCTATCCCAACGTGCTGCCCGCCAGTACCGGCGCCAACTTCAGCCTGACGATTTACAACACGGCTGCCGGCGCGCACGGGTTGGGTGTTGGCTTCGTCTGGTGGACGATAGGCATGATTCTCGTGCTGGGATATTTCATCTTTGTCTATCGCATGTTTCGGGGCAAGGTAAAGCTGGACGACGGTAGCGAGCACGGGTATTGAGTCCGCGAAACGTCAAGCAGGGCTCCGGATCGGCTCGGAGCCCCTTTTTCTTGGGCTGCCTGCGCTTGCGCTGGAACGCTTCAGCGGTGTAACTTTTGCCTCACTCGCCAATCTAATTAGCAAGCTTGTTCGTATCCAGGTAAGTATGCCCGACGACATCCACGAAGAACAGAAATCGCCTGAGGAAGGCCCGCAGCCGCCAACAGGGCCGGCTGATCACGGCGCTGCCCAAGCGGAAGAGCGCGTTCCCCAAGCCGCCGCACAGTCAGACGCCGCCGCACAGCCAGAAGAAGTCGCTGCCCCTGCCGTGCTGCGCCACGTCGGTCCAGCGGGCGAAGAAGTGCGCCGTGTTGCTCCTGCCGAACGCAAGCGCATGAATCGCCGCGAACTGCTGAAGCTGGTTCCGGTGCTGGCGCTGGGAGCCTTTGCCGTGCCGAAGCTTCGCGAGCCTCTTTTGAACGAGGGACTTCACTTGAGCGACTGGGCCTCTGGGAAGATCTTCGGGCGCGCGCGGCTGGCGCAAACTTTTCGTGATGGCGATGTCGTTCCCTTCGAAAAGTTCCCTTACAACTTTTATGACGTCGCCGATCCGGGGGTGAATCTTGAGAGGTGGACGCTGACAGTGGAGGGCCTGGTCAAACGTCCTGGCGAATACAAGCTTTCCCAGATCCAGGCGCTTCCCAAGGTCACGCAGAACACCCGGCACGTCTGCGTGGAAGGTTGGGACGTGATTGGAAATTTCGGTGGCACGCGCGCCTCCGATTTTCTGCGGGCGATCGGCGCCGATACCAGCGCACGCTTTCTCGAGGCCGAATGTGCGGATGGATATTACGAATCGATCGACATGGAGACCATGCTCCATCCGCAGACGTTGTTCTGTTACGAAATGTATGGCAAGCCGCTCGACCGCGGACACGGCGCCCCGCTCCGGCTGCAAATGCCGACCAAGATCGGCTACAAGCAGGCGAAATATCTCGACACCATTCGCGTGACCAACGTGCTGCAGGCCGACAAGCGCGGCTACTGGGAAGACCAGGGCTATAGCTGGTACGGCGGACTCTGAGGCAGGTGCGGATGGCAACGACTGCAAATGTGCGAAAACAAAATGAGGCGGAGGTCGGGGCACCGGTCACCATTGCCTATGAGCATCCTTGGGTGGTGCGCTTCGCCCACTGGGTGAACGCGGTGGCTGTGCTGGTGCTGGTGGGCACCGGTCTGCAGATCTTCCGTGCCTTTCCCAGCTTCGGCCCCAAGATTCCGCAGAAAAACTTGCTCGACGTTCCCCGGCTGATCACGCTTGGCGGCTGGCTGGGCGGGGCGTTGCAATGGCACTTCACCTTCATGTGGATTTTCGTGGGAAGCGGTTTGATGTATGTGATCTACCAGATCGCCACCGGCCATTGGCGGCAGGTGTTGTTCACCGCGCGCGACACCACAGGGGTTTGGCCGATGGCGCGCTATTACTTTTTCTTCGGACCAAAGCCGGTGGTTGACGCTGCCTACAACCCGCTCCAGAAGCTGGCTTACACGTCCACCGTTTTCTTCGGTTTGCTCTCGACGCTGACCGGCCTGGTGCTCTACAAACCCGATCAATTCTGGTGGCTGGCCTGGCTGATGGGCGGTTTCCATTACGCGCGCATCTGGCACTTCCTCTCCATGTGCGGATTTCTGGCCTTCATTCCCGGCCACCTCATCATGGTCCTCCTGCACGGGTGGAATAACTTCTATTCCATGGTCACCGGATGGAAGCGCGATCCCGAATACGTGGAGTAAGAATCGTATTCACCACGGAGGCACGGAGATCACGGAGAAAACTTGAAGCTATCTCATAAATCGGTTTGTATCAGGGCACGGCTTCAGCCGTGCCGTAAATGCCCCGTTACGGACTGGGCTTTAGCCCCTGAGGTACTTCGCTTTGGGCCGCACCGGCATTTATGAGATGGCTTCTCGATAGAAAACTAGAACTCCGTGTCCTCCATGTCTCCGTGGTGAATGATTTTCGCCGGAGTCGAAGGACCTCTATGGCTTCGGAGATTATTTGCTATTAACCGCGGCGTTGATCGTAGCGATCAGCGCGTTGGTCGTCGGGACCGCTATGCCGTAGCGCTTACCTCCGCGCACGATGGGGCCGCCGATGGCATCGAGTTCGAGTTGCCGCCCCGCGGCGAGGTCTTTCTGCATGGAGCTGCGTATGGCGGGCGGCAAACTGTCGAACGTCTCCTGCAACTTCGCAATGTTGACCTCCGCCCCATCGGCCTTGGCCACCGCGCATGCCTCGGCGACGGCAGAATCGAATTTTCCCTTCCAGGCCGCGTCCGCGTAGAACTCGCCCTTGTTTTTTCCCGACGCTGAAGTCACCAACGCCAAGGGCGCCAGGAAGCACAGCTTGCTCCACAGCAAGGTTTGCTCGTTCAGTATCAACTGGCAGGTGAATCCGAGGTTCGTCAGGCGCACGACCATCGGCCCCAGCAGCGGCTCCAAGCCGGCGCCGAGGTTGAAGCGAACAAATGGCGAGCGCTGTACGAAGCGTCCGGGCGCAACCCGCTCGGCCTCCACCGCGATGGTTGCGGGGACCACGCGATCGTGCCCGTAGCGGGATCGCAGCGCGGCGACGTGGTCGATGCCGTTCAGCAGAGGAATCACGGTGCTGGGCGCCGACTCCACGGCTTCGAGCGCGGCTTGCAGTTGATAGGTCTTGGTTGCGATCCACAGCACATCGACGGGTTGCGTCAGTCTGGCCACGGCTTTCGCCGGCGCGGTGATCGTGCCCGACGGCCGTTCCAGCAACAACGTGTCGGGATAGCCCGCCAATTTGTCCGGCCGCACGATCACCGTTATATCTTCCCCCAGCGAGCCCATCACGGTGCCAATCAGACCGCCTATTGCTCCGGCTCCCAGGATTGCATGTCTCATCGCAGCGCCTCCGCAAAGACTATACGACACGTGCTCATGTTGCTGCTGTGGTCATGGTTGGTAATGCAGAGACGCTGCCCCTATGATCGGACCACCGTCCCCATCCTGGACCAACACGGCGACTTTGAGATTGGCGGCGTTCCACCCGGGATGTCGCGAGGCCTCGACGGTCTTGTCAAACGGTCCGTTTTTCACGCTGCCAAGTTCGCGCAACTCCCTCACGACGGTCGCATGCTGCAAGGTCTGACCGCTGTTCTCGCCGCCAGAGATCGCAGTTGTCAGCCCGTCCTCAGTCACGGCGAGAAAAATATGCGCGTGCGTTTTCTCTGAGGCCTGCACCGTGATCTTCAGATGATCGCCGGCTTCCCACTGCAATGACATCTGCGCGATTTTCGGTTGGGTTGACGCCAACTCAAGATTGCGTTTCAAAGCTGCGACATCGTTGCCAACAAACTGCAGATGGCCGTCGATTACCATCTGCGGCGTGTACGGCCCAGCCACATGGAGATGTTCTTCATAATCGCTCTGCCGCTGGGTAAATTGCGACGACGAGAAGCGGTCGCTCCAGCCATCATGGTTCCAGTAGTCAACATGTTCGCCCAGGAGGATGAGATCCACTCCAGGCGGAGTTTTCTGGCTTAGTTGGACCAGGAGCGCGTCGGCTGGCGGACAACTGGAGCAGCCCTCCGAGGTGAACAGCTCAACTACAACCGGAGTTTCTGCCCAGGTGCGCGGGGAAAAGCACAGCCCGAAAACGACGGAGGCGAGCAGTGCCTGAAAAGCTTTTTTCATGACACAGGATAGGACGCGCGAGCGAGCAGTTTTGGTTCAGGGAAGTATTATGTCCCACGAGCAGAATGCCGTGTTTCGACTCCTCGAAATCCGATAGCCCCGCGTTTGCGTACTCTCAGTGTTGGTTTGACCAGAGCTCATCTCATAAATTGTCATGGGGTGTATCAGGGCACGACTTTCAGTCGTGCCGAGCGAAGAACCTCAAAGGTCAGGGCTTTAGCCCCTGCAATAATAGGCCTTCAGGGGCTGAAGCCCAGGTTATTGTTGATCCGTTGCGGCACGTCTGAAGCCGTGCCCTGATACAAAGCGATTTATGAGTTAGCTAGATAGCGTGTAATTACAACGGCCCAATCGCAGCTTCGGGTTTGTCTGTAACTTTCGCGCCAATTGCGACTCTAACTGAAGGGAGCCTCGGAGCGAAATCCGAGGGAGGATGGTTATGTCGAAGTCTCGTTTCAGCCTATTGGTTTCTTCTTTATTGCTTTTGGCCTTCGCGGCGATGTTTGCGATCGCGGGTGACAGGAGCGCTGTAGTTTTGCCCAACCCCACCGTCGATGAATCGCCGTCTGCGAAGAGCACTCAAGAGACCGCCGTTTTTGCCGGCGGATGTTTCTGGGGTGTGCAGGCGGTTTTCCAGCATGTGAAGGGGGTCGTCAGCGCCACCTCCGGATATTCGGGCGGCCCGTCCATGGCCGCGGAATATGAAGTGGTCAGCACCGGAACTACCGGGCATGCCGAGTCGGTGAAGGTGGTGTACGATCCGGCGAAGATTACGTATGGGCAGCTGCTTAAGGTGTTTTTCTCTGTCGCGCATGATCCTACGGAATTGAATCGCCAGGGTCCGGACACAGGGACGCAGTATCGCTCCGTGATCTTCTACAACAGCGATCAGCAGAAGCGGATTGCGCAGGCCTACATCGCGCAGTTGGACCAGGCCAAAGTCTTCCCGCGTGCGATCGTGACCCAGGTGGCGCCGCTGAAGGCGTTTTATCCGGCGGAAGCTTACCACCAGAACTACGCCACGCTTCATCCTGACAACCCTTACATCAGGTACAACGATCTTCCGAAGGTGGCAAACCTTCAACAGCAGTTTCCCAATCTGTATCGCGCGTCGATCGCCGGAAACTGAGAAACTTGAAACTGGCAGGTTCATCGATATGAGTGACCGTCGAAATTTTCTCAAAACAGCTTTTCTAACACTGTCTGGAGTAGCGTTTATGAGCGTATTGAACGATAAGGAATCAAACGCCGCGTCCACCGCGGATTATGTCGAGGTTGTGGAATTCAAGGATTCGGGAGAAAAGATCGGCCCCGAGCGCGTCAAGAAAGTCGTCAAGAGCGATGCCGAATGGCGCGCGCAACTGACGCCTGAGCAATTTAACGTGACCCGGCACGCGGGGACCGAGCGCGCCTTCACCGGCCAGTACTGGGAACTGCATGCCAAGGGAATTTTCCGCTGTGTGTGCTGCAAGAATGCGCTTTTCAGCTCGGCGACCAAGTTTGACTCGGGCACTGGCTGGCCCAGCTTCTGGGCCCCCATTGCCAAAGAGAACGTCAAGGTCAACACCGACCGCAGCCTTGGCATGGAGCGCTCGGAAGTGCTGTGCGTCGAGTGCGAGGCGCACCTGGGCCACCTCTTCGATGATGGTCCCAAGCCTACCGGCTTGCGCTACTGCATGAACTCGGCCTCGCTCAACTTCGTGAAGAGCTAAAGACGGCGGGCAGCAATTAGCAGTTGGCAATTAGCTTACCCCCCCAACGTAGGAATTGCCTCCGCTGACGCGCTTCGGCTCAGACAACGTAAGCGTCTTGCCACGCTCGAAGATGTTCCGGAGGAATTCTGCGGCTCGGGATGTCTCCTGCGAGAGCTGCATGAGGTGCCTGTTCTGCGAGCGTCTACACGCGGCCGCGTTTTGCGAACCGCCTGTCGCACATGAAGAGTGGCAGCCGAACGGCGAACTCGCGCAAAAGAACATCGTACTCGCGGTACGGCATGTAGAGCATTCCGGCGAGATCGCTGGCGGTTGTGATCTTCTCCCGCTTGCCACCGATCTGCACCATGCGTTTATCGGAATAGTTGAAGTAGAAGTACGGCTTTTCGAGGCCGATGGCGGTGCCGATCTCGATCAGGGTGTTGGGCCGGGCCTCGGTCTCGCGGTCGTCGAAGACGGAGAAGTCGCTTTTGCGGATGCGGTCGAGGATGATCCCGAAGACCGATCCGTTGGGACTGTCCGAATCCGAGTACCAGGGCTGAATCCCGTAAGCCTTGAAAAGGATGGCGAGGTTGTGGCGGAGGTTGGGGGTCACTGCATCGTTGAAGCGGTGGCCGACGAACGCCTTCAGCTTCTGCTTGATGACGATCTTCCGGCTAACCGGCAGAATGCTCGGCAAGTCGGAACCATTGATGGAGCGGAAGTGAACGAGGTCGAAGGTGTAGCCGGCGAGTTGGGGAGCGTCGCCGACCAGGATGCTCTTTGCAAATGCGTTGTAGAAGCCCGTCGTTTGCATTCGCCGCAGTTGCCGCGTTTCCAGGCCTTCATACTGGTGCAGGAAGTCGCAGACCGATTTGACCTGCGCGGCGATGGCGGCGAGCTTTGCCATCGGCTAGGATGCTGCCAGTCTCACCAATTCCCGGGCTTTGGAACGGGTCAAGCCCTCTTCAACCAGATTGTTCTCAAGGTTCGTCTCCCAGGCCGGGGACGACTTCCGAAAGCGAACGGCGACGGTACCGGAGTTGGCGGAGCGGAAACGGACGGAACCACGCGACGCTCTCTTCGTAGCTTTCTTCGTTGCATGCTTCGTAGCCATGATTCCCTCCTTCTTCCTTCCTTCTTTAGGATACAAGGTTTCGCTCGGACAATAAAGAGGTTCCTGCGTTCTCGTCGAGCCCTCGATGGACGTAGCGGAAGTCTTTCCTACAGTCAACAGCATGCTAGAGCTACAAACCGTTGGCTTTTTGGGTCGCAGCCGAATGCCGCTTGCCCCACTCGAACCTGCGGCCGATGATCGCAGCATCGCACAGAACATTGCGAGCGCATGTCGGAATCGGGTCGCAGCTATTGCTTGAAGATCACAATCCCCAGCGGCGGGATGTCGAGCAGCAAGGAATGGCCCTGTCCGTGAGTAGGGACCGCGTCGGTGTGGCATCCTCCCAGGTTGCCTTCGTCGGTGCCGCCGTAAATGGCGGCATTGCTGTTCAACACCTCACGCCAGTGTCCCTCGTGAGGCACGCCGACGCGGTAGCCGCGCCGCGGTACGGGGGTGAAATTACAGGCCATCACGACGGGGCCGGTGCCGTCCTTGCGAAGCCGCATGTAGGTCAACACGCTGTTGTCGGTGTCGTCGGCGTCGATCCAGCGCCAGCCGTCGGGGATGAAGTCAGTCTCGTAGAGTGCGGGCTCGGCGCGATAAAACGTATTCAGGTCGCGCACCCAGCGTTGCACTCCCTGGTGAGGAGCAAATCCCAGCGCATGCCAGTCAACGCTGCTATCGTGGTTCCATTCGCTCCATTGGGCAATCTCGCAGCCCATGAATAACAGCTTCTTGCCCGGCTGGGTGAACATGTAGCCGAACAGCAGACGCAGATTGGCATACTTCTGCCAGTGGTCTCCCGCCATTTTGCCGAACAGCGAACCCTTGCCGTGCACCACCTCGTCATGCGACAACGGGAGCACGAAATTCTCGGTGAACGTGTACAGTCCCCGGAACGTCAGTTTGCTGTGGTGGTAGCGGCGGTGGATGGGGTCCTTCGACATGTAGAGAAGGCTGTCGTGCATCCAGCCCATGTCCCACTTCATGCCGAAGCCGAGTCCTCCGATGTAGGTTGGCCGCGAAACCATCGGCCAGGCCGTGGACTCCTCGGCGATGGTCTGAATATCGGGAAAGGCCTTGTAGGCGTCGCTGTTCACGGTTTTCAGCAACGACACGGCTGCCAGGTTCTCGCGGCCGCCAAACTCGTTGGGAATCCATTCGCCCGCCTTGCGCGAGTAGTCGAGGTAGAGCATGGAGGCGATGGCATCCATGCGCAGCCCGTCGGCGTGATAGCGGTCCAGCCAGAACATCGCGTTGCTCAGCAGGAAGCCGCGAACCTCGTTGCGGTCGTAGTTGAAGATCGCCGACTTCCAGTCGGGATGGAAACCCTTGCGCGGGTCGGCGTGCTCGTACAAGTGTGTGCCGTCGAAGAAGGCCAGGCCGTGTTGATCGTTGGGAAAATGCGACGGCACCCAATCGAGGTACACGCCGATGCCATGCTGGTGCAGATAGTCCATCAGGTACATGAAATCCTGGGGGGTCCCGAAGCGCGCGCTGGGAGCGTAATAGCCGGTGACCTGGTATCCCCACGAGCCGCGGAACGGATGCTCCATTACCGGCATGAACTCGACATGGGTGAACCCCATATCGTTGACGTAATCCGCCAGCTTGGGGGCGAGTTCGCGATAGGTCAGCGAGCGGTTGCCCTCCTCGGGAACGCGCATCCACGACCCGAGATGCACCTCGTAGATGGACACGGGCGCGTCGAACTTGTTGTGATCGTGGCGGGTGCGCATCCACTCGCCGTCGTTCCACTCGTAATCGAGGTCCCAGACAATCGAGGCAGTGCGCGGTGGAATTTCGTTGTAGAAGGCGTAAGGGTCGGCCTTATCCACCTCATACATGTGATACCGCGAGCGGATGTGATACTTGTACACCGTGCCCTTGCCCAGCCCGGGCAGGAAGGCCTCCCAAACTCCTGAGCTTCCCCGCGGAGTCATGGGGTGAGAGTCCGCACTCCAGCCGTTGAAGTCGCCGACCACCGAGATGCGTTCGGCATCGGGCGCCCACACCGCGAAATACGCGCCCTGCTTGCCATCGAGTTCGGTCAGGTGCGCGCCAAACTTCTCGAATAAGCGGTTGTGTTTGCCTTCATTGAACAGATGAAGATCGAAACTGGTCAGAAGCGTTGAAGCCTGCTCTCCAGACGCCGTAGGTGCCATTAGCTCGTTCTCCTTATGGCTTGGATGACGCTTCGCTACGCCATGATACGAGGAACCGGGAAATCCCCCGACTTTATTGCCGACAGACCTATTCAGTTTAGAGGAAGAGCGCGGTAATTGGGGACAATTACGATTTGCCTGGATAACTGGCTCAATCCGGTGCCGCCGCTGCGCGGCTCAATCTCCCGAGGCTTTAGTGACCGCGGGCTGACGCCCACGGCTAACACAAATACCGCCCTCGGGCTGAACTCGGCTCGACGTAATTGGCTACTGCTCCATCGCACACATCTACGTGACGCCGGTTACTGCCAACCATTGCGGGCTGGTGATTTCATGAAGAAGCGTGCTTTTCTGCGCTGCACGCACCAGTTGATAGATAGGGCGGAAGACGGCTAGCCGGGAGCGGGGCGACAATTACAATTTGGCGCGGATTACTCGCTCACATCAACAAACCTTAAGTTCTCCGCTGTACGAATCGGTGGAGGTACCGGAAGGCGGCCAGCCCGGAACGGGCGACATTTGTTTTAGCCGTGGGCGTCAGCCCGCGGTCACAAGGCCTCTCAAGGGGATTGAGCCGCGGAGCGGCGACACGCTATGTCACGATCCTATGTGTTGAATTTCGTTCATTGCGTCTTCGCCACCAAGGGCCGCGCCCAACTCATTCGCGACCCCGAACCTCTTTGGGCCTACCTTCGTGGGATCGCGCGCAATTGTGGATTTGACATACTGGCGGTTGGCGGCACAGACAACCACATCCACCTGCTGCTGTCGGTCCCCGCAAAGCTTCACCTGGTCGAACTGGTGCGCGATCTGAAGGCGAATTCATCGCGCTTCATGAGGACCAACGTGCCGGGCTTTTTATGGCAAGACGGCTATGCCGCCGTGAGCGTGAGTCCGTCCCAAGTCGAGACGGTGAAGCGATACATCGCGCACCAAAAGCAACATCACTCCCGACAGACATTCGACGATGAGTTTCTGGCGCTGCTCGACAAGGCCGGGGTTCGATACGAGAGCGAGCACGTGTTGGACTAATCGGGGTACCGCCGCTCCGCGGCTCAATCGTCTGAAGAGACACCGAACCGCGGGCTGACGCCCACGGCTAACACAAATACCGCCCTTCGGGCTGGAGCTTTTTGGCACTGCTCGACAAGGCCGGCGTTCGATACGAGAGCGAGCACGTGTTGGACTAATCGGGGTACCGCCGCTCCGCGGCTCAATCGTCTGAAGAGACACCGAACCGCGGGCTGACGCCCACGGCTAAACCAAATGCCGCCCTTCGGGCTGGACTCGGCTCGACATTTAAGGGTCCAGCCCAGAGGATATAAGAGGGCATCCCTCCATCGCACACATCTACGTGACGCGGGTTACCGCCAACCATTACGGTCTGGTGATTTCATAAAGAAGCGTGCTTTTCTGCGCTGCGCGCACCAGTTGATAGATAGGGCGGAAGACGGCTAGCCGGGAGGGCGACATTTGTTTTAGCCGTGGGCGTCAGCCCGCGGTTCGCAGCGTTTAACGATTCAGAGCCACGGAGTGGCGGAACCCTCCATGTCCAGACGCCCGGCCGTTTGTCCCCTCTCGGCTTCCCGAAAAGATAAACCCTCCATAGCACACATCTACGTGACGCCGGTTACTGCCTTTCCGCCCGCGCGGTGCTTTCATTGGGTTGGCGACGTGCGCTACCCGATTCGTACCATGGCAGACAGCTTGCTGCCGCCACGTCGACCGCATAGTGAGGAGAACTGCATGGCGGACAAAAAAGCAGATCTGGCTGGCCCCGGAATTGGCGATTACACAGAGCTGGAACGTGTGCTTCCGGTGGATTACAGCTCGCTGCTGTCACCCAAAGAAACCCAGAAGGCAATCTTCGAGCTGAAAAACTATATCGAAGCAAACCTCTGCAAAGAATTGAACCTGATGATGGTCACCGTGCCTCTGATCGTGGACGAGGAAACCGGCGTCAATGACTATCTTGACCGGGATGGATCGCGCACCCCGATCCAATTCCACATCTCCAACGATCGCGACAAGCACCCCATCAACGCCCAGGTGGTGCAGGCCGCGACCAAGTGGAAGCGGATGGCGCTGAAGCAATTCAATCTGCAAGCCGGCGAAGGGCTGTGCACCGATATGCGGGCCGTCCGCAAGGACTACTTCCTCGATCACGACCACAGCGCCTATGTCGATCAGTGGGATTGGGAGCGCGTGATCACGCCTGACCAGCGCAGTCTGAGCTTCCTGAAGGAAGTCGTGAGCAAGATCTGGAAGGTGATCGTCGGCGCCGAGCGCCACGCGCAGGAGCTTTTCCCGCAACTCAAGGATTCGAGATATCCCAATTTGCCGGAGGAGCTTACCTTTCTTCATGCCGAAGAAATTCTCGACATGTATCCCGACCTGCCGCGCAAGCAGCGCGAGACCTCCATCCTGCAGAAATATCCGGCGGTGTTCATCATCGGCATTGGCTGGACGCTGAAAGATGGCTACCCGCACGAGATGCGGGCCGCCGATTACGACGACTGGGTCACGGAAACCAAGGATGAGGGCCACGTGCGCCACGGGCTGAACGGCGACATTCTGGTGTGGAACCCGGTGACGCACCGGCGCCATGAGCTGACATCGATGGGCATCCGCGTCAATGCGCAATCGCTTAAGAAACAACTGGAACTGACCAACCAGCTCGATTTCCTGAACTTCCCTTACCACAAGGCCATCGTGAACCACGAGATTCCGTTGAGCGTGGGCGGCGGCATCGGGCAGTCACGCACCCTGATGCTGCTGCTGCGCAAAGCGCATCTCGGTGAAGTCAGCGTGACCGTGTGGCCGAAAATACTAAAGGAGATGTGCGAGAAGAAGAACATTCATGTATTGAACTAGGACGTGTTTCAAGAATGGTCGGAGGTCAGACTTGTATCAGGGCACGACTTCTAGTCGTGCCGCCACTGCGGTCCCAGATAACGGCTTTAGCCGCTGAGGACGGGGGCTAAAGCCCAGATAGTTACAAGGCCTTACGGCACGGCTGAAGCCGTGCCCTGTTACAAACCGATTTTTTGGAGGACGCCTTAGGATCGAGTTCGCCACGGAGACACCGAGGCACGAAGAGCGCATTCTCAGCTAGAGAAAACGGGTGTCAACCCAAACGACTCCGTGCGGTAAGTGTCTCTGTGGCGTTGTTAGATTGAAGCTTTCTGGACCCGGATGAAGCGGCGTGCTGGTGGCCGGCCTCAACGACCAGCCCAGGTGGTCTCTCGGATGGAAGTACCTACCCTCGACAAGTTCCCCAAACGTGTCCTCGCGAAAATTGACATACAGAGGGCCTTCATCCTCTCTCGCTTGATCATCGCGGCGGAGAGGCTGCAACTGTTTCGTGCCTTGCACAACAAACCCATGACCGCCGCGGAGATCGGAAAGTCCCTCAAGCTCCACCAACTCTATCTCTTGCCCTTTCTCAACACGATGGTCTCGCTGGGACTGCTGCGCAAACAGAAGGACAGCTACTGGAACACGCAGTTTGCGGAGAAGTACTTCATCGCCGAGCGCTCCATCTACTGGACTCGGCAGTACTCCAAGGAGTGCGTGGCCGACTACGAGACGCTCACCGTGCTGGAGCAAGCCCTCGCCTCGGGCAAAAGACATTACCAGATCAAGGGTCTCGCCAAGCCTGATTACCTGGAAGGTATGAAGCGGGACCCGCGCGAGGCGGAAGACTTCACCCAGATGCTGTTCTACCTGCACCAGGGGGATGCCGAGGCGCTGGCGGGTTATCTCGATCTTTCGCAGCACCACAAAGTACTGGATGTCGCCGGCGGCTCCGCTGTGATGTCGATTGCGCTGGCTAACGCTAAGAAGAACCCGCACTTGCGCGCTTGCATTCTCGACATTGCACCCGTTTGCAGAATTGCAGCCGGGAACGTGCGCCGAGCAAAACTGTCCCGCCGAATCCGCACGCAGGCGGGAGACATACACCAGGGGCTGCCCGCCGGCTACGACGTAATTATGTTCTGTGACATAGGTCCGATAGCCATGGGACTCCTGCAGCAGGCTTACGAAAAACTGCCTCCGGATGGCTTGGTGGTTCTCGTGGACCGTTATGTTTCAGACGACGGCACTAGTCCGTTGGACCGCCTGGCTGAGCACTTTGTCGGGTCGGGTTTCGGATTGGCAACTCGCGGACAAATGGTCGAAGCGCTGAAATCGTGCGGCTTTCGAAGCATAAGGTCGAAAAAAGCTTACCAGGACGTCTGGTTCATAACCGGTGTGAAGCCAGTTGCCAGTAGCCAGTAGTCAGTAGCCAGTAGTCAGTTGCCAGTCGTCAGTTGTCCATGGTGAACTTCAGATCAGCAGATTCTGAGCCGCCCGGCTGGGGTGAAAAACAACTGAACGAGCGGCGAGTTGCCGTTAGTTACGAGCTGGCAACTGGCTACTGGCAACTGACTACTGGCAACTGGCTACTTCTTCTTCGGCTTCATCATCTCCCACGCCGCGTCCGGTATTTGTCGCCCCATCAGGCTGAAGGTGCTCGCTCCTGCCAGCATCTCGCCGCCGTCCATGTACACCATTTCGCCATTGATGTATCCCGCCTGATCGCTGATCAGAAACGCTCCCAGGTTGGCAACCTCCTCCAACGTGCCGAGGCGGTGCAGGGGATTGTGCGCCAGCAACATCTTCTCCAGCTCAGGCGTGGGCAGCAAACGCGAGAACGCGCCTTCGGTGCGAATCGCGCCCGGAGCGATGGCCACGAATCGAATTCCGCGGCCACCCCACTCCACCGCCAGGCTGCGCATCAGCGCGACCACGCCAGCTTTGGCGACTGCGCTCGGCACCACGTACGCCGAGCCAGTGTCGGCATACGTAGTTGCGATGTCTAGCACCACGCCCTTGTGCTTGGCCGCCAGCCAGCGCCGTCCGCAAGCCAATGTCATATTGATGGTGCCTTTGAGCACAATGCCAATCACGGCTTCGAATGCGTGGGCCGAAAGCTCTTCGGTGCGGGCCAGAAAATTGCCGGCAGCATTGTTCACCAGCACGTCAAGCGGGCCCTTCGCCCATAGTTGCTCGATGAGCGGCTCGACATCTTCGGGATAGCGCACGTCGCACGCGAAGCCCTCAATGATTCCGCCGGTGGAGGCCGACAACTCTGCCGCCGTCTTCTCCACAACCTCGCGGCGCCGTCCGCAGATGTAAACCGTGGCGCCCAACTGCAGAAATCGCTCGGCCATGGCGCGGCCGATTCCGGTGCCACCGCCCGTAATGAGAATGCGCTTGCCCTTCAGAAGATCGTTGGTGAACATGGTCCTCCCTCGGAAACGTACAAACCTAACACCGGAAGCGGGTACCTGTCTGTGTCTGTTGCGTTGTTGAGGGACGGCGCAAGGTTGCGCCTACCTATATGTCGAACCCGCTCGGGGCAGCCGAGCGTGAGTCCTAGCCTTAGATACCATTTAAGTGACAATTTAACATTAAAATCTTCACCACCATTTTGCCAGATTGAGTTTCCCCAGGAAGTGCCGTTAAACGCGCGGAAATGGCCCTAGAATCGATTCTGAGGGTGGGGGACGTGGTTTGGAGGTCATCTCCGCCCAAACAGGGGCCTCCTAGGGCTTCTAAACGCAAAATCGGCAGTTTGGGGCAATTGTGACACTAAGGTGCCATAAAATGCTCGGCCCAGCGCACAGTCTTGGGTTCAAAAAAACGCGGCGTTTCAATGCCCCATGTGCGGGATAAGGCTTCATCGCTGACCGCATCGGCATCCATCATGCGTTTGTGCTGCCGGTAATCTGCTATTTGTAGATCCTGCTCTTCGCGGCGAAGGGACAACCGAAGCAAAGAGTTGCATTGCGCGGCTCCACGGATTAAAGTCCGGGCGTGGAGGATCGAAGATGCGGCCAACGAAACTCGTGTTCCTGCTTGCGTTTTTTGTCACGACTGCCAGTGTGCTGGGATGTGTCCCGCAGCTGGCAGTACCGCTACTTGCCCAACACACATCCGCCATAGCGCCTAATCCGTCATTCGACAAAATGAAAACACTTGATGGCGCCTGGGTGGGTACCATGGTCGACGGCGGTAAAGAGTATCCGGCCACTACCCGGTTCACGATGGTCTCCGACGGATCAGCGCTGATGAGTTGGCTCGGCGAGGGCACGCCCTATGAGATGGTCACCGTCTTCCACATGGACGGCCCCAGGTTAATGGCAACGCACTACTGTGCGGCGCACAACCAGCCCCGCATGGTAGCAGCCCCCAGTGGCGATCCCAATCGCGTGGACTTCAAGTTCAAGGACGGCACGAACATCGGGCCGAACGACGGCCATATGCAGGAGGTTGTCTTTATCTTCGATGGCCCAGATCACCACATCCAAGAGTGGACCTCCATGGACAATCACGGCAAGCTGAGCACAGGACGGTTCGACTTTCGCCGGAAGAAGTAGGCCTCGCCTAACGAAGGCCGATGCCTTTGGGAAGACGCTTCGGGTCGTAGAGAAAATCAACCAGTCCGTCGCGATAATCGATCTTGACCTGTAGGATGCGCAGCATCTCGAAGCCGAGGATGCCCGAGACCTCGGTGCCGGTGGATTTGCTGATGGCCGATAGATCCAAGGTCACGATGTTCTGGTTCTCCTGCGAGTAGTGGCCGAACTCAAGCGTAGCTTTGTCGGCGCGGTAAACGTTGGCCACCGTACCGCTCAGTCCTTTCACTTGTGTGCGGGCATCCGCCCTGACCTTGGTTACCTCGCGTGCCGCCCTGGTGGAGAGAATGTTGGTGAACGAGCCGGTGTCAATCATGAACAGCATCGGCCCGAAGCCATCCACCCGCGTGGGGATCAGCAGCATGTGGCCGAAGCGAAAAACCTTGGTCCAGCGGGCCATCTCGGGCGCTACGTAGGCGTCTTTCGGCAGGTGCGGATTGGCGGCCAAGGGCACCGGTTTCGCCTGGTTGGGCAATGGCTGCTCCTCGCCGCCATTCTCCACATTATCCTCAGGGGCGCCGCGGGTCTCGCCGGCACTGTTCAAAGCGGTTGGGGCAGCGGCCTCATCCGGACGCTTGGGCAGTGGCGACAGCCTTAGCTTTTGCCCCGGAATGTCGATGTCGATCAAATACGCGCCAAAGACATCGCTACCAATCAGACCGTCGATGGCGCTGGGCCCGGGTGCATCGAAGACGCGCACCATGCAGTCTTCAAATTCCAGGTCGCCGACGCGAATATGAGCGGCGACGGCCACGTATCCACTCTGCTGGCCCTTGTCACCCAGACCGCCAATGCGCTGTTCGCCGATACGGGTGAGCCCGGCTTTTTCCGCCGCCGCACTTCCGACCACGATTCCGCTGGTGCCGGTGTCGAGTGCCAGGCGATTGCTGTGTCCGTTGAGTTTCACTTCCAGACCGGAAGCGCCAAGGTGGGATGTGGCGGAGGGCACCACCAGCAGCTTGGTATTGGTTTGCTTGACCTTGCTGACCAAACGGCAGGGATACGCTGGCTTGTCCACCATGGCCTTGAGGAAGTCGAGATCACGACGCAGTAAAGCCGTTTCTTCCGGGTCCTCAGAGCGCCCACTGGCCAGATAAGCTTCAATCGCCGCGATCCGCTCACGCGGAGGCAGCGTCCCCAGCCACACGCGCTGCATAGCGGGGCTGTCGGGCGCGATCTGGTGCGCACGGTCCAGTTCATCGAAGGCGCGACGGTAGAGGGAGTACGCGCGGTAAACGCGGGCCACGCCGAGATAAGGAGCGGGGTCCTTGGGATTCAAGTTCAGCGCCTTGATATAAGAGCGTTCTGCCTCCGGCATTTCTCCCAGCCGGAATTGAACATCTCCCATGGCCGTCGCCAGCGGGGCGGCATTTGGCTGCAAGGTGAGCGCCCGGATGGCGGCGGCCTGGGCTTGATCAATTTCTTGCGCGCGCAACAAGGAATGGATCAATCCAACTTGGGCCGGCACCAGCTTCGGATCAGCCTTCACCATGGCTTGAAACTTGGCCGCCGCCTCGGCGAACCTGCCCGAGCGATAAAGCATGTCAGCGCTGCTCAAGTCGGCATTCTGCGGGGCGGGCCCAGGGTGTTGGGTGAAGCCATGAATCGGGAGCCCTAGCAGCGCAGAAACCACCACAGCGGCGAGAAAAGGTCGGGTCATCGGGGCGAGTTCCTGAGATTAAGCAGAGAGTAGCACGAAGCCAGGGTGCGGCGAAGGTTCTCCATGACCTGCCAGGTTGAAAGCAAAGTGAATTCGACCGATCTGAGCGTGACGTACGTCACCGTGCGTTGTTCAAGCGCAATTAAGTGTGATCGCAAGATGCCGATTCCGCTCTACAATACCAGCCAATGTGAGAAATGGGGCCAAACCTCACATTACAGTTCTGCGCGAGCAGTTCATGCAGCAACCGAAGGCCGGTTCGGCTTCGGAATTTTGTTTATCCAAAAACTTAAGGAGATCCTATTTCTATGAAGCGTTACTTGATGATGTTGACGGCAGTTGCACTGGTATCCGGCATGGCGTGGGCCCAGGATGGAGCCGTCCTGTATAAGTCGAAATGCGCCATGTGTCATGGGCCGGCGGGTGAAGGAAAAATCGGCCCGTCCCTGCAGAAGACCAAGTTGGACCAGAAGCAAATTACTGATTACCTCACCAAAGGTGAAGCCGGGAAAAAAGCGCCGCACGCCAAACCGGTTGCGGGCTTGACGGCCGACCAGGCGGGGGAAGTTGCCACCTACGTCGGGACCCTCAAGAAGTAATCTGCCCTTCAGAACACGCACAGAAGCCGGCCCATTGCGGTCGGCTTCTTCATCGGCAGCAGGCTGCGTGAAGGACGAAGAGCCACGTTCAGAGTCGCGGGCGAAGTGGATAACTTCCGGATGACCGGGCCGTTCGACGTGGGAAGAGTAACCGGGCGGCCACTCGATGAGGATACTCAATACGGCGTCCGCCAGTTTTCTGCTCGCCGCCGCAACTCAAAGCATAAGTCTTGAAAAAATATCACATTAGATATAGTCTAAATTTGTCATGGACACCGAGGCGATTAAACGGTCCCTGGAAGGCAGCGGGTTGCGGTGCACTCCGCAGCGCTACGCCGTGATGGCATTCTTGATGGAACACAACCGGCATCCAACGGCTGCGGAAATCTTCGAAGCCGTGAACCGCGTGGATCCGCGCTCTTCAAGGGCCACGACTTATAACAATCTGCGGGACTTGGTGCAGGCGGGTTTGGTGCGGGAAGTGGCCGTCGAGGGCCGCGCCGCGCGATTCGATGCGAAAGGCATGCGGCATCACCACTTCATCTGCGACCGCTGCGGCAAGGTTGAGGACATTGAGTGGTGCGACGTGCCCAGGCCTGCCTCGGGCTCCCTCGGTAAGCGGATTCTTCGCGAATGTGAACTCATTTTCCGGGGGCTGTGCACGAAGTGCGCTCCGCGGCGGCACGCTTCCCGTTCCGTGTCGTAGGCGTGTGGATACCGGATGAATGGCGCGCGTCAGCAAGCGCGGCCAGCGGCGATTGCGCGAAGGGGAAAGCCAGGATGGATTGGTAGTTTGTCACAGTCATTTTAGATAATTCGAAGGAAGGTATACATATGGAGAAAAAACTCACCACCGCAGCGGGAGCTCCTGGCCCCGAGAATCAGGAGTCAAACTTGTCAACCGAAACCAAGTGCCCGGTCGCTCACGGGGCTCGCAGATTCCAGACGAATGCCGACTGGTGGCCGAATCAGCTTAACCTGAACATCCTGCACCAGCACTCTCCGCTGTCCAACCCAATGGGCGAGGCGTTCAACTACGCCGAGGAGTTCAAAAGCCTTGACTTGGATGCCGTGATCAAGGACCTTCATGCCTTGATGACAGCGTCGCAGGACTGGTGGCCGGCGGACTACGGCCACTATGGGCCGCTCTTCATCCGTATGGCGTGGCATGGCGCAGGCACGTACCGCATCGGCGACGGCCGCGGCGGGGCAGGCTCCGGCGAACAACGCTTCGCGCCCCTCAATAGCTGGCCGGACAATGTGAACCTCGATAAGGCGCGCCGGTTGCTCTGGCCGATCAAGCAGAAGTATGGCCGGAAAATCTCCTGGGCCGACCTCATGATTCTCACCGGTAACGTGGCCTTGGAGTCAATGGGGTTCAAGACCTTCGGTTTCGGTGGCGGGCGCGAGGACGTCTGGGAGCCGGGAGACGACATTTATTGGGGCCCCGAGGGCAAGTGGCTGGCGGACGAGCGCTACAGCGGCGATCGTGATCTCGCGAATCCCCTCGCCGCGGTCCAGATGGGTCTGATTTACGTGAACCCGGAAGGGCCCAATGGAAACCCGGATCCCATCGCCGCGGCACGCGACATCCGAGAGACTTTCGCCCGCATGGCGATGAATGACGAGGAGACCGTTGCCCTCATTGCCGGCGGGCACACGTTCGGCAAAACCCACGGCGCTGCCGATCCGAGCAAGTATGTCGGCCCCGTACCCGAGGCCGCCGGCATCGAGGAGCAGGGCCTCGGCTGGAAGAGCAAATTTGGCACGGGCAAAGGGGATGACACGATCGGCAGCGGCCTGGAAGTCATTTGGACCCCGACGCCTACGAAGTGGAGCAACAACTTCTTCGCGAACCTGTTCGGCTACGAATGGGAACTGACCAAGAGCCCGGCCGGTGCGTACCAGTGGAAACCGAAGAATGACGCAGGCGCCGGTACGGTGCCGGATGCGCACGATCCATCAAAGCGTCATGCGCCGTCGATGCTGACCACGGACCTCGCCTTGCGGTTCGACCCTGCTTACGAAAAGATTTCACGGCGTTTCTACGAGCATCCGCAGGAGCTCGCAGACGCGTTCGCCAAGGCGTGGTATAAGCTGACCCACCGCGACATGGGGCCGATCTCGCGCTACCTTGGCCCGCTGGTTCCGAAGGAGCCCCAGCTGTGGCAAGACCCTGTTCCCGCCGTGGATCATAAATTGATCGGGGAGCAGGACATTGCTGCTCTGAAGGCCAAGGCCCTGGCATCCGGACTTTCCATCTCCCAACTGGTCACGACTGCCTGGGCGTCGGCTGCCACATTCCGCGGCAGTGACAAGCGCGGCGGGGCCAACGGGGCGCGCATTCGCCTCGCGCCGCAAAAGGATTGGGAAGTCAATCAGCCGGCCGAGCTGGCGAAGGTCCTGCGGACGCTGGAGGCGATCCAAAAGGATTTCAACAGCTCGAAGTCGGACGGGAAGAAGGTCTCGCTGGCTGACCTGATCATTCTGGGCGGCTGCGCCGCCGTCGAGGCAGCTGCGAAGAAGGCCGGCCACGACGTGAAGGTTCCTTTCTCGCCGGGGCGCATGGACGCGTTGCAGGAGCAGACCGATGTGCATTCGTTCGCCGTACTGGAACCGACCGCAGACGGGTTCCGCAACTATCTCCGGAAGGGAGACGAGGGATCGGCGGCTGAGCTGGTGGATCGGGCGAACCTGCTGACCCTGACCGCTCCCGAGATGACGGTCCTCGTCGGCGGCATGCGCGCCCTGGATGCAAACTTCGGCCAGTCCAAACACGGTGTTTTCACCAAGCGGCCCGGAACCTTGACCAATGATTTCTTCGTCAACCTGCTCGACATGAACACGAAGTGGCAGAAGTCCGCCACAGCGGAAGGCGTGTTGGAGGGGCGCGATCGGGCGACGGGCGAACTCAAGTGGACAGGCACTGTCGTTGATCTCGTCTTCGGTTCCAACGCCCAGCTCCGGGCCCTCGCGGAAGTCTATGCCTGTAATGACTCGAAGGAGACGTTTGTGAAGGACTTCGTGGCTGCGTGGAACAAGGTGATGAACCTTGATCGCTTCGACCTGGCCTGAGCTCGGCCTCGAGATGTGCGACAACTGGTGGGAGTGTCTATTCGGCGGTGGCGGCGGGGGCCGCGATCCGGCAACCGGCGTCTGCCCACCGAGTGAGTCATCTTGCGACGATGATGGCGGCGGAGGCATCGGCATTGTAATCGGCAGCGGAGGCGGCGGGGGAAGAGGCACTCGGCTGCCCGGCAATCCGCCGAGTCAGCCGATGGGATAGAAGACTGGTTCCACAAACATGTTCCAACGGGGCACGATGTCAATAGACAAAACAATCGTCAAGGTCAAAGAGCACTGGCTGTCAATAAACAAAAATCTGTTTGCCCTTGCGGTAAAGGTTGTAATCGTTATCTGGGGAATATTAAGTGTGCTTCAAGGAGCAGGTTTGAGCTTTATCATATCCGGACCCGACGGATATAAACAGAGCGCATTTATAGAACTCGTGTATGGCACTGTGTTTATTGCAGGCTTAATTAGTGTTCTTCTGTCAAGTCGGCTGGCTGCATTTGCTCTCTGCGGAGCCACGCTTGCCGCCATAGCGATCCTGCTATGGACGAGAATATTTGGACATGGTGCCTCCTACGCTGCCCCATTAGTCCTGGCAATCGCAATACGCCCAGCTCTCGTAGCTCTGGTGCTGTTTTTCATTAGCCGTTATGAAAGAGGTTCAGCGGAACGCCACGCGAGCGCGCCTGGGCGGTCTTGAAATACCGGAACCAGGGCGCGGGACGAGCTACACCTAGATCGTTTACTCCCCCAGCGGGGCGAAGTTCGCCTTCATGAATGGGACGGCCACGCGTCAGCGATCCTCAAGGGGTGGTCCGGTTCGTGTATGTGACCGACCCGAACGTCAGCCGCGACCCCGGCGAGGTGCTTCGGGTGCTGGCCGATTTGCAGGAATCGCTTCCTTCCTAAACCGTCGCAGTCCCAGCCACCCCTGCCCGTGCGTCACCGACCCCTATGATCTGCGTCACAGCACCAATGGTTAAGCGCAAATCACAATGAGTCATTGCACCCGGAGGTGAGCGCATGGCAACCACTGTGCTGAAAGTGCGATCCGAAACCCTGCGTACGCTGCCCGACGACAACGTTCGCCAGATTCTGTGGCATTTCGCCGACCGCTATGACCTGCAGATGCTGGTGCAGTCGGCGCGCGAGGTGGCGCGCGGTCCGGTGGCGCGTCTGGTTTCCGAAGGCTCTCGCGGCACCCACGAGTGGACCAGCAAGAAAGCCAAGTTACTCGAGGCTTTCGATCAGTCCGGAATCACCGCTGTCTTCATGGATCCCGAGCACGGCGGCTACCTGGTTGGACCCAAGAATCTTGCGCTGGCCCTGATTGCCTTTGAACTGGCCTGGGTGGATGCCGGCGCCGCCACTTGCAGTCTGGCGGGATGCCTGGCCCTGGCGCCAATTCATGAACGTGGCACGCCCCAACAGCGCGCACACTACATGGCCCTGGCCGCGCCTCCCGCACCCGGCGAAGATCGCCATACCTATCGCGGGGCTTTCTGTCTTACCGAGCCGATTCCCTACGTTGGCGTGGACACCGGCATGTTGAGCGGCAAAGTCCGCGTCACGGAATGGGTGGACGGCCACGAGCCGCTCCTGCACGTGGAGAAGCGCGGCCGCTTCATCACCAACATGGGCTTCGCCAACTTCGTTACTGCTGCGGTCGATTCCGGGGACCCGCGCATCAAGGGCTCGTGCATGGTGATCATCGAGGAAAGCGATCCGGGCGTGTTCGACCGCGGCACTCCGACGCGCAAACTGGTGCACCAGCTTTCCTCCACCTGCGATCCCATCTTCAACGTGCACGTGCCGGCCAGCCGCATCGTCGGCGGATACACCATCAAAGACGGCGCCATCATACCCAACTACAGCCACAGCGAGGTCATTGAGGCGGTCTTCAAACGCACGCGAGTCACGGTGGCGTTGATGACATCGGCAAAGCTGCTGTCGGCTATCGAGCCGATCATTCGTTATCAGCGGGGACGTTTTCGCGGCTCCGAGCAGGCCAAGCCGGGCATGCTTCGCTACGAACTGGGCTTGCAGCAGCGCCAGGACGCTCTGCACCGGCTGGCCAACTTGTGGGCGATTGGCGAAGCAGGCGCTGCGCTGGGATTTGCGGCGGCGCGGTTGTATGACGAAATCGATCCCCTGGAGCGCGAGAAAGATGCGATTCTGGCCGCCAAAGGAATTCGCGGCGGCAAAGCCGAGATGAAGTTCTTCCGCGACGTGGACCAATCGGCCCTGGAACTCTTGCGCCTGGACGCGATGCCGGAACAAAAGCGCAACGGTGAAGTGTATGACACGCTGAAGAATGACCGGCTGGTCGAGTTTGCCTTGAAGGATGCGGTGGCGAACGTGCTTTGTCCGGCGGCCAAGCTGTGGAACACCGGCACCGGCGCAAACTCGATGCGCGAAGCGCTAAGCCTGATGGGCGGTTACGGGATCACCGAAGACTGTCCCGGCTTTCTGGCTTACAAGTGGATGGACTCGCAGCTGGAAGCGACCTACGAGGGTCCCGAGGCGGTGCAGCGCCGCAATCTCAGCGTCACCATGACCAACGAGTTGTTCCTCGCCCAGTTCCGCCAATGGATTGCCGAAATGCGCCGGGTTGCCGAGCACCGTCCGGGGACGGGCGCATGCACTCTTGCCACTGCCATGCAGTTGTGGCTGTGGACCTATCGCCACCTGCGGGTCACGACCGACGCTTACGGGGGAGCGCTGTACCAGAGCGCTCGCCAAGGCGTGACCTTTCCCCTGGCCGATGCGCTGGGCTGGTTGCTGGCCACGCGTCAGCAAACGCTGGACCTGATCGAACTGGAAGCCAAGGGTCCCGAGAACCCGGTGCTGGCGGAAGGATTGACCAGCACGCTCGAGTTCTTCACCGACCTTTGCCACATACAAGCGGCGCGGGCTGGCGGTGAAGTGGGCCGCATCTGCGCCGAGCTGGTCTTTGGATATAACCGGCATCCGGCATGGGATGATGAAGGTTACAAGGGTTGCTATCAGAGCGATGAATTGGACTCGCTGGAAGGTTTGATTCCGGGCATTGCGTCGTGTGCGACAGATGTTGTTGGCGTGGACGGAAGCCATCCTGCGAAGGCAGGCCCATGCGCTTCGTGCCAGGGTCTGGAAGGATTTCAGCGCCTGCGTTCCAAGTTGGATGGCTGCCTTACCGGTGCGCAACTGGCGAAAGATCGGCTTGCCGAGGCCTTGTCGAAGGTGATGATTCCGGAAGCGCTGGACTACCCGCGGTAGGGGCGGTTCCGGGATTGCTTTGTCATCCCGAGCGCAGCGAAGCGGAGTCGAGGGATCTGCGGTTGGCCTGTGTCACATTCGCGCTGAGGAAACCGCAGATCCTTCGACTGCGCGCTCGCCCGCCCCGCGAAGGAAGCGGGTCGGAAAGGCTCGGCGAGCGCTCCGCTCAGGATGACAAAACTAAACGGAAGAGCATACGGCGCACCCTTCGGCAAGCTCAGGGCAAGCTCTGAAGGTGCGCCCCTTCAAACGCACATTGTTGAGGACGTAATTTGACCATCGCTGACCAACCCGCCATCGAGCGCGCGAGCATCGACGTTGACATTGCCTGCGTCGGTTTTGGGCCGGCCACGGGCGGTTTTCTCACCACGCTTTCGCGCAAGCTGCTCAACGACGATGGCAGTCCGGCGATCGAGAGGAAGGCCGCGCCGGGCCTGCCGTTGCAGGTCATCTGCTATGAGCGGGCCGACGACATTGGTTTCGGCGTTTCCGGAGTGGTCACGCGCGCGCGCGGCATTCGGGCCAGCTTCCCTGATTTGGATCCCGCACAAATTCCCATGGCCGCTCCGGTTGCCAACGAGAAGGTGGTGTACCTGCTCGATCCGGTGGGCGCCAGCCGGCGCTCGCGCGTTCTGCGAACCGGTGATCGCTGCCTGCGGATGTTTGGCAAGATTCTAGGAGTTGCTCACAACGCGTTCGAACTGCCGTACACGCCGAGTTTCCTCCACAAGAAAGATGGGCTGGTACTTTCCATCGGTCAGTTCAACCAGTGGGTGGGCTCGCAATTGATGTCGAGCGGCGCGGTGCAGATCTGGCCGGGAATGCCGGTGGACAAGGCACTCATCGAGGACGGCAAGGTCTTGGGTGTGCGCCTGGTCGATCAGGGTGTGGACCGCCAGGGAAACCCGGAGTCCGGCTTCACTGCCGGAATGGATATACACGCGGCGCTCACGGTCATCGGAGATGGGCCTATCGGAGCGGTCAGTCACGACCTCGACGACCGCCTGGGAACTCCCCCGGGCAACGAAGTCCGCGAGTGGGCGTTAGGCATGAAGTTCGTCATCGAACTTCGGCCCGGGATTGATCTGCAACCTGGCACGGTCTTCCACACCTTCGGCTTTCCCGAGCCGGAGATATTCGGCTTCTTCTATGTCCATCCCGGCGGTGTGGCGTCGGTTGGCATCTTTGTTCCGTCGTGGTTCGATTGCCCGACGCGCACCGTGTATCGCTACCTGCAGCATTACATTCAGCACCCATATCTCTGGCGTTACCTCGAAGGCGGTAGGCTGCGCTCGTGGGGCGCCAAGTCTTTGCAAGAATCGGGCAAGCGCGGCGAGCCTTATCTAGTTGGCGACGGTTACGCGCGGATTGGCGAGTCCTCAGGCAGTACCAATGTGCTCACAGGGTCGGGCGTGGACGAGGCATGGACATCGGGGGTGCAACTCGCTGAAGGCGTGCTGGAGCTGTTGCGGGCCGGCAAGCCGTTCACTCGCGAAAACCTGGCTCAGGCTTATGAAGCTCGGCGGAGAGCGAGTTGGCTGGAACGAGAGGCCCGCATTGCGGAGAAGTCGCGTGACGGCTTCCAGCGCGGCGTGGTCACCGGACTGATCGGGATGGCTGTGACTGCATTTACAAAGGGTCAGGTCTCGTTAGGCGGCCATCCTTCCAAGCCGTGCGAACGGATCGTGTCGCCGGAACAGTTTTATCGAGGCAAGCTCAAGCCGACGCAGATCGAGAGCATCCAGCATCAGTGCAACGTCGGCGGCACGTCGCTGCATGATTCCTTGATGACCGCCTGTGGCTGGCCTGCGATCGCTCACGATGGTTCGCTGCTGGTATCGCATCAGGACGTGCTGCTGATGGGCGGCAAGGTCCAGGCCCCTGCGGGCTATGCCGACCACGTTCGCTTCCGCGACCTCGAGGTGTGCGGGCAGTGCGGGACCAAGTTGTGCGTGGAGATGTGTTCCGGACAGGCGATCACCCGAAGCCTGGAAGGGCCGCCCAATTTCGATCGCGAGAAGTGCGTGTTCTGCGGCGCTTGTATGTGGAACTGTCCGGAGAGCGTCGAGGGGCGGCCCAATTTGCAATTCCGCGCGGGCGCGGGCGGGCTGCATTCGGCGGAAAACTAGGGCAGGTTCACGTGTATAGGGTGGGGGCATCACCGCATTATTCAGTAGGTTCTCAACGCTTTGAAGGGGCACGGCTTCAGCCGTGCCGTTAGGTGGGCGGCGAGAGTTGGGCTTCAGCCCCTGAGGGAACTCGCCCAGCGTCGCAACACCGAGGTCCCTCAGGGGCTAAAGCCACCATAATGACAGCAGCTGGCGGCACGGCTGAAGCCGTGCCCTTTCAAATCAAACACGCGCGCGGAGTTTTTCGCAGACTATGAAGCCGTGTGAAGCCCTGCCCTTTCAAAGCTACCGAAATAGATGAATAATTCTGATCCACTGGAAAACAGAAGATGACGACTCCTTATCACGTTGTAGTTTGCGCCAGTGTGGTTCCCGATCCGTTGCAGACGCTGGAACCTATCACCGGGCCGTCCGGGCCGGCGCTGAAAAACGAGATGATGCTGCCCGCGATCCTTGATCCCTGGGCGTCGCACGCGCTGTACGAAGGGGCCAACCTGGTGAAGCACATCGCCGGCAGCAAGCTCTGGCTGGTCAGCATGGCGCCCAAGGCCAAGCTGCAGCAGGTGATGATGACGGTTGCGCAAAAAGTTCCGCTGCAACTGGTGGCCGTGGACGGCCCATCCAGCGGCTTCGCCGATGCTCATCAGACGGCTCACGCGCTGGCGGCGGCAATTCGTGCCATCGCGGGCATTGATCTGTCGCGGCTCCTGTTGTTTGGAGGATGGGAATCGGCCAGCCGCAGCGCGGGCGTGACCTTGCAGCTCATCGGCGAAGAACTCGGGATCGTCGATCAGTTCCAAGGAGTTGACGCGGTGACTCCGCGCGAAGACGGTTCGTTTGAAGTGCTGGAACGCGTGGAAGGCGCGCGCCACCAGGTTTCGTTGTGTGCCGGGCCGCCGGCGGTGCTGGGATGGGCGACGGGAAATCTTGGCGAGCCGCGCAACGATCCGCAAGTCGGCATGGCCAACATGCGCACCATCATGCCTGCGCTGCAGCGGGCCACAGTCGCATCCATTTCAGCCGATGGAATGCGATACTTCAACGTCGCCACGCCCAAACAGCAACGCCAAACCAGGATTGTGAAGGACCTCCCGGCCGAAGACATCGCGCGCGAAATCATCCAGTGGATCAAACAGGAGTAGCGAGGAACTATGGACACCATTCTTTTTCTGGCGCAAACCGAAGAAGACGGCACGCTAGGCAAACCCGCGCTGGAAGCCCTGGGCGCCGCAGTGGAATTGACCCAGGCCTTAAGCGGAACCTTGGTCGCCGCACTTTACGGAGCCAAAATACAGCTGGCTGCCGATGCCATCGCAAACTGTGGGGCATCGCGGTTCTTCGCCGTCGCCGGAGAAGACTTTGCAACCGCGCGCTACGCGACCGATGCCGCCGCTTGCGAGGCCCTGATCCGCGCGTCGCAAGCGACGATTGTCATCACTGCCGCCACCTCGCGCTCCTCGCGTGTCATGGCAGGCGTGACTCACCGCGTGGGCGGATGCGTGGACACGCATGTTTCCGCTATCGCTGCCGATTCCGGCTCTGTAACGTTGACGCGCTGGTTTTATCGCCAGCGTATCGAGGCTTCCTTGACTCGCACCCAACGTCCCTGGATGCTGCTGCTCGATCCGGGCGCGCACGCGGCATGGCAAGGGCAAGGCGCGAGTGGCCCGGTCACGCCGGAACTGATTACGGTACCGGTGACCGAGAGCATGAAGCGCACTACCGTTCGCGGCACCATCACGCCACCCGCAGACCAGCAAACCATTCGGCCGGACGCCAAGCTGCTGTTCGTCGCGGGCGCGGGCTGGACCAAGAAACAGAAGGACGGCCAGACCCACGTTCCCGAAGCCGAAACGCTCATCGTTGATTTTCTGCACAAGTCCAAAGCATCGCTCGGCAGCAGCAAATCCTTGGTCGAACTCACCGGCGAGAATCAATCGGCGTTGCGCTTCATGAGCCACCTCAACCAGGTGGGACAGACCGGGGCCACGCCTCGTCATCCCAAGGGGCTGTCCACGTGCTGCCACGGCGAGGAGCCGCACACCGTGGGTTGGCGATTCATTGGCGAGCGGCGCGCCATCAACCTCGATCCCAACTGCGGCTGGGCCCGCGGCAAGGCTGACGTTCTGTACGTGGCCGACGCCTTCGAGGTGATGTCGAAGGTCAATACGCTTTTGGGTTCGTGAGCTTAACTGCCCCGCCCTAGCCAAAACCAGGCTAGAACGGGGCACCCAGATGTAATCCTTGTCGAAATTCCTAGGCGCAGGTTCTTCTGCCGGAAATCGCAAGAAAGAGAACTCTCCACCAGCACGGGTGCCTTTCTGGGAACATGCCGCAGCAAAGGTTGATATCTACTATTGCGTCCCGGTGCGCCGGGGAGTATGTTCATCGGCACGCTACTTCATAAACGCAGCCCGGATCAGGGCCAGCGAGAACCACTAAGGCGCCATTTCTGGGTATTCGACTTAGGCGGTCACGCCGATCGAAGCCAGTTCTAAAGATCACGGTTTTTGGAGTAAACCCATGCGAACCACCCGCTATGTCCTCTTGTTAGCTTTTGCGCTCTTATTCATGGCAGTATCCAGCCTTGCCCAGTCGCAAACGGCCTTGCAGTTGGTGCCCGTGTCCCCGTGCCGTCTGGTGGATACCCGGCCGCAATACGGTGGCAACGGCCCGATTCCGGGCGGAACCTTCCAAAGTTTCATCCTGACGGGAAAATGCAGCATTCCTGCCACGGCGGTGGCGTTTTCGCTCAACGTAACGGTTGTTCCGCAAGGACCTCTGGGATACCTGACGATATGGCCCACCGGAGGGCCGCGGCCCGCGGTTTCCACCTTGAACTCACTGGATGGCCGGATCAAGGCCAACGCGGCCATTATAGGGGCGGCACTGGCGGAGCCGTCAGCGTGTACGTCACCAACACCACCAATGTCGTGTTGGATATTGACGGCTACTTCGCGCCAGCCATCGACAGCGCGCTGGCGTTTTATCCCTTGACGCCTTGTCGCATCGCAGACACGCGGCCGGATCGCGGTGGCGGCGGCCCCATTCCAGGCGGAACGACCCAAGATTTCCCCATACTCGACATCCCTGGCTGCACCGTGCCAGCCACGGCCCAAGCCTATTCGCTAAATTTGGCCGCGGTGCCACCCGGCCCGCTGGGGTACCTGACGGTGTGGCCGAAGGGTGGTTCACGGCCGACCGTTTCCACACTGAACGACCTGACCGGAACCATCGTGGCCAATGCGGCGATCGTGGGGGCGGGTGCGGGCGGAGAGGTTTCTGTTTATCCCTCGAGCGACACGAACCTGGTCATTGATATCGACGGTTACTTCGCGCCACCGGCAACTGCTGGGCTGGCACTCTATGCCGTGACGCCCTGCCGGGTAATCGACACCCGGAGTGGGGGCGGGCAGCCGTTCAGTGGGCTGCTGGTTCCTCCGGTGGATGTGGAACACAGTCCGTGCGCTCCGTCTTCGCAGGCGCTGGCTTATGGACTGAACGCAACCGTCGTACCGCAAGGACCACTGGGATATCTCACGCTGTGGCCTGACGGTGTATCGCAACCGTTGGCATCCACGCTGAATGCCCTCGACGGATTCATCACCAACAACATGGCGATTGTGCCCACCGATCTGGGCCCGGATTACGGAAAGATCAATGCTTATGCGTCCGGGACCACGTACCTGGTTCTGGACATTTCCGGCTACTTCGCGCCGCTCCCGCCCTTGAGCATTACGACGACGTCGTTGCCGGGGGGGACAATCTATACACCCTATCCCCCCACTACGCTGGCAGCGACCGGCGGAGAGCCACCCTATAACTGGAGCGTTATCGGTGGCAGGCTTGCCGCCGGGACTGGGGTTAAGCTCGGCTGGCGTGATCTCTGGAACGCCGGTCGCAGGCGGGGTCTTCAGCGTCACGGTGCAGGTAGCCGACACGCTGGCGAACGCAGCCAGTAAAATGCTGAGCATTACCATCGAGACTGGATCCCTGGCAATCACCACAACCCAGTTGCCTGCGGGAACCGTAAACGTGCCGTACAGCGCCACCTTAGGCGCCAGCGGCGGAACGCCGCCCTATGCCTGGAGCATCATATCGGGTACGTTGCCGATCGGCTTGAGCTTGGACGGCGCCAGCGGCGTGATTTCGGGGACGCCAACAGTTGCGGGAGCTTCCAATTTCACCGCACAGGTGCAAGACTCATCGTCGCCGCCGGTGTTTGCCACTGCTCCTCTTGGCATCACCATCGACGCGGCAGCCAACGCTGGCGCTCTCAGTGGCCCTTACGCCTTCTCGTTTAATGGCTACAACAATGGGAGTCCGGTTTTTATGGCCGGCAGTTTCATTTCCGACGGTAATGGCAACATCACCAGCGGCGTGCTTGACATGAACAGCGCGACCGGAGGCCCGCAGCAGCAAGTCTCCGTGACCGGAACGTATTCCATTCAAGCGAATGGACTGGGCACGATGACGTTTCTTACTTCCCAGGGGACCTTTGTCTTCTCGGTAGCGATTTCCAACAAGGGGATTTCGGGTACGGCACGCAACGGAAATCTGATCCAGCGAGATCCGGACAATCCAGCTTCGTATGGCTCCGGCGTCATCGTGGTACAGAATTCCGTCAACTTCAATCTTCCCTCTCTTCATGGCAACTATGCGCTTGGCTATTTCGGTGTTGACCCCTCGCTCAAGCGCTGTGCCGGAGCCGGCGCCTATGTAATGGACACCAACGGCAACCTATCGAACGGCGTAGAAGACGTGAATGACAACGGCGTTCCCGCGAGCGCAACCTTTACCGGTACCTTTAGCGCGGTGAACACCCAGACGGGCCGTGGTACGGCGACGCTTACCATCAATGGAAATCTCACTCACTACGCTTTTTATGTTGCTTCCTCGGTGCAGATCATCATGGTCGCAACCGATCCGATCAGCAACCCAGCCAACTTGACTGTCTGGTCGATAGCGCAGCAACATTCCTCTTCGTTTAGCGACTCGTCCCTGAATGGCGTGGGCGTGGTCGAAGTCACCGGGAGTGACGTGGTTGGGGGAAATCCTGTTTCGGAGGCCGAGGCGGGGTTGCTGACCACCGATGGCCAAGGCAATGGGAGCGTTAGCCTCGACCAGAATGACGGCGGGACCCTGACCCAGTTGCACAACTCCGGAACTTACACCGTGGCGGCAAATGGGCGGGTGACTCTGTCGTCGAGCTTCGGAGCCAATCCGCCGGTGTTCTATCTCGTCGACCGCAACCAGGCATTTGTGGTGGGTACCGACAGCCTGGTTACATCGGGAATTCTGGACGCGCAATCTAGCTCACCCTTTACTAACCAGTCGATCCTGGGGACGTACCTGGGAGGTACGGTCGCTCCGGCCCTTTCCTCGGACACGAATGCTGTGAGCTGGGGCTTTGCGGACGGGAACGGCAATATCAACCTGTCCGAAAATACCAGTGGTCCCAGTGGCCCCGGCTCCAGCCAGTTTGCGGGTACTTACCAGGTTGACGGTACCGGGCGGGCCGAGTTGACCTTGAACGGAAGCCCGGCGGGCGTCATCTACACGGTCAACCCGCAGAAGTTTGTGGTGCTTCCAAGCAGCGCCGGCCCGGTCCTGAGCACCTTCGTTCGCGGATCGATAAACTGACGCGGCTTCAGAGTCGGTGTACCGCGGGTAGAGCCGGCCTTTAGGCCGGCGTCGAGGAGGGCATACTGTAGGCTTCCGCCGCTGCGGTCATTCCTGATGACCGCAGCGGCGGAGGGTCTGTTTTCTTCGCGGCGAACGCGCCGCTAAAGCAGCGCTCCACCTTGCTCGCCTGGATACTGTAACGTTGGAATCCCCTAGAGGCGTGAGAAAGCCCCGGGCGGCCGCTTGCAATCCTTCCTGCACCTCTTACAATAGTTGCGACATCGCGTCGTTGATGGTTCGTACTTGATATCGCGCCCAGAAAAAGAAGGAGATCGTCATGTCCGCTTCGATTCCCGAAAATTATCTCGACCTTTTCAAGAAAAAAGCGTTCGGCAGCTTGAGCACCCTCATGCCCGACGGAAGTCCGCAAACCAATCCGGTATGGGTTGACTACCAGAACGGCGAAGTCTGGGTGAACTCCGCCGTGGGTCGCCTGAAAGACCGGAACATCAAACGCGATCCCCGTGTATCCGTCGCCGTGATTGATCCCGAGAATCCGTACCGCTTCGTGGAAGTGCGTGGGAAGGTACGCGAGATTACGAAGGAAGGAGCGCCGCAGCACATCGACAAGATGGCCAAAAAGTATCTCGACAAGGACAAATATCCGTTCGCCCAACCTGGCGAGCAGCGCGTGCTCTACAAGATCAAGCCCGAGCACGTCCACACTATGGGATAGGAACTTTCAAGACTCAACACATGAGCGGGCCGTGTGCCCGCTTTTTCTCGTCCACTAGAAATGCTGTGGAGGTGGATTCCGATTTGGGCAACCCATCTTATAAATCTCTCCGGGGTGTATCAGGGCATGACTTTTAGTCGTGCCGATGAGGCGCAGGAATGGTCAGGGCTTTAGCCCCTGGAAACAGGTCCGGCAGGGGCTGAAGCCCAAGTCCTGTTTGGCCCCGTTGCGGCACGGCTGAAGCCGTGCCCTGATACAAAACGATCAGGAGATCGCTTGATGGATTCTAATCAGAACGTGGTGACGACCTCTCGTCTTTCGCCTTGAACCCATACGGACAATGCCTGCACCCCGACTCGCAGCAGTATCCGCGTTGCATCAGGTACAGCGCGGTGAAAACCATGAAGCCACTTTCCATGTAGTAGTGAACTCCTTCGACCAGGTCGTTCGGCGTCATTGTGCGGCAGCCTCACGCGGGTGCGGGTGCCCCACCCAAGCCGGTTTTGCTTGGGTGGGATCGGAGCGCTCCCCATCTTCGACAGCAATGCCATCGCGGAAGCTGACATACTTGCCGGAGATCGCCGCAACACGCTCGCCGGGCACGATGAAGCCCACCAGGTTCAAAGGATCGGCAGCGGAGATGGTCACGATTTCCCCGCTGGCCGGCAGATTGCGCATCGCGCGCAATGACTCCACTGCCTCCGGAAGCGCAAATTGCTCGCCGAGAAATCCGTTGACGAAGCGTCCGCCACGCACTTCACCGCGATCTTCCAGGCGGCGGAATGCAATCAGCAGCTCGCGCCACTTCGGCAGGTTCGACTCGCGTGCCAACGTTTCGCGGAAGACGACACCGTAGCGGCGCAGCAGCATCCAGCAGGTGGCCTCGACCACCTTGGAGCGATCGGCGCCCTCGCCGGGATACAGCAGCGACCAGCGTCCGCCGGTGTGGCGAGGCCGGGTGAGCTTGGGTGTGCCGGTCGCATTGCGGCGGCGCGGATTGATCAACGAGCGCAAATTCTCGAAGCCGTCGGCGGTGACCATGCCGGCGGCCACCAGTTCCCAGAGCGCCGTCTCGATTTCCGCCTTCAGCCGTTCAGTTCCGCGGACGATGTCGGCAAAGAACGACGCGCCCCGCCGTCGCAGAAATTCCAGCACGCTGCGGGCGGCCTCGCTCAGCACGCGTTCAAAGTTCTGCTCGTCACCGCCGAGCCGGGGCTGCATCCAATCGGAATCGTCGCGAACAAAGAAAGTGATGGGCGCGACGCTGGTTGGCACCACACGGCGGCGGCCTTCGCCCGAATCTTCCAGCGTGGCCGGATGCGGCGAGAGGCGCCCCCAGCCAACCGCTCCCGTCAGGCAAAGCTGATCGAGCGCCGCGGGATCGTAATTGTTCACCCGCGCCGCCAGGATGTGCCTCTCCCAGGCGTTCGCCGGAATTTCGAAACCCTGCAATTGACGCACGGCCTCCAGCAGTCCGCGTTCGCCGCTCAACTGCGATTGCAGCGCAACGTGCTGCCAGCGCAACAGCCAGCGCATATACTGCGCCGCGGTGACTGGCTCGACCTGCTTGCGCAGGGTGGCGACCGTGAGGTGGTGAATGCGCGCCAGCAACCGCCGGTCGCACCACTCGACCGTGCCTGGCTCGTTGCCTTGCGCTAGACCGGTGAAATTCCCGCGCAGCACCGAACCCGATGCCTCCATGCGGAGCAGCGCTTGCTCGACCTCGGCGACAGACAGTCCCAGCCAATAAGCCAGCGCGCCCGTCGTGACTGGCCCGCAGTGCATCATCCAGCCGGTCACCATGGCGAGCAGAGCGTCTTCGCGCGAGGCTGTATTCGACGGCAGCTCCGGAGGCGTGACTTCGAACTTCGCTTCGGGAAAAATCAGCGCAAAGTCTTTCGCGCGTTCCGATGCGACGAAGTAATCGCGTTCATTAACCTCGACGCGCACCACCCGCCAGCCTTCCATCAGTTCAGCGAGAAACGGCATCCAGTCCGCGATGGCGTCCTGCCACTCGCCGTCGCCGATCTCTTCTGGAACCGCAACCAGGGTCTGCAAGACATCATGCAACTCGTCGCTGTCGCGAACATCGGGCCGGGCCTCCTCGCGCACCCGCGCAATTGCGGCCTGGTCGAGCCGTCCTACTTCCTGCAACACCGCTTCCGGCAGCACTCGCCGCATCTGCACCGCACGGGCACGCCGCTCTTCCAGCGGCGCATCGTCGAGAAAAGCGTATGGGTTCGCGTTCAGGATTTCGTGCGAGAACTGCGATGGCACCGGCGTGTCGATGGCCAGCGTGCGAATCGCCCCGCTGCGAATGCCGTCGAGCACCCGCCGCAGCCCGTCAATGTCCATGGCCTCGGTGAGGACATCCTTCATCACTTCCTGCACCAGAGGATGGTCGGGAATCTGGATATCGCCAATGATGTTTTCCTGGCACGCGGCCACGTCAGGGAAGACCGACGCCATAAGATCGTCGCTGCGAATGCGCTGAATCTGTGGCGGAACTTTCTTGCCGCCCTGGAAGCGCAGCAGGGCCAGCGAACGGTTGGCGTCCCAGCGCCAGCGGGTGGCGAAGATGGGCGACGCCAGCGCCGCTTGCTCCAGCACTTCCTGAACGGTCTCGGTTTGCAGGTAGTGGAAGACGTCGCTGAGCGGAAAGCTATGCTGCTCGGCCAGGGCGATGTTCAGTCCGTTGTCAGTTGCAGAAGCTTGCAACTCAAAATTGAACGAGCGGCAAAAACGCTTGCGCAGCGCCAGTCCCCAGGCTTTGTTGATGCGGCCGCCCAAGGGCGCGTGGATGATGAGCTGCATCCCGCCGCCTTCATCGAAGAAGCGCTCGGCGATGATGCAGTCCTGCGTCGGAACTTCCGTGAGCACCGCTCGGCCGGTGACGATGTACTCCACCAATTGCTCGGCGCCGGAATCGTCGAGCCCGCACTCGTCCTTCAGCCACGCGACCGCGTTCTGCACTTCGGGGCTGGATTCAATTCCGCGCAGTCGGGTCCTTGGCTTTGCGGAAGGAGATGTGTCGCCGGCTGAAGCCGTGTCACCGTTTGCGTTCGGTTCCGAACGGATTTGAAGGGGCGCAGCTTTAGCTGCGCCGTCATGGCCTTTTCCATTACTATCCCGAGCGGGCTTCAGCCCGCGAGGGATCACCTCGTCATCAGAACCGGCAAACCGCGTGTCGCCGGCTGAAGCCGGCTTCGGGTAAGTAAAAGGAGCCTGTAACGGCGCACCTAAAGGTGCGCCCCTTCGAAACTGCTGCTCTTTGTCCAGCTCAGGATTTGCCGGCACCGGCAACGGCGCCGTATTCGGTAGCAACGCGCTGACGCGCTCACGCAATTCGGCCACGTGATGCGAAAGCTCATCGGTGCGCGCCGGAGCTTCGCCGCGCCAGAAGGGAATACTTGGCGGGGCGCCGTGCGCATCCTCCACCAGCAGACGTCCGGAATTGGACTCAATGCGACGAATCCGCCACGAGGTGTTACCCAGCAGCATGATGTCGCCTGCATTGCTTTCGACGGCGAAGTCTTCGTCGACGGTGCCCACGACGATCTCATCCGGTTGCGCAACCACGGTGAACAGCGCCGTATCCGGGATCGCGCCGCCGCTGGTAATCGCCGCCAGACGCGCCCCACGCCGCCCGCGCAGCCGGCGGTTGACCATGTCGCGAAACAGGTAAGCGCCGTAGCGCCCGCGCTTGGCTGCGATGCCTTGCGACAGCATCTCCAGAATGCGGTCGTACTCTTCGCGCCGCAGTTCGCCATAGGGATAGGCGCGGCGCACGCAATCGAACAACGCGTCTTCGTCCCAGTCCTCACAACTGCACATGGCGACAATCTGCTGCGCCAGGATGTCGAGCGGAGCCGCGGGAATCTGAATGCGGTCGAGGTCGCCTTGCTTGATGGCCCGGATGGCGGCGGCGCATTCCACCAGGTCGTCACGCGTGGTGACGAACAGGCGGCCTTTGGGGACGGCCCCGCGCCAGTGACCGGCGCGGCCCACGCGCTGCAACGCCACCGCAATCGCGCGCGGCGAATTGATCTGGCAAACCAGGTCAACGTTGCCGATATCGATTCCAAGCTCCAGCGAAGCCGTGGCCACCAGCAGACGAATCTCGCCGTTCTTCAATTTGCGCTCGGCGTTGAGACGCAGCTTGCGCGCCAGGCTGCCGTGATGCGCCGCCACCAGTTCTTCGCCAATACGCTCGCCCAGATGGAGCGCCACGCGCTCCGCCAGCCGCCGCGTGTTGACGAAGACCAGCGTCGAGCGATGTTGCAATGCCAGTTCCGCGATACGGTCGTAGATCTCGCCCCACATCTCGTTGCTGGCGATGGGGCCAAGCTCCGACGGCGGGACCTCCACCGCCAGGTCGAGCTTGCGGCGGTGGCCAATATTGACCACGGCTGGGGCAGGGCGTCTGGCGCCAGTCAGGAAATGCGCGATCTCCTCGATGGGCTTCTGTGTGGCCGAGAGCCCGATGCGGGTTGGCCGGTTCGCCAACAAGTCAAGCCGCTCCAGCGAGAGCGTGAGGTGTGCGCCGCGCTTGTCATCGGCGACGGCGTGGATCTCGTCCACGATTACGGTTTCGACATCGCGCAGGATGGCGCGGCCGCCGTTGGCGGTGAGCAGAATGTAGAGCGACTCCGGCGTGGTGACCAGGATGTGCGGCGGACGCTTGAGCATGTCGCGCCGCTCTTTCATCAGGGTGTCGCCGGTGCGCACAGCGGTGCGAATTTCGGGCATCAGCAGGCCGCGCTCGGCGGCCAGCGCCAGAATTTCGCCCAGCGGTCCGTCAAGGTTCTTCTGAATATCGTTGCCCAGCGCTTTGAGCGGCGAAACGTACACGACTTCGGTGCGATTGTGCAGCGCGCCTTCCAGCGCCTTGCGCACCAGGCGATCAATGCAGATGAGAAACGCGGCCAGCGTTTTGCCGGAGCCGGTGGGAGCGGATATCAGCGTGGTGCGGCCGGCGAGGATCTCCGGCCAGCCTTGCTCCTGCGGCTCGGTGGGCGAACCGAAGCGCCCCAGGAACCACTCCGCAACCAGCGGATGCGCCCAGGCCAGCGCGACCGGAATTTCCCCCACAGGCATCCGATTATTCTAGCAGAGTTTCGCTAATTGTTCGCCGGCGGGAAAGACACTGCATATCAAAGGCTCGCAACCCAATGTGGCGGCGCTCCCGGATCCGTTCCAGGGGGCGTGTCGGGTCCGGTGGTGCCGGGGGAAGGATACGGTGTGTTGGGGTGAGTCCGGTTGTCTTGCGGATATTCCGGTTGCTCACCCGGACGGCGCAAGGTGGGAGCGTTCGCCGGTTTTTCGGCCGGCTTCTTCTGGGCAACTTCCGTATCGGCTGTCTTGAGGTCCACTTCTTTTTCCGTGCGGACAATCTTCTCTCCGCCCACGGTCATAATCTCTAATCGCGCAACCACGGCGCCTTGGAAGCGCACAAACTCCACTTCCTCGGGCGGATCGCCGTAGATCCATTCCTCGTAGTCCTGGCCCTTGTCATCCTTGTCGCGGATCTTCTTGCCCGGCCGTCCTTTAGCGTAGATCACCATATCGCGGTCCATGCCTACCAGGACCTTGTGATTTTTGATGGCCTCCTGCACCTTGGGCGGCAGGGTCTTCTCGTAAGCCTCAGCCTGATTGAGCGCCTTGAAATCGAAGACTGGCGACAGCAAATCACGGACTTGATCGCCGGTCAACTCGGGCACATATTTATCGAACTCAAGCGTCACCTGGGAGCCTTTGGCCGCGAGACTCTTCGGAGCTCCGCCCGGTGTGGCCATAGCGCCTCCGGCGCCCGCCTGAATGTGCTGATACCACTTCTCGTGCTTCTTGGGTCCGCCGTTGATCTCCAAGACGATTGAGCTGTCTTTGATCACCACGTTGGAAATGACGACTCGGTCGCCCGGTCGGGCGGCAGCTCCGTGTTCCGCGCTCAATTGCGTAACCTGCTTGTCGCCGGGAGTGACTACTCCGTTCTTGATCTGCAATCCCTTTTCACCCATGGGGAACAAGCGGCGCGCAAAAACGCGCTCGGCCGTCAGATCGTGGATCACCAGCATGCGAGTTTGCGGTGTCATTTTTTCCGTCGGGAGTTTGGCCGGCGCTTTGGCGTCATCGGCAAATGCGAACATCGCCGGCAGCAGAAGTGCCGTAGCGAATAGGGGGAAACAATTGCGGCTCATGGAAATCCCCGATTGTTTCAAATTATAGGCTCATCGCGTCCGGGATACACGCTAGGGTTGGATGCCCGAAAAACCGTCGCGGTGTTCCGTCTCCGGCAAAGGCAGTCCCGGTTGCGCGAGAGGCGCCAACGGTAACTTCCATACCATCACGATTCCCACCATGACGATGACAACAGCCGTAGCGCTGGCCTCTACTCCGTAGCTCCCGCCCGTAACCCAATTCGGCCCGCTCACGGCGGTCCGTACCACAACGTTGAAAAGTCGAAGGCCGCTCACCGGCAGACCAAACAGGGCTCCGAGAGCGAAATTCCAGCCGAAGTGAATGCCCCACGGCAACCACAAAGCTCGGGTCCGCAGGTAGGAAATGGAGAGCAGCACGCCGATCAGGATGGTATTGATCAGTCCCCAAAGGCTGGCGCCGGGATTGGCCAGGTGCACCGCCCCAAACATCACCGAGAAGACCGCGATCGCGCCGATTGCTCCGATGCCCTGTTCCAGGTGTTGGAAAGGGTAGCCCCGAAACATCAACTCCTCGGCGAGCGCGCCCAGGAGAAGAATCAACAGTACGGCTCCGACCCTCGGCAAGGTGTGCAGGCTGAGACGAAATCTGGTGCTGGTATGCCCCCAAATCTCGATTGGAACAATCGCCAGCACCGTCAGTCCGAATGCGAGGAGGCAGCCCAATGTGAATTGCTTGAGCCAGCCTTTGGCACGCGGCAATCCCAAGGCGGCGAAATGATGACCTTCGACGTGGTCGGCGGCGGTCAGCATCCAGACGAACAGTGCGATCAGCAGCAAGGCCAACAGAGGGCGGAAGATCGCCTCGAAGAGCAGGACGCGATCTCCCGCTATCGCCCCGGCGACGTAACCCGCGACCAGAAATGCCAGCACCGAAAACAAGGCCGACACCACGAACGCCCACACCGGATGGAGACGTCCTGTGCTGATGGTGAACATAACTAGACCTTGGCGGTTTCCCGCTGCGGCGCCGAGTGAAACGCCAATCCCTGGCGTGCGACAGAAAAATCCAGCAGCTCGCCGCCCTGGTTGCGAATAACGTTGCGAATCACATCTTCGACTCTCTGGCGTGAGCCCGGTTCAATGAGGACGATCACGCAACCGCCGCCTCCGGCGCCGCAAACTTTGGCGGCTCGCGCACCGTTCCGCCGGGCCACGCCGATCAGTTTGTCGATCAGCGGAGTGGTGATGCCGGGAGCGTTGGTCCGCCGCAGCTTCCACTCCTCCCGCATCAGACGCTCCACGTCGTCCCATCGTGCCTCAGCCAGGGCACTGTGCATGGCCTGGGCAATGCGCGAGATTTCCGCGAAGTTGTGTATGACGCGCTTGTTGCCGTCAATGTGCTGCTTGAACACCTCCCAGTTGTTGATGCCCGACCGCCTCGGCACTCCGGTGTAGAGGAGAACGAACCGCTGATCGATCTCGTCGAGGGGAATCGGGACCGCCTCCCAGCGGACGCCGTCAGGCTCCAGATGGATCGCGCTCACGCCGCCATACATCGCCGGATAATAATCCTGGCAGCCGGTAGGCACGCGGATCAGTTGCGCTTCGACATTCTGCGCAAGGACACGAATCTGTTCCAGATCAATCTTGCGCCCAACAAAACGCGCCAGTGCCGCGGTGGTGGCGATCATCAGCGCCGAGGAACCGGAGATGCCCGCGCCTGCGGGAGACTCGGAATGCGTCTCCAGCGTGAACCCTGCGCCCGGCTTGAAGAAGCGGACCAGATGGGCCGCCAACGGGTGTTGATAGGTCTTCGCCGCCAACAATTCGTCGAGGCCGGCAAAGCGCTCGTGTCGCCCGGTATCCTGCGATCGCAAAACGATTTCCCGTCCGCGTCGCGGAGTGATTTTGCAACGGGTCAGGATGTTGAGGGCAACGTTTACGCTCACCGCGCCGGGATGGAAAAGGTACAGCGGCCAGATGTCGAGCGTCCCGCCGGCCAGATCGGCGCGGCATGGCGCTGTAGTAACAATCTCGTCGCGGTTCACTTGAGGCACTCCCTGCCAACCGCGAGCACCTCGCTCACCACCTGTTCGATGTCATCGGGCGTAGTGCGATGATTCACGATACAGGCGCGCAACGCGAAGCGGCCATGAATCGTCGCGTTGGACAAGAATACCTTTCCTCGGCGGACCACGCGCTGCAAAATCTCCTGGTTCAGCGAGTCGTTATTGAAGTCAGCATCGCCCCGCGATCGATAGCGGAAGCAGACTGCGCTGAGTGGGACCGGAGCCAGCAGTTCGAGTTCGGGCTGCTTCGTAAGGAGCCCGGCCAGCAACTGCGCGTGCGCTAAGTCGCTGCGGATCGCCTCACGAAAGTTCGCCAGTCCGTGGTAGCGCAGCGACAGCCAAAGCTTCAGCGCGCGAAAGCGTCGCGACAGCTCGATGGTTTCCTCGAAGAACACGAAGCCCTCGACCGGATCGTTCACCAGCGATTTGGCGTAGTCTCCAGTGTGCGAAAATGCGCGACGCGCGGCGGCAGCATCGCGGTAGAGCAGGCATCCGCAATCGAGCGGCTGATACAGCCACTTGTGGGGATCGAGCGACAGCGAATTGGCTTGGTTCAGCCCGATAAACTTCGCCGGTTCGGCAATGGCGGCCAGGGCGCCGTAGGCTCCGTCCACGTGAAACCAGGCGCCCGATTCGCGAGCGATTTCCGCCAGCTCCGGCAGCGGATCGATGCTCCCGGTAGAAACCGTTCCCGCAGAACCCACGATCGCGATCGGCGTCAGTCCGGCACGGACGTCGCGCTCCACGCTGGCGCGCAAAAGATCGACGCGGATCCGAAAGTTGTTGTCGCACGGAATGAGCCGCAGATTCTCCCGTCCTATGCCCAGCAACGCGATGGCTTTGGGAATCGACATGTGGACCTGTTCTGACGCATAGATGGTTCCAGGCTGCGCACCGCACTCGTTGGCGGGCAAGCGCGCTTCGCGGGCCATGGCAAGGCCCATCAGGTTTGCCGACGAACCACCTCCGGTCAAACTTCCCGTGAACCCAGGGCAGCCGATCGCCTCTGCCAGCCAGCCGACCACGACGCGCTCGATGGTCACTGCCGAGGGCGACGAGCGCCATGCCGTCACGTTCTGGTTCAACACACTGACCAGCAGATCCGCGGCAGCGCCGATGGGCTCCCCGGAACCGAGCACGTAGCCGAAAAAACGCGGTCCGGTGACCCGTACGGCCGCCATCACGGCGCCAAGGTCGTCGAGAGCGCCGTTTCCCAGCCCTTGCTCTGGCAGTGGCTTAGCGAATAGAGCTTCGGTTTCCGTTCCAGTGATCTTGGGGAATGTAGGCCGTTCGCTGACGGACGCGACGTACTCCAACGCGAGTTGGCTGATGCGCTCGAAGACTGCTTTGTAGTCGGCGTCGGAGAGTACAAGTGGATTCATGGGCAATGTATCCGAAGCGGTTCGAACTGAGTTGACGGGACAGCCATTGTAGCGCGGCGATGGTTGGCGTAGTCACAGATCGTGATAGGTGATCAGCTCAATCCCCCGGTGCCGCAGGACCTCTTTCGCTTCCGGCGAGGTTAGCAGGGCGAGTTCCTGCACCCGCGATTCTCGCAATCGGGTGTCGACCTTGTCGAGATCGGCGTCGCTGTAGCCGGGGTGGCAGACAAACTCCCACGTTCCTTCCGGGATGCTGTCCGCGATCGCGGTGAACAGTTTCAAGTCGAGACATCCGGTGACCAGCACGGCAAGCGATCCGTCGGTCGTGCGCAGGCCGTGGGCCTCGACCTCGCGGCGGAACCTGGTGGCAAAGTTGCGCAACACATTCAGTTCGGCGAAACGCCGCCACAACGTGCGCTTTCGCAGCAGATCTACTATCGGCAATGGCCACACCCGGCCAAATGGATTGCGCACGGCCGGAACGCCACACTCCCGCGCCGCTCGCAGCAATGGCCTCAGCGCCGCGGGAAACATGTGGGCATGCTTGTGGGTGTCGAAATGAGAGGGCCGCACCCCCGCAGATTGCAGGCGCTCGATCTGAGCGCTGGCTTCAGCTTCGATCTCGGCAGGGTTGAGCTTGTTGCGGAAAGAAGCTGTGACAAAGTCATTGAGCTTGACGCGAAATTGGCGGCTGCCGTTCTGTGCACCTGGTTGCAGGAGGCTGCCTACTTGATCCGCCGGCAATAGCGGTTCGCCGTCGAGCAGCACCACGTGACAGCCGACGCTGAAGCGGGCGTTGTGCGCCGCCAGCGAGCGCGCCATGCTGGCCGCTTCGTCGAAAGCCCCCGCGTTCGCCATCAGCGTGGACGAGGTCACAATCCCGCGCTCTTGCGCCTGCACGATGGCGCGGTTCACTCCCCGGGTCAAACCGAAGTCGTCGGCATTGACGATGAGCCTGCGCACGGCATCAGTGTAGCAGCGGAAATCGGATGAGCGGCGCTCAGACCAGGCCGCTGACGTATCGCTCTAATGCCACGTGTATCCCAGCATGAATTGCAGGGACGCATTGATGCCGGGATTGTGCTTACCCAGCGAAGCGTTGGAAAGGTGATAGGCCTTGACTGCCACGTCCCAGGAGTTGCGCTCTTTGCGGAATATCTGCGCGCCCAATTCGGCCCCGCTGGTGAAGTTCACCTGCGAGGTGTCGCCCGGCGGCAGATTGTGGGTACTGAAGAGCACGCCTCCTACCGCCGCGAAATAGGGAGCAACTTTGCAGGGGCTGGTGAAGTTCCACTTGGCGATGAACGGATTGATTCCTCCAGCGTACTGACCCCCGTGGATCCAGTATTCGTCCACCGGAATAATGTCCCCCGCCATCTCGAAGGTGCCGCGAAGGAAACCGCTGCCGTGTTCATTGGTCAGCACGCGACCGAGACGAAAGCCGAATAGGAATGACCCCCCACTGGGTGAACTGGCGACGGAGGTGCCGCCCCCGACGAACAGTCCCTTGTTCCAGCCGGGATGACGAAGCACATCAACCGGGCTATCGGTAGGAAGCTGTGCCAGCAACGGCGCAGCGGCGAGGCAGCAAAACAGGGCAAGGCGAATGGCTTTGTTCATTGTGTTGTTAACGGTAATGGCAAAAGCTATCAGGTTTCGGTTCAATCACGCAAACCACCCATGGCGAAGGCCAGGAAACTAGGCATCGGTAAAGTCAATTTACGGAGCGATCGTCTTCAGCAGCCGAAAATAGCGTCGCGCCTTGTGCACGTCCTTGGCGATCTGCTCGCGCAGCGCTTCCACCGACGGAAACTTGATCTCCGACCGCAGCCGCTGCAAGAAAATTAGTTCCAACTCCGTCTCCGGCAGCAATTCGATGGGATGGAAATTTAGCAGGTGGCTCTCGATGGCGAAAGAGTCCGCCCCGAAAGTTGGCCGGTTTCCCACGTTTGTCACCGCCTCGAAACATTCGCCCCCGACACGCAGCCACGCGATGTAAACCCCAATGGCGGGAACCAATTCGTCGTAGCGCGCCAGGTTCACCGTCGGGACCGTGTATTTGTGACCATAACCTCGTCCGCGTCCCGGATTCGAGAAGATGCTGAAGGGGCGGCCGAGCAGGACGCGCGCCTTCGCCATTTTCCCTTCGGCGATCAGTTTACGAATCTCCGTGCTGGAAACGTGATGACCGCGCAACAACTGCTCGGGATAGATGGTGGCCGCGAAACCAAACTCTCTGCCAAGATCGGCCAGCGTGTTCACGTTGCCTTGCGCTTTGTGGCCGAAGTGGAAGTTGTACCCCTCGTGTACCTCGCGCGCATGGAGCGCGTCCAGCAGCACGCTCTTGGCGAAGTCGTGCGCCGGCATCAGCGAGAGATCGCGGGTGAAGGGCAACACCAGCACGGCATCCACGCGGGTCTGTTGCAGCAGTCGCAGCTTGATAGGCAAAGGGGTCAGCAGCTTGGGCGCGACATCGGGACGCAGAATGCGGTAGGGATGCGGCTCGAAGGTCACCACCACCGCTTGGCCGCCGAGCGAGTGGGCGCGGTCCGCCATAAGCCGCACCACCTCCTGATGAGCGCGGTGAACGCCGTCAAAGTTCCCCACGCTAACCACCGTGGGACCAAGTTCGGACGGCACTTCTTCGAGGCTGCGGAATACTTGCATGGGGGCCGGTGTCCTACAGGTCGAACTCGAGTTTCAGGCCGTCGTGCGCCAGGCGCACGTTGTCGGGCAGCGCCGCATTGGTCTCTTCATGCGGCAGATCGTGCGAGATGTGCGTGAAGTACGCATGCTTCGGCTTCAGCCGTTCCACCAGCTTCAAAGAGTTCTCCACCGTCGAGTGCGTGGGATGAGGATGGTGCCGCAGGGCATCGAGAAACAGGATTTCGCGCCCCTGCAACTGTTCCAGCGACTGCTCCGGGATGCTGCTGAAGTCCGTGAGATACGCGGCCGAGCCAAAGCGGTACGCTTCGATAGGGACATCTCCGTGGTGCACCTCCAGCGGTGTGAAGATGGCTCCGAAGAGGTCCACCGGCCCATTGACCGCGCGTAACTCTACCTGCGCCAGGCTGCCGTACTTGTAATCCGCCTCGAAGATGTAGCGGAAAACGCTACGCAGGGTCTGCGCCGTGGCCTCGCTGGCATAAAGCGGAATTTTGCCGCCACCGGTCACGCGAGGGAAGCTGAGCGGCCTCACGTCGTCGAGTCCAAGAATGTGATCGGCATGGCCGTGGGTGTAAAGCACGGCGTCAATTTTACGAATGCCTTCACGGAGGGCCTGCTCGCGGAAGTCGGGCGTGGTGTCGATGAGAACGGTGTGCCCATTCCACTGCACCATGACCGAGGGGCGGGTGCGCCGGTCGTGGGGATCGGCCGACAGACACACTCGGCAGTCGCAGCCGATGGTGGGCACACCCATCGATGTTCCGCTGCCCAAAACCGTGAGCACGGCTTTCATCAGGGCTTGCCGCCACCGGCCGGTCCACCCTGCGGCGGATGGGCGAGCAGGTTGGTAACCTCAAGGTAGGCCATGCGCAATTCGTAGAGGCAGTTCTGCAGCATATTCTGCTCGGCCGGCGTCAAGTTGCCCTTGGTCTTGTCTTGCAGGATGGCCAGCGTGTCGATGGTTTGCCGCGCGCCCAACAGGTCAACCTCGGGCTTCGCGCCTTGCGGAGCCGCCAAGCCAAGCTGCACAAGCGAACTCATATAAAGCGAGGCGACAAACTTCTCGAAGGTAATCTCGAAGTCTTGCGCGCGGTGTGGCTGTCCCTGCTTACGCATCTCCTTCTCGATGCTTTCGTCGATCTCGCGTGTCGATTCCCGGTAGGCCGCGGCAGAGTCGTGCTGCTCCTGCGTGCTGGGCCCTTCGGGAGCAACTTCATCGGTCACAATGGATGAGGTTGGCACCGCGCTTTCTGGCGTGGGTTGTTGTTGTGCCGCGCGCTCCTCGTTGACCAGGCGTTGCGCTTCGCTTTTCTCGCGTTCCCGTTCGGAGCGGCGTTCTTCGTCTTCCACCACGTCCTGGCGTAACTCGCCATCAGTGCTGAATAAGCGGCGATCGGTTACTACGAATTCAGGCTTCTTCTCTTTGTCGGCCATAGGTTATTTACTCGCTGAATGGAAGGGTCTGGACGGCGGCGCTTTGCTCGCCGACCTGCACCGTAGCGCCGGGAGGTGCGGCTTCGCGCCGCATATAGCCGAGCGCCAGCGTGCGCTCGCCATTCGGAAATGGAATCCGCGCCGCGCTGGTTATCTCTCCCACATCCTTCTCGTTAGCACGAACTTTGGTTCCCGGCGCCGGAAGCTGGCCAGCCGGATGTCCCTGGACTTCGAAGCCGGTGAACATGCGATGCACGTTGCCGCGCGAGCGAATTCGCTCCACGATCTCCTGCCCGATGTAGCAGCCCTTGGTGAAATTCAAGGCGTGCTGCTGTCCCGTTTCCTGCGGCAAATCGCGTTCCCGAAGATCAATTCCGAAGCGCGGTATTCCTCTGACGATGCGATAGAGTTCGAGGGCATCGCTGCCCACGGGCGTGACGCCGGCCGCGACCAGGGCGTCCCAGATTGCGTCCATGTTCTCGGAAGCAAACCAGATCTCGAATCCATCCATCTGCGGCTGCGCGCTACGCGCGATGGAAATCCCAACATTGCGCCACACCGCGTCGATCACCTGCCCGGGTTCGAGTTGCGAGACGTCCAGACCAGCCGCCGCCAAAATCTCGCGCGACTTTGATATTGGGCCGGCCACGCCAATCGCGGCCAGCTTGTCACTGATGTCGGCGACCTCGACATCGTCCATGATGATGTAACGATCGAAGATCTCAGCTATCGTAGGCGCTTGCTCGCGGTCGGTGGTGACCAGCAGGTAGTCGCCGCGATTGTAGGCAACCAGGTCTCCCTGAATGCGCCCCTGCGCGCTAAGCACGAAGCTGTACACCCCGCGCCCCGGCGCAAGGTCGCGGACATTGTTGGTGACCATGCCATTCAGCCAGCGCACTCGGTCCTCTCCCGCCAGCACCAGCTTGGCCTGCCAGCTCATGTCGAGGAGGGCGCAGCCCTGCAGCAGCGCTTGAAATTCAGTTGTAGAATCGCCGAAATCTGCCGGGGTTTCCGCGCCGCGGTACATGCCGAGACGGGCGCCGCTGGCCGCAAGCTTCTCTTGAAAAGTGGTAACACTCATACCGAATCTTTGATTATAGCGAAGGAAGGGAAGCAGCATTCAGCATTCAGCACTCAGCTGTCAGCCATCAGCACTCAGCATTCAGCATTCAGCATTCAGCATTCAGCATTCAGCAGTTGGCTATCAGCCTCTAGAGGGTGTGTCAGAACTCGTTTTGAGTTGGCGCGGTGGAACGATCACGCAAAATCCAGCCCGCAAGGGCGGAATTTGTTTTAGCCCAGGGCGTAAGCCCTGGGTAAGCTGGGGGAAAATAACGAGTCCCTTCAGGGACGGCACAGATCTCACACACCCTCTTTGGCCCGATGTGCCGATTTGAATTCGCACTACGGCACCGAACACTGAGGCCTGAATGCTGAGTGTTGAGTGCTACTATTTTCCCGTGCCTACCAACAAACGCATCGCAGTGGTTCCCGGAGACGGTATTGGCAAAGAAGTTATTTCCACCGCTCTCGAAGTAGTTCACGCCAGCGGAGCGGCCGTCGAGTTCACCAGCTTTGACTGGGGCGCCGACCGCTACCTGGCCGACGGCACCACGGTCCCACCAGACGGCTTTCAGATGCTGGCGCGTGACTTCGACGCAATCCTGGTCGGAGCGCTGGGCGATCCGCGCGTGCCCAGCAATATTCACGCCAAGGAAATTCTGTTGGGCATGCGCTTCAAGATGGACCTTTACGCCAATGTGCGCCCGGTGCGCCTGCTCGACGCCTCGCTGTGCCCGCTGAAAGACGCCTTGCCTGACGACATCAATTTCACGGTGATTCGCGAGAACACCGAAGGCGTTTACATGGACATGGGCGGCAGCTTCAAGGTTGGCACACCCGATGAAGTCGCCACGCAAGAGGACATCAACACGCGCAAAGGTGTCGAGCGCATCATTCGCTTCGCCTTCGAATACGCGCGCGCCAACGGCCGCAAGAAAGTAATGATGTCCGACAAGTCAAACGTGATGACCTACGCCGGCGGCCTGTGGCAGCGCGTCTTCAAGGAAGTGGCCAGAGAGTATTCCGACATCCAGACGCAGCATATGTACGTGGACGCGCTCTGCCTGCAGATGGTGCGCGAGCCGCGCTCGCTCGACGTGATCGTCACCAACAACATGTTCGGCGACATCGTCACCGACCTCGCAGCCGCGCTGCAAGGCGGGCTCGGCATGGCCGCCAGCGGAAATATTCATCCCGGCCGCACTTCGATGTTCGAACCTGTGCATGGCTCGGCTCCTCCGATCGCGGGAAAGAACATTGCCAACCCCATGGGCTCAATTCTGACCGCGGCGATGATGCTGGCGCACCTGGGCTTGAACGCTGAAGCGCAGAAGATCGAGAACGCGGTGCTGGATGCGGTTCGCGAGCAGAAGATGACGGTGGATGTGGGAGGCCCGCTGGGCACGCGCGAGTGCGCGCAGTGGATCGCAGAGCGGGTAGCGAAGTAGTTGCGATTGTTATACTGCCCTATTGATGCTCAAGGACACGCTGGAACAAGGCCGAACCGTTACCGACAAGACGCTGGAGCGCCTGCTCCCGCCAGGTTCGCAATATCCCGGGTCCATTCATCAGGCGATGCGCCACAGCGTCTTTGCTGGAGGCAAGCGCCTGCGGCCGATCCTGTGCATGGAAGCCGCGCAGATGATCGCAGGGTGCATTCCCAGGGGCATCGAGGAGTTGGGCGCGGCGCTGGAGATGCTGCACACCTACTCGCTCATCCACGACGACCTTCCCGCGCTCGACAACGATGATTTGCGTCGAGGGCGCCCCACGTGCCACAAGGCATTCGGCGAGGCCACAGCCATCCTCGCGGGCGACGCGCTGCAGACCTATGCCTACGAAGTGCTGGCTAAGTTGCAGTGCCCGGCGGAGGCACGGGTCGCCATCATCGCCGAGATCGCGCACGCCACGGGCACCATCGGCGGCATGATCGGCGGCCAAGTCATGGACCTCGAGGCCGAGCACGTCCATCCCGACGCGAAGACACTGGAATACATCCATCGCTCCAAGACGGGCGCGCTGCTGACCGCGAGCGTCGTCACCGGCGGCATGTATGCGGGAGCGGATGCGTCGCAGCTCCAGAGCCTACGCGACTTCGGCCGGAACATCGGGCTGGCGTTTCAGATTGTGGACGATGTTCTGGACGTGACCCAGACGTCGGAACAGTTAGGCAAGACCGCCGGCAAGGACACCGCGCACGACAAGGCGACCTATCCTGCGCTGTTCGGCATCGAGGCCTCGTTGAAGAAGGCGGACGACCTGGTCGCCGCCGCCGAGGCTGCGCTGGACCAATTCGGCGAGCGTGCCGCAACTCTGCGCGAGATTGCGAAGTTTCTGGTGGAGAGAAAGAAGTGATTGCGACTGCCGGAGAACCACCGTGAGCCTCGGCGGCGTCTGCTATCAATCCAGGGCGGACACAATGTCGGTATGGGGAAAGTCGCCGCCTTTGAACAGTAATGGTTCGCCCATGGCTCTTGCCAAGGCGTATGCAAAGCAGTCGCCGAAATTCAGTCTGGCCGGGTGTCCGCTGCCTTTGCCGAAGTCCCGGTACGCATCGCGTGCAATTTTCGCCTGCACTTGTGTGACCGGCTCGACCGTTACCCCTGCCTCGCGCAATAAATCATCGAAGCGGCGGCTTGCCACCGGATCTCGGCTACCATCGATGACCGCTGCTGCCTCAACATAATTGACGGCAGAGATGCGACGATGCCCGGCATCCTGAATTGCCTGGGCAAAGCGCTCTGCTTCCGGCTCGTCACGCAGAATTGCGATGACTGCCGACGTGTCGAGAATCATCGCGGCAGCCCCTTCTCGTCGTAGAGCAGGTCCCCGTGGTCAATGGATCGGAAAGGCTCTTGGAGGCGTGGCGCACAATCCCTCCCGATTTGCAGCAGACGGTTGGCCAGCCCGGTACCCCGTTGGCGCCGCAGCCTATCAATCCGCTCACGAACTGCCTCGGTGACTGCCTCCGTCATGTTTTCGCCAGTCAAACCTGCCAACTCTTCAACGAGCTTGTACGTATTTGGATTCTTGATGTTTAAACCCATATTGTACACCCTTCTACCCTTATAATATACCGTTCTACCACTACCAAGCGGAATTTCGTTCTTGAATTTGGGCCCTTGGCCGCTTAAAGCGACTGCACTGGGATGGCGAACAGGTCGTCCACCAGCCCAACTTCTTTCTGCACGAAAGGCTCGGCGTATTGGACTCCCGCAAGCAGGCCATAGAAAGCGGCCATGGCGGCGAGTCGCTCGCGGATCTCTGTCTGGCGCGGGAAGAGCCCGCTGCCGGCCGACTGGTCCTGGTACTGCGAGCGGTAGGTCATCAGGGCGGCGAAGCGTGTCTCAAACTGCTCGGAGATGTCAACCACGAACGACGGGCGCACGTCGGCGTAGAGGCTGGCATAGACAATTTTGTAAGGGCGGTGGGGCGGAAAAGAGGCGAGCGCCTTCAATTCCTCGGGAGGAATGTCCGCGGTCGCGTCGGTGTGGCCGAGTTTCGCCAATCCCGCGAGGAACGCGGCTTCATAGCCGAGCGCTGACGCGGTGGCGTGGTCGGGATGCCGCGCCTGCCAATAAGGAAGAATCAACACGCGTGGGCGCAGTTCCCGGATAACGCTCGCGACCTTGATCCGATTGCCAAAGGTGTTCTCGACCCGGCCGTCCGGGATGTCGAGCGCTCGGCGCCAACTGACTTTGAGGATGCGCGCCGCCTCGTCGGCCTCACGCGCCCGGTCTTCAACGCTGCCGCGGGTGCCCATTTCGCCCTGCGTGAGGTCAAAGATGGCAGTGCGGTGTCCGCGTTCCGCCATCTTGAGCAGCGTGCCGCCGCAGGTTTGCTCGACGTCGTCGTGATGGGCGGCAATGGCCAGGATGTCGCACTGTGGCGCGTCAGGCATAAAAAGCTAAAGCCGCATCGCCACCGCGACACCGTCGCGTAGCGGGACGATCGTCGTGAACCAATCCTTCGACGAGTAAAGCAACTGATTGAACTTCACAACGCCTTGGGAGTGCTTGTCAGGCTCGGCGCTGTTCGCCAAGTCGGGATTGCCTGCGGCGTACGCCACGGTGCCGCTCCACAAAGCGTTGTCGGCGATGAAGAGCCCGCCTTTGCGCACGCGGGCCGCCGCCATATTGAACACGCGGGGATAGTCATGCTTGTCCACGTCGTTGAATACGATGTCGAACTCTTCTTTGCGCTCTGACAGAATTTCGAGCGCATCGCCCACGTGGACCTGGATGCGATCGGCGACGCCCGCCTGCTCGAAGTAGCGACGCGCTTCGTCGGCATTCTTGCGGCTGCCATCGGTGTAATGGACCGTGCCACCTTCCCCCACCGCCTTGGCCCACCAGATGGTGGAATAGCCGATCGCTGAACCCAACTCGAAGACCGTCTTGGCGTTGATCAGCCGCGCATACTGATAGAACAATCGGCCGACCGCGGGCCCCACGATGGGGATGTCGCGCGCTTTTGCCTGGCGTTCCATCTCCTGCAAGACGGGCCCGCGCTCGGGAAGCAGAGCGTAGAGATAGTTTTCGACGCGTTCATCGGTAAAGCTCTTCATCGACAATATTCACTCCTCAGCTCAACGTCTGCCCAGGCTTCATTTCGACCACCTCCGGGCCGCCCGTCCCCAGCAATTTCTTCAGATCGTCAGGCCGTCCGGTCAACATCGGAAACGTGCCGAAGTGCATAGGGATGACAGTTTTGGGCTGGAGCAGCTTGCACGCGTAGGCCGCCTCGCGCGGGCCCATAGTGAAGTGATCGCCGATGGGCAGCATTGCGATCTCGGGCGAGTAGAGATCGTGGATGATCTGCATGTCGCCGAATACGGCGGTGTCGCCGGCGTGATACAGCTTCACTCCGCCGGGCAACTCGAGAACATAGCCGCACGCCTCGCCGCCGTACACGATGCTGCCATCGTCATCCTGAATGCCGCAGGAGTGCACGGCGTGCGTCATCGTGACCTTGATGCCGGCGACCGTCTGCGTCCCGCCCTTGTTCATGGGGGCGATCTGCTGGGCGCCCTTCTTTCCCATCCAGGTGCAGAGCTCAAAAATCCCGACCACGATGGGATTGTGCTGTTTGGCAATCTGCACGGCGTCGCCGATGTGGTCCATGTGGCCGTGGGTACAGATCAGTACGTCGGCCTTTTTCACCTGCTTCTCGGCTTCCGGACATGCCGGATTGCCCATCACCCAGGGATCCAGATACACGGTGGCGCCATCATTGGTTGTAATGCGGAATGTGGCGTGGCCCAGCCACGTAATGCGGTTTCCTTGCAGGTCCATTGTTCACCTCGATTAACGAAGCCGAAAACCATTCGACGAGGCGTTAGTATGTTTCTCCTTGACGCCAGTCGCGATAGCCGCCGGCGAGCGAGAACACATTGCGAAAGCCCATCTTCTGGAGATTGAAGGTCGCGAGCGCAGAACGGCCGCCTTCGCCGCAATACAGAACCAGCTTGCGGTCCTTGTCGGTTGTGATCTTGTCGATGTTCAGTTCCAGAATGCCGCGAGGCAGGCTGATGGCGCCGGGAATGATTCCCTTAGCCTGTTCGTCGCGCTCTCGCACGTCTACCAGGGTGAAGTCTTCGCCCGATTGCTGCATGCGTCTGAGCTCATCGGGACGGATTTCGTTGATCTGCGACTTGGCTTCGTCGACCAGTTGCTTGAATTCCGGTAAGGGCATGCTCGTCTCTCCTCTGCAGGCCGCGCGAACGATGCGAACACGGTACGAACGGCAACAGGCTTACAGGCTACTGAAAGACAAGGAAAAGGTAAATGCGTTACCTCGGCGGTTAACCAGCCTGCTGAAAAGACCGGCTTCCACGTGTCCCGGCGGAACGACACCATCGAACATTTTAGACGGCTTGGACGTCAGTCAGGCCCGCTTCCAGCAGCGAACCTGAATTGGCCGTTCTGGATAGCGCACAACGAGCAGGGTACATTAGGTCTAACGGGCGACTTTCCTGTCCGCCGCGACCGCATGGGCGCTGCGCGGCGGCCGGCGCGTACCGTGACGCAGGCCTTTGGCATCCAGCTTAAGTTCGGCGATGGCACGGCTGAGGGTGTTGCGGTGCATACCCAGTTGGCGCGCGGCCTTGCATTGATTACCCTTGCATTCCTGCAGCACCGTGAGAATGAATCGCTTCTTGAATTCGCACACGCCTTCGGAATAAGTTATGCCGTTTTTGTACATCTGCAGGATCAAAGCTTCCAGTTGATCTTTCACAACGCCTCTCTCTTTTGCTTCAGTAAGGCCGCAAATGGACCACAGCTTCACAGGTAACGATCATTGCCGTCGCCTTGCACGGATACGTGCTGGGGAACGGTCCGTAACAGCTCCCAGCCTTGGCGAAAGCGCTGCCGCAATTCCGCCGGCGCCGCCCAGATCAAAGCGCGGCCGCTGACCAGCAGGAAAGGCGCGATCCGAGACTGCTGCAACCGTCCCCATTGCGGCGCGAAAGCGGCCAGCGCCAGGACCACGACCGTGCTGACCACCGCGCCGCGCAGAAACCCAAATACCGCGCCCAGAAGACGGTCGAACCAGCGCAGTCCCACGCCGTGCACGGCCCAGCGCGCAATCCGTCCCAGCACTCCCGCCAGCACCACGACGACAACGAATATGGTAAAGAACCCAGCGATATCCGCCGCCCACTGGGAGTTCACGTGAGGCGCAAACCATGCGGCCGCCCGCGGGTACTCCCATGCTGCCAGCAAATATCCGACGATCACGCCGGCCAGCGAAAAGAATTCGTAAAAGAATCCCTGTGCGCTGGCCTGTAACACCGACAACACAATGATGAGCACAATGACCCAGTCGAGAATGGAGACGCCCATCATTCGGCTTGTCCTAGGCCGGCAGCGGATGCCCGGTCAATTGGGTGTAAGCCTCCACATACTTCTCACTCGTTCGGGCCGCCACCTCCGGAGGTAACGCCGGGGCTGGCGGCTGTTTGTTCCACTGGATAGCTTCCAGATAGTCGCGCACGTATTGCTTGTCGTACGAATCCTGCGGTCCACCTGGCTGATACTTGTCCTTGGGCCAGAAGCGCGACGAGTCCGGGGTGAGCACTTCATCGGCCAGCACCAGTCCGGCAGCGGTACGGCCGAATTCAAACTTGGTATCGGCGATGATGATGCCGCGCGTCTCCGCGTAATCGGCAGCAGTCTGGTAGACCTTCACGCTCAACTCGCGCAACTGTTGGCCAAGTTCGCGGCCCGCTAGCGTCACCATGCGATCAAACGAGATGTTTTCGTCGTGACCGCTGCTGGCCTTGATGGCGGGGGTGAAAATCGGCTCCGGCAGTTTGTCCGATTCGCGCAACCCGGAGGGCAGCTTGATGCCGCAGACCGAGCCGCTGGCCTGGTACTCTTTCCAGCCCGAGCCGGAAAGATAGCCGCGCACCACGCACTCGATGGCGATCATGTCGGCCCGCACCACCAGCATGGAGCGGCCATGCAACTGGGTGGCGAATTTCTGCAGCTCCGGCGGATATTTGCGCACATCGGCGGTGACCAGGTGATTGGGGACGATGGGCTTGAGGAACTCGAACCAGAAAAGTGAGAGCTGCGTCAGCACTTGTCCCTTTTGCGGTATGCCGGTCGCCAGCACGTAGTCGAAGGCCGAGAGGCGATCGGTGGCTACGAAGAGCAGATGCTCGCTGCCAACCCGGTAAAGGTCGCGAACTTTTCCACTGGCGTAGAGCTCGAGCCCGGAAAAGTCGGTCCGCAACAGAACGTCGGAAATTTGGTCTGAATCTTTCACGGCGGCGCAAATCGAATCGGAGAAGTCGTCGGGTATTCTAAATTCCCCGTCTGGTTTGTCAACGTCTGACGAAAATTAGTTGCGGCCTACTGGAAAAAATCTGTGAAAAATTTCTTGACAGAGTGCCAGATCTCGCGGAACCCTTGTGCCTCGCGGCTTTCGAAGCACTTGGAGGCCAGCCATGTAAAACCTCCGGCGGTGTCCGGCGGCCGCAACCAGACGATAATTTGGAAACCAAACTTCGCCTGGTGTCAAGCCCCTGAGAAAACATTTTCGAAACCAGGACCCCAGACGGGCTAGTCGGCCGCCGTGCGATGAACGGTACGGACGTTCTCGATGTACTGCACATCGGGGGGGCCTTCGACCCCGGCCTGCTGCATGGCCTTACGCAGGTCATCGGAGTTCATAAACTTGCGCGCCTGCTCGACGCTCTCCCAATCGAAGAACAGGATCACTTCGCGGGGATCGTCAACGGTATGAAAAATGCGGAACGCGGTTTCGCCGGCATGCTTGCGGGTATTGAGGTGAGAATCGAACGCTTGCTTCCAGCGGTTGTAATCCGCCACCTTGTGGCGGACCAGCACATGCACCATGAGAGCGCCTCCCAATCGAATCGTCTCCTCCAAGATACGAAATCTCCAGCCGAATGTGAACTGGGAAATGCAACCGTTCTCGGTGACGGGTACTGATCTGATTTCGTGTTGCTACCGATCACGGGTACGGCGCACCTGTCTGAATCTTCTCTTCAAGAATACGGAGCGAGGCTCGCAACCGCGCTGCATACTAGTTTTCTTGATTTACGCATTTGATTCCCAAGCCTTCGGCAGAGTGTAATTCGATCTTAAACTCTCGTTGCGGAGCGCTGCTCTGCAAGACAATAGAGTACGGGTCGTAGTCCATAGTGGATACTGCTGATGCCGCTTTACCGCGCCCAAAAGGGATTGCGTCAAATTCGGCGCCCGGTTTGATCTGAGTCCTTGCGAAAATCCTAAGATGGTAAATTGGCGGCGCTCCCTTCTTAGCCTTAATATCAACCTCCGTTGAATAATTCATATCTGATGGTGCTGGAAGAGCCTTGAGATGGTACGCAAGTGGCCTAGTACCTAGTTGCATAAGTTAGAGTATGACATTTTAGGTCGTTTCTGAAAGACGGTTTGCTTGCTCCACTCGAAGGGATGAGCCGACTGGTTGTAGGCGGCAATGAAGTCATCGATAT
>JBEKNL010000009.1:0-84644 GCA_049522855.1 Candidatus Korobacteraceae bacterium
CTCACTTTCCAAGGCATGGCTCTTTTTACATGCCTTCGTGAACGGACCCAAAAGTGTAAAGTATGTCCCCGGTCTGATCTGTAAAGTATGTGCCCGGTCCGTACCAAAGCCTACCCAGCGCTCAAGCGCTGGGCTAATCTCTATCGCGCCTGCGGCGCTGGTTTTGAGATCCCGCGTTCAATTTGCCAAACGGAATTCTGTGGCCTCAGAATCGCCGTCCCCCGCGGACGAACCGTCAACTCATTTCTCAGTGCCCGCCCTCGGCGGCGACATACTTCTCGTAATCCGCGGCTGACAGCAACCGGTTCGCCTCGCCCGGGTCCTTCAGCTTGACTTTCACCATCCACGCCCCATGGGCGTCTTTGTTCACCTGCTCAGGCGAAGTGTTGAGAGCTTCATTCACTTCGGTTACGGTCCCGGAAGCCGGCGCAAAGATCTCCGAAACCGCCTTCACCGATTCAACCGTGCCAAAGACCTTGCCGGCCGTGATCTCGGTCCCCACCTTCGGCAACTCGACGAACACGATGTCCCCGAGTGCCTCTTGCGCGTGATCGGTAATGCCGACGGTCCCGGTGTTGCCTTCCACCTTCAGCCATTCGTGTTCTTTGGTGTACCTGTAGTCCGCGGGATAAGCCATATGAATTGCCTCCTGAGCACTGCGCGCCTGCACGGGCGAAAATTTTAATGCGAATTAGATCATTTTCCTCTAACCAGCCGACTGCTTCTCTGCGGAAAACCCGGACGGGACCACAGTACACCTAGAAACCAAGAGTCTCGTCCGCCGAAGGCCCATAAATAGCCGGAACTTTCTTATCGTTCAGGCGTAGATAAATACCAAGTTGGGCGCGGTGATGCACAATGTGATTGAGAAACATTTGGCGGTACGCCAGAAAACGGGAGCCTTCAAAGATAGTCTTACCCTGCACCATCAGCTTCCAATTCTGCTGCCATGCATAATCAGGTGTACCGAGAAGTGCGTCTCGCGTCTTGGCTGCGCCCTCATCGAGGACGCTGACCAGTTGGGCCGCCGACTCCAGCGGCACAGGTTTGATGCTGCTCTTTGCAAAGTCCAACTCGGGAGTCGTCAAGATGATGAGGCCGAAGCTGGCGAGTTGAGCTACGTGGGGCGCGAGTTTGCCCAGCGGCATAGACCTGGGGTGGGGCGCGAATCCCGGCTTGTCTGCCGGAATCCGTTCCAGCGTAGTACGCGTCTTTTTCATTTCTTCATCAAATTCCGGCAATAACAATTCGCTGATCAGCACCGGCCCTCCATTTCCTTCACTCCTGCTTCTTCGGACGCTTGTAAAACGGCGTCGGAATTACCTTGCACTTTACCGGCTGGTTGCGGATTTCCACGGCCACTTCGCTGCCGATGGCGGAGTGCTCCATGGGCACGTAGGCCAGCGCGATGTTCTTCCTCAGGAATGGCGCGTACGAACCGCTGGTGACGTAGCCGATCTCCTTGCCATTCAGATCGAGCACTTTGTAACCGTCGCGCGGTATGCCGCGGTCCACCGACTCCAGCCCAACCAGCGTGCGCTTGATACCGTCGGCTCTCGCTCGCTCCAGCGCCGCGCGACCGGTAAAGTCGCCCTTTTCCATCTTGAGGAAGCGCTCCAGGCCCGCTTCCCACACATTGATGGAATCGGAAATCTCGTGCCCGTAGAGCGGCAGCCTGCCTTCCAGGCGAAGCGTGTTGCGCGCGCCCAGCCCGCAAGGAACAATGCCGAACTCCTTGCCTGCTTCCATCACCTCGTACCAAACCCGCGCGCTGGTCGCCTCATCGGTGGGAACGTAAATTTCGAAGCCGTCTTCGGCGGTGTAACCCGTTCGCGCAATCAGGATGTTCGGTAGCCCCGAAACCGTTCCGTGCGTGAACCAGTAAAACTTCACCTGCGACAGGTCGGCATCGGTCAGCTTCTGTAGCGTGTTCACGCCCTTCGGTCCCTGAATCGCGATCTGGGTGTAGTTGTCGCTCAGGTTCTCGGCCTTGCAGTCGAACTGGCGAGTGTTCTCGGTCACCCAGCTGACGTCCTTCTCGCGGGTGCCGGCGTTAATCACCAGCATGTAATCGTCTTCGCCGAGACGATGGACAATCACGTCATCGACGAACGTTCCTTGCGGATACAGCATGGCCGAATACCGGCATTGGCCGATCGCCATCCCGGCAGCGTCGTTCATGGTGATGTGCTGCACGGCGGCGAGCGCCTGCGGCCCCGAGATTCGGATGTCGCCCATGTGGCTGACATCGAAAACTCCCACGCCGTTGCGGACCGCCAGGTGTTCCTTCATCAGCCCGCCCACAGGAGGATATTCCACCGGCATGTCCCAGCCGTTGAAATCGACCATCTTCGCGCCCATCTGGCGATGGACAGCATTCAAAGCAGTTTTGCGGATGGGCGTGGCCGCCACGGTCTCAGAGGACAAGGGGGTATCCTTTGGCGCACAGATCGCGCAAATGAGGTTGGTGTAACCAAGTACGGTAACACGCGCCATTTCAACGGTCAACGCAGACAAGGCAGGCTGGTCACTCAATTTGAATTTCATCGAACGCGGTTAACACTCCACGCGGAAATCAGTGGTTTTTTGCTCATCGTCTGATTGATCGGTAATTTCCGAGATATGCCGGCGGGAAGGAGCGGAGGAGCTGTCGAATCCGTAATTAAAGTTTTTCATTGGAAACTTTAATTACTTTGGGATAGCATAAGGGGGGTTTTATAACGTGGATCGCAAAACTTTCACAAAAAACGGGCTGGCGGAATTCACAAAAAACTCCGAGGGATGCTGGTCTTTTGTTCCAGCCAAGTTGCCGCCAACTGTTGAACCAACTTGGGAACTGGCGAGAGAAACCAGTGAGGCTGACCGGAAGCTCAGCGAGTTAGCTGGCACGGCACGCACTCTTCCAAACCCACATCTACTTATTGGCCCGTTCAGCAGACGAGAAGCAGTTCTCTCCAGCAGGATTGAGGGCACTATAGCATCTCTCTCGGATTTGATGTCATACGAAGCTCTAGGTGGCCGCCGTACCGACCGCGCTGACGTGAGGGAAGTTGCTAATTATGTTGCAGCTTTGGAATACGGGTTGCAAAGAGTTGCAGTTATTCCGGTTAGCCTACGGCTAATGCGCGAGTTGCATGAACGGTTGATGCGTGGTGTGCGTGGTGGAGAACTGACGCCGGGAGAATTTAGAAAGAGGCAAAATTGGATCGGCGACCCTGGCTGCAAGATCGCTGATGCTACCTATGTTCCCCCACCGCCGAGTGAAATGATGGCAGCACTGGACGCTTTCGAGAAATACATGCACGAACCGTCAGATTTGCCGCCATTGGTACGAATGGCAATGCTGCATTACCAGTTTGAGGCAATTCACCCATTTATAGACGGGAACGGGAGAATTGGACGGCTGTTGATTTCCTTAATGCTGGTCACTGATGGGCTGCTCCCGCAGCCGTTACTATATCTCAGCGCGTTCTTTGAACGTCACCGGAGTGATTATTATCGTTTGCTGCTTCAGGTTAGCCAACACGGCAATTGGCAGGATTGGATAATTTTCTTCCTGCGTGGCGTTGCTGAACAAGCCGAAGACGCTATTGTCCGCGCTAACAAACTGCAAAAACTGTCGTCTGAGTACAGAGACCAATTGCAGGCTTCCCGGTCATCGGCAGCGCTGTTGAAATTAGCCGAACGGCTTTTTAAGAGTCCGATGATAACGGTGCAGTCCGCGAAGAAAATTCTTGGTCATTCGCAGCCGTCGGCACAACACAACATCGATAAACTAGTGGGGGCGGGAATTCTAGAGGAAGTAACCGGAAGGCAAAGAGGTAGAATTTACGTCGCCAATCGGATAATGCAAATCGTGGAAGATGAAAGTGTGCAGCAATTGGCGCTTAAGTTTGACCGCCCCAGGACTTCAACGCAGCGCGCTTAGGAACTTCGCACCGGCGCGCAGCTAATGGCGAAACCACCCTTCCGCAAACGAAAGTACAATACGTTCCCTTTTGGGATTGGCCTTTCGTGAGGTCCGCATCACAGACTGCCGCAGCGCAACCCCGCTATAGCTAGAAATTGGTTTGCGCCACTATGGGACTGCCGCCCTATCGGGGAATTCGCCCTCAGCACTTCTCGACTCGCCTCCTCCACCTCTGCGCCGGGCTGTTGCTTCTACTGAGCCTGACTCTTCCGCATCGCACAATCGCACAAGACGGGTCCGCCTCGCTGCAAGGCGTGGTCGAAGATATCAGCGGTGCCCGCATCGCCGGCGCAAAGATCACAGTCGTGGATCCGGCAAGAGGTTTCCGCTCGGAAGCGGTGTCCGATGCGCAAGGCCAATTCATCTTCGGCATGCTGTCTCCAGGACGCTATGACATCGGCGCTTCAGCCCCTGGCATGACCACGAAAACAAGCCACGGCGTGGAGCTTTATGTGGGGGGCGTGGCCGTGGTGCAAGTACGGCTGGCACTGGCCGGGGTCACGGAAACGGTCACGGTGCGCGAACAGCCGGAGGCGGTGGAGACCCAGGTCGGCGATGTTTCGCAGGTCATCACCCAGCAAGCGATCCAGGGTCTGCCACTGAATGGACGACGCTTCACCGACCTGGCGCTGCTCACTCCCGGAGTGACCCAGGACCCGCGCGGTCTCACCTCCGACTCGAACGGCGATCTGTCGTTTGGCGGAACCCGGGGATTTCAGAACAGCTTTCTGGTGGATGGCGCGGACAACAATAACTCCTTCTTCGCCCAGGCGCGGGGCCGCTATCGCGCGCCCTATCAGTTCAGCAACGAGGTCATCAAAGAGTTCCGCGTCTCCTCCAACGCCTATAGCGCGGAACTCGGGAAGGCTGGAGGCGCGGTCTTCAACGTGGTCACCAAGTCAGGGACCAACGATTGGCACGGCAGCGCCTTCTACTATCTGCGCGATCGCATCTTCGACGCCCAACCGGCTTACGTCACCAGCCAGCCCGACGATCGCCAGCAGCAGTTTGGCGGCACCATCGGGGGACCAATTCACAAAGACCGTGTGTTCTTTTACGCCGGCTTCGACCAGCATCTGCTCACTTTCCCTTCGGTCATGCAGTTTGCCAATGGCGCCAGCTCAGTGGTTGCGACCCCTGCGGACTACGACTACACCGACCAGAAACTGGTTACCGCGGCGGCACAGCAACTGAACGCGATGGGCGGCGCCTATCCCACCACGATGCAGGGAAACGCCGGATTCGGCAAACTGGATTTCACCATCTCGCCGAAGCAGGTCGCGTTCCTACGCCTGAGCACCTCGCGCTACACCGGCACCAACAACGTGTTCTTCGATCCCTCCAGTCCGATAACCACCTACGCGGAAAGCGCTAACGGAACCGAAGACGTCAAGACAGAAAGCCTGGCCGCATCGCTCACCAGTATGTGGACCAGCAAACTGGCTACCACGCTGCGGGTGCAATTCTCGCGTGACGCGGAGCAGTCGTATGCCAACACCGAAGAACCACTGACGAAAATCTACAACTTGGTGGCCGGCTTCGGGCGCTCCAGCATACTGCCGCGCAACACGAACGAGCACAAGCTCCATGTCGCCGACACTCTGAGCTACGAAACCGGACGCGTGCACTGGAAGTTCGGGGGCGATTTCATTCAGGCATGGATCTACAACTACTTTCCGTCCATGTTCGGCAGCGAATATTACTTCGACAACATCAAGGTGAATCCCTGGACCTATGCGCCGATGAAATATGGTGAGCCGCTGACGCCGCTGCGCGCCTATGCCCACGACGTGCCCCGCTATTACATGCAGGACTTCGGAACTGCCATGTCCCATCCCAATTCGCGCTCTTACGCCGCGTTTATGCAAGATGCCATTCGGGTCAGCGATCGGTTGACATTGAATATCGGGCTCCGCTACGACTTGCAGACCTTTGAGGCTGGCAACCTGATAACCAATCCCTTGTATCTTCCTTCCGGAAAGATTCCAACCATATCGCACAATGTGTCGCCCCGATTCGGTTTCGCATACGCGGTCGGGGAGCATCGGTCGCTCGCGATTCGCGGAGGCTTTGGCGTGTTTTATATGCAGATTCCGTCCATGTACGCATCGCAGGTGGCGACCGACAACGGAATCACGCAAGGTGAAATTTTTCTCGACAACATGATCCCGTCAAACGCGGCAGTTTTTCCCAAGTATCCAACTCCCCTGGTGAATTGCCCATCGGGCACCCTGGTCTGCACGCCGCCGCCATCGATAGCGGGAATGGTGACTACGCAGATTTCCGCTTTCGCGCCCAATTTCCAGACGCCTTACACCGAGCAAGCGAACCTAAGCGTGGAGCACCAGTTCGGCTCCAAGGTCGTGGGCTCGGTCAGCTATCTGTATGTTCACGGGGTGCACCTGCTGCGCTCGCTCGACGCCAACCTGCCGCCGCCAACGATGGTGCAATACCGGGTGTACAACGATACCGGGTCCGTCTTCCTGGGCACCTTTTATGTGATTTCGGTAGTCTGATTTGGCCCACTTTGCGCATCTGATTTGGCCCACCCTGCATAGAACGGCCTACCCTGTCCGCAGAGCGGACGAGGGGGCCAATGGACAGGAGACGCAAGGTGGAGCTGTTTGAACAGATCAGACGGGAGCACACCCACGGCGTGGGCACGATCCAAGGAACCGCCAAGAAGTTAGGCGTGCATCGACGCATGGTGCGCCAGGCGCTGGCCAGTGCGGTTCCGCCGGAGCGGAAGCCGCCCCTTCCCCTGCAACCCCTTCCTGGCTCCAAACCGGGATAGCTAACTTACGGCCGCAGGGGTGGCCCAAATGAAATGATCACAGGTGGGCCAAATCAAGTTGTCAAAAGCATTATGACGTCGCATCCTTCGCCACCTGGCAGACCACGCCTTCGGTGACCTGTCCTTATCCTCCCTGCATCAATCCCGTGCAAAGGCCAATTCCGCAGTTGGGCACAATCAATTCTTTCCAGAGTTCATCGAGCAGCGTCTATAACGGCATGACGGTTTCATTGAAGCGGCAAATCGGCTATGGCATGTATTTCAGGGTTGGTTACACGTTATCGAAAGCCTTGGACGATGGCCCCGACGCGCTCGTGGTTGGCCGCCCGGGAAACGTCCAGAATTCCTATGACACCAGCGCGGAACGGGGCTATAGTGCCGACGATCAGCGACACCGCTTCGTGGCCGCATGGGTGGCTGAGCCCAGAAAGTTCGAATTGAACCAAGCGTGGCTTAACGCTCTGGTCAATCACTGGAAATTTTCCAGCATCGTCACCTTTGGATCGGGGCGGCGGCTCAATGCCACTATCGCCGGCGACCCCAATGGCGACGACAACACCTACAACGATCGCCTGCCCACCAATAGCAGGAATGCATTCATTGGCACCGATTATTTCAGTACCGATCTTCGCCTGACGCGCAACTTGAAATTCCGCGGGCGAGCGAAGCTGGATCTTCTCGCCGAGTCGTTCAATGTGACCAATCGTTCTAACAAACGGGTACAGATCAGCGACGATGGCTTCTTCAATTCGGCCGGCCAATTCGTCGCCTACTCCACCCTGATCCAGGCGAACGGGAAATACTATCCCGGCCAGTATCAGGTCAATACGACCTATCTGGATCCTACCAATGCCTATGCGCCACGGCAGATCCAAATCGCGCTAAGGCTCAATTTTTGAGCCACATACGAAGTATAGCACTTTAGTGCCTGACGGAACCCACCTTTCGCGCAAGCCCGCTTCGTACTCTTTCCTTGACTTCCCTTACAAACATTGGGATAACTACTACTGTCCGTTTGGACGAGTTTGGGGGTGTTTCCCGTTTGGCGGAAGTTCGCATTCAAGAGGGCGAATCGTTAGAGAACGCTCTGCGGCGGTTTAAGCGCAAGGTCCAGCAAGAGGACATCATCAAGGAAGTGAAGCGTCACTCCTTCTACCTCAAGCCGGGCGAAAAAAAGCGCGTGAAAGAAGCTTTGGCGCGCAAGCGTAGCCGCAAGAAGGCTCGCAAAGAGCAGGACTAATTCAACGTTGGGCCGCCATTCCGATGGCGGCCCTTGCTTTTCCCCAACCCTGGTGGGGAATTCTTAATTCGCAGGACCGCAGTCTTAGCAGTAAACCATGCGTTGCATGGTGGGCCGAACCCCGGGGATGTGCCCGAGCTTTGGAATTTGCAACCGGCCGCAAGAATGTTTCAGTCCGGTTCTCTGGCCGCTTGCAACTTGACCCTTGTCCAGGGCTCCGGATCGCGGACTGAAGGAGCAACTCCCCATGGAATTCCAGGACAAGGTTCTGAAGTGTATTGACTGCGGCGCCGACTTCGTCTTCACCGCGGGAGAACAACTGTTCTTCCACGACAAACAATTCAAGAACGAACCCAAACGTTGCAAAGCCTGCAAAGCCAAGCGGGCGTCCACTGTGGGGGCCACGCCGGCCGGCAATTACCCAAAGGTGGAAACTCGGACCAATTGTTCGGGTTGTGGCAAGGAAACCACCGTGCCATTCAAGCCCACGCAAGGACGGCCCGTCTTCTGTCGGGAGTGCTTCCAGCAGCGGCGCACCACCGCCGCCACTGCCTGAGCTGCCGAATCCCAGTCATCCGATAGCGCCAGCCACAACGTGCTGTGGACGCGTGGGGAATCTTGCGTCTCGACCAAGGTGGGTAGCCGGCGGTTTCTCAGTATGCCTGAAACTCGACCAACCGCTATAGGGCCTTTTCGACCGCCGCGACAGTCGGATTCTCTTTCTTGGAATTGTTGGGGTTGAGAGTTCTTACGACATTCCCGGCTGCTGCCCGGGTCTTGTGGTCCTGATGGCTGATCAAGAGCGCTTCAATTTGGCGCAGCAGTTCTTGCGTATTCACCGGCTTCACCAGTAACGATTGTGCTCCGTGGCTCCGCCATTCATTGCCCAAGGAGGGGTACGCGGTCAGAATGGCGGTGGCCGGGTTGTAAGGCAGTTGCCGCGCCGCTCGTATCACTTCGTAACCGGCGGTCTCGGTTTCCATGCGCATATCGGTAATGACCATCTCGAACACGCCATTCTTCAGTTTGTGCTCAGCTTCCCTGGCCGAGGAGGCGGTGCCCACTTCAAAATCGTTCATTTCCAGGATGGCGCGCAGGGTGAGCAGAATGGCAAGTTCGTCATCAACCAACAGGATGCGACGTTTCATCGGGACCTCCAGGGGAAAGCCTTGGCATCGACGTGCGGCTGGTGTGATGCAAATCCCCGCCGCTAAGTTGCTGGGAATCGCATTCCGGTTCTGTTGCGCGTTCCCTCGCCTGTTTCCACCCCGTCGGACGCGCCGCCAGCCTTCAAAGTACGCCCATTATAATAGCTTGGTGGCGACCTATCATGTCGAGAACTTCGGGTGCCGCGCGACCCAGGCCGATGGCGCCGCCATCGAACGCCAATTGCTCGCCCGCGGATTGGAGCGCGCCTCTGCGCCCGTCGAGGCTGAAGTCGTTGTCCTGAATACCTGCACCGTCACGGCCTCTGCCGATCAGGACGCCCGCGCTGCCATCCGCCGCATTCATCGCGAAAATCCCGCCGCCAGAATCCTGGTTACCGGCTGTTACGCCCAGCGTGCGCCTGAAGAGTTATCGGCGCTGCCCGGTGTCAGCCTGGTGGTCGGAAACTCACACAAGCACGAGTTGGCAAATTACGCTGTCCCGCTGCGAAGCGACACTGGATTCGTAGCGTTGGATCAAATCGGCCTGAATACTGAGTCAACCGTGATCGTCGGCGACATCTTCGCTCACACCGAGTTGATGGCCGCTCCCGTCTTTGCAGCCGGCCCCTTCGAGAAAACACGTCCCAACCTCAAAGTGCAGGATGGCTGCAATAATCGCTGCTCATTCTGCATCATCCCGTCGGTGCGCGGCCGCAGCCGGTCGTTGAAGTTGGAGCAGGTACTTCGCGAAGTCGATGGGCTGGTCGGCAACGGCTATCGCGAAATTGTGCTGTCGGGCATCAACCTGGGGCGCTGGGGCCGCGAGTTGACGCCTCGAATGAATTTCGCCGGCATGCTGCGCGCCATCCTCGAGCGGACGGCGATCGAGAAGCTCTGCATCAGCTCGGTCGAGCCCATGGACTGGACCAACGAGGTGATCGAATTGGTCGCAACCTCGCCGCGCATCGCCAAGCACGCGCACGTGCCGCTGCAGTCGGGCAGCGATCGCATTCTGCGCAAGATGCACCGCAAGTATCGTCCCTGGCATTACGCCGATCGCATCGAGCGCATTCGCAGCGCCATGCCCGATGCCGCGATTGGCGCTGACGTGATGGTGGGCTTCCCCGGCGAGAGCGACGACGACTTCGAACAGACGCGCGCGCTCATCGAGCGCCTGGCGTTCACGTATCTGCACGTTTTTACGTATTCATCGCGGCCCGGAACTCCGTCCGCCGAGATGCCGGAGCAGGTTCCGGTACACATTGCTCGCGAACGCAATCGCGTGCTGCGCGAGTTGGCTGCGCAAAAGAAGCGCGAGTTCATGCAGTCATTCGTCGGCCGAGAGCTGGAGGCGATCACGCTCACGCATTACGACGGAGAATGTACGGAGGCCCTGACCGACAACTATCTGAAGCTCAAGCTGCGCGGTGAGCACCAGGCGAATCAGTGGGTGCGGGCCATGATCGAACCGGTGTATTCCGATGCGCTGGTGGGCTCGGTCGCAATCGCGAAGTTGGCAATTCCAGCCGCTGTTCCCGCCTAGTTCCCATGCTATACTTTTGACATACTGCAGTTGTTGCGGAGGACTCTATCGATAAACGTTTTGTCCGCACGAATGAACGCATTCGTGTCCGTGAAGTTCGCGTGATCGACGACGAAGGCAACCAGTTAGGCATCATGACCCCCTTCGACGCGCTCAAGATTGCACGCGAGAAAACCCTAGACCTGGTAGAAGTCTCGCCCACCGCCCAACCTCCTGTTTGCCGCATCATGGATTACGGGAAATACCTGTACCAGCAGGAAAAGCGCGAGCGCGAAGCCAAGAAACATCAGCATCAGATCGTAGTCAAGGAAGTGAAGTTCCGCATCAATGTGGACGACCACGACTACGACACCAAGAAGAACCACGTGTTGCGCTTTCTCAGCGAAGGCGACAAGGTCAAGGCCACCATCTTCTTTCGCGGACGCGAGATGACCCGCCAGAGTTTGGGACGCGGAATTCTGGACCGCTTGATCCAGGACCTGGGCGAAAAGGCGATCGTGGAGTTTCGGCCGCGGCAGGAAGGCAACACCCTGCATCTGATCCTGGCGCCACCGAAAGCGCAAACACCCGCCAAGCCGCCCAAAGCCGACAAGCCGCACGCTCCCAAGCCAGACAAGGCTCCGACTTCGCAAGCGGCGCCACCGCAGCAACAGCCGCAGTAATGGAATAAGCCACGCAGTAAACCGAATTCGTCTTGATCTCGACGGATCGGCGTTCCGCGTGAGATTCGGTTGACCAGAGACTTTCTTGCATTCTTTGTCTTCTCCGTGTTCTCTGTGCCTCTGTGGTGAATACTTCTCCGCTGGCCGAGTACGCCCATTTATGTTGTAATGGAAAGACGTTATGCCAAAGATGAAGACCCACAGTGGAGCGGCGAAGCGCTTCAAGAAGACCGCAACCGGCAAGATCAAGCGTGGCCATTCGATGAAGCGCCACATCCTGACTTCCAAAGCGACCAAGCGCAAGCGCCAGCTCGATACCGATACTTTGGTGGACAAGGCGGATCAAAGGCGCATTGCGCGCATGATTCCTTACGCCTGATCCCGAACTAGCCGCATGGTGCGGCACCCGGCGAGCGCTACCAGGCCTTGACGGGAAACAGCGTGTGAAGAGGCTATTCTGGGCCCCTCTGCCAGCCCGAGATCGGGAGGGCGAGCGTGGTCGAAGTCCTTGCCTCCAGCCGCTTAGCAATTTGCAAAAAGGAGCAACATGCCTCGCGTTAAACGTGGTACCAAGCGCCGCGCGCGCCGCAAAAAGATACTGGAGCGCGCCAGTGGCTATTACTTAACAAAATCCAAACTCTACCGTTCGGCAAAAGAGTCGGTCGAACGAGGCCTGAAGTTCGCCTACAGCGGACGCAAGCAGAAGAAGCGGCAGTATCGCTCCATCTGGATCGTCCGCATCGGCGCCGCGGCCAAGTTAAACGGCACCAGCTACAGCCAGTTCATCCATGGTTTGAAGAAAGCCGGCATCGATTTGGATCGCAAGATCCTGGCCGATCTGGCGGTCCACGACGCCGCCGGATTTGCCGCGCTGTGCAAGCAGGCGCAAGCCGCCACAGCGTAGTCCGCCCATCCCAGAAACCTTGCAGTAGACTTCCGATGGGCGGCCCGCGTGGCCGCCCGTTGCGCTTGAGGCGCGGTGGGTAGGCTGCAATTTTGAGATTGAGCCCCTTCAGGCGCGGCACAAAATTGGGTAGCGGTGATAACCATTATCCGGCGACGATAGAGCCCGGAGGGCGAAACAATCTTAGCCCAGGACGTAAGTCCTGAAGGTCACGTGCATACAGAAATCCGAGCCCCTTCAGGGGCGGCACAAAGACGCCACGAAGCATGTACACCGTCCCTAAACTCGAGGACTATTCGCCCGAAGCGCTCGACCGCGCTGTCGCCGACCTCTTCGCCGCGCTTGACGCCGAGAGCCGCAACCTGCACAGCGAATCCGACTGGAAAACTTTTCGCGACCGCTGGCTCGCTCGCAAGAACGGCGTACTCACCCAGGTCAATGACACTTGGCTGAAGGCCGCTCCAGGCGCGGCAAAGCGCGAGGTCGGCCGCCGCGTCAACGAACTCAAGGCGCGCGCGGAAGCAGCCATCGAAGAGGCGCAAAACAAAATCCATGCTTCCGCCGTCATCGCCAAGCTCTCCTCCGACCGTCTCGACATCTCTCTCCCCGGCATCCATCGCCCCATCGGCGTCAAGCATCCCGTGTTGCGCGTGATGGACGAGATCGTTGCCGTCTTCAAAGCGATGGGCTACTCCGTCGGCGAAGGCCCCGAGGTCGAGACCGACTACTACAACTTCGAGTCGCTCAACTTCCCGCCCAACCATCCCGCGCGCGACACCCAGGACACTCTGTTCATCGCCGGCCAGGAGAGCAAGCCCGCGCGCGATCGCCTGCTGCTGCGCACCCACACCTCGCCGGTGCAGATTCGCACCATGGAGCAGCAGCCGCCGCCGGTCCGCATCGTGATTCCCGGCAAAGTGCATCGCAACGATCCGCTCGACGCCACGCACTCGCCGGTCTTTCATCAGGTCGAAGGGTTGGCGGTGGACACCAACATCACCTTCTGCGACCTGAAGGGCACGCTGGACCATGCCATGAAGGCGCTGTTCGGCTCGTCGGTGAAGACGCGCTTCTATCCGTCGTTCTTCCCCTTCACCGAGCCCAGCGCCGACATGCAGGTGAGCTGCATCTTCTGCGGCGGCAAGGGTTGTCGCAAGTGCAAATTCAGCGGCTGGATCGAGTTGCTGGGTTGCGGCATGGTCGATCCCAATGTCTTCGATTTCGTCAAGCAGAACGGTTATGACTCATCGAAGATCTCGGGCTTCGCCTTCGGCATGGGCGTGGAGCGCATCGCCATTCTGAAGTACGAGGTGGAAGAGATTCAGTTGTTCTACGAAGGCGACGTGAGGTTTTTGGAGCAGTTTGCATGAGAATCCTCCCCGCATGGCTGCGTGAGTTCGTCAACGTTGCGGCTGACGACCGCCAACTCGCCGAAGACCTGACTTCGGCCGGCATCGCGGTGGAGTCCGTCCAGGAAGAAAACGGCGCGACCATCTACGAGATGGACCTGACCACCAATCGCGTGGACGCCATGAACCACTACGGCGTGGCGCGCGAGGCGTCGGCGATTTACGACGTCGAGCTGAAGAAGGTCGAACCGAAGCTGCGGGGAGCCACAGATCCTTCGACTCCGGCGGCCAAAGGCGGGCCGCCTTCGCTCAGGATGACAGGGGAAGGGGCGCACAACAGCGGGCCGCCTTCGGTCGGAATGATAAGGGATGTGTTTCCCATCGTTATCGAAGATGCCCAGGGTTGCGCGCGTTACACCGCGCGCATCGTTCGCAACGTGAAGATCGGGCCATCGCCGCAGCCGGTCGCCAAGCGGCTCGAACTGCTCGGTTCGCGGCCGATTAACAACGTCGCCGATGCCACCAACTACGCATTGAACGAGCTTGGCCATCCCACGCACGCCTTCGATCTCGACCTGCTGGAAGGCGGCACCATCATCGTCCGGCGCGCGCGTGCAGGCGAAGTGCTCAAGACCCTCGACGGCGTGGACCACAGGCTCTCGACCGACGACCTCGTCATCGCCGACGGCAAGAAGCCGGTCGCGCTGGCGGGCGTGATGGGCGGCTTCGATTCCATGATCACCGAGCGGACGAAGAACGTGCTCATCGAGTCGGCCTGGTTCGACCCGGCGACGGTGCGCAGCATGGCCAAGCGCCATCTCATGCACACCGACGCGTCGCATCGCTTCGAGCGCGGCGCTGATTGGGGCATCACGCCGCTGGCTTGCGATCGCGTAGCCGAACTGATTCTCGCCAGCGCCGGCGGCGAATTACAGGGCGAACAGATCGACACTGTCGCCCGTAAAGCAGAGCGTACACCCATCGCGTTGCATAGCTCGGAGGTGAATCGTATTCTCGGCATCGATTTTGATGAAGACGAGATCCAGCGCATCCTGGGTCGCCTCGGTTTCGGCGTGACGCGCGCACCAGCGGGCGGCTTCAGCGTCCAAATTCCCACTTGGCGTCTCGACGTGGAGCGCGAGATCGACCTGCTCGAAGAGCTGGCGCGCATCTACGGATACAACAAGTTTCCCAACACCCTGCCTGCCTTCACCGGGGCGGTCGTCACGCTGCCGGACGAGCCGAAGAATGCCAAGGTCCGCGAGACCATGCTCGCGCTCGGTTACAACGAGGGCATTTCGATCACTTTCGTCTCCGAGCAGGAGGCCAAGGCCTTCGGAAATCCCCACTCAAGCAAAGGAAGCTTGGGTGAGGCGCCCGCCGAGCCGCTGGCCATCGCCAATCCGCTGAGCGAAGAGGCGGGATACCTCCGCACCTCGCTCATCCCCGGCCTGCTGAACATGGTGGGTTACAACCTGAATCGCGGCAACGCCAACGTGCGCCTCTTCGAGGCCGGCGAGGTCTTCGAGAAGCTGGGCGACCTGCACGATGAGCACCGCCACCTGGGCTTTGTCGCCACCGATGACGCGGCCGCGAAGAATGGTCATTCGCCCGCGCAGCCGTACACGTTCTTCCACATGAAGGGCGATGTCGAAGAGTTGCTTGCGGCCTTCGCGCATCAGAAGCTGCATTTCGACGATCAGGCGCCGCCGTATTTCCATCCCGGCCGCTCGGCGCGCGCGCTGATGGACGGCGAGACCGTCGCTTGCTTCGGGCAGTTGCATCCTGACCTGGCGGCGGCACGCAAGTTCCGCCCGGACGTTTACATCGCAGAGTTGATGCTCGACCGCCTGTTCAGGCATCCATTGCGCGAGCCGCGTTATCGGCGAATCTCGAAATTCCCCACAGTCGAGCGTGACTTCTCGTTCATCTTCGCTGAAGCGGTCACCTTCGAGCGCATCCGGGCGGCCATCGAAGAGTTGGGGCTGGGCGAGCTGCAGAAGTTCGTCCCGGCGGAAATCTTTCGCGGCGAGAAGGTGGGCGCGGGCAACTACTCGGTGCTGCTCCACGCGGAGTTCCAGTCGAATGAGCGCACGCTGCGTGACGACGAAGTGGCGCAATGGTCGGCGCAGATCGTCGCGAAACTGGAATCGCTGGGCGGTCTGTTGCGCGCGCAGTAAGAGCGCAACCGCAAGCACTGATCCGCAAAGTTGGAACCAGATGCACCGCGAAGGTTGCACATTCGGGTTCGCCGACGACAAATGACGTCGCAATCGTGCTTTGCACAGTTCTGCACACAAACTTTTGCGGTATACTGCGCTCGCGATATCAAATTTTTTCGAGGTTTGGTCTTTATATGCCCGCGAACGCAGTCGAAGCAGCCTCCGCCGCCTCTAATGCTGATTTCAAGTCCCTGGAAGAAAAAATCTTGCGCACCATCGAGCTGTTGAAATCGGCCCGCGAGGCCAAGGCCGCCGCCGAGCGCGATGCCTCCCGCTTGCGCCAGCAGTTGCATGAGCGCGAAGAGGAGATCGACACCATGCGCCAGGAAATGGTCGGCCTGCGCCGGGAGCGCGAAGAGGTACGTACCCGAGTAGAAAAGATGCTGGACCAAATTGAGGCTTTGAACGCGGAAGAATCGGCAGGATAATCGAGGGCAGTAGGCAGTAGGCAGTAGCCAGTAGCCAGTAGTCAGTTGTCAGTTGTCGGTAGTTAGTGATCAGGGATCAGGGGCTCGGGTGGTGCAGGTCTTTCAGAGATCTTGTCGCGACCTTTTGTCGGTTTGCGTTGCGGAAGGAAGCGCGCAGAAGCCAGCCCGGAGGGCGGAACAATATTAGCCCAGAGCGTGAGCGCTGGGAAAAGTCGTAAAACAGAGCTGAGTCCCGGTAGGGACGGCACGGTTTACGGGCACACACGAGCGTTACAAGGGAGAGGGAGGCGCGTTTGAGTCAGTCTAACGGCAACGGGAACGGCGCGGGCAGTGTCCGCGTCGAGATTTATGACCAGACCTACCATCTTCGGGGTTCCGACCCGGAATACATTGGCGAGCTGGCCGACTACGTGGACACAAAGATGCGACTGATCTCCAAGCAGGCCGCTACGGTCGATTCCTTGCGCGTTGCCGTGTTGGCGGCGCTGAACATCGCCGACGAGTTCCACATGCTGAAGCGGAAGTACGACTCCATCGCGACCGACTACAACGAGCGAGCCGAGCAACTGGCGGGCGCGCTGGACGAGGTTCTGGCGGAGCCGCGTCGAGCGGGCTAAAGAAGTGCTGCTCGTATGTGGAATTGTCATTACGAGCGAAGCGAGGAATCTGCTGTTGTTTGCGGCTGGGACGGCGGCTGGGGAAAAGAGCAGATCCCTCACGGCCTAAAGGCCATTCGTGATGACAACTCAGAAATCACGAAACCGGACATTACTTCTGCAGCACTCAGTGATACCACGTTGCGTTCTCACACACACTCAGGCCCGCGTCCAAACTGTGCCCCGTCGTTCACCAAATATCACCGCACGTAAATTTCCAACTATTTGCTCCACAGCCCTTGTCATCCCCTCGACTTTTCCATAGCATCTGACCAGAAAGCCGGCCTGCAAAGTTGGTGTTGGTGGCAACCGTTTTTTGAACCAATGCTCAATGAACAGGGGACTCTACTCGTATCTGGCTCGGTGTGCGATGTTCCGTCATGCGGAAATGCCTAAAGAGCTGCGGAGGGTTCCCACCGTATAGGACGGGTTCATTGACGGCCCACTGAACACGGCCCCGCGGGTCGGCTTTTTACTTCCGCTGTTCGCTGTTCGCTGTTCGCGATTCGCCCTTCGCCGTTCGCCAGATCTCTCGTTCGCTTATCAGCTCGAACGCTCTGCGGAATACGGTCGCCCACGTAGTGAGGCAGCGCCGGTATCCCGAATCTGGCGAAGAGCGAAAGGCGAATAGCGAGCTTGGCGAATAGCGAAGGGCGAACAAGTCTGCAGCCTCGGAACCGCACCATCATCTAAAATAGCAACGTGCTTCCCCGTTTATTTCACATTGGCAATTTCGGCCTGCCCACCTACGGGTTGATGGCGGCCCTGGGCCTGATCTTTGGCCTCATGCTCATCGTCAAGCTCGGCCGCGAGCAAGGACTTGACCCCGACAAGCTCTGGAACCTTGGCATCATTGCCATTCTGTCGGGCATTGTCGGCGCAAAGGTCCTGATGATCCTGGTGGATCTCGGCTACTACCGCGACCACCCGGCAGAGATCTTCAGCCTGTCAACCTTCCAGGCCGGGGGCGTGTGGTCTGGCGGCTTTGTGCTCGCGCTCGCGATGTGTACCTGGTACATGCGGCGCAACCATCTGCCGGTGTTGCGGACCTGCGACGTGTTTGCTCCAGGGCTGGCGCTGGGACACGCGTTCGGCCGTGTCGGCTGCTTCGCTGCCGGCTGCTGCTGGGGCCGCGAAACCCACGTGCCCTGGGCCGTGACCTTCCATAACCCTCTGGCCAATGAAATCGTGGGGACTCCGCTCAATGTGCCGCTGCATCCCACGCAGCTTTACGAGATGGTCGTCGAACTCTGCAACTGCCTGTTCCTGGTGTGGCTTATCCGGCGCAAGAAGTTCGAAGGCGAGATCATCGGCAGCTACATGATCATCTACGGGGTGGCTCGCTATTTCATCGAGTTCTTCCGCGGCGACCCCGGCCGCGGCCAGTTCATGGGATTCATGTCAGGAACGCAGGCGATCGCCCTGCTTTTGGTGATCGGCGGCGGCCTGCTGTGGATGCGGCGAGCGGCACTGGCCCCAGTGGTACCAGTCAAAGCGCCAAGATAGTTTCGAGTTTCCAGTTTCGAGTGGGCCCAGCCTGAGAAGCAGTGAAGCTCACCGTTTGAGTAAAACAGCGCTCAGTTTTGACCTTCCCATTCTCATGGCACTCTACTCATTTGTTGACGAACTCCCACCTCTTACGCAAACTGGAAACTGGAAACTTGTTTTCCCGGAAACTCGAAACTTGTTCCCTTTCACGATCTCCGTTCCGGCTGATGCGGCTGGCCAGCGCCTCGATCAATTCCTCGCCGCGCATATCCCCGACGTCAGCCGTGCGCGCGTGCAGCAGTTATTGGCGGAACAGAAAGCCCTGGTCAACGGCAGCGTCTCCAAGCCGTCGCTTCGGCTGCGCGGCGGCGAACAGATCACCATTCTTGGCGATCCCGAGCCCCCGCCGTTGCGCGCGATCGCAGAGGACATCCCCCTCGACATCATCTACGAAGACGACGACCTCGCTGTCATCAACAAGCCAGCGGGAATGATGGTGCACGCCGGGGCGGGCGCCACCGACAGCGAACGCAATCGCGGGACGCTGGTCAACGCCCTGTTGCATCGCTTCGCCAAGCTGTCGGATGTAGGCGGCGAGTTGCGCCCGGGGATTGTGCACCGGCTCGATAAGGAAACCAGCGGGCTGATCATCGTAGCGAAAAATGACGTGACACATCACAAGCTGGGCCAGCAATTTTCGGGGCGCGAGGTCAAGAAGCGTTACCTGGCGCTGGTGCATGGCTGGCCCGTGAAAGACCGCGGCACCATCACTGCCGAGATCAGCCGCGATGTGGTGCGGCGGGTTCGCATGACCACCCGCGGCAGCCGAGGCCGCGCAGCCATCACTCATTATGAAGTTCGCGAGCGCATAGCCTCGCCATTTGGCAAGTTCGCGCTGGTGGACGTCCGTATCGAGACCGGCCGCACTCACCAGATCCGCGTGCACATGTCGTCGATTGGCCACCCGGTAGTGGGCGACTCGCTGTACCGCGCGCCGAAAGAACTGCGCCGGCCTACGGCTCCGCCAAAGGCCTCAACCAGGGCGGTGTCGAGAGCGGCAACCCAGCCGGAAGCCGCGCAAACGCCCAGCGTACTTGCCCTCAATCGCAACTTCCTGCATGCGGCGGCCGTCGAGTTCACGCATCCCCGAAGCGGGAAGCCGCTTTCCTTCAGCGCCCCACTGCCTCCGGAATTGACGCATTTTCTGGAGCAGATTCGAGGGTGACGAGCAGGCTGATGCGTACTGAAGTGTGGGCTGGCTCTACCCAAGAATTCTTTTTTCACCACGCTGGACACGGAGATCACGGGGTTTGTATTGTTATTTCTTCTCCGTGCCCTCCGTGTTCTCCGTGGTGAGAACGGAGCGTCGATGGCGAGCCCCGCAAGCGGCTATAATAGAACTTCGAATGAAAACTTGGGTGATCCTGGTTTTGTTGGCGGCACTGCCGTGGGGGCTGGCCGCCCAGAACTCTACAGAGCAGCAGTTTCCTACCGCGCCATCGGCGACGAAGTTCCCTCCGCAGCAATCCGCTCCGCCAGCGTCAGGGAGCGGCCAATCCACGACACCGGCGCAATCGCCGGCTGCGCCGGCTTCGGACCCGAGTGCAGGAAGCGCTGCCAATCCAAATTCTCCACCACCAGCAACGGCCCAGCCGAACAACCCTTCGCAACCGGCCACTTCCAGCGCATTGAATAAATCCACCACGGCTCCCGCGGAATCTGCCGATCGCTCCACCAGCAAGGCGGACAATCCCGACGATGCCATCACCGTCATCCGCAAACGCGTGGACGAAGTCAACGTGGTCTTTACCGTCACCGACAAGCGCGGCCACTTCGTAAAAGACCTTACGCAGAGCGATTTCAGAGTCTTTGACGACAGTAAGCCCGCGGAGAGCATCCGCTCTTTTAGCAGGCAAACGAACCTGCCGCTGCGCGTCGGATTGCTCATTGACGCCAGCAACTCGGTGCGTGATCGCTTCAAATTCGAACAGGAAGCGGCCATCGAGTTCCTGAACCAGATCATCCGGCCGAGGTTCGACCAGGCGTTTGTCATCGGCTTCGACACTACGCAGGATGTGACACAGGACTTCACCGACGATGCCGAGGCGCTCTCCCATGGCGTCCGGATGCTGCGGCCGGGCGGCGGTACCGCGATGTACGACGCCATCTTCTATGCCTGCCGCGACAAGCTGCTGAAGGAAGACAAAAGCCAGATGGCCACGCGGCGCGCCATCATCCTGCTCAGCGATGGCGAGGACAATCAGAGCCGCGTCTCCCGCGAAGAAGCCGTGGAAATGGCGCAGCGCGCCGAGGTCATCATCTATACCATTTCCACCAATACCAGCGGGTTGAAATTGCGCGGCGACAAAATCCTGGAACACTTCGCCGACGAAACCGGCGGCAAGGCCTTCTTCCCGTTCAAGATTCAAGATGTGGCTGACGCCTTCTCGCAGATTCAGGACGAGTTGCGCAGCCAGTACGCCGTGGCCTACAAACCGGCGGATTTCACCTCCAATGGCAAGTACCGCAAGATCGAGATCATGTCCGACAACAAGAAGTACAAAGTGCGCGCCCGCAAGGGATACTACGCGCCGAGGCAGTAGAAGAAGTTTCAAGTTTAAAGTTTCGAGTTTCCAGTCTCCAGTAACGCCTGATTCCGAGAGGTCGAATACTCGGGCCTTCCGATGATTTCTCTGTGTCTCCGTGTCTCTCGGGTGAATCAAACCTGCTAGGATATTGATAAGTGCCTGCAGCCGCGTTGGCGGCACGGGACACGGAGGACAACATGAGGTGGATGTTACGTTCGAAAATTCACCAAGCCACAGTTACCGATGCCGATCTGCGATACGTAGGAAGTATCACGATCGATGAGGAACTGATGGAGTTGGTGGGACTACTGCCCGGCGAGAAAGTGATGGTGGTCAGCAACACCAGCGGCGCGCGACTGGAAACCTACACCATTCCGGGGCCGCGCGGCTCTGGCGTCATCTGCATGAACGGAGCGGCCGCTCACTTGGTCAAGAAGGGTGACGAGGTCATCATCATGGGCTTCGAGCTGGCCGAGCGGTCGGTCGCGCCCAAACAAATCGTGCTGGGACCGCACAACGAGTTTGTGAGGTGGCTGGGGGATTTGCAACCTGAGGACTCCCCGCAACTCTGTGTTTGACGGACGCCTTCAAGCAGTGCTATTTTGCTTCTACACTGGAAAGGAGGGTGATCCAAATATATGAAGATTGATTGTCCATGTAGTATCCCAAGTGAGGTGGCTGAGGCTTAGGGCTTCCGCTCTAAATCCTCGCAAGACTCGCATAGCTGTGAAGTCTGCCGCTGGGGCCACGTAGAGTGGACAGCCTCAGGCCAATCCCAACAGCTAACCGGAAAGACCCGCTGGCGCCGTGCGCCGCGGGTCTTTTCTACTTCAGCGGGCCCCTCATGAAGCCCTTGCGCACCACCTGCTCAATGGAATCCCGCAACCCCATCACCGCCAGCTCGTCCTGTCGCACCCATCTGACCTCGCTGACATCGCTTCCCGCTTTCGCTTCATCCGAGATAGAGGTGCAAAGATAGTCGATCAGGACGTAGTGGTACTGCGTACGTCCCTGCTCATCCCGAAGGATACTGTCGAAGAGATCCAGCACGTCGCCCGGTTCAACCTCGAGCCCGGTCTCTTCCAACACCTCGCGGCGTACGCCTTCGCGAAGCTTCTCGCCGAGTTCCAACATGCCGCCGGGAACAGACCACTCTCCCTTGAGCGGCTCGGTGGCGCGGCGCACCAGGAGTACGCGGTCCCCACGGATGATCACCGCGCCAACTCCGACGATGGGCCGCTCGGGATAATCGCGTTTCATGGTAGGTGTCTGCGGCCAGGCCGAAAGCATTGCACGGGCGTCATCGGGCAAAGAAATCGGCGGGAGCAAATCCCACCAGCCTCCAGCCCTTGCGCCCAAGGGTCAAGCGGAAGCGCATTTGGGTGTCGCGCCGCAGGATAATCTGCGACGGGTCGGCGGGCGTGGCCTCCATCTCGATCTCGGCAACCGCGGAGCCGCCGTTCTTATCGGATGTGACCTGCAGCAACTGGTAACGGAAGCGGATGGCATCGTACTGGGCGAAAAACGCGCGCAACTGGTCGCGAACCTGGGCGTAGTCGGGCATCTGCTGCTGATCGAAGAGAGCCAGTACCTGATAGGGATTGTGGCCCTCCATTCCACGTTGCAGGGGCCCGAAGATGTCCCGTATGACCTGGTCGCTGAGGTCCAGCTTCTCTTCGGCTGGCGGCTGTGCGGGCTCGGGGGCCGGAGGCTGCTGATTCTGTGCCAGTAGCTGCGTCGCTGCTGCAGGACCGGCTTCGATATTCCAGCCAACCAAGCGTAGAGGCGTCGCACCTGAAGTGCGTGATCCACTGGGTCCTTCAGATCGAGCTTTCCGTGTTTCCGGGAGTGTGCTGAAATCACGGGGTGCAGCCCCGCATTGCAACACTGTAGTCAGCAGAACGCCGAGTAGCAGCGTGAGCCAGTCAATAAACGACATGCGCTTTTGCATCAAAGGATTACCGGGGTGCCGGAATTCGGCCACTCATGCATAATACTGTTAACCCTGCTGGGATGCAGCAGGCTGCCACATGGCGATAGACAAGTCCAAACGCGAATCGGAGCTTGCTGGCTCCTCCGATCACAGTTCCGTGCGGCTGGGTCGCGGGCCGGCGGGAAGCCGTGCTGCTCCGACGCAACTTTCTGGAGGCAGAAGGGTTACAGCCGATGTGAGCAGCATCGCACTGGACCGACTCTTGCTGGCGGGTGGCTCCTCCAAGGGGACAACGGAGCTACCCGCCGGCCTACGGGGCGAATTGATCGAACCTGTCGTGCTGGAGATGCTGAGCGACGCCGAGGTCATGCTGCGCGTGGCCGCAGGCGATGATGTCGCTTTCAATTATCTGGTGGAAAAATACCGCCGCCAGATGATCAGCTTCATGTACCGCATGACCCACAATCAGTCGGTAGCGGAGGAGCTGGCGCAAGAAGTATTCTTACGGGTCTATCGCTCGCGGCAGGGTTATGCGGCGAGCGCCAAGTTCACCACCTGGCTGTATCGTATTGCGACCAACCTGGCGGTGAATTACGCGCGCGACACCAAGCACGAGCGCCCCGAGAACATGGTGAATCTGGATGAACCCGATGTCGATACCGGCATGACCGTGGACTTGGCGGACGGCGGCTTGAATGCTGAGCAAATCATCCTTCGCACGGAAAGGTTGGCGGCCATTCGCCGCCAGGTCGAGGCGTTGCCCGAGCGCCAACGCACGGCCGTGATCATGCACAAGTACCAGAACATGGATTACAAGCAGATCGCGACGGTATTGAAGTTAAGCGAGTCGGCCACCAAGTCGTTGCTGTTCCGGGCGTATGAAACGCTCCGGGAGACATTGAAACAGTTTTTATGAGTAGGAAGTAGGGTGCGGTTATGATGTGCGAGAAGCTTCGCGGCGATTTTATGGAAGCGGTGCTAAGCGGGCCGGAGTCGGCTTCGCCTCAATTGCAGGAGCATTTGCGCAGTTGCGCGGCCTGCGCGCATGAACTGGCTTCGTTCCAGCAAACCATGTCGGTCCTGGACGAGTGGCAGGCCCCGGAGCCTTCCCCGTATTTCAGTTCGCGATTGCGGGCGCAGATGCGCGCGGCAACGGCGATGCAGCCAAGCGGCTGGCTGGCATGGTTGCGCAGGCCGGTGGCCGCGGCGGCCGCGGTAGTGTTGGTGGCGGTTGGCGCCGGACTGTTGGAGATGGGCCGCGTGAATCGCGACCGCAACACCCTGGCGACCAATGACCAGCCCGGTGTGGTACGGGTGAACAACAGTCCCGGAACCGCGGTTGGTGACCTGCAGTATCTGGACAAGAATGCCGATCTGTTTTCAGATTTTGACGCTCTTGATGACGGACAATCCTCAACGGAGAACTAGAAGTCGTGCGCGCCGCTAAATCCATCCTGGCAAGCCTGGTTCTGCTTTTCAGCGCAATTCCAGCGCTGGCGCTTTTTTCCGGCTGGCAGCAGCACGCTCCGCCGTCAAGATCGGCACAGCAGCAGCCGCCCGGTTCCCGGCCCATGAACACTCCACCGCCGTCTTCGCCGCAGAACTCCCGGCCGATGAACGGCCCACCACCGTCTTCGCCGCAAAGCCCTAACGGAGGCAATCAGCTTCATCTGAACGGTCCCGGTCCGCATCGCGGCGATTGGCTCCGAAAATATATGGCGTTGCCGCCGCAGCAGCAGGAAAGGCAACTGCAACAAGACCCGAGTTTCCGCAGTCTTCCGCCCGATAAGCAGAACCACCTGCTCGATCGTTTGCGGAACTTCAACAGTCAGCCTCCGGAAAAGAAGGCCACGATTCTTAACCGGATGGAGACCTTCGAGCACATGACTCCGGAGCAGCAGACCACTGCGCGCAGCCTGTTTCAGCGGTATCGCAATCTGCCTGACGACCAGAAGAGCAAGGTTTCACAAGCCTACCGCAGGTTGCGCGGCATGCCGCCCCAGGCGCGGAATCGGTTGTTAAGTTCGGACGAGTTTCGCAACGGCTACACCGATGATGAACGGGACCTGCTGCGCGGAATGACCGATCTGAATGTCGAGCCGTCGCATTAAGCTGAAGCCGAAGACAATCTATGTCCCCGCCCGTTTTCGCCACGACCTGAAGCACCGCGCGGCAAAATAATTTAACATCGAGCTTCCGCCCATTGCGGCGTTGCCCTTCGCGGGACGCCGGGCGAAACCTTTTTATCTATGATCGAACTTGTTCGCGACGCCTACCGGTATCGGGAGTTGATTTGGGCGCTGGCCCTCAAGGAGCTCAAGATCCGCTATAAGCGGTCCGTCCTGGGCTTCATGTGGGCGCTGCTGAATCCTGCCCTGCTTATGGTCGTGCTGACGCTGGTGTTTTCCACGATCATGCGCTTCAACATACCGCATTACGCGGTTTTTCTGCTCAGCGTGTTGCTTCCCTGGACGTTCTTCTCGCAATCGCTCTCCTATGCCGTGGAAGCCATCGTGGCCAACGGCGATTTGATCAAGAAGATCGCGGTGCCCAAGCTGGTGTTTCCCATGGCAGCGGTGGTCTCCAACATCATCAACCTGCTGCTTTCTCTTATTCCACTGGCCTTGCTGGTGCCACTCTTGCGGCACCCCTTTTATTGGACCTGGGTGTACTTGCCGGTTCCACTGCTGGCCTTGGCAATCTTCACTCTGGGGATGACCTTCTTCTTCGCAGCCGCTAATGTGTACTACCGCGATGTAGCGCACATCCTGCAGATCCTGCTCTCGGCGTGGTTCTACCTGACCCCAATCATCTATCCCCTTGAGCTGATACCGGCGCGGTATCAATGGATTTTCAAGCTGAACCCAATCATCTACGTCATTAACGGGTTTCGCCTCGCGGTGTACTACGGCATGTTGCCCAAGGCGCCTTCTATCGTGGCCTCATTTGTTTGCGCGTTCTTAAGCTTGTTCCTGGGATTTGCCCTCTTCCGCAAGTACCAGGACAATTTCGTTTTCTATGTCTGAGTCAGGAATGTCTTCCAGCCCGGTTGCAATTCGATTGCAGAACGTCACGCAGCGCTTTCGCGTGATTCAAGAGCGCCCCGATACGCTGCGCGAACTGTTCTCCAAATTTTTCCGCCGCCAATCCAGCTATCACGACTTTGAAGCGGTAAGAAACGCCTCCTTTGAAGTCCCAAAAGGGCAGATGCTGGGATTGATCGGGCGCAACGGATCGGGCAAGAGCACCATTCTGAAGATCGTTTCAGGCGTATACCGGCCGTCTGCCGGAACGGTCGAGGTGCAAGGCTCGTTGGCGCCGCTGATTGAATTGGGGGCCGGCTTCCACCATGAATTGACCGGCCGGGAGAATATTCTGCTCAACGGTCTGCTGATGGGTTACTCCAAACGCGAGATATTGGGGCGCCAACAGAGCATTATTGACTTTGCCGAGATCGGCGACTTCATCGACTCGCCGGTGAAGCAGTACTCGTCGGGAATGTACATGCGGCTGGCGTTTGCGGTGGCCACGGAGGTGGACCCGGAGATCCTGGTGATCGACGAAATCCTCGCCGTCGGGGACGCCGGATTTCAGGACAAGTGCTTCGAACGCATCCGGAATTTTCGGCGGGCCGGTAAAACCATCCTTATGGTGACCCATAATATGGCCCAAGTCGCGCAACACTGCGACCGCGCCATTCTTCTGGACAAGGGATCCATCATGGCCGACGGTCTGCCGGACTCTGTCATCGAGGTGTACAAGAGTTTGCTGGCGCTGGAGGCGGTCGGGGCCCATTGATGCTGCGAGGTAAGATGGCCTCCCCACAGTCACGCTGCATTCGTGTTATATTTGCGCCAATCTATGCTGCACGCATTCGCTCTCTGGCTTCACGAACACGCAAGGTTCTTTGAGATTATCCTGGTCGTGCTCAGTGCCCTGGTGGCGTTCTATGCCGACACACTCCGGCATTTTCTGTCCCTGCCTCCCCAGAAATTATCGACCTGGATCTTGAAGGCGAGGCTGCTTTCGGTAAACTCCAAGCTGTTCAATCTGTGCGAGTGTCAAAACAACGCATTCGCAACTCTGGTTTATGTTTCCCGTTTCTTGATCTTTGTGTTGCTGCTCACCAGCCTTTTCATCGGCGGGATTTTCCTGGAGGTGGTTTCGATTCGGGTGGAAAACCGGGGAGATCCCGGCGCGTATAGCCGCTTCCACGCGAATCTGGACATAACCCTGGCCTTGCTGTTTGTGGTGGTCGTCTGTTCCCGACTGCTGCTGCTCGGGGAATTTCTCTTTCGCCTGCGAAATTTCAAGGGATACGACAATCGCCTCATGGAGCGCGTAGCCGAACTCGAGGGAAAACTCGGGATTTCCGACACTACCGCGGCGAATTCAATCAGCGATTGATGCAAAGCCTGACGGAAATCATGCGGCGGCAGAAGAAGCGGGTCCGCACTCTGATCCGCGCATTCCGGCCGGCGAATGTGGACGACCGCTGCCACGTTGTGCAGGGTGTGTGTACCCGGCTGCCCTTACCGGCTCGAGCCCGGCAGCGAGTGTCGTCCTGGTGTTTAGATCACATCGTGGGGCGAATTTGGAGGGCACGGCCTGCAGACGTCCGGCCAGCCCAGAAGGCGTGGGAGAAGCAAGGACGTGCGCGTCTGCGTCAGCTTCTACAGGAAGGCGAGCAACTTGCCTGTCCGGTAGCCGAGAATCCCACAGTATCGTTCATCGTAGTTCTGCATAACTGCGCCCATCTGTCGCTGCCCAGTTTAGAGTCCGTCATCACCAATGCAAACGTCAGCTATGAGTTGATCGTCGTGGACAACGCGTCCACTGACGAGACTGGGCTGATGCTGGATCGGTTGCAGGGCGCGAAAGTAATTCGCAACCCAACCAATGTCGGATTCGGTCCGGCATGCACGCAGGCTGCGGCTTGCGCTGCCGGAGAGTACCTCTGTTTCTTCAACAATGACGCGCTCCTGAGCCCCAGCGCGATCAGCGCGGCGCTGGCCAATTTCGCGCACCCTAGTGTGGGTGCGGTTGGCGGAAAGGTGCTGCTCGCCAATGGCGCGCTGCAGGAGGCCGGCAACATCGTGTGGTCGGACGGAAGCGCTTTGGGCTATGGACGAGGCGATAACCCGCAGGCTCCGCCATACGAGTTTCGCCGGCCGGTGGACTACTGTTCTGCAGTTTTGTTGCTGACGCCGCGGCGATTGTTCGTCGAACTAGGCGGATTCAGTTCCGAGTTCGCGCCCGCATACTACGAAGATACCGACTATTGCATGACCCTGTGGCAGAGAGGTTTTCAGGTTATCTATGAACCGCTTGCGGTCATTCGACATTATGAATCGGCAACCTCGGGAGGGAATGAGTTTGCGCAGGCCCGGATGGCGGAACATCAGAAGAAATTTCTGCATAAATGGGGGCCGGTGTTAAAGCAACATTATGCTCCCGGCTTGTCGCGAATCAGTGCCGCACGCATAGCGGTTGGCGCTAACGGCTTACGAATACTCTATGTTGACGACCGGATACCCCACAGGAATCTCGGTTCCGGCTATCCACGAAGCAATGACATTTTGCGCCAACTCGTGGCCCTCGGTCATCACGTCACATGTTCAACGCTTATGTTTCCATTGCTACGGGATGAGTATTCTGACATACCCCGCGAAATTGAGCTGTTTGACGGCCTTCGCAACCGCGCCGCGTTGATCAAGGACCATTGCCAGTGCAGCGACGTCGTATGGGTCAGCCGTCCCCATAACCTGCACGTGCTGCTGACGCAATGCCTAGCCGGTGCGAGCCCTCGAAATTTTCGCCTGATCTATGATGCGGAGGCGATTTTCTCGGAGAGAGCGCAACAGAAGCGGGCCCTGGGCGGACCGAGCGCCGACGCGGTTGAGCCCTATGATGAATTCGCTCTGGCCAGGTCGGCGGACACTGTCGTTGTGGTTTCTGAGAGTGACCGAACAGCGATGCTTCGGTCCGGTGTCCGCTCGGTGCACGTGATCGGACATCGGTTCTCTCCCCTTCCTACGTCCACTCCGTTCGCGGAGCGCGATACATTCCTGTTTGTCGGCGGGGTGCACGGTCCCGACAATCCCAATGCCGACTCAATTCGATATTTCTGTCGCGCGGTTTGGCCGGCTGTGCAGAAGGCGACCGGAGCAACCTTCGTTGTTGCGGGCTACGGTACTGACGAGATCCTGGGCGACCTGAACAGTTCCACCGTACGCGTGCTTGGAGCACAGGAGAATTTGCGGCCTTCGTACGAAAAGGCGCGGGCGTTCGTCGTTCCCACCCGTTATGCCGCAGGTTTGCCGTTCAAAGCTCATGAGGCGGCTGCGTTCGGGGTTCCACTGGTGGTCTCCGACATCATTGCGCGGCAAATGAAGTGGCGGGACGGAATCGATTATCTTGTCGCCCACGATGCGGATACATTCGCACAACAGTGCAGCCGGTTATACAGCGATGAAGTCCTTTGGCAAACCCTCCGCGCAAACGCCGTGCAACGCGTGATCGATGAACTTAGTCCTGACGCGTTTGCGGAGAGCATACAGTCAGTGTTGAACGAAGGGCCGGCAGCGATGTCGTAGGCGGCACATGGTGTGTACAATCGCGAGCATAGCCGCGTGAAGACCGTCACCATAGCAATTCCCTCGCTGCATCGTCCCGACCTCACCGCGCGCTGCCTCGATTTTATTCAGCAGCAGACGTTGCCGCCTGACGCCTGGGAAGCCGTGGTGATTGAAAACGAGGCGCTTCCTGACAGTATCCTTCCCGATCCACTGCCGCCGAATACGCAACGCATCGAGCTATCCACCAATGAGGGAACGACTGGCTCCATCAATCGAGCCGTAGCGCAGACCGAGTCGAGTTATGTTCTGCTGCTCAACAACGATGTCGAGATGCGCCCCGACTACCTTGCGAAGCTGGCGCAGGCGCTCGATTCCGATCCGAAGCTCGGATTCGCCACCGGCAAGCTATTACGCGCCACCCAGCCAACTCATCTCGATGGCGCAGGAGACGCAATGCTGATGTCCGGGGCCGCCTATCGGCGCGGACATTTCGACCAGGACAATGGCCAGTATGATCGCCCGATGCCGGTTTTGAGCGGTTGCGGCGCCGCCGTGCTGTATCGCCGAGAGGTCTTCGAACTTTGCGGCGGACTTGATGAGGAGTTCTTTGCCTATCTTGAGGACCTCGATCTGGCATTGCGCGCGCATCTCCTCGGCTACACGGGAGTCTACTTGCCGCAAGCAGTTGCGTACCACGTCGGCAGCGCGACCCTGGGCGATGTACTGCATCCTCGTATCGTCGAGTACCTTACCCGCAACCAGATCTATCTCCTGGCTAAGGATTATCCCAGCTCGGTATTGTGGCGGCTGCTGCCGCGAATCGTCGTCTATCAGGGTCTTTGGCTGATGTTTGCCGTGCGCAGCGGGAGACTCGGCGCGTATCTGCGCGGAGGGTGGGCCGGGCTGCACGGTCTTGCCAGAATGAGACGCAAGTATCGAGGGCTTACGGCGAATCGGCGTATCACGGACGCTGAATTTCTCGCGCAGTTGCGGGAGTCGGAGCGTCAGATTTATGACTGGCAGCGGTCCCTGCCGCCAGCGGAACGCTCTGGTCTGTTGAAGCTCTACTTTCAGCTTTTCGGAAAACCGTGAAGGCCATCCCTAAAAACTCGTCTGCAACCGGACCGCATAGCTGCGCGGGGGCGCGATGGAATTACCCGAGAACAGTCCCGCAAAATTTATAAGATTGAGCCCATTGTTCATGTTCTCAACGTCGAATTGCATTCGCATGGCTCGGTTGTCTTTTTTCCAGATATCGGCGCCGATGGACGCGTCCAGCGAGAACCAAGGCTTAACTCGGTTACGCTCGAAATTAACGCGATCGACCACTTGCTGACCGTATTGCGCGAGCGCTTGTTCGTAGGTGCCGTCGAAATCGACCGGCAGGCCGCTTCCATATTCTCCGCCCAGCGCAGCCCAGAACCGAGGCAGGAACTGGTAGCGGAAGCGCGCCCGCACTGAGTTGCGCTGATCTTGTGAGACCCAGAAACGCCCAGCCAGTTGGGTCAACGCATTGGTCGCCGACTGCCCCAAGAAAAGACCTCCGGTGACCGGGAAGTAGGCCGAGCCCACCATGTAGGAATAGCTCACAAATCCTGACAAACGGCCCCAGCGTGGAAGGTTAACTTTTCCTTCCGCTCCATAGATCTGGGCTTTGCGAAAGGCGATCGGGAAGCTCACTGGAGTATTCAGCAGCAGGTCGTCATCTGCGAAGTCGTTCATGCCGCGGAAATAGGAATTCACATCCACGCTGACCTTCCCCATCAACCCCTTCGTCAGGCCAAGTTCGTAGTAGTTGCCATGCGATGGCGTTACCGGCAGGCGCAGCACGTTGGGGTTCAGGACCGCAACGTCGGAGGAACTCGACAGCAGGATGTTTTCGAAAGCGGGGGTTTGGAAAACCCGGTCATAAGCGGCATGAAGCAGTAGTTCGCTCTTGGCGAAGTAGCGCGAAACTCCCAAACGAGGACTCACTGCATTTTGATTGACGACGAGCTGGTAATGGTCCCAGCGCACACCGGCGCTGACGGTCCACTTACCGAGACGAATCAAGTCCTGCACATAAGCGGACTGCTCCAGGTCCGGGCGATTGCCCACAAAGCTGAACCGGGTCGGCGTACCCGGATCGAACTGCGACGGGTCGGTGATGACATCGGCGAAACGTTCGTGCGGGAAGATGCTGTCCGATTCCACACCGGCCTTCCACTCCTGATTGCCACGATGAATCGAGACCGCTCCGTTGAAATAGCCCTCGGTAAAGTGGTTACGTTGGAAGGCGATAATCGGCGTGGACAGGAGATTGGATGACAGGCCACTAGAGTTGTCGCGCACCATTGCTCGAACATCGCCCACCATGTTGGAAGAGAAAATGTGTTGATAGGTGGCGGTCCCCATATTCTCGAAGTTGTCACCATCCTGGCGTTGGCCCGCGGCTTGCTGGACCTGCTCGTTGGGTATGTCATAGCGAGCCAGCTCGTGGCGGAACATCAAAGTCAGGCGGTCTCTCGCGGTTAAGTCCCGCTCGTATCTGCTGGCGAAGTCCCCCGTAGTTCCAGTATTGGTAAAGTTTTGGGGAACGGGAGGGCTGAGATAGTAACTTGTCATCGCACCGCTGGCACTGATGCCGAACAGGTTCTTTCCGGACAGATACTGCAGCATGGTGTAGGCGCCGGCGGTGTCGAAGCTGCCCCCTGACAACACCACTTGTCCATGAAAACCTTCCCGGCTGTCTCTCGCGGTGTTGACCTCGACAATGCCTCCCATCTTCCTTCCATATTCGGCAGGGATGCCGGCGGTGTAAACGCTCATCGACTCGACATTGTCCGCTTCAATCTCTGGGCCTAAACCGGGCGAACGGTTGTCGGTGAGCGGAATCCCATTGATCACGAACTGCGTCTGGTATTCCGATCCGCGTGGATGCAGCACCGCATTGCCTTCATAAAGCCATCCCGGCTGCGAGTTCACCAGGTCCTGCAAGGAACGTCCCGGCAGGGATGTGACGCGATCGGCAATCGTCTCGGAGCCGATCTGGCTGACGGCGCCAACTCGATCAGGGTCGATGAGCGTGTCCTGGTCGCTGACGTTGACCGACGTATTCACCCCGGCAACACTCAGTTTCACGTTGAGCTCCCGCGGGATGGCGGAGCGGATTTCCAGCGATTGTGAAACGGGAGTGAACCCGTCGCGTTTCACCTCCAGCCGGTACACCCCGAAGGGCAGGCGCTGGGCGTCGAGCCCACCCGCTTCGTCGGTGCGAAACGTCTGCCGAAACTGATTCGACTCACTCACCAGCTCCACCGAACTCTTCAAGCCGAGTCCGGCCGGATCGGTCACCCGCAGACGCAGTTCACCGGTCTTGCTCTGGGCAAAGAGCGGCAGCGCACACAGGAGAACGACGAGGACCCTCTTCATAACGGCACGGACTGGCCTGCTCATTGAGAGCAGATGGCGGTGGGAATCATTGTACGGGACGACGAGCGGCATGGCCGGGGTGTGCGCCGCAAACAAAAAGGGCCATCCGAATGGACAGCCCTTGGTTGCGCCGCTGGCTCCGAAAACAGCGATCAGGTTCGATCCTGCTGCACGGAGAAAGTCAGTCTCATCCAACTGGGACCGTGCTCAGCACCTGCTCGCGGACCTCCTCGTCCTGCTTGGCTTCCGCGCGACTGGTGGGCAGAGCGATTTCGAGCAGCTCCTCAATGGTCTTGACGTAATGCATGTTCAGGCCCTGAAGTTGCTCCGGCGTCAGGTCTTCGTCAACGTTCTGGCGGTTATCCGCAGGCAGAATAATATCAGTCACACCCGCGCGTTTTGCCGCCAACGTCTTCTCCTTGATGCCGCCGATGGGAAGCACATTGCCGCTCAACGTGATCTCGCCGGTCATCGCGGTCAGCGGCCGAACGCGACGATCGGTGAGCAGCGACACCAAAGCCGTAGCCATGGTCACACCGGCCGAAGGTCCGTCCTTCGGAATAGCGCCCGCGGGCACGTGGATGTGAATGTCATGATCGGCAAAGAATCCTTCGTTGATGTTCAGCTCCTTCGCATTCGACCGCACCCAGGTAAGCGCTGCCTGCATGGACTCCTGCATCACCTGACCGAGCTGTCCGGTCATGGTGAAGCCGCCTTTGCCCTTCATCTTGTTGGCTTCGATGAACAGGATGTCGCCGCCGGTCGGCGTCCACGCCAGTCCCACGGCCACCCCCGATCGCTTGGTGCGCTCGGCAATTTCGCCCTCGGTGCGGATCTTCATCCCACCGAGCATGTCGTGATGCTGCACTAGCTCCGGCGTTACCATCAGCTTGTCGTGCTTGCCCTCGGCAATGCGCCGCGCCTGTTTGCGGCAGATGGTTCCGATGGTGCGCTCCAGGCTGCGGACACCGGCTTCGCGAGTGTAGTGGCGAATGATAAAGCGGACCGTTTCCTCGGGAAACTCGATCTGCTCGCCGGCAATTCCGTTTTCCTCGATCTGCCGCGGAACCAGGTACTGGAATGCGATGTGTACCTTTTCCTCTTCCGTGTAGCCCTGCAGCTCGATGATCTCCATGCGATCGCGCAGCGGATCGGCTATGGGATCGAGCACGTTCGCCGTGGTGATGAACAGCACCTTCGACAAATCGAAGGGCACGTCGAGGTAGTTATCGCGGAAGCTGAAGTTCTGCTCCGGATCGAGCGCCTCCAGCAGCGCCGACGCGGGATCGCCTCGAAAGTCGCGTCCCACCTTGTCAATTTCGTCCAGCATGAAAACCGGATCGTTGGTTTCCGCACGGCGGATACCCTGCATGATCTGGCCGGGCAAGGCGCCAATGTAGGTGCGGCGATGTCCGCGCACCTCGGCCTCGTCGTGCACGCCGCCCAGCGACAAGCGCACGAACTTGCGTCCCAGGGCGCGCGCGATCGACTTGCCCAGCGAAGTCTTGCCCACTCCCGGCGGTCCCACGAAGCACAGGATCGGCCCCTTCATATTGGGCTTCAAGCGGCGGACCGACAGGTAATCCAGAATCCGGTCCTTCACTTTCTCCAGATCGTAATGGTCGGAATCGAGGATCTCCTTGGCTTTCAGAATGTCCACTTCCACGCCCGACGATTTCTGCCATGGAAGTATCGCCAGCCACTCAATGTAGTTGCGCGTTAGCCCGTAGTCGGCAGCCATCGGCGACATGCGGGCCAGCCGGCCCAGTTCCTTCAGGGCCTCTTTCTTCACGTCGTCGGGCATGCCCGCCGATTCAATTTTCTGCCGCAGCTCCTCCGCGTCGCGCGTGGTTTCGTCCTGCTCGCCCAGTTCTTTCTGGATGGCCTTCATTTGCTCGCGCAGGTAGTACTCGCGTTGCGTCTGCTGTACGCGGTCCTGCACTTCGCTCTGGATCTTATTGCGCAGTTGCTGAACTTCCAGTTCCTTGGCCAAATGCTGGTTGATCTTCTCCAGGCGCACATTAACGTCGGGGGTCTCCAGCACGTCCTGCTTATCGCGGGTGGACAACGACGGCAGGGAGGAAGCGATGAAATCAACCATCCGGCCGGCGTCATCGATGTTGGCCGCCACCGTGGAAAGTTCATCGGAAAGCGTCGGTGAGCCCGCCACGATTTGCTGAAACAGCGTCAATACGTTGCGCTGCAAAGCCTCGATCGCGGAGCTCTTGGGCGCCGGTATCTCGGGAATGGTCTCGACCGTCGAGTACATGAACGGAGTCAACTGCGTGTACTCCGTCACCTTTACGCGCTCCAACCCTTCGGCAAAAACAAACAGGCTCTGGTTGGGCATGCGCACTACTTTATGCACCACCGCCAGGCTTCCCACCGTGTAAAGGTCGGTAGGCTGCGGTGAATCGACGCGAGCTTCGCGCTGCGCCACCACCACAATGGTCTTGTCCTCACCCAGGGAGTTGATCAACTGGACCGAACTTTCCCGGCCAACCGTCAGCGGCAGCACGGCGTGGGGAAACAGCACGGTGTCGCGCACCGGCAAGACCGGAAGCGTGCGGGCGGCTGATGCATCGTCGCGCAATTCCGGATCGGTTACCTTTAAATCTTTTGTTTCGTTAGACATATGACTCCTTGAGTCAATCACACTCAAGCTTTAGATGAGGCGGCTTCTGCAAAAGATGCAGGCCTGACGGTAGTGACTGGGCGAAGCTTGATGTCGCCCCCGGAAGCGGTGATGGATACTGCGTCATCGGGTCGCCCAGACGGTATATCGACCGCGACACCGACTTGGTTGAGGGCTTACATCACGCCTGGCGCCGCACTTCTCAAAAGAGCATTGAAATCGCAAATAAGCGACGGAAAAATCACGGCCGCAAGCAGCGCGATCCACCCCTCACTTTCCCAAACCTATAGGTTGGCCGCCAATCATGTTACGCCCTAACCTGCTCTGGAGTTGGCTGCCGGATAAACTCCCAATATTTTCACAAATTTTGCGATCTCTCCCAGATGACGCAACGCATTACGGGCCGCTTCGTCATCTCCGCGAAGGATGTCCATGAAGAAAACGTATTCCCAGGGACGGCCACGCAGCGGGCGCGATTCGATCTTGCTGAGATCGATATCGCGCAGGGCAAAGACGCTCAGCGCCTTGAAGAGTACACCCGGCACATTCTTGAGGGCAAAACCAATCGAGGTTTTGTTGGCCCCTTGGCCGATCTTCTTGGACTTGCTGATCAACAGAAAGCGCGTGTAGTTCTGCTGGTCGTCTTCAATCCCGGCCAGCAGCACGCGCCCTCCATATTGGCCGGCCGCTTGTTTGGGAGCGATCGCCGCCGCGTCGTGCAGTTCTTCCGCGACAATGTGGCGAACGCTTCCGGCGGTATCGTAGAACGGCACCGCCTGGATGCGCGGGTGCGACCGAAAGAACTTCCGGCATTGGTCCAACGCCACCGGATGCGAGAACACTTGCCGTATCGCGTTCATCTTCACACCCGGCAAAGCGATCAGGTTGTGACGGATCCGCAAATAAAACTCACGATGCACGAACACCTCCCGCGTGAGCAGCAGGTCGAAGTGCTCGGCCACCGACCCGGCGAGCGAATTCTCGATCGGGATCACTGCCGCGTGCACCGAGCCGCTCTCCACCCGGTCAAACACCTCCGCCGACCGGGCGCATGGAACCACGGTCGCTCCCGCCAGCATGTGCGTGGAAGCTTCGTGGCTAAACGAACCGAGTTCTCCCTGAATCGCAACTTTCATCGTAATGCGCAGAGCATAACAGAGTGCCGACGATGGTTACCGCTCGCCATGCAACTGACCACGCCAAGAGCGAGCCCAAACGGCCGAAAGAATTGAACAGGAACAGCCCGAGGGTGACGAGGATCGCAACGTCGCTTAATCTTCAACTAACTACGTAACCTTCTAACCAGGCGCCCTGCTTGGCGCCTTTTGTTTGGTACTGCTTGCGATCAGCAGATTTCCGGCTGGGTCGACGAGGAAAGTTGATCCGGAGGGAACGAAGGTGGTTGCGCTGTATTCGGCGATGATGGCGGGACCTCGCAATCTCTGGCCGGAACGCAAGCTGGTTCGCTCATAAAGCGCAGTCGCCACCGAACGCCCCGAAAACCAGACTCGTCGCGTCTCCATTTTTCTGGGGGAGTGATTCCCCTTCGAGGCCAGCCTGGCAGATTCACGTCGCGTCTTGATCCGGGCCCGTAATCGCAGAGTCACCAGTTCGACTTCCCGGTCAGGATGGCTGTAACCGTAGCGAAAATGATGCTGGCGATGAAATTCGTTCACGAGGTCCGGCGAGAAAGCAATGTTCAACTCGAAGCCTTGTCCACGATAGCGAAGATCGGCGCTCCGCTCGGAGTGCAGTTTGCCGCCCCAGCCTTCATCTCGAAATTCTCGTTTCGCTCTCTGCTCCAAGGCCGCAAATTGCTTGCGGATTGGCGCGGTGGAAGGTTTCGGGCCCAGGCTCTGCACCACGGTCCGAGAATAATCCTTGACGACATCGCTGACCAGAATGCCGTAGGCGGAAAGCGCGCCCGGCATGACCGGAACGATGACCTGGGGAATGCCCAGCGCCTGCGCCAGCTCGCAGGCGTGCAGGGCGCCTGCCCCGCCGAACGCGACCAGAGCAAAATTTCGCGGATCGTGACCGCGTTCGATGGAAACCACGCGCAGCGCCCGCTCCATGTTGGCATTCACCACCCGGATGACACCTTCCGCAAACTGCTCCAGTGACAGTCGCGAGCCCTGGGCTTTCAGCCATTCGCGAGTGAGGGCCTGGGTGCGCTCGAAGTCCAGAGTGAATTCTCCGCCCAGAAATAAGTCCGCCTGCAAACGTCCCAGCAGTAGATTGGCATCGGTCACCGTAGGTCGAGTTCCGCGCCCGTAGCAGATGGGGCCGGGATCGGCGCCCGCGGATTCAGGTCCGACCCGCAACGCTCCGCCGGCGTCAAATCGTGCCAGCGAGCCGCCGCCAGCGCCCACGGTGTGAATGTCGAGCATGGGCACGCGCACCGGTAACCCCGCCACTTCCGCCTCATTGCTGGGCTTAGGCTCGCCACTCACCAACGCGACGTCGGTTGAGGTGCCTCCCATGTCGAACGTGATCACCCGCTCGAAGCCGCTGCGGCTGGCCATCGCGGCAGCGCCGACCACTCCTCCTGCCGGGCCGGACAGTACCGTTCGCACCGGCTGGCGTGCAGCCGATTCCAGGGAAGTGATGCCACCGCTGGATTGCATTACGAAGACCCGCGATGCCTTAGCGCCTGGCTGTCCGCGCTGTCGCAGTCGCGTGTCCAGGCGCTGCAGATAGCTCTGCATGATGGGCTGCAAGTATGCGTTGACCACCACCGTGCTGGCGCGTTCGTACTCGCGGAACTCGGGCAAGATCAAATGGGAGAGGGACAGTGGCAGACCAAGCTCTTCCAGCACCCGGCCGATGGCACGCTCGTTTTCGGGATTGGCAAAGGCGAACAGGGTGGAGACGGCGATCGAGTCTGCCTCACTGGCATGGACATCGCGCGCCAGCAGCCGGAGGTCCTGCATCGAGGGCCGTTGCAGGACTTCGCCCTCGCAACTTACACGTTCCGGCACGCCGAATCTCATTGCCCGTTCCACCAGCGGAGGCACGCGCTGAAACGTAAGGTCGTAAAGCCGGGGTCGGGCCTGCCGTCCAATCTCGATGATGTCCTCGAATCCAGCGGTCGTGACCAACGCCACCCGCGCGCCCTTGCGTTCCAGCAGGCTGTTGGTGCCCACGGTCGTACCGTGCAACAGCACGATCTCGCCCGCGCAGCCGCTGCGCGAAACCGCTTCGGCAATGGATTGCGAAGGGTCCTCCGGGGTGGAGAATACCTTCACCATGCGCAGCCGGCCGCGTTCGATCCAAACGCAGTCGGTGAAAGTTCCGCCGGTATCCACGGCTATGCGGGAGGGTGCCTTCGAAGTGTGCTGGCGAGAAGCGGACATGGTCGAGCGAACACCAGCGCGGAGAATCGCCGATTTTAGCACGGGCTTTCCGGCCGCTACAGCGGTTTGCCCATCAGGAATGCATCCAGCGAGTGGGTGGCGTAATAGCCGGGCAGGGTGCGCAATATCTGATAGCCCAGCTGGCGGTAGAGCCGCAAGGCGGGCTCGTTATTGACTGCCGTTTCCAGGTATACCTCGTTGCAACCGAAGCAGCGTAACCGGTGCTCGCATTCCTGCATCAGCAGGGACCCCAGTCCCAGCCGGCGCGCTGCAGGAACAATGTCGAGGGTCAGAATGCGCCCCGCCTTTCCACGGACCGGGTGAGCAATGATAAAGCCGGCAGTTGCCTGTGTCCTTGCCGCAGTTTCCGACAGCGCCACTCCAGGGACGCGAGAATTCATTCCATTGCACGAATGGAGCGCGGAGACAGTAAGTTTCTCCTGGTCATGTAATTCGTCAAAATCAGCCACCAGCGTTATCGCGTTACGCCGGGTGATGAAGCCACTCAGTTCCATCTGGGTGTAGGAGATACCTTGCGGAAAGCAGAGTTGGTCGATTTGCCACAAGCGCTCGAAGTCGGCGGCGCGATAGTTGCGGAGATTGAACTGCACGTCAGCAGTTTGGGGCTTCCATGGCAAGCCGCGCAAGTGTTCTTCGCGAAGCAACAACGGTTTGTAATCCCAGCGAACACAAAATTGCGCTCCCGCCGCCAGCAGCGGGAGCGCAGGTTGAGGCGTTTTGCGGGCATCCGCGCCCGCAATTCAAATCCCGGGCGAAGCCTGGGCCATCACTCACTCATCATTCATGATCACGCAACTTTGCGGGCCGCCTGGCCGGCAATTTTCTCCAAACGCGGAGTCGAGTATGGACTAGACCGTGCGGCGGTTAGCGCGCACCTGAATCTTGATCATGGTGCGCAAAAGCGTCATGGCTTGTTTCACTTCCGGCATGGAAAGACCACAGTAAAGCTGTTTGCCTTCCCGTCGTGTGCCCACAAGGCCGGCGGACTTCAAGATTCCAAGATGCTGAGAAAGGTTCGCTTTGGAAATGCCGAGCCCCGCCTTGTAGTTCTGCGGACCAGCGATCGTCGCGCTCAAGCATCGCGACCAGTTGCAACCGGGTTGGATTGGCGAAGGCCTTGCAGATCGCAGCCTCGCGTTCGTAGTCGTGCGGCTTCGACTTCGATTTTTTCTTGATCACACACCCCCAGGTGACAGCAGAGTGTCCGGTTTGTCCGGGTAGTGCGGCGCTTCAGCGCCGCGTTTCGCCGCGGCCAAACACCCGCCTAAGCCGCTGAGGTCGACGACCTCAGCGGCTTAGGCGATCTTTCTTCCTGCCCCTATACGCGGGCTTGAAGGCCCGCACTACCCGTATCGGCGGACACACCAATCCTGGAACCGATTTAGAAATAGCACCGCTGCGAAGACTGGGGAATCCCCTAAATGGGGTGCTAACTATGGGGTAATCAACTAACGAGCAGGAGCGAGGGTTTGCGAAGCGGATGGAACAAAACGAGAAACAGGCGGGACCGTGTGCGGCCCGGCGGCAGCAGCCGAAACTAGGAATAGGAGGGAAGCACTACCAGCGAACACTTCGCGTCGGAGGGCGTGAGGCTGATCAGTAGTCGCCATCGTCCTCCTCTTCCTCGTCCTCTTCTTCCTCCTCGTCCTCCTCCTCGACGCGAGTCAGTTCCAGAGGCTCCACGGCCACGACTTCAAAATCGGTCCCGCATTCCGGACACGAAATGATTTCGCCCTCGTCAACCTCATCTTCTTCGATATCCAGATCGCTCTCGCATTCAGGACAAATAACCACGACGATTGCCTCCCGCTCCTCGATGTTGCCGCGCCGTCAGAATTAGGCCCGCACGTCCCTGCATTTATATTTAGAATCTCTTGGCAGCGTCAAGTAATAGACGCATCAGCTTTCCTGAGGTTCCTGGAGTTCCGATGCCCGCTCTGAATTCAATCCTAAACGGAATCGCGGTTTTGATGCTGACCATTGTCCTTGCGGTTGCTCTTTTTTCTCAGCAGCCGGACAGCGTCTCCCCTGCAACGCCGGACCCGCAGATCGCTGCGGCCCTGCGGGAGGTCTCTCCCGGGCGCATTCAGCGCACCATCGAGAAACTGGTCAGCTTCGAGACCCGAGCGACGCTCTCGTCCGACAGGCCCGCCTCCAGCGGAAAAGGTGCGACCGCTGCAGCGGAATGGATCCGAAGCGAATTCGAACGCTACGCCAAAGAGTGCGGCGGATGCCTGGAGGTGAAGACTGACGAATTTACGCAAGAGCCGGGGCCGCGCCTTCCGATCCCCACGAAGATCACCAACGCCTACGCGGTGCTGCGCGGGACCGACCCTAAGAATGCCGGTCGAATTGTCCTGGTGACGGGCCACTACGATTCCCGCAACAGCGATAACAACGACGCGAAGGGGGCCGCTCCGGGCGCGAATGATGATGGCAGCGGCACCGCGGTCAGCCTGGAATGCGCGCGCGTGCTGAGCCAGCATCGTTTTCCCGCCACCATCATCTTTCTCACCGTGGCCGGAGAGGAACAAGGGCTATACGGCAGCGCCCATTTTGCCAAATTGGCCAAGGCGGCCGGCTGGGACCTCGAGGCGGTGTTGAACAACGACATCGTGGGGGGAGACCGCACTCCGGGAGACACCTTGCAGGATCCGCATGTCGTGCGTGTCTTTTCCGAAGGCATTGCGACCACGGCGACCGACAAGGAGCTACGTCTGGTTCGTTCGCTGGGCGGCGAGAGCGACGGCCCGTCGCGGCAACTGGCGCGCTATGTCGCGTCCGTCGCCAAGGAGTATCTGCCTGCCGCCACTTTCAGCCCCTTGCTGATCTTCAGGCACGATCGTTACTTGCGCGGCGGGGATCATTTCTCGTTCAACGAGCAGGGATTCGCGGCGGTGCGGTTTACTGAATTTCGCGAGAACTACAACCATCAGCACCAGAACGTGCGCACCGAGAACGGCATCGAATACGGTGACCTGCCAAAATTTGTGGACTACGATTACATCGCGAATGTGGCGCGGCTGAATGCGGCTACCCTGGCGTCGCTGGCCTCAGCTCCGGCGCCGCCGGCCAATGTGCGCATGCTGACCAAGGAATTGCAAAACGATTCCACGCTGGCCTGGGAGCCGTCGCCCGGCGGACTAGCCACCGGCTATGAAGTCCTGTGGCGCGACAGCACCGCGGCCGAGTGGCAACATGTAAAGCCGGTGGGTAATGTCACTAAGGCCACTTTGCCGCTTTCCAAGGACAATGTAGTCTTTGCTGTACGCGCCCTCGATGCCAAGGACCATCGCAGTTTGGCGATCGTACCGCTGCCGGAACGCTGAGGAGACTGGTGTCGCGAACCTTGTATCGGTTTGCCAGAGTATGGAAGCCCACAAAAGCAGCCCCGAAGGGGCGAAAGAGCTTAGCCCAGCGCTTCAGCGCTGGGTAGAATTGGAAATAAGACCGAGTCCCGTAGGGACGGCAGAGCTTGCGACACAGCCTTTGCCATGCACAGAACGGAGTAAGCCATGCCACGCGGCTCGACCATGTCCATGAGTTTTCCGCCCTTCACCCGCGCGGTGAAAGAGCTGCTCATCGCCAACGGCGTCGTGTTTCTGCTCTTCTGGTTCCTGCGCGCATTTAGCGCCACCGCGCTGTTCGGCGAGTGGGCCTACGTCCATCTCGGACTCGAAGGCGCCGCGGTTGTGCACGGCGAGATCTGGCAGTTGCTGACCTACTCGTTTCTGCACTACGGTGTGCTGCACATCCTGTTCAACATGCTTGCGCTGTGGATGTTTGGCGCACAACTGGAACAGGATTGGGGCTACAGCCTGTTCATGCAGTTCTATTTTTTCTGCGTGATGGGCGCGGCGCTGGTCACGGTCGCCGTTTCTTTCACGGGTCTGCTCGGTGTCTCGCCGCGGACTCTTACCGTGGGAGCCTCGGGTGGCATCTACGGACTGCTGCTGGCCTTCGGCATTCTGCACGGCGAATCACAAGTCATGCTTTTCCCGCTTCCCTTCCTGATCAAGGCCAAGTACTTTGTGATCGGCATCATCGCCTTGGCAATGTATGGCGCGTTGTCGTCCGCGCAGGGTGGAGGGCAGTCGATTGCCTACATGGCACACCTGGGCGGAGCGCTCTTCGGATACATCTGGCTGAAGTTCATTCCTCGCCGCGGTTTCGGCTACGCCACCTCGGAGCGCGCCTTCGGACTGCGCAACTCCTATTACCGCTGGAAGCGCAAGCGCGCCGCGCGCAAGTTCGAGGTCTATATGCGCAAGCACGATCGCGGCGACTACCGGCACGATGACTACTTCGACGAGCACGGCAACTTCCGCGACCCCAGCACCCGCGACGTGCGCAAGAAGAACGGCGACTCCACCCCGCCATGGGTGAACTGAGAAGTTTGACTCAACTCAACTGCCCCGCGAACGAGAGCTTTCCCCGGTGCTTTCTCATCAAGTCCTTGAACCGCTTCGTCGCCACAATTTCCCGCAGCGCCACATGGACCGCCTCGGTGCGGGATTTCACCCCCAGGACCTTCGCTGCCTCGTCCGCCAGGTCCGTGTCCAGCCGGATTGATGTCATTTTCACAGCCATGAGCTTAGCCTCGCTTGTACGTACATCATGCCGTAGTCGTATATGCACATCAAGCGCTGCGATTTCGCTCCTCATATGAATGACCTCCGCGCTCCGGTAAAATCCGGTCAGGCCATGACTCCCGATCCCAAGCTTCTGTCATTTTCCGAGGCGCGACAGACGGTTGAGCAGTACGCTTCCACGCTCAGTCCGACTCAGCCCGAGATGCTGTCCCTGCTTGACGCTCTCGGTCTTGTACTCGCCGAAGACTTGCGCGCCGACCGCGATTTCCCGCCTTTTCCCCGCTCCACGCGCGATGGCTTTGCGGTAAGGGCTGCCGACGTCGCTGTCCCGCCTGCGCGCTTGCGTTGTGTCGGAGAGATCAAGGCCGGAGCGACAGCCGAGCAAAGCGCGATCAACATTGCAGCCGGAGAGACGGCCGAAATCATGACGGGCGCGCCCGTTCCAGTCGGCGCCGATGCCGTCGTGATGGTGGAATACGCCGAGCGCAATGGCGCCGCGGTGACCGTTCAGCACCCGGTGCGAGCAGGCGAGAACATTGTTCCGGCCGGAGCCGAAGCCCGCCAGGACGCGACTATGGTCTTACGCGGAACTCGCGTGAACCATGCCATTGTGGCCGTTGCAGCCGCGGTGGGACGAGCGGAGATCGCCGCCTATCGCCGACCACGGGTCGCCGTTCTCGCCACCGGTGACGAACTGGTGGACATCAATCTGCCGCCCGGCCCCAACGAAATTCGCAATTCCAACAGTTACTCGCTGGCCGCCCAGGTTTATGCCGCTGGTGGTGAAGCCGTGATTCTGCCGGTCGCACCGGATAGCGCCCATGAACTGGCCCTGCTGTTACGCAAAGGCTTCCAAAGCGATCTGCTGCTGATCAGCGGCGGGGTTTCCATGGGCAAGTACGATCTGGTCGAACAGGTGTTGGCTTCGTTCGACGCGCGGTTCCTGTTTATCGGCGTTCGCATTCAGCCGGGAAAGCCGGTGGTCTTCGGAGAGGTTGCGATTCACGGTCGCACGGTGCCCTTCTTTGGGTTGCCGGGAAATCCAGTTTCTACCATGGTCACATTTCAACTCTTCGCTCGCCCCTTGCTCGATGGACTGGCCGGCTCGAAGCCCCAGCCGTTGCCGTTTGCGCAAGCCAGTCTGAAGGGGGAGTTCACCACCAAGACAGGGTTGACACGGTTTCTGCCGGCGAAACTGGGTGGCACGCACCAGCAGCCAGAGGTGGAACTGGTACGCTGGCAGGGCTCGGGGGACTTGATGGCCGTCTCCCGTGCGAACTGCTACATTGTGGTACCGCCCGATCGCGAGCGGTTCGCTGCCGGAGAAGCGGTGACGGTCCTGCTTTTCTGAAGTTCGCGCGATGGCAAAGCGGAACAACAAGTCGAAGAAGTTGTCGCACTACGATGCCGCAGGGCGGGCGGCGATGGTGGACGTTTCCGACAAGCAGCCTACTCTGCGCGAAGCCGAAGCACGGGCCTTCGTGGCGATGGGCCGTGCGGTCATGGGGGCCCTGCCGCAGAATCCCAAAGGCGATCCGCTGGAAGTCGCCCGCGTCGCGGGTATTATGGCCGCCAAGCGCACGGCGGAACTCATCCCAATGTGTCATCCGGTTCCGCTGAGCAAAGTCGACGTTCAACTCGAGGTGAGGAAAGACGGAGTCGCGATTCGCAGCCTCGCCCGCACAACTGCTGTTACCGGCGTCGAAATGGAAGCCCTGGTCGCGGCCTCGGTCACCGCGCTGACCGTTTACGACATGTGCAAGGCGCTGGACAAAGGCATCGAGATTCGCGAGATTGCGCTGGTGCGAAAGTCGGGCGGCAAGAGCGGCGACTACCTGCGCGAAAAGTCAAAGTCGAGATGAGGAATTATGAGAACCGCCGCTGTCTTGACCATCAGCGACTCCTCGGCGCGAGGCGAGCGCCCCGACCGCTCCGGGCCGGCCACCGCCGAGCTGCTTCGCCAGGAAGGCTTCGATGTCACCCATCAGGAGATCGTTCCCGACGATCAGCCGACCATCGAGTCGGCGCTGATTCGCTTGAGTGACGAGGTGCCATTGATTGTGACCACGGGCGGGACCGGCATTGCCGATCGCGATGTCACGCCCGAGGCCACACGCGCCGTGTGCTCCAAGCTGATCGAGGGCATTCCAGAGAGAATGCGCGCTGAGGGCACGGTCAATACTTCCTACGCCATTCTGAGCCGCGGGGTTTGCGGTGTTCGTGAGCGCACGCTCATCCTCAACTTGCCGGGCAGCCCAACCGGAGCATCGGAGTCGCTGCTGGCTGTGATCGAGATTCTGCCTCACGCACTCGATCTGCTGGCGGGCAAAACCGTGCATGACGATGCCCACCCGCCGCGCGACGAGTAGGCTCTGCATCCAATCCAGCTCGCGCCTGCGTACAATAGCTCTCTTGCTGTGCCGAGAACCAACCGGGGAAAGATTTGGATCCTCTCACTCATTTGCTGACTGGCGCGTGTATGGGACGCGCCGGCTTCAACCGTAAAAGCGCCCTCACAACGCTGACGATGGTGCTGGCTGCTGAGGCTGCTGACATTGACGTGTTGTGGGAATTCAAAGGCTCCATCGCCGCTCTGCAGCATCATCGTGGCATCACGCACAGCTTCGTGGGTGTGCCGTTGATCGCGGCCGCGGTGCTGGTCTTCGTGTATCTCGGCCATCGGCTAAAGCTGCGGCTCCGGCCACCTCGAGCGCGCTCCCCCGAGGCCCCGCCGCTGTTGCCCATCCGCTGGGGATATCTCTACTTCTGCGCCGTGGTGGCCGCTCTCAGCCATTTACTGCTGGACTACACGACGGCGTACGGCATTCGCCTGTTCGAACCGTTCGACTTCCGCTGGTACTCCTGGGACATCGTTGCCATCATCGAGCCCGTCATGCTGGTTGCGCTCATCGCCGGGCTGGTTCTGCCTTCGCTATTCGGACTGATCAACCAGGAAATTGGCGCGCGCAGCAAAGGCCCGCGAGGCCGTGCGGGAGCGATCTTCGCATTGGTATGCCTGGTGCTCATTTGGGGCGTCCGCGACCATCAGCATCGCCGCGCCGTCACCGCCATGAACTCGTTCCTCTACCACGGGGCCCCGCCGTTGCGGCTGGCCGCGTATCCCTACATGATCAATCCATTCCGCTGGCATGGCGTGGTCGAGACTGCCGAGTTTCTTGAAACCGTTCCGGTGAATTCGCTGGCGCCGGAGGTCGATGACTCGCGCGCCCTGATCTTTTACAAGCCGCCTGAAACCGACGCCAGCCGCGCGGCAAAATCTTCGTACTTTGGGCAGGTGTATCTGGATTGGGCGGTATTTCCCATCGTGGAAGTACAGGAATTTCAGGGCGAGAGCAGCGGCTATCTCGCTGAGTTCAAGGACCTGCGCTACACCTTCCCGGAGATGCGGGGCAGAACGCCGTTGGGCGGCTATGTCGTGCTCAGCCCCGGCCTCAGCGTGCTGCAGCAGGGGATGAACTCCAGCCGCTCGCCGACGGTGGACAGCCTGGAGCACGGGCCTGATCGGCAGTGATTCCGCCATAATTTGTCGTTACATGCTAACTGCCCTTGACGGACGGCGACGCGACGTACAGAATCAAAGGGTTGAGGTGAACATGCTGGCGTATGTCTTCGTACTTGTTGCCGTGGCCGTGCACCTGCGGTTTTTCGCGATGCCTTTCAGCTTCACGCCTGTGGCCGCCGCCCTGCTGTTTTTCGGGGCGCGCATGCCCCGCAAGCAGATGTGGATTCCGGTGGCCCTGCTGGTCGCTTCCGACGTCTATCTCACGCGGGTGACCTACGCCTATCCGCTCACCGCCGACCATTTCGTCACTTGGGCGTGGTATGCGGCCATGCTGCTGCTGGGAGGAGTGCTGATCAAGGGCTTCTCTGCGCTGCGCATCGGCGCCGCTTCCTTGACCGCTTCGGTTTCGTTTTTCCTGATCAGCAACTTCGCGGTGTGGATGGTCTGGCGCGACATGTATCCCAAGAGCTTCAACGGCCTGCTGACGTGCTACGTTGCCGGCTTGCCATTCTTCCGCGCGGAAGTTGTCTCCGACCTGCTGTTCTGTGCGGCCTTCTTTGGCATTGCATACCTGGTGAGCCAGCACGCGACGGAGCCGGCTTCGGTCCCGGTTAGCCGCAACCTCCGCTAAGGTCTTCCTGGGCACCAGAAGCCGGACAAATCGTCCGGCTTTGTTATTGCGCTTCCCGGTTTCTCTGCGGCGAGGACGGTCCCAACGCCTGTATCCTGCGAGCCGGGTTAGAGCGGCGCTTTATGGCCGCGTTCGCCGCGAACAAAAATACCTTCCGCCAGTTGCGACTTGCTATATGCTAAGGACTTCCCATGACCGAAAAGCGCAAAGTTCTTGGCCGCGGCTTGGAGACCCTGCTTCCGCCGCTGCACGTGCCTCATGCTTCGACCGCGGTTTCGCCCGCTGCGTACACCGCAGCGCCGAGCGATCGCCCCGGCGAGGTGCTGCGGCAGATTCCGCTCGACCACCTCGACCGCAACCCTTACCAGACGCGCACCGTTTCTCTCGACCCGGCCGCGCTCAACGAGCTGGCCGCTTCCATTCAAGCCGTAGGCGTGCTGCAGCCCATCGTGGTGCGGCCGGTAGCAGGCGGACGCTATCAGGTCATTGCCGGCGAGCGCCGCTGCGAAGCTGCGCGCATGCTCCACCATCAAACCATCCCCGCGGTGGTGCGCCCGGTTTCCAACGAGCAGGCCATGGAGATGACCATCGTGGAAAACCTGCAGCGCCTGGACCTGACCCCCATGGAGGAGGCCCGCGGCTATGACCGGCTGTCGCGCGAGTTCGGCCTCACCCAGGAGCAGATGGCGCAGCGCACCGGCAAGGAACGCTCCTCGGTGGCCAACTTCCTGCGCCTGTTGAAGCTGCCGCCCAGCGTGCAGGCCATGCTCGACCAGGGCGAGCTCAGCTTCGGGCACGCCAAGGTGCTGATGGCGCTGGAGTCGCCCGAAGCCATCGAGAAGCTGGCCCGGCGCGTCCTCGCGCTTTCGCTTTCGGTTCGCCAGACCGAGCAGGCGGTTACTAATCTGGTTCACCCCCCGGAAAAGGCCGAAAAGGTCCGAATCGTGGACCCAAACGTCAAAGAAGCCGAGCAAGAGCTGCAACGAGCGCTGGGCGTCCGGGTCGCCATTACCGACCGCAATGGCAAAGGCAAGATCCTGATCGAGTACTCGTCCCTGGAGGACTTCGACCGCATTCTCGAGGTAATGAAGGCCAAGTGAAGCCCTAGCCTCGGTTGGTGTGACGCCCCGGAAGGGGCTCGCGTGGAAATTTGCAAGCTTTCCCACCGTTTCCGCGGTGGGCTAATCAGTTTCGCCGCTACGCGGCTCGATTTAATGCTGAAAGCTGATATCTAACAACCGTCAGCTAACAGCAAACCAGTGTCGCCGCGGCAAAACTCGATTTAATAGCTGATAGCTGACAGCCATCAGAACTTTGACTTCAGCCGCTGATACGTGGTTTCCAGCGACTCCGGCAACACGCGCGTCTCGCCAATTACGGTCATGAAGTTGGCGTCGGCGACCCAGCGCGGCAGAACGTGCATGTGAATGTGCTCGGCGATGCCCGCGCCCGCCGCTTTGCCAATATTCATTCCGACATTTACTCCATCCGGGCGATAGAGTTCGATGAGGGCCACTTCCAGGCGCTGCGACAAGGCCATCATTTCAGTCGCCGCCGGGGACGGAAGCTTATGCAGACGGTTGACATGCTCGTAGGGCACGATCATAGCGTGTCCCGAGGTGTACGGGAAGGCATTCAGGATGACGAAGTTATGCTTGCCACGGTATACAATCAGCGACTTTTGGTCGTCGCCGGAGCGCAACAATTCGCAGAAGATGCAAGCCGCCGCCTCGCCGGCAGTGAGGTACGAGTAACGCCACGGGGTCCACAGATAATCCATACCACGAGCAGAGTACCAAACTGTCATAGCCTCCCCCAACCGTCCGCGCATCGACGTCACAGTGGCCGGTGTCGGAAGAACTTGACAGGGAGATTAATTATCCTGAAAAAGCTTGTAAAATCGGTGCGAATATTGAACTTACAAGTTTGACACTGCTGCGCACGGTTGTTATATTCGAAGAGTTCCATGGCAGCGAAGCTCGCTCCATGGGATTCGACCGCTGGGTTGTCCAAACTCGCTATTGGCGGGCAATCACACCTGAAGATTCAAACCAGCAGTCCGTTCTTATTTCTTATTAAGGCTCTCTGCGTGTTTTCAAAACGCGCGAGTGTACATACGCAACCACATGTCTTTCGAAGAAGTCCCCAACGCCCCGACCACCCAGACCGAAGACTCCGGCGCTCCTGAGCAGCCGCAAACCCAGCAGGCAATCGAGCCCAGCACTCCTTCCGAGCAGCCTCACATCGAGCAAGCCTTCGAGCCCAGTTCTCAACCTGCCGCGAGCACCGCTGCAGCCGTTCCTCGCTCCGAAAAAGAACCGACCATGGAAGATTTCGCCACCGCCCTTGAAACCTTCGAGCAGGAACAAGCCCAGACCGAAGCCGCGCTGAACGAAGAACAGATCGTTACCGGCACGGTGCTGAAGGTCACGGCGCAATACGTGGTCGTGGACATCGGCTACAAATCCGAGGGCGTGGTGCAGGTCGCGGAGTTTACCGACTCCGACGGCAACGTTACCGTTAAGCGCGGCGACGAAATCGCGGTCATGCGCGAGCCCGGCCACACCGAGGAAGGCTACATCCATCTCTCACACGACAAGGCACAGCGTTTGCACGCGTGGGACGAGATTGAGAAGGCCTATACCGACAAGGCTTCGGTCAAGGCCCGGGTCATCGATCGCATCAAGGGAGGCCTGACGGTCGACATTCTGGGCGCTCGCGCCTTCCTCCCGGGTTCGCAGGTTGATCTGCGCCCCGTGCGTAATCTCGACGGCCTGAAGGGCCATGAGATCGAGGTCCGCATCATCAAGCTGAACAAGAAGCGCGGCAACATTGTCGCCTCCCGCAAACAGTTGCTGGAAGAAGAGCAGTCGGAGAAGCGCACCAAGACCCTGGATCAGTTGCATGAAGACGGCATTCTCACCGGCACGGTCAAGAACCTGACCGACTACGGCGCCTTCGTCGATCTGGGAGGCATTGACGGACTGCTGCACATCACTGATATGTCCTGGGGCCGCCTGACCCACCCGCGCGACCTGGTGCAAGTGGGCGACCAGATCCAGGTGAAGGTGCTGAAGTTCGACCGCGAAAAGCAGCGCGTATCGCTGGGCTTCAAACAGCTCACGCCGGATCCCTGGCTGGACGCAGCCGAGCGTTATCCCATCGGCGCGCATGTACACGGCCGCGTCATCAGCGTGACCGACTACGGCGCCTTCGTCGAGCTGGAACAGGGCATCGAAGGACTGGTACACGTCAGCGAGATGACCTGGTCCAAGCGCATGAAGCACCCCTCCAAACTGGTCAATGTCAACGACCAGGTCGAGGCTGTGGTGCTGAACGTAAATCCGCAGGAGCGCCGCATCAGCCTCGGTCTGAAGCAACTGGAATCGAACCCCTGGGAGAGTCTGCACGAGAAGTTTCCGGTGGGCGCGGTGGTGGAAGGCAAAGTCCGCAACTTGACCGACTTCGGCGCCTTCATCGAAATCGAAGACGGAATCGACGGACTGGTCCACGTCAGCAACCTGAGTTGGACCCGGCGCGTGAAGCATCCTTCCGAAGTGCTGAAGAAGGGCGACAAGGTGAAGACCATCGTACTGGCCATTGAGCCCGACCAGCGCCGCCTGTCACTGGGCGTGAAGCAGCTTCAGCCCGATATCTGGGACACCTTCTTCGAGCAGCATCGCGTGGGTGATGTCATCCACGGCAAGGTGCTGCGCCTGGCGAGCTTCGGCGCCTTCGTCGAGATTGCCGATGGGATCGAGGGCCTGTGCCACAACTCGGAAGCGGCGGACGCTCATGGCCAGCCCATCAAGCTGGAACCCAGTCAGGAGTTCGAGTTCAAGATCATTAAGATGAACCCTGCCGAAAAGAAAGTGGGACTCAGCATTCGTGCCGTGGGTGGCGAAGAGGCCACGCGCCGCGATGTCGAGACCTACAAAGCTCCGGCGGCCACCTCTTCCGGCACTGGCTCGACGATTGGCGAGTTCATGTCGTGGAAGCGCGCCAGCAGCGAAAACAACTAGTGCGACGGAATTGAAACTGCGAAGGCCGCCAACGATGGCGGCCTTTTCACTCCGTTGAAAATCATTTCACCACAGAGACACCAGGATGACAAATCGGCAGTTTACCCGGGCTCCTCGCTGTTCGATTGTTAACTGGGCGGTGGTGGGCCATCAGCATTCTGTTTCTACGAATTGTCATCCTGAGCGCAGGCGGCGCCGGGTTTGCGCCGCCGGAGTCGAAGGATCTGCGGTTACCGTGCGTTGTGAGCTGGCGCACAGATGCGAAGAGCGTATGAGTGAAACGATGGGGATGTGAGAGAACATCGATATGCGACCTACATTCTCGCCAGCCGGTCGCACCAGTTCTACGTGGGAGTCAACACAGGGAACACGCCTTCGAGGGCTTTACTGCACGGTACAACGTTGACCGCTTGGTGTGGTACCAGATCTTCGGCGATATGCGCGCTGCGATCGCGCGCGAGAAGCAACTCAAGGGCTGGCGGAGAGAGAAGAAAATTCAGTTGATCGAATCCGAGAATCCGACCTGGCAAGACTTGTCGGAAGAGTGGGGCAAGCCGATCGTGCTGAATGACATTATTCGCGGCCCAGCCAGGTAACCGCAGATCCTTCGACTCCGGCGGCGCAAACCCGGCGCCGCCTCCGCTCAGGATGACAAACAAAATTCGGTTCATTCTCTAGTGAAAAGCGAAGGGCGCAGGGGCGAAAAGCGCAAGGGCGAAAAGCGAAGGGCGCAGGGGCGAAAAGCGCAAGGGCGAAAAGCGAAGGGCGCAAGGGCGAAGAGCGCAAGGGCGAAAAGCGAAGAGCGAAAAGCGAAGAGCGAAGTTCACAGAAAGCTGATAGCTGACGGCTGATAGCTTCTTCCCTACTTGATCCGCAAAACGATGTTGGCCTTCTGCCGATCGTCGAACTGGCTCAAGGTTTTCGTGTCACTCTTTTTGCCCTCGCGCTGCGCATAGACCTCATAATCCACATTGGGCGAGATCTCAGGAAAGCGATAGGAGCCGTCATTGCCGGCGATAACGGTTTTCACCGCCAGCGACTTCATGTTCTTTAGATAGACCACAGCATTGCTCACGGGAGCGTCGTTCTTGGCGAGCACCACGCCGGTAAGAGTGCGCGTGGTGACGCGAGTTTCCTTACGCCCGGTGTCGGAAGAAGACGATCCCCCTAGGGGCAGCGTCAATTGCCAGGCAAAACAATTGAGTGCAACCAGTAGAAACACGGCCGTGCCCCGCGTTTTCTTCATTCGCTTCCCTTTCGGCAGTCTCAATTTGCCAGAGTGTCTACTGGCTTAGATGCAGGCTGACCCCTTTCAGCTCAATATCGTGAATATGGACGGTGATGTCAACCACCGCCGTCGGAATTTATTGCCGGTAGTGAGCGCCGCCATGGCGCACGTCGGCGCCGCGCACCCAGAAAATCACGTCTTCGGCGATATTGGTGGCGTGGTCGGCGATGCGCTCCAGATTGCGCGAGATGAGCAATACGTTGAGCGCCGGGCGCGTCACGGCGGGTTCGTTGTGCATCTTCTGGACCAGCACAATAAAGGCTTCATCTTTCATACGGTCCACGATGCCGTCCATCTGGAGAACGGCTTCGGCAACCTCGGCTTTGCCGTCGAGGAAGGCCTCGAGCGCGCGTTGCACCATGGTGCTGACGCTGTCGGCCATGCGCGGAATATCCACGGGCAACTGCACCTCGGGTTCGCTGATCAGGTCGAGCACCCGTTGCGCAATGTTCACCGCCTGGTCACCCACGCGCTCCAAGTCGGCGTTGATCTTCAGCACCGCGAGGATGAAGCGCAGATCGACCGCCATGGGCTGCTGCATGGCCAGCAGGTCGAGTGAGAGTTCATCGATCTCGCGTTCGGCTTCATTGATGGCATTTTCCCCGGCCAGCACCATCTGGCAATACTTGCTGTCGCGGGTACGGTAAGCTTCGGTCGCGCGATCGATGGCCTGCTCGGCAAGGCCTCCCATCCGCAACAGTTTTTCTTTCAGTTCGTCCAGTCCCTGCTGGAAGCGGCTGCGCATTATCCAAACCTGCCTGTAATGTAGTCTTCCGTCCGCTTGTCGGCGGGGGTGGTAAAGATCTTTTCCGTCTTGTCGTACTCGATGAGGCTCCCCATGAGGAAAAAGCCGGTAAACTCGGCCACGCGCGCGGCCTGCTGCATATTATGGGTCACGATGACCACGGTATAGTGCTGCTTCAACTGAAAAATCAATTCTTCGATCTTGCTAGTCGAGATGGGATCCAAGGCCGAGGCCGGCTCGTCCATCAACAGCACTTCGGGCTCGACCGCCAGGGCGCGCGCGATGCACAGCCGTTGTTGTTGCCCGCCCGACAGGCTCGCCCCCGACTTCTTGTGCAAAGAGTCCTTCACTTCTTCCCACAAGGCCGCCAGCTTCAGCGAACGTTCTACCAGTTCGTTCATTTGTTTGCGGTTGCGAAAGCCGTTCAGCTTCAGGCCCGCCGCAACATTATCGTAGATCGACATGGTGGGAAACGGATTCGGCTTCTGGAAGACCATGCCAATGCGCCGCCGCACCTCGACCGGATCGGAGCCGCTGCCATAAACATCCATCTCGCCTACTTTGACCGAGCCTTCGGCGCGGGCTTCCGGAATGGTTTCGTGCATGCGATTGAGGCAGCGCACGTAGGTGCTCTTGCCACATCCCGAGGGGCCGATGACCGCGGTCACGTGGTTGGCAGCCACCGTCATGTCGATGGAGTGCAGCGACTGGTTTTTGCCATACCAGGCGTTCAGTCCACGCACTTCGATTCCAACACCCATTCGAGCTTTACGCTCCCTTCATCATTCCGCGGCTGGTGGTGATGCGGACGGCCGCCACCGCGCCCACGATCAAGACGATCAGGATCAGCGCTCCGGCCCACGCCTGCTTGTGCCAATCGTCATAGGGCGAAATGGCGTAGGTAAAAACCTGCAACGAGAGCGCCGCCGTGGGCTGATTCAATTTCAAGTTCCAAAACTGATTTCCAAAAGCGGTAAACAGCAGGGGAGCCGTTTCTCCCGCTACACGGGCAAATGCCAGCATACAGCCGGTGATCACTCCAGCAGAAGCGGTGCGCAGCGAGATCGAGAGGGTGGTGCGCCACTTGGGAATGCCCAGTCCATAGGCGGCCTCACGGACCACGTTGGGCACCATCAGCAGCATTTCTTCCGTGGCGCGCGCGACCGTGGGAATCATCATGATTCCCAGGGCCACGCCACCAGAAAATGCCGAGAAGTGCTTCTGTGGGACCACCACCAGCGAATACGCGGCAATGCCGATAACGATCGACGGCACCCCATTCAGCACGTCGGCGGTAAATCGCACCAGGTCGCCAAAGCGATTGCGGCCATATTCCGCCAGGTAGATGCCCGAGCCGATACCCAGGGGCACCCCGATGACGCTAGCCACCGCCAGGATGATTCCGGTGCCAACGATAGCATTGGCCATGCCGCCGCCCACCTCGCCCGGAGGTTTCGGCGTCTGCGTAAGAAAAGCCCAATTGACGGAGCCGATTCCCTTGATAACCAGGTAAGCGAAGATGGCCAAAAGCGGAACCAGCACCAGGATGGCGGCAGCAACCGCGAACGTTGTCGCTCCTGCGTTGGTAAGACGCCGTACCAGGCCGACCTGCTGCGGTGCTGACTGTGCGGACAGATTAGGCACGTACCCTCGCAGTCCCGCCGGTGATGCTCCACACCAGCAGCCGAGCCAGGGCGTTGACGATGAGAGTCACGATAAACAGCGCCAGCCCGATCTCCACCAGCGCGCTCAGGTACAAATCGCCGGTGGCCTCGGTGAATTCGTTGGCAATCACGCTGGCCATGGTGTAGCCCGGCGCGAACAGCGACTTCGCGATCTCGGGACGGTTGCCGATCACCATGGTAACCGCCATGGTTTCGCCCAGCGCGCGCCCCAGTCCGAGGATGACACCGCCCACGATACCGATGCGCGCATTGCGGAGAACGCCCATGCGGATCATCTCCCAGCGGGTGGCGCCCAGCGCCAGCACGGCTTCACGCTGGTTCTGCGGGACCGCGGTCATCACCTCGCGCGTAATCGAGGCAATCACCGGCACTACCATGATCGCCATGATGATGCCGGCCGCCAGCATACCCAAACCGTACATCGGGCCGGTGAACAGTCCGGTCCAGCCCAGAGTCCGCGCCAGGAAAGGCTCGACATATTCGCGCAGCAGCGGAGCCAGCACGAAGATTCCCCACAAGCCATAGATCACGCTGGGAATCGCCGCCAGCAATTCCACCAGAAACGAGATGATGGCGCGCAGCCGCTGCGGGCACATCTCGGTGACGTACACGGCCACTCCAATCGACAGCGGCACCGCCATCAGCAGCGCCAGGAACGACGAAACCAGCGTGCCGTAGATGAACGGCATTGCGCCGAAGCTGCCCGCCACCGGGTCCCAGTCGTGCCCGTAGAAGAAGCCGATTCCGAATTGGTGGAGCGACAAGCGCGACTTGTCGATCAACTGCCACGCCACCAGCACCACAATCGCAAAGACGGAAATCGCGCTGAGAAGAATGATCACGGCAAACACGGTGTCAGGAATGCGGCTGGCGCGCGGATGGCTGGTGCGAATCTTCTGCAGGACGGTGGAAGCTGCCGTCCTCCGCTCCTTACTCACCTGCGCCATGGACGGAATCGCGGTCGCAGGCTTCTGGAGCTTTCCCAGCGGTTCGGTCGGATTCATCGGGTCCACGCTATCAGACATGTGTTACAGGAGCGTTACAGGGCCACGCTTGCGAGAACGCCAACTCCCGCGGGAAGCTGGGGGAGTTGGCGCATTGCTATCAGGTAGATGAAGCGCTCAAGGCTTGACCTGTTTGGTAATGGCGGCCTTTTCCATCTCCACCACCTGCGAAGGCAGGGGAGCGTAAGACAGCGCCTGAGTCATGGTCTGGCCCTTGTCCAGCATCCAGAAGAGATAGTCCTTCAGGATCTTCCCCTTGTTGGCATCTGTGGGACTGGTCGGAACCAGCAGCCAGGTGAAACTGGCAATAGGATAAGCATCCTTGCCGGGAGGATTGGTGATCGACACCCGGAAATCAGCCGGCATCTTCACCCCCACTGCGGCCGCCGTGGTCGAGTCCAGGCTGGCCTTGATGAAATTCTTGGAGGAGTTCTGCACGCTGCCGTACGGAATCTTGTTCTGCAGCGCGTAAATCAGCTCGATGTAGCCGATGGAACCGGGCAACTGACGTATGGAACCGGCCACGCCTTCATTTCCTTTGCCGCCGATTCCTACCGGCCACTTCACCGAGGTGCCTTTGCCGACATTGTTCTTCCAATCGGGACTAACTTTCGAAAGGTAATCGGTGAAGATGTACGTCGTACCGCTGCCATCGGAGCGATGCGCAACCGTGATGCTCTGGTCGGGAAGATTCACCCCTGGATTCGCTGACGTGATCGCCTTGTCGTTCCACTTGGTAATCTTACCCAGGAAGATTCCGGCCAGGGCGTCGGGAGTAAACTTCACCTCGCCACTCACCCCGGGGATGTTGTAGGCAGGCACGACCGAACCGAGCACGGTCGGAACGTGCAGCACCTTGACCTTGGATTCCGCGATCTGCTGATCGGTCATGGGGCCGTCGCTGGCGCCGAAGTCCACGGTTCCGGCCTGGACTTGGCGAATGCCGCCGCCGCTGCCAATCGACTGGTAATTGATCTCGATGTCCGAATGTTGGTTGTGATACTCGTTAAACCATTTGGAATAGATGGGGTAGGGAAAGGTGGCGCCGGCCCCGTTAAGTCTCGTCTGCGCAAAGGCGCAGCTCACCAGCACAGCGATGCAGAGGAGCACCCTGAAAGAGCGAATCACGTAGTTTCCTCCTGAGATTGGCCAGAGATGAGTACCTAGTTGGTTTTACCTTCGGATTGTTACAACTCCGTTACATGGGGATAAATTTCGCGTGAACCTCCGCTCGATGGTCAGTCCCGGTGCCGGCGTTCCATCGCCCTCAACAGTTCGGCTACCAGGACCTGGCTCCAGTGCCTTACTTCGCGCTCCCCTGACGTCGCTTCAGGTCTTCGATGAACATCTGCTCCATGGGCTTGTCGTAGGTGCGCAAGACGTGGCGGACGCTGTGCCCGCTCACCAGATGGCAAACTTCCTCAGCCAGATTCTTGGCATGGTCGCCGGCACGCTCCAAGGACTGCGTCATAAACAGCACATGGAAGCTCTCCTGGCGGGGAGCGCCATCGTGGTTTTCAATGTGCCGAAGAAAAACCAGGTTGCGCAGGCGATCGAGTTCTGCGTCGGAACGCAGCACCGTCAGCGCGCGATTGAGATCGCGTTCCCTGAAAGCATCGTGCACATCGCCGAGCATTTTCTCCAGTCGCGACGCCATTATGGTGAGATCGCGGATGTCCTGCAGTTCGATGCGGCTGCCCACTGCGGCGGCGCGATTGCTACAGTTCAGCAGGAGATCGCCGATGCGCTCCAGGTCAATGATGAATTTAAGGCACGCCAGCAGTTCGCGCGCATGTACTTCGTCCACCTTGGTGATGATCGAGGTCACGCCCTGATCAATGAGGCGATCGAGCGTGTCGAGTTCTTTCTCGCGCTCGCGGACCCCGTCCGACAGAGAAGGCACGCCGGTGGCGATTCCCTCGGCGACAATGCCGGCTGCAATGCGGGCCACACGACAAGCCTGCAGGGTCTGTTCCCGCAACTCTGCGCAGATCATATCCGGGCTGGGCGAGACCAATTCTGGCGAACTCATGATGGGATGTCTCAATGCTATACCCGACCCGACACGTCCGCGCTGACCCGGCACCAGCCATCAGCAGGTGAGTATGCGAGTGATGCGCGAAGAATAAATAGCGATTGTTAATTCTCGATGAAAGCCCCATGAAGTTCGCTTGAATTCACAGGCAGGCGTATTCAAATTGCATACGCCAGTTCCGCTAGGCGCTGACCGGTGCAGGCTGACGAGGCAAGGTGAAGTAGAAGGTGGAACCGTGATTCAGTTCACTCTCCACATGAATCGTTCCGGAGTGGGCGCGCACAACATGTTTGGCGATGGCCAAGCCCAGGCCGGTGCCTCCTGATTCGTGCGAACGCGCTTTGTCCACCCGGTAGAAGCGCTCAAACAGCCGCGGCAGATGTTCGCTGGAGATGCCGGAACCGAAATCGCGAACGTAGAATTGCACGCCGTCCTCGGCCTCACACGCCCCCACCAGGACCTTCCCGCCCCCGTCACCGTACTTCAGCGCATTGTCAATCAGGTTAGAAAGCACCTGATGAATGGCATCGCGATCGACCGCGACGGCGGAAGTTGCCGTATTCATCAACGACAGCTCGATGCCACGGCTGGCGGCGCGGTCTTTAAACGTCTGCACTGCATCTTCCAGCAACTCGCGCGGCGTGGCCGGTTGGAGATTTAGTTTCTGCTCCCCGGACTCGACCCGCGCCAGGACCAGCAAGTCCTCGGTGAGCCGGGCCATGCGCATGGCATTCTTGCGGATAATCTCCAAAAAATCGCGCACGCCCTCTCCCAGATCGGGGTTGTCGAGCAAAGTTTCGGAATAACCCTGGATGGAAGTTAGCGGGGTGCGTAGCTCGTGCGAGACATTGGCAATGAAATCGCGCCGTGTTTTCTCCACCCTCTCAACTTCCGTCTGATCATGCAGCACCGCAACCGCACCGCCTCCAGGCATAGGCGCAGCGGTAACGTCGAAGATACGTCCCGAAAAAATCTTGGCGGCATTCGCCACGGTTACGTCACGCTTGTCGAGCGCGTATTGCACCGCCGTAAGGATCTCAGGGTCGCGCAACGATTGCACCAGCGGCGCTCCCAAGCGCAGTCCACCCGGCAGCAGGCGTTCCATGCGCTGGTTGGCCCACAGCACGCGCCCGTCCTGGGCCACCGCAATCACAGCTTCCTGCATCGAGTTCAGCAGGGCTTCCAGCGTCTGGCGGCTGTTCTCAAGGGCGCGGAATCCCTCCTCTAATTTGCGCGCTGTCTTATCGAGCGCGGCGGCGACGTGCGCAATTTCGTCACTCGACTCCTCCTGAATGCGCGCCGAAAGGTCACCCGCTGCGATACGTTCGGCGAAGGCGGTGATGCGGACCAGCCTGCGGCTGATGGAGTACGTCGCCACAATCGCAAGCAGCATGGCGATAAGCGCCGCGACCAGCGCCGCTTCCAGCAGATCGCGCCCGATGTGGCGATTGGCCTCGCGGACCATTGACAAGGGATAAGCCAGGCGCACGGCTCCTCCGGGAACCGGGGCCGCTACGTACAGCAATTCCACTCCAATGGTGTGGCTCAAGCGCGTGGAGCTTCCCACCTGGCCGTGCAAGGCGGCGATGAACTCCGACCGGGTGGCATGGTTCTCCATCTCGTCGGGATTTGCCTCGGAGTCGGCCAGCACTTTGCCCGAGGAGTCAATCACGGTCACCCGCGCGTCGGCGGCGTCGGCGGCCTGCTTGGTAATTTGTCGGAGCGACGCCGGGGGAGCTTCCGCGACGCGGGAAGCAAACATCAGGGTCTTTTGCCGTAACGAGGTCTCAATCTGGCCGCGCAGCATTCCCACCCAGGCATGGCGCAGGAGTACAGCCATGGTGAGGGTGCAAGCGACGATGATCAACAGCGCCGCGAGATACAACTTCAGGAAGATCCTGTTCTTCACGAATGGCTCGTCACGACTTAGGAATCTCGAAGCGGTAGCCCGCTCCCCGTACCGTCCTAAGATAACGCGGCTCGTCGGGATTCTCTTCTATTTTCTCGCGGATGCGGCGCACATACACGTCCACCGAGCGCGGGGTAACGTAGTGGGTGTCGCGCCACACCGCGTCGAGCACCTGGTCGCGCGTGAATACCCTCCCGGGATGGCGGGCCAGATATTCCAGCAACCGGAACTCGGTCGCCGTAGTCTGCGTCAGTTGCCCACGCACCGTCAGGGTCATGGCGCCGCTGTCAATCTCGATATCGCCGGCTTTCACAATGGCAGGCGCCAGCGGACGTTCAAATCGACGCAGCACGGCCCGCACCCGCGCCACCAGTTCGCGGGGGCTGAACGGTTTCAGAACATAGTCGTCGGCGCCCAGTTCCAGCCCCATAACCCGGTCGGCCTCGCTGGTCTTGGCGGTCAGGAAGATGACCGGGACCATGGCCAGCGCGGAAGTCTGGCGAATGCGGCGGCAAAGCTCCAGTCCGTCTCCTCCGGGAACCATGATGTCCAAAAGGAAAAGCGCCGGGGCTTGTTTCTCGGCCTCCGCGATCACGCCCGCAGTTGCGGCAAACGTGCGGACACCGTATCCGGCGGCCTCCAGGTGGTGGCTGACCAGCCGGGAAATATCCGTGTCGTCTTCCACGGCAAAGATGGTTTGCTTCACGGCTGTATTGTAGCCGAGGGTAGGCGATGCACTGTCATGTGTCGGTATCACAACCATACAGTCACATAACTCTGTTACAGGATGATGAAACCCGAGGCCGCGTACACCGGAAGTAAAGCAGATCCCTCGCGGGCTGAAGCCCGCTCGTGATGACAAAAATAAGAACCTTAACGGCGCACCTGAAGGTGCGCCCCTTCAAAGCAGCCTCCGACCGATTTTTCCCGCAGCCTGTTCAGGCGAAGCGCCAGTCAAATGCGCATCGTTCAATGGCCCAGATTGGTGGGCCAGGCGCGGGTCAGGTAATCGGTCATGGTGAGCGAAAGCAGCAGGAAGAGCCAGAACATGGCAGCGACGACGGTCGCCATGGTCAACTTCGGGCTGTAACGGAGATGCATGAAGAACAGGACCACCAGGGTCCCTTTGATAGTCGCGATGACCAGCGCCGCAACCACGTTCAAGGGCCCGATATCGACCAGCGATACCAGGACCGTGGTGAGCGTGAGCGCCGTCAAAATGGCCCAAATTGCCACGTACAATTTCGCTGGTGCAATGTGGCCCACTGGGCCCGTTTCTTCCTTGTGTTCTGCCATGTGCTTCCTCGTTAGCCGCCGTGTTTCTTGCTGATCAGGTAGAGCATCGGAAAAAGATAAATCCACACCAAGTCAACAAAGTGCCAGTACAGTCCGACGTTTTCGACCGGGTTGTAATAGTGCGGAGTGTAGGCGCCCATCAAGCCCGCAATGACCAGCCACGCCACCAGACCTATTCCGATCACCATGTGCAATGCGTGCAATCCCGTCATTGCCCAGTACAGGGAGAAGTAGATCTCAGTATGCTGGGGATCGGTCGCAGGATGTGCCGGGTCGCCGGTTTCGAAATGGAAGCTCGGTCCGGGAAATTCGTGATTCACCCAGTGCTCGTGGTACTCCACCGCCTTGATCCCAAGAAACCCAAAACCGAAGAGGATGGTGACGAGGAGCAAGATAACCATGAGCTTGGGTTTGCCCATCTGCGCCGCCCGTACCCCGAGCGCCATGGTCAGCGAACTGCAAATCAGCACCGCCGTGTTGGTCGCGCCCAGAGTGATGTTCATCTTCTGGCTGCCCTCGACGAACGCATGGTAATAGGAAGCGCGATACACCAGATACGCACAGAACAGCCCGCCGAAAAACATGATTTCGGTCAGCAGGAACATCCACATCCCAAAGGAAGCGGTGTCCCGCTGCTGCTCCATGTCGGCAAAGTGGTGTTGCAGCGCGCGCTCAGCGACTTGAATATCGCCCATATCGCTAGTGGCCAACGGTGATCTCCTCCTGCGGTTGATGTTCGTAGTCGTAAGCTTCCCAAGTCACAACCGGGGTCTCGTCGAAGTTGTGGGTCGGCGGAGGCGAGGAGGTCATCCACTCCAGTCCTGTCGCGTTCCAGGGATTCGGACCAGCGTCCTTTCCGTAACGCAGCGACCAAACGAAGTAGATCATGGGTAAGACGTAGCCCACGGCCAGGATGGAGGCGCCTGCCGTCGACAGCACGTTCAGCACCTGAAATTCCGGCGGATAAGCATGGTAGCGGCGTGGCGAGCCCATATATCCAAGAATGAACAGCGGGAAAAAGGTCGTGTTGAAGCCGACGAATACCAGCAGCGCCGACAACTTGGCCCAGGCCTCGGGATACATTTTGCCGGTCATCTTGGGCCACCAGAAGTGCAGCCCCGCCATGTAGGCCATCACCATGCCACCCACCATTACATAATGGAAGTGCGCGATGACAAAGTAGGTGTCGTGGACGTGCACGTCGAGGCCCAGCGAAGACAGGAAAATGCCAGTCAGCCCTCCGACAGTGAACAAGCCGATGAACCCGAAGGCATAGAGCATCGGCGTGTTGTAGCTGATCGATCCCTTGTACATGGTCGCGGTCCAGTTAAAAACCTTGACCGCCGACGGGATGGCGACCAGGTAGCTCAACAGCGAGAACACCAGAGCTGCATAAACCGAGATTCCGGCGACGAACATGTGGTGTGCCCAGACCAAAAAGCCGAGGACGGCAATCGCGATCGAGGCCAGGGCTACGAACTCATAACCGAAGACGCGCTTGCGCGAGAAGCAGGCGACGATCTCGCTGATCACGCCCATGCCGGGAAGAATCATGATGTAAACGGCGGGATGCGAATAGAACCAGAACAAGTGCTGGAACAGCAGAGGATCGCCGCCTAGTTGCGGGTTGAATACGCCGATATGGAAAGCGCGCTCCAGCGCCACCAGCAGCAGGGTGATAGCGATGACTGGAGTGCCCAGCACCATGATGATAGCGGCTGCGTAATTCGACCAGCAGAACAGCGGCAGGCGGCGCCACGTCATGCCCGGCGCGCGCATACGATGAATGGTGACAATGAAGTTCAGCCCGGTCAGGATGGAGGAAAATCCGGCGATGAAAATACCGATGGCCGCTCCAATCACATGGGTGTTGGAGTAGGTGGTGCTGAATGGCGTGTAAAAGGTCCAACCGGTGTCCACGCCGCCGGTGACCATGGCGACCAGGGCCGTGATGGCGCCCGCCATATACAGATACCAGCTCAGCAGATTCACGCGGGGAAATGCCAGGTCTTTGGCGCCGACCATCAGGGGCACCAGGAAGTTGCCAATCACCGCCGGCACGGACGGGATCAGGAAGAAGAAAACCATGATGATTCCGTGCATGGTGAACAGCTTGTTGTAGGTGTCGGACGAGACCAGGTCACCCGCGGGCGTCAGCAACTCCAGGCGGATCATCATGGCGAAGAATCCGCCCAGCCAGAACATCGCGGTGATCGAGATGAGATACAGGACCGCGATCCGCTTATGATCGGTGGTCAGCAGCCACGACTTGATGCCGTAGTTGGAATTCAGGTAATTCTCGCGCTCGACGGTCTGTACAGCGGTTGCCATGTCACACCTTTAGGTCTAATGCCTCATTGCAGCTTCGACGTATTCGGAACGGACGAACCATCGCCCGCCTCTCCCTTTGGCTGCGTTTGCGCCAGCGATTTGACGTAGGCCACCAGCGCCATCAGGTTCTCTTCCGAAACCTGCCCCTGGAAGGTGGGCATGATGGGCTTGAAACCCGAAATGATCTTGGCGCCCGGATTGAGAATGGATTCACGAATATAGTTCTCGTCGGCTATCACGGTGCGCCCGTCATCCAGCAGCACCGGCTTACCGAAGAGGCCAACCAGGTTGGGACCGCGTCCCTGGGTATCGGAGCGATGACAGGTCGCGCATCCCAGTTGCTGGAAAAGCTGCTGCCCGTTGGCTGCCAGCGAACCCGAGGAGCTACCCGCACCGCCGCTCATCCACGCCTGGTAGGCGGCGGGGTCCATCACGATCACCTGGCCGATCATGGCGGAGTGGTTCGTGCCGCAATATTGCGAGCAGAACAGGTGATAAGTTCCCACCTTCGTAGGACGGAACCAGGTGGTAGTAAATCGTCCGGGAAGCACGTCAGCCTTGATGCGAAATGCCGGCACGAAGAAGCTGTGGATCGCGTCCTGTGAACTCATGATCATCTTGACGTCGCGGCCAACTGGCACGTGCAGCTGGTTGATGTCGCGCTGTCCGTCCTCGTACTCGAATTTCCACATCCACTGTTTGGCTACGACGTAAACCTCCATCGCATCCTTCGGCGGGCGGGCCTCCTGGAAGTAGATCAGCGAACCCCAGGCGAAAAAGATCATGCAGATTCCCAGAGGAATCAGTGTCCATGCCAGTTCCAGCGGCAACGAGCCTTCAATCTGCACCGCCTGAGGATGGACTGAACGGCGGTACTTGACTGCGAAGAAGAAGATCGCTGCAAAAATCAGCAGCGTGAAAAACGCCGATACCGCGATCAGCAAAAAATAAAGTCCGTCCACCTGCCATGCCAGTGCCGAGGCACGCTCCGGAAAAAGTGGGAAGTTCTTCCACATATCTATCGGGCCCGTCCTGTTCCGTTCTTGCTGCTGTGCGACTCCCGCCTGAACATCACGATGAGAAAGCCGCCGAGAAGCAGCATGGTCGCGGCCCCTGCCAGCCGCATGATGTTGGTGACCACCGCGCCGTATCGCCCGGTTTTGGGATCGTAGTGGTAGCAGTACAGCGTCACCTGGTCGACCAGGGTGCCAATCTTGTCGCGCGAAGCCTCGATCAAACCGAGGCGAATGTCTTTCGGAGAGAATTCGACTCCGTAGTAGTACTGGGCGATCTTGCCGGTCGGAGTCACGATCATGATGCCGGCGGCGTGAATGAACTGTCCGGTGCTCGCGTCGCGGCGGTAGTGGAAGCCCACCGCGTCCGCCAGTTGTTTGATCTCGGGCTGCTGACCGGTCAGGAAATGCCAGCCCTCGCCGTTGGTCTTGCGCTCCCGATGCTCATTCATGCGCGCGATGTAGAGCTGTTTTTTTTCGGCCGCATCTTTGGGAGTCTCGTCTGGATTGAAGCTCACCGATACCACTTCGTACTCGTTCCCCGGAGTAAATCGCAAGACGCCAAGCGCGCTCGCCTCGCCCGCTAATTCTTCCCCGCACAACATGGGGCAGGTGTAGTACACCAGGTTCAACAGAACGGGCCGGCCCGACTTGAAGTAGTCGCCGAGTTGCACCGTCTTTCCCGTTTCGTCCTTAAACTGCAAATCGAGCGGCACCTGCTGGTCGAGTCGCTGCTCAATTCCAATGTTCGACAGGTCGGCTGGGCTGACCTGGGAAGCGGCACTCGAGCTCTTGTCCTGGAAAGAAGAAGGCGGCTGGGCAACGGCGAAGGCGCCCGCTGCCAGCAGAATGGCCAATCCTTTCGAGATTTCCTGCAACCAACGTTTCACAGCTTTAAATCCAGTTCCTGCGCGGAGCGCGGTTTTGAAGGGGCACGGCTTCAGCCGTGCCGTTAAGTCCCCTCATTTTTGTCATTCTCTGACATTTTTGTCATGCCAACATTTTTTTGTCATTCTGACATTCTTGTGTCATCCCAACATTTTTTGTCATCCCGACCGAGCGGAGGGACCTGCTGTTTCTGGCCGTTGCAAGACCTTTTCCCGCAGCTCTCACGGCTTTTCACCTTCTGCCTTCGCACCGGATGTCTCCGGCGCAAGCGGCCCAGCTTGGACGTTTAACATCTTCGTGTTACCCGCGTCGGTTTGCGTGTTGATATCCGGCGGCGGCGAGTTGGGACGCACCGGCAAACCTCGCTGCTCGATAAGTTTCATGGCTTGCGAAATGGGGATGTGGACCGCCCCGCTCTGGTCCATGAACGGCTGATCCGGATTCAGGGTCTTCTGCTCCGAGTAAAGGAACGTGTTCATATCAGCTGCATCGGCGGTTTGCAGGCGCGGTTCCGGAAAGATCATGACGTCTTCCGGCGGATTGTTCTGCAGCACGGATCGCGGGGTAGGCGCGGGCGCAAGCTTTTGCGCGCTCATCATTGGATTGGGCTGAGGTCGCGCGAACAGGACATCGCTCTTCGCCATAAAGCGGAACATTCCCCACAGGACCAGCTCGATAAAAACCCCGGCCACCAGGAGTCCCACCAGGAACAGCACGACTCCCCGCGCACTTAAGTCGGCGCGTTCGTAATCAACCCCCGGATTCCGCAAAGGATCGTATTTGGAATTTTCAGTGGCCATGGGACCTCTGGTGCAACAGGCTTGGTATCTGCGGTTCATAAAGCGGCAACAATGGCCGCTGCCGTAGGTTGTAGAAGAAGTAGGTTAGCCACAATCCGCCCACCGCAATGGGCGCGACGATGTACCAGGGGCTGAGGTAGAAGTGTTCGTGTTCGTGGGCAAAGTTCGGTACTACGTACCAATAGATGTCCACCAGCCGCATGAAGATGAGAAAAATTGCCAGGCCAATCAGGCGGCTGCCAGCGCGTTTGCGCTCGCGCGACAGCAGCAGCGCGAAGGGCAGGGCAAAGTGAAACAGAATGATGATCAGCGCCACCACGCCCCATCCCCCGCGTATGCGGTGCAGATACCAGCCAATCTCGTCCGGCAGATTGCCCGCCCAGATGATGAGCCACTGCGAAAAGGAGAAGTAGGCGAACAACATGACGAACGCCAGCATCAATTTGCCGATATCGTGGAACTGCATCGGCTTGACGATTTCGCGGTACGGGCTATAGCGCGTAAAGACCGTCAGCATCACAACCCCAAACGCCAATGCCGACAAACCCTGCCCGGCGATGAAGATGAGCCCATAGATGGTCGAGCCCCATTGGGGATCGAGCGACATGACCCAGTCCACCACGGCGAAAGACACCGTCAAGGAATACAGCACCAGCCCCAGGCCACTTAACCCCTGGAAGCGGAGCGAAACGCCCGGCGGCAGAGGGCGGTCCTGTTGATCGCCTCTGCGAATCAGCGTGAAGGCAAACCATCCCCAAATGACGAAATACAGGATCCAGCGAGCGATCCAGCCGCCGAAGCCCGAGGTGTGCAGGTACCAACTATTGCGCGCGGTCAGCGCCGGATCGCTCATCCACGCGTAGAGATGGTGCCGCCCGAACAGGATCGGCAGAAACAACACGAACATCAGCGGAAGGCATTTGCAGGCGGCTTCCAGTACGCGGCGGATCACCAAGCCCCATAGACCGCCGGAAAGATACTGCAACATCAGCAAAGCCAGGCAACCCAGGCTGAGCCCCAGCCAGAGAATGTAGGCGATCAGGTAGCCGCGCAGGAACTGGTCCAGCGAGGTCACTGCACCGATGACGCACAGGAGGGCGCCGGCCACACCTACAATGAGCCAGCGCTTCTGCCACTGCGCCGCCTGCGCGGGAACGGCGTATTCGGCTTGTCCGATCTGGGAAATCTCTTGGTTCATGGTTTGGCTTCGCCTCCGTTGGCTGGAGCCGCATTCGGCTTTGCAGGAGCCGGCGCCGCGGTGGTGGCCCCTTGCGTATCAAAGGGCGGCGAAACGATGACGCCGGGCGGCGGCTGTTTGGCGATCTCCTCACCGGATGGAACATCCGCCTCATTGGCGTGCTGGCTCAACTGCAAGGCTCGTATGTAGGCGGCGATCGCCCAGCGGTCCTGCGGCGGGACCTGTTCCCCGTAGTCGGGCATGGCGCCAAAACCATTGGTCATAACGTCAAAGAAATAGCCGATCGGGGCCTTCCGCAGACGCTCTGTGTTGTACGAAGGCGGGTGCTTGAAACCACGCTGCACAATCATGCCGTTGCCGTCGCCCAGTTCCGAGTGGCAGGGCGCACAGTAGATGTTGAAGCGCTGCTGTCCGCGCGCCATCACCTCGGCGGTAACCGGGAAAGGCATGTAATCGCCATCATTGCTGCCGATTTTGCCGGTGTAGAAGTAGGTGTCGGCCTCCAAATGCCCACGCGCCACCGTGCCCTGGATAATGGGTCGTGCCGAACGTTTATCGGCGTAGAAATCGTTCTCGCGCAACGGGCGGTAGTAGGGCTGGTTCTGCATGTCTTCGCGGCAGCCTGAGAGCAACAGCAACGCCGACGCCATCAGGATGTAAATCGCTGCTTTGCGCGCCGGGTACCTACTGTTTCCAGAGCGGTGAGTCGCGGTCGATGCCCGGGTGTCAAATTTTGCTGACGATTTAATGGGGCACCTCCGAAATCGACAGCGGCTTCAGGCTCTCCATGAATCGTTGCGTGTCCACCAGGTCGAACTGGGGATCGGCGGCTTCCACGCAGAGGAAAAATTTGTCGCGGGTGACGTCGGAAAAGCGATCCACGTTGAACAGCGGGTGATACGGCATGGGCAGGCCGTTCAAGGCGAACATGCCGAAGACGCCCGCAAGTCCGGCGAACAGGATAGTCATTTCGAAAGTCGGAACAATAAACGCCGGCCAGGAATCGTATGGCTTCCCTCCAATGTTGAGCGGATAGGAAATCACGTTGATCCAATACTGCAGGCCGAAGCCCGAAAGACCGCCTAGCAGTCCCCCCAGCAACACGATCAGTGGCACCCGGGTCTTGTGGAAGCCGATGGCTTCACTGGCCTCTTCGATGGGAAACGGGCTGTACGCGTCCATCTTGCGGTAACCGGCGGCATAGGCGGCCCTGGCCGCATAGACCAGATCGGTGGACGAATCGAACTCGGCGAGAATGCCGTAGATTGCCGGTGAGAGCGGTGCGTGATTCACTTTGCTTTCACCTCCGCCTCAGGCAGCAGCGTGCGCATTTCAAAGATCGAAATGGCCGGCATGATGCGAATGAAGATAAAGATGGCCGCGGCAAAGAATCCGATGGTGCCGAAGAAGATCGCGTAATCCCAGCGCGTAGCCACGTAATGGCCCCACGACGAGGGCAGGAAGTCGCGACTGAGGCTGGTGATGATGATGATGAAGCGCTCCAGCCACATGCCCACCAGGATCACCAACGAGATCAGGAAGAGCCACGCCGTGTTGGCCCGAATTTTGGGCACCCAAAGGACCTGGGGTATGACCAGGTTGAGGAGAATCAGCGACCAGTAGAACACCGCATAGGGCCCGAACCAGCGGTTCTGCATCATGAAGCGTTCGTAAGTGGAACCGCTGTAGAACGCGATGAAGGCCTCGAAGAAGTAACCGTAGGCGACGATCAGCCCGGTAGCCAGCATGATCTTGGCCGAGTTCTGCAAGTGGCGCATGGTGATCATGGACTCGAGGTGATAGTAGTGCCGGATGGGGATCGCCAGCACCAGCACCATGGCAAAGCCCGAGTAGATTGCGCCTGCAACAAAGTAGGGCGGGAAGATGGTGGTATGCCAGCCGGGAACAATGGAGATGGCAAAATCGAAGCTGACCACGGTGTGAACGGAGAGCACTAGTGGAGTTGCGATGCCCGCCAGCAAAATATACAACGCCTCGTAGCGCTTCCAATGGCGGGCCGAGCCGCGCCAGCCCAAACCCAGAATTCCGTAAACCTTCTTGGTCAAAGGATGGCTGGCCTTTTCGCGCATGGTCGCAAAGTCCGGAACCAGGCCGACGTACCAGAACACCGCTGAGATGGTGGCGTAGGTCGAAACTGCGAAGACGTCCCACACCAGCGGGCTGCGGAACTGAGGCCACACGCCCATGCTGCTGGGATAGGGGAACATCCAGTAAGCCAGCCAGGGACGGCCCATGTGCAACAACGGGAACATGCCCGCGCAGGCCACCGCAAACAGCGTCATGGCTTCAGCGAAACGGTTGATGGAATTGCGCCAGGTTTGCTTGAGAAGCAGCAGAATAGCCGAGATCAGAGTACCGGCGTGACCGATACCGATCCACCAGACGAAGTTGATGATGGCGAAGCCCCAACCCACGGGGATGTTGATGCCCCAGATTCCGACGCCAATCAGAAACAAGTAGGTGACCGCCGCCATCAGGATCGCGACCAGGCCCATGCCGATGGCCAGGCCCGCCAGCCAACCCAAGCCGATTGGCCGGGTCAGGACGGCATCGGCAATCGTATCGGTCATCGAACCGAACGTCTGCCCAGGCCCTAACACCGGTGGCTCATCCGGCCAGGGCACGTCCATCAAAACCGTTCTTTCCTCTGGTCCCTGCTGCATCGCTAACTGGGCTCCGACTGCTCAAGATCAGGGTTCGGGTTCTGCACCACCGCCATGTACGAGGTGCGCGGACGCGTGTTCAGGTCTTCCAGCAGGTTGTAATTGCGCTGCTGCGCTTTCAGCTTCGACACCCGGCTGTTGGGATCGTTCAAATCTCCAAAGACGATGGCGCCCGCCGGGCAAGCCTGCTGGCAGGCGGTGATTACTTCCCCGTCGCGGACCTTGCGGTTTTCCTTCTCTGCCGTGATGCGCCCATGCGTGATGCGTTGCACGCAGTAGGTACACTTCTCCATGACACCACGGCTGCGCACGCTGACTTCGGGATTGCGCATCATTTTGAACTGCGGAGTTTCAAAGTCCTGGAAGAGCAGGAAGTTGAAGCGGCGCACCTTATACGGACAGTTGTTGGAGCAATACCGGGTGCCGACGCAGCGGTTGTACACCATGTCGTTCAGGCCTTCGGTGCTATGCACCGTGGCGCCGACCGGGCAAACCACTTCGCAAGGAGCGTTCTCGCACTGCTGGCACGGAACCGGCTGGTAGTAAACCGATGGATTCTCGGTGCCGCCCTCGTAGTACACATCCACCCGCAACCATTGCATCTGCCGGCCACGCATCGTCTGCTCCTTGCCTACGACGGGAATGTTGTTCTCCGCCTGGCAAGCTACGATGCAGGTTTTGCAGCCAATGCACGAGTTCATGTCGATGGTCATGCCCCACTTCAACTCCGTGTACTGGTAGTTGTAGTAGAGCGTCATCTCCGGCGCGGGCGACTCGATTCCTTCGTGCGCGAAGTCGGGGTTCTTGATGAAATCCTGCAAGGTCGCTTTGCGAATGACATGCCGATTACTAAGCGGCTCGGTGCCGTTAGGAAGATCGGAATGGTCGATGTACTGGAAGCCCTGCGGATGAGCGAACCCGTATCCCGCACCGGCTTTGCTGATTTTGGCAGTCGCCATCCACGCGGCATCGCTGGTGCGAATTTGATAGAAGTCGAATCCGACGCCATTACCGACGCGACCCGCCTTGGTGCGTCCATAGCCGAGAAAAACCGTGATCGAGTTGTCGGGATGTCCGGGCTGCGGCCAGATCGGCCCCTTCTGCTTGCGTCCGTTGACGTCGATCTCAATGATGTCGCCGGTCGCCAGCCCCTGCTTCTTGGCCGTGTTCGGGCTGATCAAAACAGCGTTGTCCCAACAGAGATTGGTGATCGGCTTCGGGGTCTCCTGGAGCCAGCCGTTGTTGGCCCGGCTGCCGTCGTAGATCAGCGGGTCGCGACGGAACATAATCTCCATCGCTTCGCTGTTGCCGCCGTTGTTGCTCGCGGGGATGTTTCCAACCTTGGCGGAGACGTTCTTCGCAGGCAGCGCCGTGTTGGCTACGAAACCATCGTTCAGCGCCTTGCGCCACTGGCCTTCGAAGTCACCGCCCGGCATCTTGCCCTGCCAGTACTTGCGCACGATGTCGTAGCCCGCGGTCTCCGGGGAACCGACCAGGGAAAAGATTAATTCATACTCGCTCTTGCCGTTGTAAAGCGGCGCAATCAGCGGCTGCACGATGCTATAGGTTCCGTCGAAGGCCCGGCCGTCTCCCCACTCCTCCAGATAATGCGTGCCGTTAATGTGCCAGTGAACGTGATCGCTGGTCTCGTCGCGATACAAGCCGTGCTGCACGCGCAGCGGGACCCTGTTCATGGCTGCCGCGAAATCGAAATCCGCAGGGGCGTCATAGACCGGATTCGCGCCCACGATGAGCAGCAGGTCCACCTTGCCGGAGTTCATTTCGCCGGCCAGGTCTTTCAGCGCGGCGGTCTGGTCCTGCGGCTTGGCTTCGACCGGATCGGTGTAGATCACAGTGTTGCCCGCCGCGCCCAGCGCCTGGTTCATGGCATGTGCCAGTGCATGCACCGCCGGCGGCTGGTTGTCGCCGGGAATCACCACCGCGGCGCCACGGTGCGCCTGCAGATCTTTGACCAGCGCGGCGACGAACTTCTGATGCTCGGGTTTCGCCGAAGCTCCGCCGCCCGCTCCGACTCCCGCGGCAATGGCCCGCGCCAGTTGCTCCACTTCCGAGGCGCGCACCGGCAGGCGATGATCGGCTTTGCCCGCGGTATTGGTGGGCGTGCTCTCAATGGCATAGAAGCGCGCCATCTTTTCTTTCAAATCGGGATTGCGTCGGGCCGCGAAAGACCGGGCGTAGTACAGGAATCCAGGGAACCCGCTGGAAAGGAAGTCGCCATCGAGGGTCAGAATGATGTCGGCCTTCTCCAGGTTGTAACGCGTTTCCACGTACTGGCCGAACGCGAGCTTCGCCCCAGCTCGAACGTTGTCGCGGTTCAGGGGCTCATACTGCACCCACTTCGACTCGGGATAGGCTGCCTGCACCTGGTCCATCAGCGCGGCCATGGTTGGAGAGCCGATGGTGTGGCTCAGAATCCGCAGGCCACTTCCCTTCACCGCCTTTTGCGAATTCAGTGCCCCCTTCAGAACCGCGCTGAATCCACTCCAGGTATTCATTTCGCCCAGGTAGGTTATGATCTGCGAGCGGTCGGGATCGTACATGTCGAGGATGGAAGCCTGCGCGAAAACATCGCTTCCTCCAAGACCCGCCGGATGCTCGGGATTTCCGTCCACCTTGGTCGGACGGCCTTCGTGGCTCTCCACCAGCACCGGCGTCGCATACGCGCCAAACGGCATGGCGCTGGCGAAGAAGAGCGGCTTGCCCAGGATGATTTCTTCCGGCTGCCGCACGTAAGGCACAATGGGCTCCAGGGGCTGCTTCACGCACGCCGACAATCCCGCCAAGGCTAGCGAGGCGCTCATCAGCTTCATGAAGTCGCGGCGCGAGGCGCCCTCGGGCCAGACCGATGCCTGCCGCGGGAACTCCCGGTGCAACATCTCATAGAAGCCGTCGGTCTGGGCCAGCTCCTCCAGGCATCGCCAATACTGCGGACCGCTCTTGGCGCGCGCCAGCTTGCCTTGAATCTGGACAAGCTCCAGCTTGCTGGGACAGACGGCCTCAGACTTATTCGGGCTCTCTTTTTCCATCTTCTCGTCGGTTTCCGGAAATCGTTCGACAACCTACCGCCATACCCCGCTGTCTCGCGACTAGCGGTGACAGGTACTGCAACTGGTAATGCCCTCGATGCTGCGAATGTTGTAGCGGTGCTTCAACTCGTTGCCCAGGGCGATCTGGTCGGTGAAGACACTGCCATCGTCCAGCGTCACCTTATTCTGTGAGCTGGGTTGTTCGTAGCGCATGTTAAACACTTGGTCGCGCGGGCGAAGAAATTTTTCCGGCGCGCGATGACAGTTCAAACACCATTCCATCTGCAGCGAGTTGGCCGCGTACGTCAGCGGCATCTTGTCCACCGGTCCGTGGCAACTCGCACAGCCAACGCCTTTATTGATATGAATGCTGTGGTCGAAATAAACGAAGTCAGGAAGGTCGTTGACCCTGGTCCAGATCAGCGACTCACCGGTCCGATAACTTTCGCGCACCGGTTCCAGCATGGGCGCGTTGGTCCAGATCTGCGAGTGACAGTTCATGCAAGTCTTGGTGGGAGGAATGCCCGCGAAACTCGAATTCTCGACCGAGGTGTGGCAGTAGCGGCAGTCGATACCGTCGCCGCCCACGTGGTGCTGGTGGCTGAACGGCACGGGTTGCGCCTGCGCGACGTTCTGGTAGGTGGCGTACGGCGAGCGCTGCACCTCCAGGGCCGCCCACAGCAACACCGACACGACCACCACCACTCCGATGATCGACGCCCGTGCAATTGTGTTCGCGCTGCGATGAAAGACTTGGGCCATTATTTATGAAGCTTTCCAGTGTTGCGGGTTGGGGAGCCGATTACCCCTTCGGCGCCCAGGTTCGTGCGGTCCTGCGAAGTGCGCGTCTCAGCCTGATGTGACGTGCATCACCCAAGCGAGTGATTATAACAAGGTGGGTTCACCATTGTGCAAGTGGGACGCCAGAATTGCCGAAGAATCTTTCCTGCAGCGCAAATCCGAAGCGAGTGATTGCGATGAAAGGACCCCTCGGAACCGCGAAAAAAAGGCTTCGCGCTGATGTCCCGAATTGGGAATCGCCGTGCGATGCCTGCTAGAAAAGAGAGGCCCGAATAATCCGGCTGCGAGGAACAGCGAAAGTAGTTGCTAGTTGCTAGCTGCTAGTTGCTTCTTGAACGTGCGCAGCAACAGCATGGCTAGCACATACGCTGCCGCACCGCAGGCCAGCGTGACATTCAGTCCGAACTGGATGGCAATCACCATGGCCAGCACCGACCCCAGCACGCTCGAGGCAGCATTCATGGCCCACGCCCATTCCACCGCGCCGTGGTTTGCCGGAACGCTCTCCGGGTGGGAATCCCGGAGCGACAAGGCGCGCAGGCCGCTGGGAAATGGCATTCCCATGGCGAAGCCCGGCGGAACAAGCAGCGCCGCGCTTAGCACCAGCTTCACCACGAAAGGCAGGCCCACCAGCGACCCCAGCAGGTGTGGCAGAGCGAAAACGTAGATCACCAGGGCGGCCACGATGAACGCCATCGCGGAAGCGACGCGAGTGGGTTCGTGGAACCATCGCCGCGAGAGCACGCTTCCCAATCCGCTGGAAAGCAGCATCAGGAATATCACCACCGTGAGCGCATACGTTGGGTTCCCTAGAAACAATACGAAGCGCTGAATGAACGCAATCTCCACCAGGATGTATCCCAAACCGATGGCAATGAAATACAGCAGGCGAACGCTGCGGCCGGATCGCGCCTGTGACGAGAGCAGCAGCGGAAGCACGAGAAAAGCGATGACCGCGGCGACAGATATGACCAACACCAGCCCCAGGATCGCGATTCCCAGGTTCACCTTCCAATCGATGCCGCCACGATCCTGGCCGCGGAACACCTGCCCCGGCTTCAGGGTGAAGAAGAAGAACGGCGCGTTATCGGTGACCGGCGAAACGTTAAACGCGTAATGCGTGGAGAAGGCACGCGCGTCCTGGCCGCGAATCAATTCGGCGAACGCGGGATGTGCCATGCCCGCAGTGGCAGCGGTAGCGGGCAGATAAAGCACATGCAAGTTCAGGTTCGAATCTGCGGGCGTTTCCCCCTGGATGTGGTTCAACACAGCGCGCTGCTCTTGCAAGGTGAAGGGCGACTTCTTCGCCAGCACCAGCACCGGACGCCCATCCACATTCAGCTCGCCGTCGCTGATCACGATGAAATTCTGCGTGCTGTCCCGGACCCCGAGTTGACGCAGCGCTTCCATGGCCTGCGAAACTACGCGCAGGGCCTCGCGGGGCCGGGTAAACTCCCAGCGCGTGATGGCGACCATGCCGTCCGGCTTCAGGTGCTCGAAATATTCGCGGAAGGCCTCTACGGTGTACAGATTGTTTTCGCTGAGGGCGAACGCCCCAGCCGCGGTGGAAGCCCAGGTGTCAACCAGGGTCATCTGCACCACGTCGTACTGGTTGCGGCTGTTGCGCACGAAGGAGCGGCCATCGCTGACGTGCATGTGCACCTCGGGAATCTGGTAGAGGTGGTGAGCGTAGTCGGCGAAGGACCCGCGCATGATGTCGGTGGCGATGATGGGATTGATCTCGATGCCGGTGACGCTCGGGCTGCCGTTGGCGACGGCGCGCAGCACATCCACTCCGCCGCCCGGACCGATGATGGCGAAGTCGCCGCGAGGACGCAGCACGTTGGCGATCGACGCCGCCGCCGACATGAGATTGCGACGGTAAGCCTCATCCCAATGATATGGATCGGAGTTCATGATGTAGGTACTGGCGTCGGCGTCAATGACGATCGCCTTGGCGTCTCCCCACTTGTCCACCTCCACGCGCGAGAGCGCATTCCACTTGGCGTAGAGCGGCGTCTCCCGCTTCATGCCCTTGGCATAGACGATGTCAATGAGCTTGCCGCGGAAGTTCGCCGCGATCAGAATGAGCAAAGCCAGCGCGAGGCCCGCGGGAATGCGGCGGCTTCGTGGAGTGCCCCAGGCTACGCCTGCCAACGCGACTGCAAGCGCGGCGAACAGGATCGTATTTGGGCCGCCGATAAAGTTCAGCAACGGAACCAGCGCCAGGCAGGCCAGCGATCCTCCCAGCAGATCGGCTCCGTAGAGCTGGGTAATCCGCGCAGGGTGGCGCGCAAAGACAAGCGAAAACAACAGTCCCGTGATGAAAAAAGGAACCGCCGACGCCAGGTAGAGCACCGAAAGGTGACGAAAGTTCGACCAGTCGAGGTGCAGCGACACCTGGCTATGCAGAACGATCTCCAGCACGGCCAAGATGACCACTGCATTGGCCGCACACAACCATGCGCCTAGTTGTCCCACGCGCCAGCGCTCCAACCACTCTCGCCGCAGATGCGAGAAGACGGCGCCTGCCCCCAGTCCGAGCAGCGCAATCGAGATAGCCAGGAAAGCGAAGTGATAGAAGAGCACGACGGAAAACAGGCGAGTGAGGCCTAATTCCAACAGCAAGGCAGAGAAGCTCATCAGGCCAATCGCCAGAGCGGCGCCGCGAGGCGAGACCGCAGCGGCCGCCTGGACCTCGATGGCTTGTTCAGTTGTTCCGATCATGAAGAATTGAGATTACTACGAATGGCCCTCTGATTCGTCGTGTAAGAAGGCGGATGGGGCATCTCCGGAGGCCCCGTCAGGCAAAGGCAACGGACCGCTTCCGTCTAACGCTTGCCGCCGTTGGCGTTTGATATTCATGTCACAGACAAATGCTGGGCGTTGCGCTAGACTTTCTACGCAGCAAGATCTATACCGATTCTGATTGCCCCGGAGGATGGCTCATGTCTTCTCGCATTGCAGTAGCGCCCCAACGAGTTCTTGCAATGTTTCTCACAACGGCGTTCGTGGTGGTTTTACTGACTGCCTGTGCCACGGCGCAAAACGCGTCTCAGCCAAAAGACGAAGGCGGATATTCCTGGTTAGCGCCGAATGGATGGGGTGATCTCGACTATAAGATCAACGACATTCCAAAAGGCTTCGACGCTTCTAACACTTATTACTTCTCTGGCGCGCATAATTTCGGCCTCCTGATGGATGGCAGCGGCCATTTTAATGGAGCCACCACACCCGGGAATCCTTTTACTTCAAACGACAAAACTGGCGTCGGCTATGCACTGTTCGGGCTCCAGTACAAGTACCACACAAACTCCTTGTCGCCGTTTGTCCGTGGTTTCGTGGGAACGGCGAATATATCTCCCGATTGCTGCCATGACACGGAGTGGAGTTTCGCAGCTGGCGGCGGCGGCGGACTCGATCTGAGAGTGAAGCCGCGGTTCTCGATTCGCCTGATTTAGGCCGACTACATTTATTCAAACTACAGTCACATATTCGCAAGCACCCACCCGACCCAATGGAACAGTGTCCGTTTGGCGGCCGGCGTGGTCTTCAACCTTGGCAACTACGGCGCACCAGCACCGCTTTCCTGTACCGCGTCAGCGACGCCCACAGAAGTTTGGGTAGGCGAGCCGGTAAAGCTCAACACTACCGGCACGAACTTTAACCCGAAACACACACCAAACTACGGCTGGACCGCAACCGGTGGCAAGCTTTCGGGCAATGATGCCCAAACCGCCACAATTGATACGACCGGTATGGCGGCGGGCAGCTACACAGCCAACGCGACCATCGCCGATCCGAAAATGAAGAAGAACGGTACGGCCACGTGTACGGCATCTTTCAGCGTGAAGGAGCGGCCGAAGCCGCCGATGAATCCGCCCCAGGTGAGTTGCTCCGCAAGTCCGGCGAACGTGAAGGCCGGCGAAGCGGTCACCATCACGGCCACAGCGAGCAGCCCCGACAACTCGCAAATCACAGGCTACTCGTATCAAGCCACCGCTGGCAGCATCAACGGGACCGGTACGACGGCCATGCTGAACACCGCTGGGATCGCTGCTTCCGGCACTGTTACCATCTCCGTGACTGCCACCGATGCCCGACAACTCACAGGCACAGGGACCTGTACGGTTGAGGTCAACGTGGCGCCGCCGGTAACCGCCCGAACCCCCATCGAGTTCATACCGCGGCCGCATCAGCGGTACGTACCGTGGCGGGTTGATAACGTGGCCAAGGCGATTCTCGACGACGACGCTAGCGCCCTGAAGAACGACCCTGGCGCGAAGCTGGTGATCGTTGGTTACGCTGACGGCGAGAAGCCGCCCATGGTGGGCAAAGGCAAGAAGGCCCAGCCGATGGATCTGGCCGCACAGCGCGCCGTAAATGCAAAGGCGTACCTGGTGGCGGCCCCACCCGATGGGCAGGGCATCGATCCCAGCCGTATCGAGGTGCGGACCGGCGCCGGCAAACAGCACGAAGCTGACATCTTCTGGGTGCCTCAGGGCGCGGACGTCAGCAGCTCGGCTCTGCTGCAATCCACCGTGCTGGTGGACGAGACGAAGGTGAAGCCGAGCACGAACGCGTACCCGAAACCAAAGTCGGCGAAGCACCGATAACCGCCGGAACGAGAATGGCCAGCATTACGCCGCGCCAGCGGCGTAATGCGTGCGCCGTTGCAATTTTGGTTGAGAATCAAGAAGAACGAATGTCCCCGCCGCTTGCCCGCCATCATTGGCGCCGAGGCTACGGTGGCGCCGAGCCTACGGCTCGGTCAGCAACTCTTCCTCCACAAATGCCTTGTCTTCCACGGTGCTGCCGGTGAGAGCGAACGAGCGAGTCAGTCGGGCTTGGCCATTCTCGATGCTGGTTATCACGTAGGAACAGCCCAACCAATACGCCTCCTCGAGGTCCGTTGGCGACCAGTACGCAGGATGATCGGGATGCGAGTGATAAAAGCCGATAATGTCGAGTCCACGGGTCCGCGCGTCACGCTGGATACGGACCGCCTCCACCGGATCAATTTCATAGCGATCGCTTGCAGAGTCGGTCCGCATGTTGCGGCAGCGCACGCTCGCGCTCACGGTTCGGGTGGCACCTTCGGCCCTGCCCAATAGCACGCCACAGCATTCGTACGGATACGTTTCTTCGCCGTGGCGGCGAATCTCGTCGTAAATCGGTTGGCGGATTTTCAACATGTTTCGCTGCCTTTTCTATCATGTCCATGGGTGATTTCCCGGAGAAACATTCTCCGCTCGTGGCGCAACAACTGGTTAGGTTTGTGATTCTGGCCGCAACCTAAGTTGCCGTTCCCCCGTGCAGTGTGCGACAGTGTGAGTCTCTGCGATGCCGGCTCCAGTAAAGTGTGTTTGAAGCCGATGCAACATAAGTACGGTATTCCGGTATCGTATGCCATGACCAAGACGGTGGTGGCGACCCCCGTCTGACGAGGGCCGTTCGCGAAGGGTATTGCGGAAGAAGATGACCAAGAAGATCAAAGCCAAATCGTACGACGACGCCGTGTCATGGTTTCGTGCTCACGGATTTGACGTGCTGGAAGCTCCGGGCACGAGTAACCGGGTATTTCTGAAGAAGTACCACTGCTCCGCAGCCATCGAGCGCACCGACGACGGAGGCGTCAAGGTCTTCGCCTATCCCGGATACCTCATCAATGGCGAGATCTCAAAGCTGGTCGATCATGGCTACCAGAAGGTCTTGAAAACCACCAAAGCCGAGTATCCTGCCACCGCCGATCGCCTCCAGGCGTTGCACCAGTTCACTGAGGAGCTGAAGGAAGGAATTGGCGCCATCAGTCTCTACAATGAAGGCCTGGGAACGGTAAGCGAGTCGTACATGTACGATCGCATGCGCGGACGCGATCTGCCGGAAGCGGAACGTCCCCAACGCCCGTGGCAGCCGTCAACCGGTAAGCGCCGCGCATAGCTTCTTCCCTCAATCCGCGATGTGTCCCGGCTCCGTCAGGTTGTAAGTTTTCCGGATAATAAACCCGCTCCGTTCGCTGGTGGATTATCCACGATCACACCTGCGCGGGGTAGAGTCTCGCTTCCTCAATTCGCATCATCCTGGCATCCGGCTACATCGAAAGAGCTATGGCTGGGCCCTCGCGCGGGTGTAGAATTCAAACTGATACAGGCGGTATCCCCGCGAGGTCGGGGAACTGCACTGGAGGACATCGTGAGTATCACCACCGGGGATTTCCGCTCGAAGATTACTTCTTCCACCCTTCTCGAAAAAAAACAGCGTAAGGAAATCATCACTTGTCTGACCGCCTACGACTATCCCAGCGCGCGGCTGGTGGATGAGGCCGGCATTGACATGGTCCTGGTCGGCGACTCTCTCGGCATGGTGATGCTGGGCTATGAAAATACCCTGCCCGTCACGATGCAGGAGATGCTGCACCACACGCGCGCGGCGAGGCGCGGCGTCAAGCGGGCGTTTCTGGTGGCCGACATGCCTTTCGCCTCCTACCACGTCACCCCGCGCGACGCTCTGCGCAACGCGGCTCGCTTTATCAAGGAGGCGGGCGCCGAGGCGGTGAAAATCGAGGGCGGCGAAACCCGCTCCCGCCTGGTCGAACGCATGGTCGAGGCCGAGATTCCCGTGGTCGGCCACATCGGACTTACGCCGCAATCGTTGCACGCCATGGGCGGATACAAGGTCCAAGGCAAGACCCTGCAAGCAGTCGAGCAACTGATGCACGACGCGATCGCCCTGGAACGCGCTGGCGCCTGTTGCATCGTTCTCGAGGGCATCCCACGCGAGGTCGCGGGCATGATCACGCGCGAGCTGGAGGTCCCGACCATCGGTATCGGCGCCGGCCCCGAGTGCGATGGGCAGGTTCTGGTCTTCCACGATCTGCTCGGACTGACGTTTGCGCCGCCAGCCAAGTTCGTCCGTCGCTATGCGGACTTGGCATCCGTGATCGGCAATGCTGTGGTTGCTTTCAAGGACGACGTGAAGGCCGGGAGCTATCCGTCCGACGCCGAGTCCTATCACCTGCCCAAGGAGACGCTCTCCGCGTTAGAGGGAATTGCGCAACGCAAGCGAGCTGTGCAACTGTAGGAGCCATGCGGCTGTCGCTACGCGTTGCCATTTTGTTAGTCCTGGCACTGAACTTGGTCGCGGTTGCGGCCGGCCAGAAGCCTTCTACGGCTCCAGCGCCGCTCCATAAGCCTGTTCCCAGGAAGCGTTACTGCCAGCCTGATGGTGGGTTCTGCTTCAAGTATCCGAGTTCATGGACCCTGCTGGGCGAGGTTTACGATGGCAATGGCGTGGTGGTGGCGCCTCTTCAGAAGCTGGACAAAACACTTTGGGATGAAATCACGGTTGCGCTGATTGTGCCGCCGTCCGAAGGAGATGAAGAGCCGGTCAGCCTGGACGTCATAATCGAACAGGCGTCCAAGAGTATGCGCGAGGGCGGCCAGGCGTTCGAAACCTTGCAACGCCAGCAGCGCACGGTGGACCACAAACCGGCCCAGATGCTGAAGGTCCGCTATCACGAGAAGGCGACCGATCGCGATTGGGTCGAGCAGATGGTCTTTATTCAGGGCCCCGATCGCGAGATATATTCTGTCGCGTTGAAATGTTCGCCAGAAAATCTGGCGCGCCTGGAGCCGGTATTTGGGGGTGTGCTGGAGAGCTGGATGCTGCCCGAGCCTGAACCTCCGGCAGGCGTGGAGGAGGATACGCCCAAGCAGGCAACGCCACCTTCGAAAGCGCCGCCGCCCAGCCACTAACGCAACCAATCCGTGAAACGCATTGCAACCATCGCCGAGATGAAGGCAGCTTGCCGTCAGGTGACCCGTAACGGCAAGACCCTGGGATTCGTGCCCACCATGGGCGCGCTGCATGAAGGCCATCTTTCGCTGGTGCGCGCGTCGAAGGCTCGCTGCGATGTGACCGCCGTTTCCATCTTCGTCAATCCGTTGCAATTCGGTCCGGCGGAGGACCTGGACAAGTATCCGCGCACCATGGAACGCGATATTGCGCTGCTGGAGCAACTGGGCGCCGACCTGCTGTTCACGCCTGCCGTGGAGGAAATGTATCCCCAAGGGGCGCAGACCTATGTGCTGGTCGACGGCCTGAGTAACAGGCTCGACGGCGCGTCCCGTCCCGGACATTTCCGCGGCGTGGCGACTGTGGTGGCAAAGTTGTTCGAAATCATCCGCCCCGATTTCGCCTTCTTCGGCCAGAAAGACGCCGCACAGGTAGCAGTGCTTCGCAAGTTAGTCAACGATCTCGACATGGACGTGGAGGTCGTCGTCTGTCCCATCGTGCGTGAGAAAGACGGCTTGGCAATGAGTTCCCGCAATGCCTACCTGACATCCGAGCAGCGGCAGCAGGCGGCGGTGTTGTATCGGTCGCTGCTTCGAGTGCAGGCGGCCGTGGACCATGGCGAGCGCGACTCCGCCAAGCTGATCGAGATTGGCGAGCAGGTGATCGCGAAAGAGACTGGAGTAAAGCTGGACTACTTCGCCATCGTCGATCCCGACACGCTTGATCCAGTTGCGGACGTGTCGCACTGCGCGCTGGTGGCCGTCGCGGCTTACGTCGGCCCAACCCGGCTGATCGACAATGTCATGGTCACAGGGTCATCACGATAAATAACGGGTGCCGAGCGTCGTTGATCCGGATTGGGTGCGAGATCGCCCTGTTATCATCAACTATCTTGGGGGTTGGCCAATGAGACATCCCTGTACCGAAGTAAAGTGCTACCGGATGAGGCTCGCAGGGTACCAACAGTTTTATTTCTCGCTGCTTCTGCTAGCAACTGTATTTTTGAACATTCAAACTGCCGCCCAGCCGGGTATATCTGCATCCGACCTCGACCATTTAGTTCAAGACAAGCGATATCCGGAACTGGAGCAACAACTTCAGCTCGCGCATTTGAGTTCCATAGATCGCGCATACTTCACCGGAATCGTTGCAGATCGAAATAATAACCCACTAGATGCCATTGTCGATCTCGAAAAAGTTCTACCGGAACTGAGAAAGACCAGTCCCATCCATGCGGCAGTCGCGCTCCGGACATTGGCGGGCGACTATTTCAAGACCGGGCGCTATGGCGAAGCCAGTGATACATATTCTGATGTCCTGAAGCATTTCGCCGCTGAATTCAGCGCTGCAGAGAAGCAAGAGATGACGGACAATCGGAATATCTTCGGATTACTTCGTGGTGCAGCACCGCAGACCGTATCCGGGCAACACGAGTTCACAACACCAATACGGAACAATCCCCTCGGAAATACCGAAGTTCCCATCCTGATCGGCAGCACGACCGAGTGGTGGATCTTAGACACTGGTGCGAACGAGTCGTCGATCACCTTGAGCACGGCTAAACGGTTTGGCCTAACCTTATCCAAACAAAACGCCAGCACACAGAGCGGAGCAACTGGCAAGGAGGTTCCTCTGCGGACGGCTGTCATTCCTAAGCTGGCTCTTGGTGGCATGGTGGTGAAGAATGTTGTGGTGCTCGTTTCGGAGGATAAAGCTCTTAATGTCAATCTGGGCAAGAATGGGCACTACCAGATTGAGGGCATCCTTGGATACCCGGTGCTCGCAGCACTGGGCAGTTTGACGATCTCGGGCAACGAACTGCAGGTGCGTCCCGAGAGTCAACCCTCGCCGCGTTCCAGTCGACTGTATCTGGAAGAACTCACCCCTCTGTTGGGGGCGAACGTAGATGGGCACGATCTCCTCTTTGGGCTGGACACAGGCTCCGATGCCGCATCATTCACGGCGAAGTACTTGCAGGAATTTCCTCGGCAATTTGCTTCCTTGAAGCCGAAAAAATGGGGTGTCGGTGGGGTAGGAGGTATACGCTGGATGCACGCGTACGATCTGCCCCAGGTTGATTTGCATCTCGGAACTGCGACCGCGACGTTGAAGAAAGTTCCCGTGGTAACGGAGGATGTCGGGGTCGATCCCCTCGACGGGGTCTTCGGAAATCTCGGGCAATCCCTCTTGCGCCAGTTCCGCAGTTATACCATCGATTTCAGCCACATGCGGTTCACTGCCGGGGAAAATGCAAACTGATTAGAGATTGAGGGCCGCTAGGCAGACGTGCTACATGGTTGCTGTCGTAATATCGCCTCTCTGACAATGTCGGCGTTGTCAAGAGCACACTTTGGCATCCGCTTTTAAGAAAGCGCCACTTCGCTCTAGTTGAAAAAATACCGTCCCAACCAACCACGGCTCGCCTTGTAATC
>JBEKNL010000010.1:0-79632 GCA_049522855.1 Candidatus Korobacteraceae bacterium
CCTCTTGCTTCTCCCGCTGCTTGCGCGTGCCCATTGCCATGCGCACATTCTACGAACCAAGCCTGTGGATACTTCAACATTTTTTGCTCACGCATCTAGACTTGCACCACAGGCTGCTAAGGACCGTAGCCGGCTGATTGAAGTACTTCGGCAAGATGCAAGAGTTCAGGGCTATGAACTCAGCTTAGTCCGGCGTGATGGAAGCACGGTCCCGGTGCGAATCTCCGGTTTGCTGGCTCGCGACCCTCGCACATATAAGGAGTCCTTCGCCGGTTACATCGAAGACATGACCCAGCAGAGCGCGCTGGAGCAGCAGGTCCGGCAGGTGCAGAAACTGGAGGCGGTGGCCCGGCTGGCAGGGGGCGTCGCCCACGATTTCAACAACATTCTGGTGGTGATCAAGCTCTCCACCGAATTGATGCTGGCTCAAACCACGCCCGATAATCCGCTCACCAAGTCGCTGTTGCAGGTTTCCAACGCGGCCGACCGGGCCGCCGCCCTCACCCGGCAGATGCTGGCGCTGGGGCGGCAGCAGATCATGCAGGTCCGTGTCATCAACGTGAATTCCGTGGTAACCGAGACTTCGCACATGTTGCGCCGCATCATCGGAGAAGACATTCGACTGGTGACCAACCTGTGCGACACCCTGGAGAATTCCCGCTTGGATCCCAATCAGGTGGGGCAGGTGATTCTCAAGTTGGCGGTCAACGCGCGCGATGCCATGCCCGAAGGCGGCGTCCTCCATCTCGAAACCGCCAACGTCGACTTAGACAATGCCTACGCCCAGGAGCATCCGCCGGTTCAACCCGGACGCTACGTGATGTTAGCGGTTAGCGACACCGGGACCGGCATCGACAAATCGATCCTGCCGCGTATTTTCGATCCTTTCTTCACCACCAAGGAAGTAGGCAAAGGCACCGGCCTGGGGCTGTCGATCGTGTACGGAATTGTGAAACAGAGCAGCGGCTACGTCTGGGTTTACAGCGAACCGGCGCATGGCACAACTTTCAAACTATACTTCCCCGCGATTAGCGCGCCCTTGGAAAATCCGCTGGCGTGCAGCGATGCGTACTCGGAGCCTAGCGGGCAAACCATCCTGATCGTCGAAGACGAAGCCACCATTCGCGGCAATGTGGGCGAGTGTTTGCAGCAGTTGGGCTACCACGTCGTCGAAGCTGAGAATGGGGAGGCCGCGCTGCAGGTTTGCGAGCAGCTTCACGGCAAAGTCGATCTGGTCCTTTCCGACCTGGTGATGCCGGGCATGGGAGGCTATGAACAGGCCGGCCGGCTGGCCCAGCATCACCCCGCCGTGCGAATGCTGTTCATGTCAGGCTACACGGAAGACAGTGCGGCGCGACGCGACATCCTGTTGCAGGGTAGTGCATTTCTGCAAAAGCCCTTCAGCGTTGCCGACTTGTCGAATGCCGTCCACCAGGCATTGGCCGTTCGCTCAGCCATAGCTTAACAGCCTGCTGAAAAAGCGCCCTTCATTCTCCGCGGAACAGCCCGGCCCAGGAATCATCCAAGTTGTTCCAGCGGGATTCGCGTCCCCCTGAACACTGGTATGTGCAGTAGCTCACATTCACGACGGCGCAAAACGGGTACGATGGTTCGCACCACTTCTCACGGATGGATCGGCTGGCGATTCGTCCGGCCATGTGGGGCGGCAGTGATTCGCGTAGTTATTTCGAGAGGAAATCAATATGGCCGAACCAAGTTACGAAGAACTGAAAGCCCGAGTCGCGGAACTGGAAAAGACTCAGGGACGCAAGCGGGGCAGTCTGGAGTTTAAGGTCAGCGAAAAGGGCGGCATGAGCGTCTATGGCCTGGGACGATTTCCGGTCACCCTCTATTACGAGCAATGGACCCGGTTGCTCGACCAGACTGATCCGATTCGCGAGTTTCTGGAAGCCAACAAGGCTGGCATGAAATTGAAGCACACCGAGTGATGGTATTGGTTGATCGCTTCCAGCCGCGGGTAAGGCGCCGAGGTCGCTATCGGCGCCGCTGCCCTATTGCGCCTGCGGCTGCTGGGATTGAATGATAGCGCGGGCGCGATCGGCGCGCAGTCCCGTGGGCTCCTCCTTCAGAAATATTTGCAATTCGGCGAGTGCGTCGGCCCGCCGGTTTTCCCGGTCATAGGCACGGGCCGCAATGTAGTGCACGAATGCTGGGTGTGTGCTCGATGAAGCATGGGCTTGACGAGCGCTGGCGATGGCGCCCTCGTAATGGCCGTTCATAAACTGAGCGTTGGCTAACAACATCAGGTCCGCGCCGTTGTTAGGATCCACACTCACCGACTTTTCCAGCAGTGTTTCAGCTTTGAGAAAATTCTTCTCTCGCAGGCACAGCTTGGCAAGGTTCACGTAGGCGGCGGCCAGGTGATCATCCAGGCTGATGGCCTTTTCCAGCGCTGCCTGCTCGTGGGCATCATCGTTCATCCGGGCGTAAAGCACGCCGAGATTGTTGTAGGCCGCGGCATAGTGGGGATCGATGGAGATGGCTTTGTTCAACCGCTGCAACGCTTTTTCCCAATCGTGTTGGGCCATCGCCCGATTGGCCTTGTCAAGTTCCTTCCGCGCCGGCGGAGGGACCTTCATTGCGCTCGCGGAAACCATCGCCGGCTTCGACCCGGCCGCCTCGCCGCCGGAATTGTCGATGCGGTGCACGGTGATATATTGCGCCTGAGTGAGCTTACGCTCATCCACCTCGAAGAGTTCGCTCTCAGTGGTCTGGATTCCATCCCCACTCACGATGACATGGTAATCGCCTACACGAACTCCACCAAAATCCGCCTGGCCATTAGAATTGGTGTAGCCATTTCCAACCGGAGTACTGCTGGAACCATCCATCAACTGCACGAACAAATTGGGTCCGGCCGCGCGGTCGTTGTCGAAAACAACATGAACGTGCAGGCTTCCCAGGGAGATCCGCTCAGTGCCCCCTCCTAGCTGGGCCTGTGCACACGGGACAAGAAGCGTAAGGAACAGGGGAGCGATCCAGCCTTGATACCGCATAACTACCTCCCTGAGATCGCACCGGAGGAGGCAATCTCAAGAGCGTCGGGTCGAACTCGCCGCGCCAAGGTTTCGGGAGAGACCCGGATGGAAGAACAAATTGCAGGGTGAATATGGCCGCCGCGCCTGTGCCCCACAATCGGCATCCTCGGATTGCCGCGATTCTACACCCGTGGGCGTTTTTCGGTTGTAGATAATTTGCAAACATTTTCGGTTGGGCGGCTGCGAATACAGCAAAAGCCCACCGCGCCCATCCGCGTGGCGCGTGTATAATTTTCAAAGAGCGCGCCCGTAGCTCAGCTGGATAGAGCGATTGCCTCCGGAGCAATAGGTCGGGAGTTCGAATCTCTCCGGGCGCGCCAGAGTTCTGTATTCTCCTCAACGCTTTGCGCCCCCGTCATTTTTTCTCTGATTTCCGCTGATTTCTGACTGACTCAATTCTTGTGCCCTGCCCAAACGGGAGGTGGCATTTTGGATTGCATCTTCGGAGGGGTGACGTAGCGTCCAGGAATCGCAGTCGAGTTGTGCCAAAGCGATTCGCGGCAGAGTCACCGCTCCAGATCGCCCCCTAATTATAGACAACATATCAACTTAAGTTGTTATATGCCAATTATATACTCGACATAAAATATTACTTGATTTGTTATAACTATTGCGTTATTCTGACCTGTGTCAGCAGCTAACAGGTTGACTAAGGAAACGGAAATGAATGCGCAGGAACTCAAATTAGCCCGTAAGGAGCGCGGCTGGACTCAAGTGAAGACCGCAGAACGTCTGGGCGTTTCGCAACCGTATGTGGCACTTCTGGAAGATGGCAAGCGGATGGTCGGACCTAAGCTGGCTCGAAGAGTAGTGAAGGCGCTAAGACTGCCTCCCACCCTTTTGCCACTTCCCGAGAAGCTACCAAAGAGGCACTCTCAGAATCTCCCTCAGCAGCTCTCGGTTCTTGGATACCCTGGCTTTGCTTATTTGCGTGGAGCGCGAAAGAGAAATCCGGCTGAGGTGCTGGTAACTGCCCTAGCTCAGGACAATCTGGAGTCCAGAGTAACGGAAGCTTTGCCGTGGTTGCTTCTGCGCTACACGGAAATGAACAGCGACTGGCTCCTGCAGCAAGCACGGCTTCACAATCTATCCAACCGGCTGGGATTCGTGGTAGCACTGGCGAAAGCCGTCGCAAATGTGGCCGGAACAACCTCAATGCACTACGCTCCCCTAAGCGGGTTGGAGGCGCGATTGAAAGAGAGCCGTCTCGATAAGGAGGACACACTTTGTCAGTCTTTGCTGTCACAGCGCGAGCGAGAATGGCTGCGAGAAACCAGACCACCGGAAGCCGAATATTGGCACCTTCTCACCGATTGGCGGCCTGAGCACCTCCCGTATGCCGCCTAAAGTGGGACTGCCCTCGCCATGGTCCGAGTTCTTATCCGAAGTGGATAAGAATCTTTCAAGGCCAGTCGAAATGCGCTGCATTGGAGGTTTCGTCCTGACGTCCGTATATGGCGCACCGCGAACCACAGGAGATCTTGACTATCTGACCATCGTGCCGAACGACGCTTCTGATGAGGTGAAAAACTTGGCGGGGCATGGCTCCAAACTTGCCAGGAAATACAACGTGTATTTTCAACGAGTGGGCGGCGTAACTGACCTGCCCGAGAATTACGAGCAACGTCTGGTGGATCTGAAGCTCGGACTGCAGAACCTCTTTTTGAAAGTTCTGGAAGCTTATGACTTGGTGCTCTCGAAACTCACCAGGAACAGTCCCAAAGATCGGGAAGATGTGAAATATCTTGCCGCCAAACTCAATCTCAGCTTTGGCCTGCTTTGCGAACGCTTCGCAAACGAGATGAAACCGTGGGTCGCTAATCCTGATCGGCACGAACTTACGCTGACCAGGGTCTGGCGCGAATATTTCGCAGAATAGAAATGCAGAAGGCAAGAAATCAAATTTCTCGTTGCGCCAAAACCCGTCACCGACAGCGTAACTAGAAGCCTTTATGTCTGCAATGAGGACCGGGAGGGCATACGGCTCCTCCGACTGTGCGTTTTTCGTTCTTTGTGCGGCTCAGGTCGTGCGGCGGCGGCGCCGTCTGAGCGGTGCTCGACGCCGGCGCCTATCGAACGGCCGCAAGGGTGTTGAGTTCTTGCTGCAACTTGCGTAAGCGCTCAAGCTCGTTTTGCACGGCATTGGTACCGGCGGTCACAAGCTCTCTGGCCTTTGAGAGCGCTTGTTCGGCTGAAGCGCTCACCTCGCGCAGCAGCCTGCGAACGTCGCATTCAAGACGCAAGCGGCTCTCCACCACTCGCTGTTCCACATCCCCCTGAACGCGCGCGGCGTTGGTGTCCAGGAGCTTCTCGAGAAAGTTCGCTGCGTCTTTTTGCACCCAGCGATGGATGTGAAGCGCTCCCATCACGGCGTCGAACGAGTACAGCAGTGGCGAAGCCGGCTGCGCGATGGTGATCATGTCGTGGAAGAAAAACCGCGAGCGGGTACGGAAGCCATGCTCGGCGTCCAACGATTTTGGCAAGTGCGAGAAGTCGGCCGCCTGCTCCTCCGAGATTCGCTGCAGCAGCCCGTTTACCAGGTTCACGAAGCGCTGCGTGACCGCGCCGTAGAGCTCCTCCGCCTGCGTCTCCTCCGTGTCCAGCCACGGCATGACATGACGGCGAGCGACAGTCTGGGCGGTGGCCATCAGCTCGCGCCGCCTACGCGGACCAAACCTGGCCGCGACCGCGCTGGTCGCGCGCCTAAACTCTTCGCCGGCGATGGGCAGAACCTGCTTCAGGAATTCCTTGCGGCGACCAAGCAGGGTCATCGCCAGTCTCATCTGCTCGGCGGAAAACAGCGCCCCCAGGTCCCGCAGCGATTGCTCGGCCTGGCTTACGGTCTGCCGGAGATTTGCAATCCTCTGTTCCGAGTTAGCGATTGGTTCTGTTAGCGCTCGGACGCGTTCCTCGATCGAGCGTTGCAGTGAAGCCGAGAAGCGGCGCAGGCCCCGCTCCGCCGCCGACCGTGTCATGGCCTGCCCTGACTTGCTGGCCAGGAGTTTCAGATTTTCGATCAGGCGGTCCCAGTCATCGGCATCGGTGGAGTTGTCAAGCCGGTTCAGCGCGCTGACTTCATAAATCTGCCCAACCGGCCTCTTCAGGCGGCCCTCCAGAACTTTGCTGGCGAACTCCGACGCTTGTTGGCGTTCCGTAGCCGAGACGCGGTCAATTTTGTTCAGCACGATCAGAATTTCGTCGACATTGGCGGCGACCGCCTCGATCAGCGCCACTTCCTCCCCGGAAATCGGCGGGTCGGCGCCGACGACCAGGATGGCGGCATCGATTTGCGGTATGAAATCCCTGGTGGTTTCCGTATTCCCGGAGAAGACCGACCCAATTCCCGGCGTATCGACCAGGCACATTCCGCTGGCCAGCAGCGGCGAAGGCAGAAAGACCTCGACCCCGGCGACTTGCTTGGAGTTTTCCGGGTTCAATTCTTCGGAAACATACTGCGGCAGCTCTTCGGGCCGAATCGTCCGCCAGCCTGTGTCGATCAGAACGCGCGCCGTTCGTGCCTCTCCGTAACGCAGCACCGTGGGCACGGTAGTTACGGGCACAACCCCGGTCGGAAGTATCGGTTCTTCTACGAAGGCATCGAGCAGGGTGGACTTCCCGCGTTTGAACTGGCCAACGCAGGCGACGAAGAAGCGCCCCTCATTGATTCGTGCGACCAGTTGCCGCACGTCGGCGCTGACCGAACCTTCGCCCAACTGCTCGGCCATCGCCGCCAGCCGATCCAGGGCTGGCGCGTGGGGAGGCCGGGCAACGGGAGCTTGGTTGGGAATCGGTATGTCTTCAACGTTGTGCATATTCGGTTGGCTCCATCAGGTTCGCTCAACCAGCATCCATCTCCACCTGGATTATTGACTCACCATCGCGATTCTGTAATCAATGTAAAGAGGCGTGATCTTGATCCGGTTCTCCTGAGAGTACCTGGGGGCCTTGGCCATGCGAATCATCTGAAGCATGGCTCCGGGGTTCCCGTCGCTGTATTCGACCACCCTATCCAGAAACTGCTCGATATTCTCTGCCGTTAAATCCTCTCTCTCGGCACAGCCTGCTGCAAAACGACGGGCAACTTCCGGATCGAAGTTCCGCAGCGCGAACCTCTCCGCTCGATCGGGAAATAGCGGCAGCACGAATCCCACGTCCTCCATGTGGGCGGAACGCGATACCGCGACCACCCGGACCGACCAGTTCAACATGAGCTCACGAATTGAGGCCGCCAGCGTCTGCGAGGGACGCACCAGATGGTCCAAGATAACCAGATATTTCGAGTCGCGCAGTGCATCGCGTACAAGTCCTTTTACGGAGGTGGCGGTTTTCGCCTGAAGCGACTCCGTTCCCCGCAGGCACGACTTGCTGAGCACGGGATGCGCCAGTTCCAGCAGCGACTCAGCCAGATTTCGGTACAGCAACTGCGGGGTCGGGTTCTGCGGACTGTACAAGACGTCGGCGAATTCCGGCAACACCAGGCGTAACAGCAGGGTCTTTCCAACGCCCGCGGGGCCGTGCAAGAGGAACGAACGCCGGGCCGCAAAGCGCGCACGCAATTGCCCGACCTCCTCGTCACGTCCGAAAATTGTGAGACCGGCAAGCATCGTCCCTCGTCACTTTTTATTCCGAAGCCGGCTGGTGTCTTGAGCGTTGGCATGGCTGCTATCCTGCCGGTTGCCTGGGTTCGACTGGAGCACATACTCATGCAGCTCTTTGACCGTGGATTGTAGCTCCGCAATTACGCCATGAAGATCGGTGGCGCCCTGCTCCGAGACCGGACCGTAACCTCGCATGTAATGTGGATCGAGTTCCGCGATGGCAATCTCGATGAAAGTGAGGTCGACGTGGATGGCATGGGCCGCCGAGATCCGGGGCCCCTCGGGAGCGAGCGACTGCCTCGCTAAGACCTGCAGAAGTTGTCCTCGAAGCCGGGCGATGTAGTCCTCGATGGTCTTCCTCTGCTGGGGAATAATGTCGCCAATATAGCCTGGAAATGCACTCTTGGAAGCTGCGGCATTCAGAGTCTCTTCGATATTCCCCAGCAGCTTGTCAATGTGCTTACAGGTGACCAGTAAGCGCTGGCGCTGGCTGGGATTCAACGTGATGTGGTGCTCGCGCAATTCTGGCTCTTCCGCCGATGGGATCGCAGGCGCCATTCTCAATATCCCGGCGCTTTGGCGCTCCTACGTTCTGGTTGGAAAGCTCGCCGGGGACATGACTCCGCGACAAGTCTTCCTCGTCAGGAGTCATCATCTGTCCCGGTAAAAGGAGGACAGCGGTTTGGGGTGAACTCCTTCACCCTTGGCTAAGAATTCATTGATAACTCCCAGGGATGGCGAAGTCAAGCTGCTTCGGTCACTGGGTAGTGTCCTACTAGGGAGTTGCTGCATCCAAAGCCGGAATGGCAAGGGTGAGCGGTTGGACGACGACATTCATGGACGGTTCCACACGCTGGAGCGCGAGCAGAAAATCGATGCGCTATTGCAAGAGATCAAGGCAAAAAAACGTCTGAGCGCCTAGCCTCGGAATAGCGGCGGCGAGTGTCTCACCAGGGCCCCTCCGCGCCCTTCCGAATCACGCGAAAAACCTGCTACCATGAGCGCTTCGGAGGTGGCCATGCCCCAATATGTGATTGAACGGGAAATTCCGGGCGCGGGTAATTTATCGGACGCGGAGCTGCAGGAAGTCGCCAGGAAATCGGTGGGCGTACTGAAGGAGATGGGACCGGAAATCAAGTGGCTCCACAGCTACGTCACCGGCGATAAAGTCTATTGCGTGTACCTGGCGCCGGACGAGGAAACCATTCGCGAACACGCCCGCCGGGGAGGTTTTCCGGCGAATCGCATCTCGGCAGTGCGGCGCATGATCGATCCCAGCACCGCAGGTTGAATCAAGCAGAGTTTCGTGCCGGGAGACTTGGCTCCGCGTCGCAGTTAAGCGCTTCCTGGACGGCCTGCTCGACCGGCATCGCCCAGCCTTCCATCCACGCCGTCAGGCCCGCAGCATTGCCGAGCGTGCGGCGCGCAAATTCCAAGGCCTTCTCAAGCATGGGTTGCTCGGCGGGCGTGAGCGGCGCGCCCAATCGTTGGCGAAGCGCGGCGGCGGCTCCCGCCAAATGCAGCGAGTGCTCGGCCTTCGATCGCGCCGCGGCGCTGGCGGCGAGACACTCCAGCACCCTCGCGATGCCGCGCTGGTGACCCAGTTCTTGGAACATTTTGAGGCTTTCGCCGTACAGGCAGCGCGCCTCCGTGTAGTCGCCTTGATCGCAGCTGAGACCGGCTAAATCGGAGAGGACGCTGGCAATTCCCCAGCCATCCCGCAGTTGTCTAAACGCCGCCAGACTCTGCTCGTAAAACGAGCGTGCGGCAACCAAGGCGACGGTTTCCCTGGCGACATCGCCCTGGTAGTTCAGCGTCCAGGCGGCACCAGCGCCATCCCCTACCTGGCGGAACAGGGTGAGGCACTCATCGTAAAGCGAGGAAGCGCGCACACATTCGCCCCGCAACTTAATCAGATTCGCCAGATTGCTGAGGGCGCGAGCGATGTCGGCGGGATCGCCGAGGTCCCTCCAGATCGCCACACATCGCTCGAAGAGAAAGGACGCAGTGGCAAGGTCGCCCCGATCGCGGGCGTTGACGCCTAACGCGTTGAGCGCGACCGCCACGCCGCGGTGGTCGTGCAGCTCAAGATAGGTCTCAAGACTATCTTCGAACAATTGCTGCGCCGATGGGTAATCGCCCTGCTCACCCGCCAGGACCGCGGCCGCGAACAGCAGTCGCGCGCGAAGCTTCGGACGCGCGGCGGCTCCTTCCAACGCCAGCAGCTTGGCGATGCGGTTACGGCCCTCGGTAAGATGTTCCCGCGTTTCCCAGAAACGAAACAGGGCGACGCCGAGGCGGAGGCCCCAGTCGGCGTCTCCGGTTTTGATGAGGTATTCGAGGGCGGCGCGGAAGTTGTCGTGCTCGACCTCAAAACGATCGAGCCATTCGGGGTGAGTGGCTGCGTCCTCGGCGCCTTCTTCGGCCAGCACCAGGTAATACGCGGCGTGGGCCCGGCGAGTCGCAGATTCATCGTGGCTGGCGGTGAGGCGTTCGACAGCATACTCCCGGACGGTGGAGAGCATGACGAAGCGCGTTTCTCCCTCGACCTGTTCCACCTGCTGCGCCAAGCTCTTATCCACCATGGAAGTCATGCCGTCGAGTACGTCGAGGCCCAGGTCGCCCTTGGTGTCGCACACGGCTTCCACCGCTTCCAGCGTGCAGCCGCCGATAAACACGGAAAGCCTGCGGAACAGAGTTTGCTCGGCAGCGTTGAGGAGGCCGTAACTCCAGTCCACGGTGCCGCGAAGAGTCTGCTGCCGTGTTGGCAGGTCGCGGGCGCCGCCGGTCAGCAGGTTGAGGCACCTTTCGAGGCGCGCCAGCATAGCGGACGGTGAGAGCAGCTTGATGCGCGCCGCCGCAAGTTCGATGGCGAGAGGCAGGCCATCAAGGCGAGCGCAGATAGCAACCACCGCAGGTGCGTTTTCCTTGGTCAGCGCGAAATCGTGCTTCACGGCCCGCGCCCGTTCCACAAAAAGCGCTATCGCTGCAAGCCGCGAAAGCGCATCCAGCGGCGGAATGGATTTGGGATCGGGGAGCGCAAGCGGGGGCACCGGAAATTCGTGTTCGCCGTAAACGTGAAGCGGCGCCTGGCTGGTGACGACGACCTTGAGCTTAGGGCCGACAGAGAGCAGATTGGCTATGACCGGCGCGGCGGAGACGAGGTGTTCAAAATTGTCGAGCAGGAGAAGCATCGGCTGGTCCAGCCCGCCCAGGTAAACTTTCATGCTTTCGTGCGCCGACTGACTGCCGGTCTCCGGCACCCCCACCGCTTGGGCGATCGTGGAAGCTATCAACCCAGGTTCTCCAACCACCGACAGCGAAACGAAGCAGACACCCGCGGGAAATTGTTTGTCGATTTCACCCGCCACCTGCAAAGCAAGTCGCGTCTTGCCGATGCCGCCAGGACCGGTGAGGGTCACGAGCCGCACATCATCGCGGCCTAAGAGCTGGCGGAGAGCAGCCGCTTCGTGTTCGCGTCCGATGAATTCGGTACGCTGCACCGGCAGGTTGCTAGGGCGAGGCCCCGAAGGGCGGGCCGGGGCATCGGCGAGCCGGTCGCGCACGGCGGCCAGGTCGCGGGCCAAATCCCGGGTGGATGCGTACCGTTGCGTCGGGTCCTTGGCCAGACAGCGTTCCACAATCCAAGTGAACGGAGCGGGCGCCGGCAGCATTCTGGAACGAAAACGCTCCGGCTGGTCGCGAAGGATGGCGGCCGCAGTTTCCGCAGCGGTCTTCTTCTGGAACGCAGGCAGCCCGGTGACCATCTCATAGAGCAGCGACCCGAAGGAAAACTGGTCGGAACGAAAATCGACTTCCCCGCCGTTGGCCTGCTCTGGCGACATGTAGCCCAGGGTGCCCATCACGGCTCCGTGCTCGGTGATCGGAGTAGCGGCGGTGGAAACATCTGAACCCCGGGTGTGGTGGACCACACGCAGTTTCGCCAGACCGAAATCCAGGACCTTGGCGGTGCCGTCGCCGGAAACCATCAGGTTGTCCGGCTTCAAATCGCGATGAACAATGCCGATTTCGTGGGCCTTGGCGAGAGCGCCGGCAACCTGTGCCGCGATTGCGACTGCCTTGCGAAACGGAATCGGGCCAGAAGCGAGCATCTCACGCACCGTCTCACCACAAACCAGTTCCATGGCGATGTAGTGGGTGCCATTTACATGCCCGAGTTCATAAATGGTGACGATGTTGGGGTGATTGAGCGCGCACGCGGAACGGGCCTCCTGCTCAAAGCGCGATAAGGCCTCCGCTTGCAAATGGCGGTCCAGCGAAACGGTCTTGATTGCCACCTCACGGCCGAGGCGGGTGTCGCGGGCGCGATAAACCACGCCCATCCCGCCGGCGCCGAGCTGCTGGAGAATCTCGTAAGCGCCGAAACGCGTGCCCGGCGACAAGCTGGACGGCACCGAAGCTGGCGTGAGCGGCGGAATCATGGACCTCATGGGCGCAGCTGTCGGCCCGCCAAAGCTGACGGCTCGCGGCTGCGCGATCACGTTGGAATCAATCCTTACCTGGCTGCCGCGACGGCGTGCGGCAGCAACCCCTAAGTGCGCTTATCATATCGCAGATTTCCCAGGGATTCACGGATATTCCATCGTTGCAGCGGCCCCTGAAAGACCAGTATCGTCAAGACTCGACGAGTTCCCGAATCACTCTTACAGCGCGCGGCCGGCAGGCCGACGCGCCCACTTCCTGCCCGGTGAAGGATGAGGCTGCGACTGCCTCCACAACGCCCTGGCGCATTTCGCTTACAATGGACCATTGCGCAAGAGAGCATTGGGCATGTGCAACGGCCGGGGCCGGAGCGGCTCTAACCTATTGCGCGGCGCCCGGCGTTGCGTCGCTTGAGGTGAACCATGCAGAGTTGGAAGAAGGCAATCGTATTTGGCTCCATCGGCGTCGGCGCCGTGTTGGTCATCACCCGCCGCCGTCCTCTCGGAATGGCTTTTGCGGCCGCCGGTCTCGCGGTCCTGGCCTCAGAGTATCCCGAAAAATTCGAAGCGGTGTGGGAAAGCGCCCCGGAGTACCTGCAAAAGGGCTTGCAGATTTTTGCCGCGCTGGAAAAAATGGGAGAAGGCTTTGCCGAAGAAGCGGAACGCCGCAGCGTCAGCGCCTGGCGCGATCTGCGCGCGCATAGCTCGTGAGGGTTGCCTCAAAACTTCATTCAATTCCCAATTGCTTGCGCGCCTCGGGACTGAGCCGCTCGGGTGTCCACTGTGGATACCACACGATGTTGACCGTGGCATTGCCCACGCCCGGCATTCGCAGCAGGCGCTGCTGCACCTGATTGCTGATCTCCTGGTGCGACGGGCAGCCGGGCGCGGTCAGCGTCATTTCCACTTCGATATCTTCGCCCTGCAGGTTGGGAACTTCCGTCGGCTTCATCCGCACTTCATAGATCAGGCCGAGATCCACGATGTTCACCGGGATCTCGGGGTCGTAACACTCTTTGAGCGCTGCAATGACATCTTCCTGGGTCAGTGCCATGTAAACCTCTGGCTTTAGTCTAACGGGAAGTGGCTGGGTCCGTCTTCAGGCTCGCCGTCAAAACAGGTGAGGCTGGAACACTACCCGCAGTCGGGGATGTCAGAGTTCTCTGGCCTTGGACGCCTGGTCTCTGCCGCCTTCAACCGTGCCCGACGACTCCTGGAATCGCGGCCCCGGATGGATGGTTTCGATGCGGCGATGGTGCTCGGCATCGCTGGGCACCGTCCAGCCATTTTCCTGTTCGACCACGCGTACGATGGCCAGACTCTGGTTGGGCAGCGCCAATCCGCCTGTCGTCACCGACACTTCGTTGCGCTCCCAGGTACGGGCCAACATGTTATTCTTCACTTGCGATACCAGCCGCGGCGCATCGCTGGAGGCAATCACGACACCGCGATCAGCCGCCTCGGCAGGGGTCAGCACCGTGAAACGCGCGCTCAAGATCTTTTCATCGAAGCGCCCGAAAACAAACTGGAAGACTTCCGGATGCTCCGGAATCCCTCCATCGCCGGCGTAGTTCACCACATATTCTTCATCGACCGTATCGCCCCGCGAGACCGCCGGCAGCGAGCTGCGCGGATTCTCCGGACCGAATTTCATGGCCGTGACACTGCCGTCGGAATGGAAGGTGCGTAGCTGCAATATCTGCGTACCGTGGGGAAGATTGGGCCCTGCGAAACCCTCGATGTCCTCTGCACTTGAAAGACGGGTAGTGGTGTGAACATACAGCGAGACGCTGCCATCGGGCCGCGCAATGGCGACGTGATCATTTACCAGCAGGATGGGCGCGCCCGTGAATTGCGCGGCACTGGCCTGTATCGCTTGGACGGCATTGCGGCGATAAGGAGCGTAGAAGTCTTTCGTGTCCGCAGCCGGCTCGTGGCTACCCGCGGCGGCCAGGCGACGGTACTCGGAGGCATTGGGCGCAATCCGCAACCATGCGGCGGCAGCCCGTTCCGCACCGGAATCGTCACCGGCCAGTTGCAACTCACGGACCAGCATCAGCCGCGCCGAACGGTTCAAGGGGGCCGCCGCCAGCAATTGCTGCAGCGCCCGTGCGGCTTCGCCATGGCGCTCCTGGCCAGCCAAGGACTGCGCATAGGCCAGCGACTCGGGGGCGCAACCGTCCAACCTCTGCTGCGCAGCGGCGGCCTCCGCGAATTGCCGCTGGCTGCGATGAAACATCATCGCGTTGTTTGACGTCTCGCACGAGGGATGCTCCGCCAAACGTCGCGACCAGATCAGCGATGCTTCGCCTTCGGAGCCTGCAAGTCTCGGATCGGCGTCGATTGCGCCGCCTAATGTCTCCAGCGCGCTTAGGTCGTTCGGTCTCGCTTCTAGGACACGTCGGGCAAACTTGGCCGCCTCAACCGGGCGACCGTCAGCCAATGCCCGCTCGCCAAGCGCCTGATAGGCAGCTAAGGTTCCCGGCGCTAGCGATCGGACTCGGTTCCACGCCTGAAGATCTTCGGGCGCCGCGGGATTCTTGCGCGCCCACGACTGGGCCAACAAAAACTGCAGTGCGGCCGAACCGGAGGCAGATGGCAGCGCTCCGATTTGCGCGATCGCCGTCCCAAACTCCCCGTCGGCGTAGGCAGCCGCCGCCAGATCGTAAGTCAACTCCTCCACCGACAGCTTGGCCCTTGGTGGAGTGGATACCTCCGAGGTTGCAGGCGATACTGCAATCCTCAACGGGGTGGCGGCGCCGGCGAATTTCGCCATCACGCGGTGTGGACCAGCCGCGAGATCGACGGTGGCCGAGCCCTGAACACGAGTTCCGCGCAGGCTGGCATCTTGCCGCAACACCCGCTTGCCATCCACGTAAATTTCCAGCGTCCCGGCATTTTCAAAGCGCACGCTCCAGGCTCCCGCTGCGAGCGAGGCAAAATGGGTGGCCGCATAGAAAGTTCCCCGAGTCGGGAGATATGGAGGCAGGCTAATGATGCCGTCGGGAAATTCAAAATTCTCCACCGTGCGGTTGTCATGAGACGCCTGCGTCAAATCGTCATTCGGCAAGATCGATAGCTGGTCGGAGTCGAGCAACGGGTGCCGGCCCAACGGACCCACAATGCGCCACTCGCTTAAGACACCCGAGGCGCGCGCGCGGGCTTCGGGACCCAGTCCCGTAACCCCATCCATCGCGGCATGCAGCAAGGCGGCGTTCAGTTCCGGCCAATCCTCGCTGACGTTTGCCAGCAGCGTTTGCAGGCGAGGAATGACCGCCCGAAACTCGGGCGTATTGGCCGCCGACTCGCGCAGACGGGCCGCCGCTAAGCGCACTCGTGGATCCTGCCTGGCCGCGCCACCGATTTCGCACAGACGCAGAGCGGCGTTCACCATGGTCGCCCCGTCGGCTTCGAGGGCCGCGGCTTCCATCTGCACAAATAATGCTTCGGCGTCGCGATGGTCGCGCCGCCAGGCGCGTTCGGCAAGTTGGCGCGCACGGACGAGGTCGGCGTGCACAAACATGGCGGTCGCAGCCGAGCGCGAAAGCGCCGATTCGGAGAGCGGTTCGGCGTGAGGCGAGATCGTTCCAGTGGAGCCGCCGCGGGTGTCAACGCGAGGTTGCGTGACCGCAGAGACACTGTCGTGTTCCAGGCGTGCGAGCGTCCGATCCTGTGCCAACGCCGGCATGGCAAGCGCTATTGCAACCCATAGGACCGATATTGCAGGTCTTGCTTTCACGCAGTAATCTCGGGAGTCATGAATTGCCCTAGCAACGGCCACCCTTCGCAGCGGTTTACGGACCTTTTCTCGGAGGAGTTAAAGAAGACTAACCGATAGGGACGGGATTGTGAAACAGAAATTTTGCAGCCTCTCTACCACTTCCAGGTAGGGAGACTGGCATTGCCGCAGCGCGCGGCGATCAGCGCAAAGGTGAGCTAGATGATACGTTGGCGCTTCCAGTAGCTTGCTTGGTTGCAGTATGCACCTGGCTGCGGATGCGTACTATGGAGCAGACAACCTAGTCGGCTTATGAAATGGACCTTAGACGCTTCTAATTTCTGCATCCAATCTTGCTTGTAACGCTATGTCGAAAACCGGCAAGATCATTCAGGTCGTCTTGCTCGTGGCAATCATGGCCGCGGCCATCAACTTATATTTCTACCTGCGCGAGCGGCGCTCCGGCCTGGCAGAGCCGAAAAAACAGGAGGTTGCGCTTGATCCCGACTACTACGTCACGCCCAAGAAGCTGCATCCGCAGGACCTGAAGGATGCCAGGGAATTGACCCGCCAGCCAGTTTGGATTCGCGAGGGCTATCGCTTTACCTACTATCCCTATGCCGGGCACACGGATTTCCAGCACCCCGCCGGAACGTTGGGCCCAATCGAGAAGCTCGATATCAAAGATGTTGTCGTGGATCGCGCACCCGACTCCGGCAGTGACAAACAGGTGATGGCCATATTTGAGAAGGACGGCAAACGTTTCGCGGTTCCCGTCGGAGTCGTGGAGAACGGCGATTACAAGATCTATTCTGACGAGATCCTCTTCATTCAGGATCCTCATGAACTGTACAAGCATTGGCCTGCCGACGTGTGGAAGCTGATCGACGCCCATCAGATGCAGCCTGGAATGAATGAACTGCAGGCCTCATTCGCAATTGGAATGGGAGTGCCCGAAGGATTGGGAAGGTCGAATCCACGCATTGTCGATTACCCGAACCATGGCCATCCGCTGCGCGTGACCTACAGCAACGGGAGGGCCACGCAAGTTCAGGCCGGCCCGTAGCGAACGCGCCATGCAAACTTGTCCGTCTCTGCGTAGAATCTGATAGGAAATTTGTGCGCAGGAGGAAATGATGAAAGCTATCCGTGTCCGCGAATTCGGCGGTCCTGAAGTCATGAAGCTGGAAGATATTCCCGATCTTCAACCCGGTCCCGGACAGGTTGTCGTGCGCATTCATGCCGCCGGGGTGAACCCAGTCGAAAGTTACGTCCGCACCGGAACCTACGCGATGAAACCCACCCTGCCTTACACCCCGGGCACGGATGCCGGTGGCGTCGTCATGGCTGTGGGACCAGGGGTCAAGCGAGTGCAGGCCGGCGACCGTGTTTATACCTCCGCTCCTAATAGCGGCACGTATGCCGAGCAGGTGCTATGCGGCGAAGCCCAGGTGCATTGCCTGCCCGACCATGTGAGCTTCGAGCAGGGCGCTGCCATGAATGTTCCCTATGGCACGGCGTATCGCGGATTGTTTCAGCGTGCCGAGGCAAAGCCCGCCGAGACCGTGCTGGTTCACGGCGCGAGCGGGGGAGTCGGCAGCGCAGCCGTGCAACTGGCGCGCGCCGCCGGCATGACCGTCATCGGTACTGCAGGCAGCGGGCCCGGCCTCGAACTGGTAAAGAAGGAAGGCGCCCACCACGTTTTCAACCATGCGTCCGCCGGCTATCTCGACGAGTTAATGACGCTCACCGACGGCCGCGGGGTGGACGTGATCCTGGAAATGCTGGCGAATAAGAACCTGGCCAAGGACCTCACGCTGCTCGCCAGGAAAGGCCGCGTAGCGGTGATTGGAAGCCGCGGCACAATTGAGATCGATCCGCGTAATGCCATGGGCCGCGAAGCCGACATCCGTGGCGTGACGCTCATGAACATTTCCGAGCAGGAATATAAGGCCATGCACGCCGCGCTAATCGCGGGGCTGGAGAATGGAACGCTGCGTCCGGTGATCGGGCAGCGGATTCCGCTCGCCGAAGCGCCGCGCGCGCATGTCGAGATCATGAAGCCGTCAGGCGCGCATGGAAAGATCGTACTGGTGCCCTGACTGCGGGAGTAGCTCGCGGCGGAACTCACCGCCATGCGCCAGGCACGGCAATTCCCCGGCAGACATCAGGAGAGCTCTGTCAACACAGCTTCAGGCCGCTGCGTGTACCGGCGCCTGCAGCCTATCGAGCATTGCCTCCAGCACCGTACAGCGATGACGCAGTCCATCCCTGAATTCGTGATGATGGGCTTTAGCGATCTCTCGCAGTAGATGCGTCTGATGTTCTTGCAGGAGATTTAGAAGCAGCTCTTCTTCTTCCTTCGTCAACCGGAGTTCCATCATGGCGACCTCCACCTACTTAGATGTTAATTGTAGGCTCTCGCGTCCAACTTGCAACAGCGCAGCTAAGTCCTCCGCGCTCGCCCAACTGGAGGCCGGCATCCCCTTCGTGCTGTGGGCCCACCTGGGGGTATCAGCGCCGGTTCGCCGAGAATGCACCTGCGGCCGCGCTTGCACTGCGCCATTACAATCGAGGCATGCCCCGCCTGACCTGCCGATGCTTCACCGTGATCGTTGTGTGCTTGGTGGCCTGGCACGCCACCGCAGGAGACTCAGATAATTCGAGGTTGCAGAAAGCGGTGGCGCGCGCCATGGCGGGCCGTCGCGGCACGGCGGTAGTCGTCGATATCCCATCGGGACACGTCCTCGCCGCTTACCATCTCGATGTCGCCGCTCGGCGCGTGGTGCATCCCGGCTCCAGCATCAAGCCCTTCACCCTGCTGGCGCTGCTGCAAGCGGGAAAGCTGGACGCGCACACCGCGCTCATGTGCAAGCGCACAGTTTCCATTGGCGGGCACAAGCTCGACTGCACCCATCCGGCAACCCATGAGCCGCTGGTCCCCGCGAGCGCGCTGGCGTATTCCTGCAATTCGTACTTCACCAGCGTCGCCACCCGCCTGACGCCCGCACAATTGCGCGACAGTTTTGTGCGTTCCGGCTTCAGCTCTCGCACCGGACTAGCGCCGGATGAAGTCGCCGGAAGCGTTGCGCTTGCCCACTCGCCGGAAGAATTGCAACTGCAAGCTATCGGCGAGTGGGGAATCAGCGTAACCCCGCTGGAGTTACTGCACGGCTATCGCGACCTGGCTGGGCTCGCGGCCAGCGATCCGAACGGCAAGCTCTCCCCAATTTTTGCAGGCCTGCAACAATCCGTTGCCTACGGCATGGGACGCATGGCGCAGCCGGATGCGCCCATGAAAGTTGCGGGCAAGACTGGGACCGCGCTGGCTGACGAAGGTCCATGGACGCATGCCTGGTTTGCCGGCTATGCGCCGGCGGAGAATCCCCAGATCGCGCTGGTCGTGTTCCTGGAAAAAGGACACGGCGGCACGGATGCCGCCAGCGTCGCACGCGAGATACTCGTGGCGTTCGCGGTTGATCAGGGTGCTGGGGTCGCCGCAGCCGCAAAAGGAGCGCGGAAATGAAGCGCCGGTTGGCGGCTCTCGGTCTGCTGCTCCTGCTGGGTGCGGCGGGCGATGCTGAATTCGGCGATCACGCCACCGCCAAATCTCTCCGCAGTGGATTTCCCCAGACCGTCCGAGTGCGGCTCTGGTATTTGCATCCGCCGCGCGAGTTGCGGATTCGCGCCGATGCCGGCCGGGCCCAGATGCGGACCTGCGCAGCTTGCACAACATCCACCATCGCTGCTGCCGCCCTGCGCGCCAAGGGATCGAAGATTGCCGTCGAGGGAAACAAATCCTCCTTCTCCGAGCTTCGCGTGAGTGGCGCCTATCAAATGAACGCCGCCGGTGACCCGCCGCTGCGCGCCGATTTTCCGATTGAGATTCGCGCTAGTGACAGCCACCTGCTCATCACTGCCTTCCTGCCCATGGAGGAATACATCGCGGGCGTGCTCGCCGGGGAAACCGGAAACTTCAAGTCCGAGGAGGCGCTGAAGGCCATGGCGGTTGCGGCGCGTACTTACGCGATGCACTTTGGCAGCCGCCATGCCCTGGAAGGATTCGACTTCTGCGACACCACCCATTGCCAGGACTTGCGCATAGCCGGCATTGACACCCATTTGCGCAGCATCGCCGAGGCGACCGCGGGCGAAGTTCTCTGGTATGACGGCGAACCGGCGGCCACTTACTATCACGCCAACTGCGGAGGCACTACCGAAGACGGGCGCTTTGTTCTCGGCAACAATGAGCCCCCCGCCCCATTTTTGGTGCAGCATTCCGATCAGTACTGCTTGCGCAATGGCAGCACTCAGTGGCGCACCGAGGTTGCCAAGCGCGAGTTGCAGCGCGCTCTCGCGGCCGATGGCATCGTTGTTCCCGGCGCCCTGCGTACCGTATCCGTTCTGCATCGCACGCCTAGCGGACGCGTCGAGTTTCTGCGCGTCACCGGCAACGGCGCTATTACGGTGCCGGCCCTGGCTTTTCGCTCTGCCGTCGGCCGGCACATTGGATGGGACCGCATGAAGAGCAACTGGTACGACGTGAGCGACGCCGGCGACCGTCTTACTTTTCATGGCCGGGGGTCCGGGCACGGGGTTGGTCTGTGCCAGGTTGGCGCTGAGGTCATGGGCGAGGAAGGTCATTCCTACCGCGAGATCCTCAGCTTCTACTACCCGGGCACGCGTCTGGGCGTCAGCGCGCAGGGCATTCCGTGGCAGCAGCTCGCCAACGAAGATGTCACGTTGCTGACCACTCGTCCCGATCGTGATCGCCCGCTCTTAACCTTGGCGACCGGGTTTGTGCATGAGGCGGAAGAAAATACTGGACTGCTCTATCGCGCTTCTCCGCGCCTGAAGATTTATCCGACGGTTGCAGCTTTTCGCAACTCTACGGGCGAGCCGGGATGGGTGGCGGCTTCGACCCGGGGACGCACCATCCAGATGCAACCCTCCGACGTATTGCGCGAGACGGGTACGCTGCAGAGCACAATTCGCCACGAACTTCTGCACATGCTGATCGACTCCTACGCGCTTGCGGGAACGCCGCTCTGGTTCCGCGAAGGGCTGGTGCTTTACCTCACCGCGCCCAACGCCTCGTCAAGACCAGGCGAAAACGTCGATGATTTGAAGGGCCTGGAGAAGTCGCTGCGGGCTCCGGCAAGCGAAGAAGAGCTACGGCACGCTTACGCCGGCGCCCGTGCGCGGGTGGCGCAACTGGCGCGGCAGCACGGCAAAGCAGCATTGCTCGATTGGGTGCAGAGCGGATTGCCGGCCAACCTAGCGGCGAGTGGGGCTCAGCGCCTGGGCGGGCGATGAACCTGCGGACGGTTTCGTTGACAGGTAATTACAGGTCATGCCAAGATCCTTTACGAATTGAACTAGCTAAGAAGCTATCTCATAAATCGGTTTGTATCAGGGCACGGCTTCAGCCGTGCCGCAAATGGCCCGTTACGCACTGGGCTTTAGCCCCTGAGGTACTTCGCTTTAGGCCGCCCCGCTATTTATGAGATGGCTTCTAATTAGTTCATTAAATAAGGTTGATTATGGGAGTCCACTGCTGTCCGGGGAAACTTGCGTCAGCTTTGCGTAAGCGCTTGAGTGCTAGCGAGATAAGCGGTTTTGACGCCGGGAATGATTTGAAGGCTGGATACACCACTCCAGCTAAGTGGATCAAGAATAGGAAGGCCGCAGCTCTAAAGAAACTATCAGGATGTCAGTGTTAATTTCCAGACTCCTGAAGCACTTTATTAACTTCATTATATTGGGACGAAGCACTGCAGGAACCAGCCCTTCGGTACAGACAGATGCCGTTCCAGCATCCTACGGGCTCAAAACCAAACTTCTGATCGTTGAATCTTCCGAAGGTGAGGAATGCATTGAAACCAGGGACTTGCTCCTCGAGTGCGATGTTTGGGTTAATCAAAATAATAGGCACATTTCGATGCAAGTGAGTGTACCCGCCGCTGTGAAGCAACAAAGGAGAGGGGAGTCCGACACCGCACACGGACGAATCTTGGCTGAGCCGATCCATAGCGATCAAGCCTCCGGAATTGTGCCTCCAACGAGGGAAGCGCCAGGCCAGAAAACCGGAAGTGAGGGCAAAGAAGACAAGACCTGCTACTACGGTCACCTTCGGCGACAGAGCTAGCTTTCTGCGTGTGCTCAAGGCCGCTGCAAGTTCTACAAAGCCGAGGGCCGCGAGCGTGACTATGATCGGTATGACCGGATAGATGAACCGAGGTTCTTTATGTGCGAAAACCGAGTGAGACGCCACGATGATAAGTGCTACCCAACCGAGGAATGGACTACGGCGAACTCCCACCAGAGCTAACAGAAGCAGCGGACCAAAAGACCTCGCTAGCAGCAGCAGATACCAATACCAGGGCTCCGTGCCAAATGTTGAGCCGCGCCCCTCAACGACAACGACCCAGAAATAACGAAGGAACGACTGGAAGGGATACGACCATGTAATCGCATCGACCAAGCCGAAAGCGACAACGGGGAGGAGAAGCCCCGCCAACACCGGAGCAGTTCTCCTTCTCCAGTTTGTGCGGCAGAAATAATAGGTTGCAAACGCAACCGCAGGAGTCAGTTGCATGCGAAGTGACACTGCAAGCCCACAGAAGAGTCCTGCAAGGAATAACCGCTTCTTCTCCGGCAGTTCTTCTCCATACATACCAAGGTAAAGGCCAGGCAGGAGGATGTTCCCCGCAACGACTTCGGTGAATGCTTTCGGCGCGAAATACACCATCTGGTACCAGATGGCACACGCACCCGCCGCAATAAAACCAGCGCTTTCTCCGCAGGTTCGCCTCCCCCAATGGTAGGCGAACCAGACAGTTGTGAGAGAAAGCAGCGACAAGATGACTGTGATAGCCCTTAAGTATCCTACTGATCCGGGACCCATCCAGTCCGTGGCCCGCATTACGGCCGCGAGCAGTGTGGGGAACACCCAGGAGCGAACTCCTTCTCTCCATTCCCAAACGACAACTCCATAACCGTAGGCTAGATGATGGGCAGGCTCAAGCGTGTTATAAATTTCGTCTGGCCACTCGATACTTGGAAAGTGCGCGGGCACTTCGACGCGGAGTACAAGGGCAATCAGGAAAAGGGCGATCAGCAGGAGGCTTACGGACGAACGCGGTTTCCTTTCACCCAATTCGTTAGCCAGAATTCCCTTCTTGACCTTGAAAACGGCAGACATTGTGCACCCATTTCGCCTGCTCGGCGACGTTGTGAAGTGGAATCCGCGCCGCAGAGTTCGTGTTGCTCTCAAAGCCAGCATGGATACTGACGTTGGCGCGATCATACAACCACTTACACGAACTTCAAAAAGGAAGTGTGGGTTGCAAACCCTCACACACAGAGTTTAGAGGCAGCAAACGGGAGCGGCAAGAATGCGGCATGAACTCCGGCCGCACTGTATTTGCCCAACTGATCGAGCATCTGCCCCACAAGGAATTTCAAAAATGCGTCGCCCGCTACCGTGGAGACTTTTAGGCGAAGAACTTTTCCTGTTGGGACCAGTATCTGGCGATGGCCTTCGCCCAGTTCACCTATCGCGAGAGTCTGCGGGACATCGAGACCTGCCTGGGCGCGGTAGGTGGCAAGTTGTACCACATGGGCTTCCGCACCAGAGTGGCGCGCTCGACGCTAGCCGATGCCAACGAATCGCGCGACTGGCGCATCTACGCCGACTTCGCGCAGACGTTGATTTCCACCGCGCGCAACCTGTACGCCCGCGACCCGCTCGCCGTCGATCTGGAGCAGAGCCTGTATGCCCTGGACTCAACGACCATCGATCTGTGCTTGGCGCTCTTTCCGTGGGCCCGATTCCGGCATCGCAGGGGGCGGTCAAGATGCACACGCTGCTGGACCTGCGCGGCAATATCCCGGCGTTCCTGCACATCACCGATGGCAAAGTGCACGACGTGAACGTACTGGACCAGCTCGTGCCCGAGGCGGGCGCGTTCTACGTGATGGACCGTGGCTACGTCGATTTCGAGCGGCTGTTCCTGCTGACCCTCAGCGCGGCATTCTTCGTGGTGCGCACCAAGTCGAATGTGCTGTTGCAGCGCCGCTACTCGCATCCGGTGGACAGGAGCACCGGCGTGCGCTCAGACCAGACGGTGATTCTGTCGTCCTTCGAGTCAGCCTCGGTGTATCCCGATGCCTTGCGGCGCGTGAGCTACTTCGATGCCGAAACCGGCAAGCGCCTGAAGTTCCTGACCAACAACTTTGTGCTTCCGGCACTAACCATAGCCCACCTTTACAAGCAACGCTGGCAGGTGGAACTGTTCTTCAAGTGGATCAAGCAACATCTGCGGATCAAGGCTTTCTACGGTACAAGGTACAAGCGAGAACGCGGTGAAGACCCAGATCTGGATCGCAGTGTCGGTCTACGTGCTAGTGGCTATCGTGCGTAAGCGGCTCGGATTGGAGTCCAGCTTGTACCAGATTCTACAGATTCTCAGTCTCACGCTTTTTGAGAAAACGCCCATTTTAAGCGCGCTTCAGACCATCGACCACGACGCCAATTTCGCCGAAAACGCCAACCAACTGATTCTCTTCGACTTTTAACCGGACAGCAGTGATGGGAGTCAAAGACTTCTTGAAGGCCGTTTCTCCGGAACCGAGCGTCATGGTAGCAATTCGGGCCGAAGCCAAATGCAATAAGAAGTCAACTCTGACCATGCTGCAGATCGACCGGGAAATCGCGGCATTCCGTCGAGAAAGAAGACTCAGCAATGCCACGTCCAAGCGTCGTGCTTGAGTGCCTCATTGCCCCTCGGGAATGGCGGAGTTCACAATTGCCTTCGAGTTAGGACGCAGCACAATCATCTCAGGATCTTCTTTTTCCACCCGCGTACCGACGGCCAACAGCAGAGCCACCCAAGCCGAAATCAAGATCACGTAAGCCAAGAAGAAGCGGGACCCCATGCTCCATGCCTGTTTACGCAGATCGCTGAGGTCGGGGATCCACCAGACCAGCCGGTACGGAACATACGCCCCGACCAGCATCAGCGCCCAGAACCATAACCAGTAAGCGGGCCGCCGCAAGACGCGCAGAGAGCGCGTCATGCGCTTGAATCTGAATCCGGCGGCCGCAACCGTGCTGGCGATCGGCAGCCAGACGGCAGGCGCCAGCCCCCACAGCAGGAACCACAGCAGCCAGTCGGCGGCATGAAAGACCTGCTTCGGGCTGCCGAAGCGCAGGAATGACGGCGACTTCTGCCAGGACCACACCCCGAACTGTGGCGCATATTTGCGAAGACAAATGAGGAGCCACGCTATCGCCGCCATGAAAATGGCCCATATTGCCAGCGCCACCATGTGCCGCAAAGCATGGCGAAAGGCGCGCCACACAGTTGCATTGTCTCGAAACTCTGCAACCCTGAAGTACGCGAAGGTGCCGGTGCGCAGCCACACTCCGAGAAAGATGACAACAACCGCGACCACTGCTGAGCCGCCCACCTGCCAGCCATGCGCATCCGGCATGAGCAGCCAGAAATAGACGGCAGCGAGCAGCGCGGCATTGCCGGCCAGGTTCAGCAGCCACAACTTCGCCACGCCACTATGTTTCGCGATCATTTCACCGTCACCGTCAACGCGTCGCTGGTCGAAAGATACCCGGGCTGATACATCGGTTGCACGCTGGTCGGGCTGACGCGGAAGACTCCGGGGTTCACCACCTTCAGCAGGTACACGTATTCGTGCTGCCCTTGCGGGAAGTACATGTTGAAGAAGGTAGTGCGATCGTCGCGCAGCTCGCGATTGCTCCACCAACGACCCCACCAATCGGGACGCTCATCCAGTTCATACAGATCGTCACGCGCGATCGACTCGGTCCCTGACGGGATCGGGTCTTCGATCATCAAGTACCTCCAGATATTACCGCCGACGGTAAGCCGCACCGCCAGTGTGTCGCCGACCTGCACCGGCCCCGCGAGTTTGTCGAGGTGATACACCACGCGGCCGTCCTTCTGCTGCGGCGACAGCCGGTAATACTGGCGCGCCACGCTCAGCTTGAAGCTGCCGGTGTTCACCACCTTCGACTCGGTTGAGTAGTACTCTGCCCGCGCCGACCAGTACAGCCGTCCCTCACCGGACTTCGTAATCCGAATCTGGTTCGTTCCCGGCGCTAGTTGCGACTCATTCAGCACCACCGTGGTCGCGGGCGCGAGCGCATCGGCCGCGGTGAACTTCTTGGTTGCCACCGTCTTGCCGTTCACCTGGACCTCGACGCTGTAGTTGGGCTGCAATTCTTTGGTGCGCTCCAAGTAATCGGTGAGCCCGTAGATCACCATCGCCGTCTGCTCGGTTGACTGCCAGTAGTAGCCTTGGTCGCGATGGTTCACCAGATAAACCGCCGCCTTTGACAGCAACGGGCTCGCCGCAGCGGTATGGTCTAAGAGTTTCAGCGCGTACGCGGTTGTCTCGGGAGCCGTGTCGCCGTAGAAATCCAGCAGATAGTTGTTGTCGCTGGGCCACCAGGCTTGCGAATCGTCTTGTTTCGCCTCAGCTTCAATTTGCTTGCTCAACTCATTCGCCCGGTTATCGCTCATCTCCAGCATGGCGAGTCCGAGCAGCGCCTGGCCGTAGGCAGTCAACGTGGAGCGCTGGTTCCATACTGAATCGAGCACCGCCGTCTCCTGCGTTCCGCTCAACACCAGGGCGTAGGCCATGTAGGCGCGCAGATCGGTCTTCACTTTTTCCGAGCGATCGAATTGCGGGCGCAACCAACCGCGTCCGCGATCGATCGCGTCCTGCTTGACCTCAAATCCCGCCGTCTTCGCCTGGCTCAGACCGGCGAGCACGTACGCCGTCATGAACGCCTGGCTGTCGTCGGTTTGCCACCAGCCCCAGCCGCCGTCGGGATGTTGATAGTTGTACAGCCGGTCGAGACCCGCCTGCACCTGCTTGTTCAGCACTTGCGGATCGATGTTCGACTTCACTCCCAGCTTCTTCAGCGAGTTTGCCACCAGCACATCGGGCAGGAAGCTCGACATGGTTTGCTCGGTGCAGCCATAGGGATAGGAGGTCAGGAAGTCGAGTGCGGCGAACACCGTGCCCGCAATCGAGGGCGTCACGCCGATGGTCAGCTTGCGAGTTCCTACCTCGGCGCCCGCCGGGAAGGTCAACGGCTGCAGCGTGTCGCTCTTGCCTGGGACCGCGACCGATCCCGACTGCGCCACCGCCAGCTTCACGCCGAGGGGAACCACCGGCAGCGTCAGTTCCATCGCGTCGCTCTCGACGTCGGTCAGCGCCTTGCCCAGCACGCGGGCCGAATCCACGTCGAGCACCCGCACCCGATAATCCACTTTCATCAATCCGCGGCTTGGGACGCTGATATCGCGCTGCCCGCCATCGAGCACCTGCAGGCCGTCGAACTGCATCGAGACCCGCGCGACTTTGGCGGTGGGCAAATAGTTCTGCACGATGGTCGAGATCGTAATCTCGTCGCCGCGGCGGAAGAAGCGCGGCACTACCAGTCGCACCATCAGGTTCTTGCGCACGATGGTGTTGACCACTGCGCTGCCGACCTTGCTATCTTGCGTGACGCCTCGCGTGGTTGCGCGCCACGAGGTGATGGCGTCGGGATAGTCGAAGTGCACCGTGGCTTGTCCGTTGCTGCCGGTGCGCACGTCCGCCATCCAGTACGCAGTGTCGGGGAATGCTTTGCGGATCTTGGGCTGCACCAGGCGCTCCGGCTTCAGTTGCGCCATCGCTTTCGAGGAGCGCACGGCGGCCAACTGCATGGCGCGTTTCCCTGCTTGCCCGCTGAAGTAATAGGTCAGCGAGGTCTCCGTGGTCACCCTGGAATAGACGCGGCCATAGAACGCGTTCACAATGCTGCCCACCGTCTCCGGCTTGATCGCGTAGATCGCCTCATCCACCACGCCCAGGCTGAACTCCGCCGCCACCGGCTTGCCGCTGGCATCGGTCGCCTTGATGGTGTAGCTGGCAGCTTCGCCCGGCTGGTACTGCGGTTTGGAGGGCAGCAACTGCACATTCAGCTCCTGCTGAACGGGGGGCACGGTGAGACTCTTCGATCCCTGGTACAGTTTGTTGCCGCGAATGAAAACCGCCGCCACATAGAAGTTGGGAGCGTACTCCGGCTTGATAGGAACATCCACCGTGATGCTGCCGCCGTTACTCTTGACCACCTGACCGGAGTAGAGTCCGTTGCCTTCCACCGTCACCAGAACTGAGGCCGGCTCCTTGCCGGTGACGATCAGCACGTGAGCGGTGTCGCCAGGCTGATAGGTCTTCTTGTCTGGGACAATCTGCACCCGCTCCTGCGCTGGTCCGCTCCACCACGGACTTTCGCCCGGAGCCCATAGGAACGCCGCGGTCTCGACGGTGCGATTCTCCGGAGTGGTTGCGGTTACGCGAATGCGGAACTCGCCGGCATCGGGGATGGTGAGCTTGATCTGGGCTTTGCCGCTCGCGTCAGTTTGGCCCTGCGCGGTAGTGACTGGTTGCCCTGCCCCTTTGCGCCAGTCCCAGCGATTCATCTCTACTCGGAACGCCGTCTGTACTGGTTTCTTCTCGTAGTCTTGCGCGGTGATGGTCACGGTCGCCGTGCTGCCCTTGGCGTAAACGTAAGAGTCCGGCCCGGCGGTCAAGAAAAAACTGCCGTAAGTCGCGAGTGCAAAGCCGTGTCCCGCGATCTCGCGATTGCCCGCATCGGTCACCCGCGCCTCAATGCGATAAGTCAGGTCGTGCTTCTTGCTATCGACCTTCGTTGGAATCGTAATCTGCAGCTTGCCGTCAGCGTCGAGCGTGCCGCTGTTCTCGCTCTCCTGTTCCCCGGCGTAGGTGTCATCGCCCTCGGGATTGTCAGCGTCGGGATTGTCGCCCTCCTGGTCTGCGCCGGCCTCTTCGTCATCTTCGCCGCGCCCCATCGGCCAATAGGTTGAGGTGTGCACCACCCACTTCACCTTGGCGTTGGCGACGGGCTCGCCAAAGTAATAGCGCGCGTCAATCGTCGCCTTGATCGGTTGCCCTTGCAGCACGCGCGGTGTCTGCGCCGTCACCTTCACCTGGTACTCAGGTTTCTTGTAGTCCTCCACCGAAAAGCTGGTGCCCTCGATGTAGCGCTCGCCCATCTGCATCGAGAGGTAATAAAGCCCGAGATTGGCCTCGGCGGGAATCACGTAACTCCATTCCGCCGTGCCCATGTCGGAGAGTTTCACGGTCTGCGTCCAGATGGTTTTGTAGTCCCGCGGATCGCGCATTTCCAATTGCAGTTCGCGGTTTTGCGGAATGATGTAGCCGCTTACCGTCTGCGCGCGAAGGATCGATTTGAAATGCACCGTGTCGCCGGGCCGATACACCGGCCGATCGGTGTAGGTGTAGCCGCGCAAACTGCTGTCAGGATCGTTACCCAGGTTCCATGCGCCGGGTGTATTGATCGCGAACTGGCCTGCGCTGGTCGCCACGACCGCAACGTTTTCGGGCTTCGCCTCGGTTAGGTAGGTATCCAACAATCCCTGCGGGTCGGTTGTATCGGCGGCAACTTCTTTCCGGTCGACCCACACCCGCACCATAATCCCGGCGATTGGATCGCCGCTGCGGCGATTGACCACGAAACTCATCAGCCGGCCCGGCGCAGTTTTCGTGATGACCGCGATCTCGGTGACGACGATGATGGTGTAGGCGCGAAGCGTGCCATTGGTCGCCTCCACCAGGTACACCCCCTTGTCGCTTACCGGGACCGCGACGGTCGCACTCTCCCATCGCTCATGCGAGGGCACCGTCCAGTTCCAAACCGCAACCACCTGCTGTTGATTGAGCACCGGCACTTGTGCGTAGCTTTCAACCTTCGCTCCAGATTTCTTTTCGCCGCCGCCCATCTGCCACAGCCGAATCTGCTGGCGCGACTCGGGCGAAAACTGGGCGCGAATGAAGTCGCGCATCCATGCCCACAGGCGGTGCTTCCAGGCGTGAAACTTTTCCAGCCAGGTACGCGCCTGCTTCGGCAGGCTGGGCGCGCGACCGCCGAAGTTATGCAACTCCTGCATCTGGCTGAAGAACTTCACCGGATCGTTCACCCGATAGACCCGGAACTCCAGCGCGGTCACGTTGTGGGAATAGACCGAGACCTCCGGCTTTTCTCCGGGCAGATAGGTGCGTTGGCTGGTGAGGGAAAACGACTGCCCAGTGTCTGCCTCCTCCTGGGCGAATAACGGCAGCACCAGCGCGTGACACAAAAGAACTGCAACGAAGGCGGATTTCAGGCGCATTAGTCCGCTCCCCGCAAGATGTTCCAGCGATAGACACCCAGAAAGCCGGGATTGGCCGCTATCGGCCGCCAGCGTGCGTCGGGATAGTTCAAGAGTTGCGCAACTGATAAACGACGGATTTCTCCCGACGAACTCCCGCTGGGACCGGTGTGATAGACGACGTACGGTTCGCTGCCAGGCTCGATCTGGCTTTGCCCGACGAAGATCATCGCGTGGAATGGCATTCTCTGCCCATCCTGGCGGAAGAACAGCAGGTCGCCGGGCCGAGCGCGCGATAAGTCACGGCCGACGAAATGGGTGTTGTGCCGCCAAAGCGTTTCCACATCCGCGAATTGCGCGAACGCGCCGTCGCCGAGATCGCTGGCCTGAAGGCTTCCACCACGCACCCGAAACAGTGCCGCCGCCAGCGGCGTGTAGGGGTATTGATATTGCTGGATGTCGCTTGCCGAAGCCGGGACCGGCAGGGCCATCTCGCGCCCCCACGCGGCGTCGTGCGGGCGCAAGGCTTCACGGTAGGCGAAGCGCAGGAGCGCAGCGCAATCGTCAATTTCGGCGGGAAGCGCTCGTCCGCGGAAATACTGCGCCTCAGCCAGCAAGGTAAACCACCGGCGGAAAGCCATGCGGTCGGCCGGATCGTGCAAGCGCAGGAAGTCCGGAGTGCCGTCTCCGACTGTGTCACTGCCGTCGAGCGTTGTGCTCAACGCGATCTCCTGCGCCGCGAAGCCGCGGCCCGTGACTCGCACCTTGGTCTCGCCCGGCAACACACCGGCACGCAGCGACGCGGTCGCCATGTCGCCCTCACCGTCAATCATCACCGATTCCACCGCCGCGCGATGCGAATCTTCCACCGTGACCTGCAAGTCGCGCAGTGGGCGGCCATTGGATGGCGTGATTTTGAGCTCGGTGGAAGTGAAACCGTCGGCAGGAACCGTAGTTGGGGAGAGTTGCAATATCAAGGTTGCGGGCGCTATCGCGTGCCGAACGGTGAAGGCACACACCGCCGCGCCGGTCGCGACCACAGCCAACACTGCTACCCAGCGAGGCACGCCGCGCATTCCCGTCCTCTCCTTTTGGGGACAGGCGGATTATAAATCAACCGCGAGAATGTCGATGCGGCATTTAAAAGGCTAATTGCTAATTGCTACTTCACCAGTTTCCGCAGCGCCTCCAGCAGCCGCTCCACTTCTTCGGCGGTGTTGTAGTGCGCCAATCCAATGCGTAACATGCCGCCCGAGCCCTGCACGCCCAGCCGCTCGGCCAGATCGATGGCGTAGTAGTTTCCGTCCCAGGTGAAGATGCCGCGCTCGCCAAGGTGGGCCGCCAGTTCGCGCGGCGTGTGGCCCTCCATGCGGATGGCCACCGTCGGAGTGCGCTGGTCGAATTTCGCGGCGTCCTTGATGCCATAAAACGTGAGTCCCGGAATCGCCAGCAATCCATTGATTAGTTGCCCGACCAGTTGGCGCTCGTGCTGCTGGAAAACCTCGTACGCCGCGAGGATGGCCTCGCGCCGCGTCTTCACTTCGGGATCGTGGTGACGACCCACATCGGCGATGTAATCAATGGCGGCGGTCAGCCCGGCCAGGCATTCGTGGTTCTGGGTGCCAGTTTCCCAGCGATCAGGCAACTTCTCGGTGCAGGCTCGAAGTTTGTAGGGACGCAGCCGCTGCAACTGCTCGCGTTTGCCGAAAAGAATGCCGAGGTGCGGCCCGAAGAACTTATAGCTGGAGCACGCCAGGAAGTCGCAATCAACCGCCTGCACGTCAATCGCCCCATGCGGCGCGTAATGTACCGCATCGAGGAAGGCCATGGAGCCCGCAGCATGCGCCAGCCGCACGATCTCGTGAACGTCGTTGATGGTGCCCACGGCGTTGGCGGCCCATCCCACGGCGACCAGGCGGGTGCTGCGGCGAATCTTCGCCGAGAGGTCAAACATATCCAGGGTACAATCGCCCGGCTTGACGTCGGCGGTGCGCACCTTCACTCCGCGCTCCTCCAGGCACACCCAGGGGGAGACATTCGCATCGTGGTCGAGGCAGCTCACCAGCAACTCGTCTCCGCTTTTTAACTCGCGGCCAATGGCACGGCTCAACGCGAACGTCAGGGTCGTCATGTTGGCGCCGAAGACCACCTCGTCGCTTGCGCAATTGAAGAAGTCGGCCATGGCAGCGCGCGCATCGGCGATCATCTGATCGGTGCGCTGGCTGGTGGCGAAGGCGCCCCCGCTGTTCGCGTTGTTGGTGGACAGGTAACCGGCAATCGCATCAATCACGCGTTGCGGCGCCTGGGTGCCACCGGGCGAATCGAAGAATGCGGCTGGCTGCCCGTTTACCGCCTGATGCAGCGAAGGAAACTGTTGACGCACCCACTCCACATCCAGCGTGCGCGCCGGCACGACAGCTTTTGCACTCGACGACATATTTACGTACTCCTGACCGCGGTAAGGAAGTCAGCCAGCAAGCCATACGCTGTGGCCTCCAGCCCGGGGTCCCGCTCGGCAATGATTAATTCCGGGAAAACGACGGTTTCAAAGCTGATGACTACCTCTTATTGTAACTGTCCGCGGCGACCGCCGCGGTTTCAATGTCGCGCCGAGGTCTTAATCGGACAGCAGGCAGCCATAGATTCCCCACGAATTCGGGAGCCGGTTGCGCCCCGCCTGCATCCATTCTCTTTGGACTGGCGGCCGCTGCCGGGGCTGAGGAAAACCCCGGCTTGCGGTGCTCGAACGTCAGTTATAATTCCGAGTTAAGCTGATTCCCTGATGCTCACCGTCGTCGAGCGCCGTAGCGTTGGTCTTCGGAGTGAGCGTCTTTGTATCTGTATTCTGCACGTCCGGCACAACAGCGTAACAAGGTGTACCACTCCGATTCTTTGAAGGAGCGCCAGAATGGCTATCAAGGCAAGTGACTACGTGTGGCATAACGGGCAACTGGTCCCCTGGGATGACGCCAAGATCCACGTGATGGCCCATGTGATCAACTACGGCTCGTCGGTGTTTGAGGGAATTCGCTGCTATCAAACGGCCAAGGGCCCCGCCATCTTCCGCCTGCGCGACCACATGTTGCGCCTGCTCCAGTCCTGCAAAATCTACCGTATTGAGCTGGACTATGGCCTCGACGAGTTGTGCCAGGCGGCGGTGGACCTGGTCGCTGCCAACAAAGTGTCGCCGTGCTATGTCCGCCCCATCGTGCTGCGCGGATACGGACAGGTCGGCGTCAACCCGTTCAACTCGCCCACCGAGGTTTACATCGCCAATTACGAGTGGGGCAAATATCTGGGCAGCGCTGACAGCGACGATGGTGTCGACGTTTGCGTTTCCTCGTGGACGCGGCTGGCGCCCAACACCATGCCGACCATGGCCAAAGCCGGCGCCAATTACATGAATTCGCAGTTGATCAAAATGGAAGCCATCGTCAACGGCTACAGCGAGGGCATTGCGCTCGACGTCAACGGGTATGTCAGCGAGGGCTCGGGCGAGAACATCTTCCTGGTGCACAAGGACCGCCTGTACACGCCGCCGTTGGGCAACAGCGTTTTGCCGGGCATTACCCGCAACTCGGTGCAGCACATCGCGCAGGAGCTGGGAATTCCGGTGATCGAGCAGATCATTCCCCGCGAAATGCTCTACATCGCGGAAGAACTGTTCTTCAGCGGCACTGCCGCCGAGATCACGCCCATCCGCTCGGTGGACAAGATCACGGTGGGGCAAGGCGTTGCCGGTCCCGTCACCAAGACCGTTCGCAAACAGTTTTATGCCATCGTGAACGGAACCACCGAAGACCGCTTTGGCTGGATGACCCCGGTCCCGGTGAAGCAACCTGTGAGCGTGTAGGCAACGGCAAAATTCGGAAGCAAGAAGGGCGCAATCGATGCGCCCTTCTTTGTTGCCGGTGGTAGCAAGACGCGGATGTGTATTCGTTGGTACACCCCCGGGTTTGCCCGGACTTTTTCCGTAGCCTGCGAAAGCGTGCTCCACTCATTGCTGGACACAGCAACTGTGGAATTGCCTCTAGAACTCCATCGTCTTCAGTTCCGGGCTAACGATGAGCGGAGCCTCAGTTGCGCGCTGCACGTCGTCCGCCGTGAGACCGGGCGCAATCTCTTCCAGAACCAGGCCGCTCTGCGTCACCCCTATATACGCCATCTCGGTGACGATGGTGTTGACCACGCGCAGTCCGGTGATCGGCAGCGTGCACCGCTTCAAAATCTTGGGCGCGCCGCTCTTGGTGGTATGCTCCATGGCCACGATCACCCGCCTCGCGCTGGCCACCAGGTCCATCGCTCCGCCCATGCCCTTCACCATCTTGCCGGGAATCATCCAGTTGGCCAGGTTGCCCTCTTCATCCACTTCCATGGCGCCGAGCACGCTCAGGTCAATGTGGCCGCCGCGGATCATGGCAAACGATTCGGCGCTGGAGAAAAATGCCGTACCCGGTATTTCCGTCACCGTTTCCTTACCCGCGTTGATCAGGTCGCCGTCTTCTTCGCCCGCCAGAGGATACGGGCCCACGCCCAGCATGCCGTTCTCGCTTTGCAAAATAACTTCCATGCCGGGAGGCACGCAGTTCGCCACCAGAGTGGGCATTCCAATTCCGAGATTGACGTAGAATCCGTCGCGTAACTCGCGGGCCACCCGCTTCACAATGAGATCGCGCTTTTCGGTGTCTTTCTGCTTCGTAATGGGAGGGGTCGCCATAATCTTGATCCTGATTTCTATCGTTCGTCGATGTATTCGGGGCTGAAGCCCCTAAGTAACCTCTGCCGTCCCTACGGGACTCGGCCTTATTTCCCACTTTACCCAGCGCTAAAGCGCTGGGCTACGCTCTTTCGCCCCTGCGGGGCTCGTTTTCTTGCAATCGTTCGACCGTACCGGCTCAAAACGAGTTCTCACACACGCTCTCAAACCCCTTGGGTCTTTCACTGCCATCTTTGACGCCGGCCTGAAGGCCGGCCCTACCTCACGCCTTGCGCAAGGTTCGCCGCTCGATGCGTTTCTCGTAGTCGGTCCCCTGGAAGATGCGCTGCACGTAAACGCTGGGGGTGTGCACCTGGTCTGGTTCGATTTCTCCGGGCTCGACCAGGTGCTCGACCTCGACGATGGTCACCTTGGCTGCGGTTGCCATCATGGGATTGAAGTTTTGCGCTGTCTTGCGGTACACCAGATTGCCCCAACGGTCGCCCTTCCAGGCCTTGATGAGCGCGAAATCGGCCTTCAGGGCCAGCTCCAGCACATACGGCCGGCCATCGAACTCGCGCGTGTCTTTGCCTTCGGCCACTACCGTCCCGAATCCCGTAGGGGTGTAGAAGGCGGGAATTCCCGCCCCGCCAGCGCGGATGCGTTCGGCGAAGGTGCCCTGCGGAATCAACTCCAGATCGATGCGCCCAGTCAACACCATCTCTTCCAGCAGGCGGTTTTCGCCGACGTAGCTTCCCTTGTGCGATTTGATCTGGCCGGCGGCCAGCATGAGCCCAAGTCCGCAGTCATCAATTCCCACGTTGTTGCTGATGGTGTTCAGGTCCTTCACGCCTTTCTTGACCAGCGCGCGGATCAGGTTCTCTGGAATCCCGCATAGCCCGAATCCCCCGATCATCAGCGTGTCGCCATCTTTGATGTCGTGAATGGCCTCGTCTGCGTTCGCCACTACTTTGTGCATTGCCATAGGATTTTGCTTCCGACCGGCGATTGTACCGGGGCACGTGGCTTTGGTGCAAAAAAGCTCAATCGTCCGCGAGTCCCGCGCCGTCCGGCTCAAGCCAAATGCTCTGCGCGGTTTCGTCTTTTACTTGTGTAATGGGGATATTTCAACACTGATCCTTATACAGATGGGTCTGTCCTGCTTCCTCTTCTTCGCAAACGCTCCACGGTACGCCTCAGAATTGACAGCTAATTTACCGGCCCGCTACACTTTCCCACCAGCCGGGGAAATCTTAGAGGCCCCGCGAACCGTTAAGGAGGGGGTAGCGAGCAATGAACAACATCGTTCTGGTCCACGGCGGCTTTGTGGACGGCGCTGGCTGGGAGGGCGTCTACAGGAGTCTAAAAAAGAACGGCTACAACGTCAGCATCGTCCAGAACCCTACCCTATCGTTGGCGGACGACGTGGCGGCTACCAAGCGCATTCTTGCATCGCAGGACGGGCCTGCAATTCTCGTCGGCCACTCCTACGGAGGAGCGGTGATCACCGAAGCCGGAAACGATCCCAAGGTTGTAGGGCTCGTGTATATCACCGCCTTTGCCCCGGACAAGGGCGAGTCTGTGGCCACGCTTATCAAGGATCCTCCGCCAGGCGCACCCGCACCGCCGATACTGCCTCCGCAGGACGGCTACTTGTTCCTTGACCGGGAGAAGTTCCGCGCTTCCTTCGCAGCCGATGTGGACTCACAAAGAGCCGCTTTCATGGCTGACTCTCAAGTCCCGTGGGGGGTGGAGGCTCTTAGCGGCAAGATCAGTGAACCGGCGTGGAAGACCAAGCCGAGCTGGTACCTGATCGCCACCGACGACAAGATGATCCCACCTGATGCCCAGCGTTCCATGTCCAAGCGGGCGGGCTCTACGGTCGTTGAGGTCAAGGGCAGCCATGCCATCTACGTGTCGCAGCCCGAGGCGGTCGCATCTCTTATCGAACAAGCCGCCAAGAGTGTGAAGACCTCCGCTGCCGCTTCGTGATCCTGGGGAATTGCCGCTTGGATGCCACTGGTGTTTGTCGCGGGGTGAAATCTGCCCCGAGCATTGCGGGAGTCTGCGTCGGTCTGCGGTTTACACGACAACTGCTGTAATCAGCCCATTGCACAAGCAATCCGAAACGGGGCGCTTCGGCGCGGATCACTTGTGCAATGGAGATTTGACAACAGCTACCTGCCGCTGACTAGTCCTGAGCTTTCTGAGGTGCGCGAGCGCCCTTGGCGAACTCCGCTTGCATCGTTTGCCGTAGGCTTTGGAAACGGTGGCTGAGTTCTGCAGGATTCGGCCTAAACGCCGGAAGTGGCGACAGCATCATATCCAACGCGCAAAGCAAGCCTACGCTCGCTGCAACCCTGCCTCCGCTCGCCCGGATGCCGTCTGTTATGGCGGTCTGGTCATCGTCCGTGGGATGCCGCCCCAGTAAGCATTGCAGCATCACTACGCCAAGGGAAAAAACGTCCGAAGCGCACGACAATGCCTTTGTCCCTCTGATCTGCTCCGGCGAAAAGTAACCCCACGTTCCCATAGGCCTAGGTGCGGATCGACGCTCGCGTCGATCTAAAGTACCAATATTGCTTTGATCTAAATTTCTGGCCACGCCGAGGTCAATGAGGACGGCGCTGTCCACTGAGCCGAACATGATGTCGCCGTCGTCGGAGTTTCTAAGCATGATGTTCGAGGGCTTTATGTCCGCATGAACAACGCGTCGCGACCAAATTTCCGCAATTGCAGCCGAGACATCGCGTCCTATCGCCAGGACTTCGGATTCCAGCAGCCGTCCGTTTTTCAACAGAACGCTCAGTGGTTGTCCCTCTATGAATTCCCACACGACGTATCGCGTGCGTCTACCGGCCACGTCACAATAGCCATGCTCAATCAACCGAGCCAAGTTCAAATGCGAGACGTTCTCCATCGCGGTGATCTCGGGCTGTATGGGAAGCTGCCTGCGATCGAAGTACAACTTCAGAGCTACACCGTCATTTGCCGCTGTGCCGTCTGGCCGAGAAGTTCTGGTCGCCCTGAAAACTGTTCCCTGGCCACCAGTGGCAATTTCGGAACCAACGATGTAGCGCCGACCCAGCGCAGCATCTATATCTGCAGGGACAAACTGGCAGATATACTCGTGGACATCCATACCATCTACCACGTAAGCAGACTGGTGCGCTTACGTTCCCCTTTTCACAGAATCTGACAAAATTATCATCGAGTATACCCGCAAATAGCAACATGCGGAGCCATTTCTTCGGTGGCCGGGCATAGCTGGCGTGAACCGCCCTTATCGTAAGCTATCTCGAACAGGGTTTGTAAGCGATGGTGGGGCACAAAGTAACATCGAGGACACGCGGTGGACTAACCCCTAGCCCCTGCCTTTCCCAAACTTGTTGGCACTGTCGAACAGCTCCCGCAGCCCCGGCCCGCGCAGGTTCTCCCGCAGATGGGCCAATTGCTGTTCAAAGCGCAGCAGTGCTTCCTCGATGTTCTGGCTGTTGGTTAACGCGATGTCGCGCCACATCGAGTACGGGCTGCTGGCAATCCGCGTCATTTCCCGCAAAGCCCGGCCGCCGATTTTCATTCCGTAGATTCGCCCGAACTGGGCTAAACTAACAGCCCGGAGGCACTCCGTGGACTCCAAGGTGGTGGTGGTATCGGGCTCGGCAAAAGGTACGGTGGTACGGCTGACGGGCAGCCAGTTCTTCGTAGGTCGCGATTCCAGCAACCAGTTATGCCTGCACGACCGCGCGGTGTCGCGCAAGCATTTCTCCATCAGCGAAACCGACGCGGCCTTCCATTTGGTTGACCTGGATAGCCACAACGGGACCTTCGTGAACGGCATACCGGTACGGCGAAAGCTGTTGGGTCATGGAAACACGATTCGGGTTGGCCATTGTGAGCTGGTGTTTCTAATCGGGGAAGACGACAGTCCGATTGCGCGGATGGTGCAGCTTCGGGATGAGTCGCCGGGCGATCTCCTGACGACCACGAGCACAAATCTTTTACCCTCTGACTCGAACTTCGGCACCGACGTTGGCCGGATGGCGCGCGATCTGAATGCCCTGTTCAAGGTTGCCAGCATCATCAATTCCATCCGCGACCTGGAGGCGCTGCAGCAGCGGCTTCTGGAACTGATTTGCGAAGTGGTCCCGGCCGATTCCGCCGCGGTCGTAATCACCCGTCAGGCTGACGACGATCCCAGCTCGAGTTGTACGTGGAGCCGTAAAGCCGGCGATTCCCCTCCCTTGCAGATCCGGCGGGAACTTGTGCAGCGCGCGCTGTGGGAGCGCTCGGCCATTATCAGCAGGCCGTCGGCTCAATCGCGCAACGCGGAGAGCGTTCTCTGCGTGCCGCTGACCGCAGTGGAAAGCACGATAGGAGTTCTGTACCTGATTGCGCACGGCGCAGAAAAAAGATTTGAAGAGGACCACGTCAACTTCCTCACCTCGTTCGCCGGAATCGCGGCCGTCACTTTGGAGAACGTTCTTGCCTTGGAGGCCCTGCGCAGCGAAAATCGCCGGCTGCAAACGGAGTTGGACCTGGACGGCGTCATCGTGGGCGAAAGCGATTCCATACGAAAGGTGCAGGAGTTCATCGCCCGGGTGGCGGGCGGCGATTCCGCCATTCTTATTCGCGGAGAAAGCGGTACGGGCAAGGAACTGGTGGCGCGCGCCATCCATCATAACAGTGCGCGCGCCGGCAAACCGTTCATCGCCATCAACTGCGCCGCCATTCCCGAGGCCCTGCTGGAAAGCGAATTGTTCGGCCATGAGAAGGGCGCCTTCACGGGCGCGATTGCCACTAAGAAAGGCAAGCTGGAAGTGGCCGAAGGCGGCACCGTTTTTCTCGACGAAATCGGCGAACTTCCCCTTCCGCTGCAAGCCAAGCTGCTGCGGGTCTTGCAACAGCGCGAATTCGAGCGCGTGGGAAGCACCCGCAGCCTGAAGTTCGACGCTCGGGTGCTGACAGCCACCAATAAGGACCTGGAACAGGCCATCCAGGAGCGCGAGTTCCGCCAGGACCTCTATTACCGCCTGAACGTGGTCTCGCTGGTGGTCCCTCCTTTGCGGGAACGTCCGGATGACATTCCGCTGCTGGCCATTTACTTCGCTGCCAAATATGCCGAGAAATGCAAACGGCCGCTCAAAGGCATTTCCCCGGAGGCGCGGGCGTTGCTCATGGCCTATAGCTGGCCGGGAAATGTGCGCGAACTGGAGAATGCCATGGAACACGCCATGGTGTTGGGTCTGACGGATGAAATTCTTCCCGATGATTTACCCGCCGCCCTGCTGGAAGTGCAGCCCGCGGGACGCCGTGGCGTCAAGTATCACGATCGGATCAATCACCTCAAGAAGCAGTTGATCGTCGATGCGGTGGCGCAAACCAAGGGAAGCTACACCGAGGCCGCCAAGCTGCTGGGACTTCATCCCAACTACCTGCACAGGCTCATCCGGAACTTGGATATCAAAGGGGAGGTGCAGGGCGAGTGAACGCGGCCGGCAGTCGGCTATCGGCTAATTGAATGAAAGCATGCACCCCTGAAACAAGACCATTCCGCTGGCGCGTAGGTGGGAAGGTTTGCTGTCCCAACAGTGGCACCGGCGGCGCCGGCAGAATGCTTGCAAACAGTTTCACTTGACAGCAAATTCCAGCGTGGTAGTGTTGCACACGCAGAAGAAAGGAACCTGCCATGACTTCGCGTCACATGCAGTTAGGAATAGCTTTGGCTGTTTGCTCTTGCCTGTCTCTTTGGGCTTGCCAAAAGGAAAAGGGAGACGGGGGGGGAGGTCAGACCGCTACGCTTCACATAACTCTGAGTATCGCCGCCGCCCCTGACAACACCTGCCAGCAGAACGAATCCACCGGTAACGTTCAGGTAGCGTCAGGCCAGAACGTCACGTATCAAGGCGGGGCAGTGGCCCTCAGCCAATTTGAGGTGGTGTTCCCGGCCACCTCAACTCCGTTCGCTTCTGCAGTTATTAGTAGTCCCACCGGGGCGGCTACCAGCGCGGGTGCATTCAGTGGCACGGCCAACACGCCTTTTGCCTACAAAAGTCTCACCATCAATAATCGGACGTGTTCGAATCCGGGTAGCCTGGGGCTCATCATGAAGTAGCGAGGCGATGGTTCAGGGACTTCGGACGAGCGCCTGGAACTGCTGGCTCTGTTGCAGTGCCTGGAAGTCCGGCGTATCCCTGACAATGGCGCGCGAGTAGCCGCCGTCAACGGCTTTCTTCAGGTAAGCGAGGGCCTGCTCGGTCTGGTTGAAGTGGTTGTACACAATGGCCGTCCGAAACAACACCTCGCCCTTAGAAGGAGTAATTTGTAGCGCCTTTTGCAGATAGCCAAACGCAGCTGGGCGGTCATCCAGCATGGCGGAGTAGTTTGCCTCGTAAGCCAGGATTTCGGCATCCCGCGGATTCACCTGCAGCTTGGAAAGCCCGATTGAGATGGCCTGGCGATACTTCGCTGGCGCTTGCGCACGCTGCTCCGGACTCCAGTAAAGCGCATCCCCTAGATTTCCCCAAATCTCCCAATAGCTGCTGTCCAGTTTCAGGGCTTGTTCCAGGGCCGCGATGGCCTCCGGGAAGCGGTGCATCAAGATATACGCATACCCAAGATTGTTGCAGGCGTCCGGGCTGGGGCGCAGATCAATCGAACGCTTGAAAGCGTCTATGGCGTCCTGATAACGGCCTTCCGTGACGTAAATGCCGCCGAGAGTAAAGTATCCGCTGTAGTTGTCTGGCGCCAGTTCGGTCGCCTTGAGGAACATTGCGGCGGCATCGGCATAGCGCGCCTGGTTATAGTAGAACAGTCCCATCCAGCTATACACACCCCAGTAATTGGGACGCAGATCGATGGCTTTCTTGTAGGTTGATTCCGCCGACGCGAAGTTGCCGACATTGGTATAGGCCAGCGCCAGGCCGCGCAGCGCTTCTTCGCTGGCGGAATTGGAAGTCACCGCGCGCTGGAACTCCTGCACGGCTTGTTCATACTTTCCCGTGCCATTCAAGACATTGCCCAGGCAGACATGTCCCTCCACCAAGTCGGGATTAAGGGACAAAGACTTCTCACAATTGCGTGAGGCGTTGTCAATCCAGTCCTTGCTCTTATTGAATTGCTGGTAACCAGTCCAATAGGCGTTCCCCAGCGCGGCGTAGGCCAGCGCATAGTTTGGGTCTATCTTCAGCGCCTGCTTGAAGGCCGCGATGGCGCTATCGACGTTCTCCGGCTTCTCATACTCCTGCAAATATCCACGCCCCTGGATGTACGCCTCGTACGCCGCCGGCTGGGTATCTTGGCGGACGCTCAACTTGCGGCGTTGTTCCGGTTTGATCTGCGCCGGCAGCATGTCCAGCGTCTCGCTCACCACCCGGTCTTGTAGTCCGAACGTGTCACCGGCATCCACGGTCATGCTGCGGGCCGCAATCTGCCGGTGGGTCTTGGAGTCAACCAGATAGCAGTTGACGCGAATGGTCTGGCCGGAGCGCTGCAGGCTGCTCTCCAGAACCAAATCGGTGCCGAACTCGCGGCGAGCGTCTTCGGCGGTCTTGACTCCCTGGTCGCGCAAATCGCGCGGCGAGACTACCTGGATGGCATCCGTGTCGCTGGCTTGGACAAGCTTGGCGGTCAGGGTTTCGGTCAGGCCCAGACCGAGAGCGCTGGTCGCCGGGTCCTGACCTACGGTGTCGAAGGGCAACACGGCCATAATCCGTTGCTTGGCCGAGGCCGGTTGCGGCCACCAGCGCTTGACGCCATATCCCGCCGCGACTCCTGCCAGCAATACCGCTGCCAGGATCAATGCAGCCTTTCGGTTGCGGGCCCTACGCTGGACCTCGAAAACCTTGGTGCGACGAACTGTTTCCGTGGCCAGCTCATCGCCGGAGAGGATCCGGGTAAGGTCCGCCCGCAACTCCCGCGCCGTCTGATAGCGCAGAGCGGGGTCCCTATCCAATGTTTTCAGGATCACCATTTCTAATGCGGCCGAAACCTCAGGATTGATCAGGCAAGGCCGCACCGGATCGTAATGCAGAATGGCATCGATCAGCAGCGACGGCTGCCGGTCCGGAAAGGCACGCTTACCCGTCGCCATTTCATAAAGCACCGTGCCGGCTGCCCAAATGTCGGAGCGGGCATCGGCAGTCTCGGCCCGCAACAGCTCGGGCGCCATGTAGGGCAGCGTTCCGGTGACCGAGAGACTGGTGTTGAGGTTGGCCGTCTCCGCCAGTTCGATGGGTTCAACCAGCTTAGCCAGGCCAAAGTCGAGAATTTTCAACTGCCCATCGGGGTTGACCCGAAGATTTCCCGGCTTGAGGTCGCGATGGATGACATTCTCGCGGTGCGCCGCTTCCAATCCGCGCGCGAGTTGTATGCCCAATTCCAGGACGGTCTTTTGCGGAAGCGCCTGCTGGCCGAGCATCTCGTCCAGATTGACCCCGGGGATGTATTCCGTGACCAGGTAGTCAATGCCGCGTTCCTCCCCGAAGTCGAAGGCCATGGCGATGTTGGGATGATTCAGCTTGCCAACCGCCAGCGCCTCCTTGCGGAACTGTTTGCGGGTGGCATCGTCGGCGAACAATCCGGTGGGCAGGATCTTGACCGCGACGTCGCGCTGCAGTTGCTCATCATGGGCGCGAAAGACCACACCCATGCCCCCGGCGCCAATCTGCTCGACTAGTCGATAGTGGCCCAACGCCTGGCCGCTGCTGGGAGCTTGAATTGCCATTGCTCCGGATATTAGGGCAGCGGGCAAAGGCCGTCAATGGCGCACACCTGTGGCGAAGCGAGGTCTGGTTGGCCCTTAGCGGCAGGCGCGGGAATCGCGGGAGGATTGCAGCCGTCAAACTTTGAGGAAAATTTTTCTGCGATACATCCACCACATGGGCAGAAAACATAGCCCGACTATGGTGAGCGAATACAGCAGCGATGCCATGGCCGGAGAAAACCCAGGCGCGAAGCCATGCTGGAAAATGTAGTCCTGCCAACGGAACGGCACTCCCACCAACTCCCCTAATACGTAGGCCGCAATGGCGTTCCTGCCGAAGATGACGAGAGGTTTGGTCCACCAGCCTTGATGCTGCTGTATGTCCGTGATCCAGTAACAGATCGCCAGGCAAAGCAGCGCGCATCCCGCCGTAAACAGCACATACGAGCTGGTCCACAGGTTCTTGTTGATGGGAAACCAGATGCTCCAAATTTCCCCGGCAACCAGCGCAATCGCACCCGCAGCGAACATTCTCGCCATCTTTTGCAATCGACTGTGATTCGAGCCCAGCCACTCCCCTGTCAGAACGCCGCACAGGGTGGTAGCAATCGCCGGCAAAGTACTGAGCAGGCCCTCGGGATCGCGCGTTGCTTCGTACAGATGGCCCATCATGAGCTTCCGGTCGAGGTATGCCGCGAGGTTGGCGTTGGGGTCAAGAAAGGGCACGTCGCGGCCAGGCACTCCGTATCCCGGCACCGGCACGTATCGCATCAGCAGCCAATAGCCCGCCAGCAGGGCGGCAATCCATAGCGCGCGGGCATAGGTCTTGCAGCAAAGCGTGATCATTGCGGCGGCGAAGTAGGCGAGTGCAATGCGTTGCAAAACGCCGGGGATTCTCCATGTCGCCAGATGGAAGGAGGGAAGTCCGTTCAACAGCAGGCCGAGAGCGAAGATTATCGGGGTTCGCTTCGCCGTGTGCCAGACCAGCGATCGAGTGGAATCTCCGCGTCTCAGCCGCGATTGGAACGAGAGCACGAGCGAGACGCCGACAATAAAGAGGAAGAAGGGGAAAATCAGGTCGGTTGGGGTCCACCCGTTCCATTTCGCGTGCCGAAGCGGCCAATAGGAAACGGTGTTTCCGGGGTTGTTCACCAGGATCATGGCCGCGATGGTGGCGCCGCGAAAGACGTCCAAAGAGACCAGCCGCGCCCACGTTTCTGGCGCCTTCGTTACCTCAGTTGAAATCGCAATGCTAGTTGCAGCCATAACCAGACGCGACTGACCTTAGACAATCTTGAAGCTGAACTTTATGACAGTGGACTGGCTTGCGTCGAGATGAATTGACGTTCCTTGCGGGCTGGGCACGTCCATCAGATCGGGTTTCTGTTGTACTGTCCGAAATTGGACATTACAATCCGTGTGGGGACACAGCCTCTCGTCCCAGAGAACGCACCACTCACTTAACTCTCTGAGAACGCACCAACTAACGCTGACTGGAAGTGGTTCTCCAGTTGCACCTACGAAGGCGTGATGGATATCGCCCGTCCTGAATTGAAGCGTCAAAAGCGCCGCCGGCAAATTCTGTGGGCCAGTATTGCGGTTGCGGTTTTGATCGGTGTCACGGTCGGCATCTCGCGGCTGAAGCCAGCCGCCCCGACGGTTGATCGCAGCACCATTTGGACCGACACGGTGAAGCGCGGTTCCATGCTCCGGCAAGTGCGCGGTCTGGGTACTCTCATCCCCAGTCACGAGGATGTCCGACAAATTCCCGCCGAGACCGAAGCCACGGTCATCCGCATCGTCAAACTTCCCGGATCGCTAGTGGAAACTACCACCGTCTTAGTCGAGATGAGCAATCCTCAACTCGAGCAGGAGGCGCTGGACGCACAGTTACAGGTAAAGGCGGCCGAAGCCGAGTACCAGAGCCTGAAGGTAAAGCTCGATAGCGACCTGATGACACAAAAAGCCGGAGCCGCCACGGTCAACGCCGATTACGCCGAGGCGCAGCGTCAGGCGCAAACCGATAAAGCGCTCTATGATCTCGGCGTAATTTCCGGCTTGGCCGCCAAGGCTTCCGCCGGCAAAGCCCAGGAACTGGTCACACGCAACGACATCGAGGACCAGCGTTTGCAGATCAACGCGAAGGCCATCGCCTCCCAGTGGGCCGTGCAACAAGCCAAGGTGGAACAAATGCGCGCTCTGGCCGATCTCAAGCAGAAGCAGTTGCAGCGCCTGAAAGTACAAGCCGGGGTGGCGGGCGTCCTGGTGGATTTGCCGTTGCAGGTCGGCCAGCACGTGCTCCCGGGTGCCGAGCTGGCAAGGATTGTGCAACCGAACCACCTCATGGCGGAGTTGAAGATTCCGGAGACGCAGGCGCGCGATGTCCAGATCGGCGAGCCTGCATCGGTGGACACCCACAATGGCGTGATACCCGGTGAAGTAAGCCGCGTCGATCCCGGCGTGCAGAATGGCACAGTAACGGTCGACGTGAAGTTGACTGGCGAGTTACCCAAAGGTGCGCGCCCCGATCTGAGCGTGGATGGCACCATCGACTTGGAGCGGCTGGAGAACGTGCTCTACGTGGGACGTCCGGCTTTTGGCCAGGAAACCAGCACGGTTTCCATGTTCAAGCTTGATCCCGACGGCAAGGCAGCGACGCGGGTGCAGGTGAAGACGGGACGCGCCTCGGTAAACCTGATTCAAATCGACTCCGGGCTTCGCCAGGGCGATACCGTCATTCTTTCTGACATGTCGCGCTGGGACAACACCGATCGCGTGCGGCTGGAGTAGGGAAAGCCGCTTTTCGCTATTCGCGATTCGCGGAAGGTTGTAACGCGAATAGCGAACAGCGAAGAGCGAAAAGCGAGAGTGAAAACAACATGAGCGATGCAGCAACCCCGCTGATTGAGATTGAAAACCTCACCAAGGTTTTTTATACCGATGAAGTCGAAACCCACGCCCTGGCCGGCGTTCATCTCACGGTGCGCAAAGGCGAGTATGTCGCCATGTCCGGGCCCTCGGGCTGCGGCAAGTCAACCTTGCTGTCCATCATCGGGCTGCTCGACACCCCAACCGCCGGCGACTACAAACTCAACGGGCAGCCCGTCGCGAACCTGGATTTCGCCGATCGCTCGCGGATTCGCAATCGCGAAATCGGATTCATCTTCCAGAGCTTCAACCTCATCGGCGATCTCACGGTGTACGAGAACGTCGAGCTGCCGCTGACCTATCGCGACGGCATGCCCGCGGCCGAGCGCAAACGCCGGGTGGTGGAATCGCTGGAACGCGTCGGCATGGCCCACCGGCTGCGGCATTATCCCTCGCAATTGTCTGGCGGTCAGCAGCAGCGTGTCGCGGTAGCGCGAGCGCTGGCCGGTTCGCCTTCCATCCTGCTGGCCGACGAGCCTACCGGAAACCTGGACTCGCGCAATGGCGAAGCGGTGATGGAGTTGCTGCAAAAGCTGCATCGGGAAGGCGCCACCATTTGCATGGTGACCCACGATCCGCGCTTCGCCGCGCATGCGGAGCGCGAAATCCATTTGTTTGACGGCAAGGTTGTCGCCGAGGAAGAGCTGCGCAGGCTGATGCAGGAGACGCAGTAAGCAACCAGCAGCTAGCAACTAGCAGCTGCCAAATAGCACTTAGTGCTTAGGAAAACGGAATGGCAGATTATGGATGAAATGGAGCGCACCAAAAGCTGGCTTGCTGACTGCTGGAAGCTAGTTGCTAGTTGCTAGTTGCTACCCATCATGATCCAACTGAAGAACGTCGAACGCAGTTACAAAACCGGAGCAGGCCAAACCTGGGTGTTGCGCCGCATTGACCTCGCCATCCAAGAAGGCGAATTTGTCACGGTCATGGGACCGTCGGGAGCGGGCAAGTCGTCGCTGCTGAATGTGCTCGCCTTGCTCGATGACCAATGGGCGGGCGAGTACTGGTTTCGCGAGGCAGGCGTGCATGCGATGAAGCGCAAACAGCGCAGCGAACTGGCCAAGCGCAATATTGGAATGGTCTTTCAGAGTTACCACCTGCTCGACGACCTGACGGTGCAGGAGAACATCGACCTTCCTCTGTCCTACAAGGACATCCCACGCAGTCAGAGACAAGGCATGGTGGCTGAAACGCTCGACCATTTTCAGATCGTCGCCAAGAAGGACCTGTATCCCAACCAGCTTTCCGGCGGACAACAGCAGTTGGTGGGCGTCGCCCGGGCGGTCATTCACAAGCCGGCGCTGTTGCTGGCCGACGAACCCACCGGCAATCTGCATTCCAGCCAGGCCAAGGAAATCATGGAGCTGTTCACACAACTGAATCGCGAAGGAACCACGATCGTGCAAGTCACCCACTCCGAGGTCAACGCGTCCTATGGGACCCGTACCATCCAAATGCGCGACGGATGGCTGGTGGGCGACACCGCGAATCCAGCGCTCGCGCCCAGCGGAGAGGCGGTGCGTTCATGATGCAGCGTCTGTTCAAGTCGCCGGTGCTGGCGCTTTTTCTCTGTGGTTTGCTGGTGGGCGCTCAAGCGCAGACACAAGCGCCGGCTGATGCGGCCCCTGGGCCGATGCCGAATGCGCCGACTCCGCAGCCATCCAATTCGACGGCGCCTGCACCACTTTCCATCCATACTCCCGCTCGCCTGGCGATTCCCCATTCGCATAACCCGTTCGACGCGTATGCGCCGAGCCAGGTGCCCGAGCCGAATTTGCGAAACTCCTCACGCATCGACCGCCTCATCCGCGATGGCAAGCTGTATATCTCGTTGCAGGACGCAATTGCGCTGGCGCTGGAGAACAATCTCGACCTGGCCATCGCCCGCTATAACCTGCCCATCGCCGACACCGATATTCAGAGAACCAAGGCTGGCGCTTCGTTCCGCGGTGTCAACACCGGTGTCGTGGGAGGCACGCCGGGCGGGGGTGTAGGTGGCTTCGGAACGGGCGCGCCGGGCGCCGGGGCCGGCGGCACAACCGGAGGCGCGGGCGGCGCAGGCGCAGGCGCCGCCGGTCTGGTGCAGTCCACCCTGGGCGCAGGCACTCCGGTGCAGTCGTATGACCCAACGGTCGGCATCATTAGCGGCTTGGAACACCAAACCACACCGCTTGCCAACCTGCAGATCTACGGCGTCCCCGAACTACATCTCAACACCACCCAGGTGAATGCTAACTACACCCAATCGTTTCCCACCGGTACGACCTTCTCGTTCGAGGTGGACAACAATCGGCAGACGACAAACAGCATTTTCAGCAGCCTGACCCCGCAGTTGGGGTCTTTTTACCGCGCCCAATTCACGCAACAACTGCTGGCGGGATTTGGCACCGGCCCTAACCTGCGCTTCTTGCGCATCGCGCGCAACAACAAGAAGATCTCCGACATCGCGTTCAAGAGCCAGGTGATCGCAACCGTCACCCAGATTGCCAATATCTACTGGGACCTGGTGAGCGCCTACGAAGAAGAGCGGGTGAACCAGCAGTCGTTCGCCTTTGCCCAGCAGAGTTTGGGAAACGCCCAGAAGCAGCTACAACTAGAGGCAATTCCCGCCATGGATGTCATGCGCGCCGAAGCCGAGGTATCCAAGCGCGACCAGGGTCTGACCGTCGCCAAGACGAATTTGCAGTTGCAGGAATCGCTGATCAAGAATGCGCTTACCAAAAACTTGGACGATCCGGTGCTGGAATCGATGCCGGTAATTCCTACTGACCGGCTGGAACCAACGGATACGGTCCCCGACAAATCGGTCGCCGACCTGATCACGATGGCCTTCGAAGACCGCCCGGAGCTCTCGGAGTCGCAGATTGATCTGCAGAACCGCCAGATCAGCCGCCAGGCGGCCAAGAATGCCTTGCTGCCAACCCTTGCCCTGGTGGGCTTCTACGGCGGCACGGGCCTGGCGGGAGAATTGAATCCGTTTTACTATCTGACTCCCAATACCACGAGTGCGCCTTGCTGTTTTGGGGGAGCTTTCGGCGACGCCTTCAACAATTCGGCGCCCGATTATTTTGTGGGCCTTAACCTGACCCTCCCCATCCGTAATCGGGTTGCCAAGGCAGACCAATACCGTTCGGAGTTGGAATACCGTCAGTCCGAGTTGCGCCTGCAGCAATTGAAGAAACAAATTCGCATCGAAGTGCGCAACGCGCAATATGCTCTTGAGCAGGGCCGTGCCCGGGTGCAAGCGGCGAAAAAAGCGCGCGCTCTGGCCGACAAGACGTTCACCATCATGCAGAAAGAGCAAACGCTGGGCGCAGGATCCAGCTTCCAGACCTTGACCGCGCAGCGCGACCTCGCGGTTGCCGAACTCGATCTGGTGAATGCCACCACCGCCTACCAGAAGTCCAAACTCGAGTTGGAACGCGCCACCGGAACTACTCTGGAAGATAATGGCATTCAGATCCAGGATGCAGTGAACGGCACTGCGCCCTGACGGAGAGCACGTTGCCCAAGACGCAAAGCCAGGGAACTGCGGGAATGGTAGATTCTGCCACCGGGACACGGGAGCGGCAGAAAGCAGGCCGCATTCTTGCGGCTGATGACCAACTGCACATTCTGGAAGCCATCGAACTGCTGCTCCGTCCCGAGGGCTTTGCAGTTGATACCGCGAAGTCCCCGGCAGCGGTGCGGGAAGCTCTCGCCAGCGACTTCTACGATGCCGTGCTGATCGACTTGAACTACACCCGCGATACCACCTCAGGGCAGGAAGGGCTGGACCTGCTCTCCGAGATCGTGGCCTTCGATAGCAGCATCCCGGTAATCGTAATGACGGCCTGGGGCAACGTTGGACTGGCTGTCGAGGCCATGCGCCGCGGTGCGCGCGACTTCGTTCAGAAGCCGTGGGAGAACGAGCGCCTGTTGGCCATCCTGCGGACCCAGGTCGAACTACATCGCGCTCTGCAACGCACTCAGCGCCTGGAAGCCGAAGCGAAACTGCTGCGCGCCGAAGGGCGTCCCCAGTTCATCGCCGCCGCTCCTTCCATGCAGCCGGTCTTACAGACCATTGCGCGCATTGGACCCTCCGACGCCAATGTGCTGGTCACCGGCGAACATGGCACCGGCAAAGAGGTGGTGGCCCAGACGCTGCATGCTTTATCGGCGCGGGCCTCGATGCCCTTAGTCGCCGTCAACACCGGAGCGCTGCCCGAGGGCACCTTCGAAAGCGAGCTGTTCGGCCACGTGAAAGGCGCGTTCACCGACGCGCGTGCCGACCGCATCGGGCGCTTTGAATTGGCCGACAATGGCACCATCTTTCTCGATGAGATCGGAAACGTTCCCATGCGGCAGCAGGCCAAACTGCTGCGCGTGCTGGAGACGGGCGAGATTGAGCGCGTCGGCTCATCCCGGACCAAGCGGATCAACGTGCACGTCATCTCGGCGACGAACATCGATCTGCAAACCGCTATTGCCGCAGGCCAGTTTAGGGAGGACCTGCTTTTCCGGCTGAACACGGTTGAGATCCACATCCCCGCCCTGCGCGAACGCCGCGAAGATATTGCCGCCCTGGCGGCGCATTTCCTGTCGCGCTATGCGACACGCTATCGCGCGCCGGTGAGCGGTTTTGCCGCGCCCGCCCTGCAGACCATGATGCAATATGCGTGGCCGGGCAACGTGCGCGAACTGGAGCACACCCTGGAACGCGCGGTGCTGATGTGCCACACCGGTGAGATTCAAGTCTCGGACCTGGGGCTGAATGTGCAACGTCCACAAGGACAGAACCTGGAAGAACTCAGCATCGAAGAAGTCGAGGGCATCCTGGTTCGCAAAGCGCTGCAGCGCTTCCACGGCAACGTCAGTCAGGCGGCTGAGGCCCTGGGCTTGAGCCGTGGCGCTCTCTACCGCCGGATGGAGCGGTATGGACTCTAGTTCAGGCGGCGGCTCCAAGTCGGCAGCCCGAACTCCTCGCGCTCGCTCTCGAAGATCGAGGCTACTCTTCGAAAAACGCATCGCTCTGTTCGCGGTGTTGGCGGCCCTTCCCGGTATTGCCTTCGGCACCATCCTCCTCTGGACCCAGCCCTGGACGCGCGACGTGAAACTAGCGCTGACGGCGCTTGAGTTTTCCCTTTGGCTGGTGCTGACGTTGGCCTTGCTCGAGCAGATCGTGCGGCCGCTGCAAACTTTGACCAACGTGGTGGGTGCGTTGCGCGAAGAGGACTATTCGTTTCGTGCGCGCGGGGCGGTAGCCAACGATGCGCTCGGCGAGTTGGCGCTCGAAATCAATGCGCTGGCCGACATCCTGACCGAGCAGCGCATTCAGACCATTGAAGCCACTGCACTTTTGCGACGGGTGGTCGATGAGATCGACGCTCCGCTGTTTACCTTCGATCCCGATCACATCCTGCGGCTGGTGAACGCGGCCGGCGAACGGCTGTTGCAACAGCCGGCGGCCCGGCTGCTGGGAAAGACTGCCGCGGAACTCGAACTCAATGCCTGCTTCGAAGCCAGAAACGAAACCCTGATCGCACTTCCCTACTCCACTCCCAATGCGCGCTGGATGGTGCGCCAGAGTTCCTTTCGCCAAAACGGCGTGCCCCACAAACTGATCGTGCTCGCCGACGTGAGCCGCGCCCTGCGCGAAGAAGAGCGCAGCGCATGGCAGCGCTTGATCCGCGTTTTGGGTCACGAGCTTAACAATTCGCTGGCGCCCATCATTTCGATTGCCGCAAGCCTGGCTTCGCGTTTGCCGCTGCCGCAATTGCCGCCAGAGCAGAACGCCGATTTTCAACGCGGACTCAACATTATCGAATCCCGCACCGCTTCCCTGCACCGCTTCCTGCAGTCTTATCGACGGCTGGCGCAGATGCCGTCGCCCACCCTGCAACCGGTGGAGTTGCGCCCACTATTGCAACGGGTTGCGGTCCTGGAAACTCGGCTTAACGTCGAGATCGCGCCCGGCCCCGAGCGGGTCTTGATGGTCGATCCCGACCTCATTGAACAGATGCTGATCAACCTGGTGCGCAATGCTGTCGATGCCGCCCTGGAGCAGGCACAGTCGGCCCATGCGGATTCGGAAACCGCAGCTCCCAAGGTTTCCATGCGATGGGAACAGCACGATCGCAAGCTGGCGCTGATCGTGGAAGACAACGGCATTGGCCTGCTTAATCCCAGCAACGCTTTTGTTCCGTTCTATACCACCAAGCCGGGCGGTTCTGGGATCGGCTTGGTCCTGTCGCAGCAGATCGCCGAGGCCCACGGCGGCTCCATCGAGCTTGCCAATCGCCGCGACACGCGGGGCTGTATCGTGAAGGTCTTGCTGCCGTACCGTCCTCGGTAATAACCGCAGATCCTCAAGTTCATGGACCAGGCTGGCGTTCGCCGGCAGTCCCAGTTCTTATTCGCCGGCTATCGCGCGGTCGATGGAAACGGCGCCCGAACCTCTGACCAAGACGACGATGGCCAGCGCTATCGCCAGGAGATGATATTCAAATCCCTCGCCTTTTTGCTGGCCGGTCCAGTTCATGAAGAAGCCATTTACGTGGTGGACGGTTGCGATGGCGACCAGCATGTTGACCATGATGCCCAGCGCTGCGATACGGCTGAGCAGACCAACCAGAAGTGCGAGGCCACCGAAGAATTCGGCGCAAATTGCCAGGAACGCCAGGGGCGCCGGAATCCCCATCTGCTGGGTGAAGAACCCCATGCTGCCGTGCAAGCCATTACCTCCAAACCAGCCCAGCATTTTTTGCGCGCCATGCATAAAGAACGTGACGCCGAGCACCAGGCGCACGATGGTAAGTACAAAGTCATTCGCAGTGGAAAAAAGTTTGCGAAACATGGGCATCCTCCTCAAGACCGGGGGCGGTCAGCCCATCCCATCGATTGAGTAGATGCTTGTTGCAACACGTAAGTCGCAAAATTGTATGGCGTCAATCGGCCTCAAGCCGCGCGCTAACCCCCGTGCCTCCACCCGCCACCATGGAAATCATGGTTTATCCGCCGCCTTGAACTCAGCCCAGGGATTGCCCTTCATGTCCGGCAAGACGGGACGCTCCCATTCAAATTCGGGGTGCTCCTTCAGGAATTTGGCAGCGATGAAATCCTCTCCACAGGGATAGCCGGCGCGCGCTTGCAGGCTCATGTTCGCCGCCATGGTGCTGTCGGCGGCCTGGGCCGTCACCGCGCCTTCGGGAGAATAGGGCGGACGCGCCCACTCGGGCACACCCCTGGGCGAGTTGGCGACATGGCCACAGAGGGAACGCTCGTCGCGGTCTTCCTTGCCTTCGTAGCTGTCCCAGTGGTCGGCGAGAAATTTCTTCGCCATCTCGACATCGATCTGTCCCTTGTTCTGCGCCATCAGTTCCTCCCAACGCTTGTGACGGGCATTGGGTGAGCTGCCCATATTGCTGGGGTCGAAATCGGTTTCTTTCGTAATGAAGCGAGGATCGCTGGGAAAGTTGGAACCGACAAAATAGCCGTCCTTGGTCCGCCATACGCGATGCATATTCAGGCCGATCTCAAATCGCGCAATTTCACCGGTCTTGTTGTCAGCCAGCAGCCAGTCGTTGGCGTATCCGCCATTGTTGCGCTCGAGCATGATTTGCACATACTCATCGATCGAACTGGCGTACTGCAGCGCCCGCCGCGCCCGCACAAACTCAGGCGTGCCGTTGGGATTGAACTGATCGTATCCCGTGATGGTGGTCTCCGTGACCATCAGGCCGGCGGCATTGATGCCGAAGTCATCGTCGCTCACGATCACCCCGGGGAAACCATCCGTCAACATGTCATAACCGTGGGTGGGAGCAATGTTGAAGATGACCGTCCAGCGGCTACCCACCGCGATGTCGGTCCAGTTGCTGTGGGCCATGACCGGCTTGTGGTCCTTGGTCATCGATCCGGTCGCCACCAGCGCGCTGCAGTTTCCCGGCGCCTTCAAGTCCGGCGCCTCCTCCGGCTTTTCCTTCCGTTTTTCCTTCTGCTTTTCCTGCTGCTTTTCCTTTTTGTTAAGCCAGGGAACATAGTAGTCGGGAAGTTCTTCCATGGCGTTCAACGCCACTACGTCCCACAGATCCAGGCCTACACCGTGGGCGTGGAGGCCATCGACGATGCCCCGCAATTCCTGTTGATATTCTGCGTCGATGTGCTTCCACAGCACGTTCTGTGCGGCATTGCGGTAGAAATTCCAATCGCGCTTGGTGCGGTGCGTGTCCACGGCGCGAACCGTTTTAAGGCCATCTTCGATTTCGTGCGCCAACAGGTAACCGTGCTGATATCCGATGTCGGCGGGAGAGCCTTCGAGATGGACGTATATCCAATGATTGCGCTCAAAGCGATAGGCGGGTTTCAGGCGCGCTGGGTCGGGTTTCGTCGCATCCTGCGTGGCGAGCGCGAAGCTAGCAGAGCCCAACAGGGTACAGATTACGAACAATGACACAACAATTCGGCGACATCCGGATGGCATAGATTCTCCAATCGGCGCAGCACGGGAACCAGACGGCAGCAGCTTATCTCTTTAGCCCCCGAATATCAATGCGCGACGGCGAGATGAAATTCTCCACGGAGAACAGGCCATCAGTTAATGTATAAAAGCGCCAAAATGCTGTTACAGGGCGCGCGCTGTGAGGGAAAAGATGTTCGATTGCTGGGAAAGCCTGCCACTCGTGAAATCGGGAGCCCGACAAGAATTCTCCATCCGATTCTGTATCCTGGCTCTGCTTCTGGTGCTGTGCGCGACCGCCTCCCTGGAAGCGCAACCGCAGCCCAACTCTGGGGCGAGCTGGAAATTCGCGGTATCGGGCGACTCGCGCAACTGTGGCGACATCGTGATGCCCGCAATCGCCCAGGGCGTCCGCCGCGAGGGGGCGGCCTTCTATTGGCATCTCGGCGACTACCGGGCCATCTACACCTTCGACGAGGACTACCTTCACACGCATCCGGCTTCCACCATTAGCGACTACCTCGCCGGCGCCTGGCCTGACTTCATTCAGCACCAACTGAAACCGTTCGGAGAGTTGCCAGTGTTCCTGGCGATGGGCAATCACGAAATGATTTCACCCATGACCAGGGAACAGTATGTCGCGCAGTTCGCCGACTGGCTTGACCAACCTGTGCTGCGGCGGCAGCGGCTGGCGGACAATCCCAGCGACCACCTTCTGAAGACGTACTATCACTGGACCGAACGCGGCGTTGACTTCATTAACATGGACAATGCTTCTGCGGAGGAGTTCGATGCCGCCCAGATGAGTTGGTTCCAAGGCGTCCTGGCTCATGACGCGAAGGACAGCTCAATCCGCACGGTCGTCCTGGGGATGCACGCGGCCCTGCCCGACAGTTTGTCGGCGGGACACAGCATGAACGACTCGGCGCAGCAGCAAAGCAGCGGGCGAACTGTCTATGCTGAGCTGCTGGCCTTCCGGCACAGCACCAAAAAGAACGCGTACGTGCTGGCCAGCCATTCGCACTTCGTGATGAACAACCTCTACGCCACCGCCTGCCATGCCAGCGGCGAGGTGTTGCCCGGATGGATTGTGGGTTCTGCCGGCGCCGTGCGCTATCGCCTGCCGCAGGACCACGCCGCTGCCAGCGTTGCCATGACCGATGTTTATGGATATTTGCTGGCGACGGTTACGCCGGACGGAAGCATGACCTTCGAGTTCAAGGAAATCAAAGACGCAGATGTGCCGGCCAGCGTGGTCAACGAGTTCTCGCGTGAACAAGTGAATTGGTGCTTTGCACAAAACAAAACCTCCTACGCTCCGGCGGGCGCTGTCTGCCCTGCGGGTCGCACCCCGACAAGCCACTGATCTGCTTCACTCAGCTTCTCCACCGCAGGGTCACCGGCCCGCTCAGGGGATGTCGCATGGGAGTACCCGTGGCTTGCGACTCCAGCCGCGCCTGCTTCAGCTCGAAATACCATTTGGCTGGCCGGTCCGCGTCGTCAATCAGCATCAGGCTGGGATTATGTTTCAGCCCTTCAGCCTGTTGGATCATGGTTAGCTGATCCTGGCGAACGAAGCGTCTGCCAAAGAACTTGGCGATTGCAGTGAGAAACGGCACGTGCAGAAAGATGTTCCATGCCGCGCAGACGTCGATCCGGCAACGGTGCTCGGTGGTCGGCGTGACCGTGGTGAGGCTGGCGAACCATTTCTCGCCGCAGCGGATGATTTCGTAACGCCGGTTGGGCAGGACGAAGTCGATGGTGGTGGTGATCGGCTGACCGTAAACTCCCAGCAGCTTGTAGGGTGCGCTGTTGGCCGACGGCTGGTGTGCGGTCATACGGAAGCCGCTGTCGATGGGCTCGAACTGTTTCTGCTTTTCGTGGATGCTCTGCTTGGAACGCCACCACCAAGCCTGATGAACGAAAGGCCCATGCGCCGGGTCCATGAGCCCGATAATGCCGTGGTCCACGTTGCAGGGCAAGTCAGCCCACAGGTGCGCGCTGCGATACCGCTGGCTGAACTTGGGGACCTCTGGGATGGCGGGCAGTTTCGCCGGATCATCCATCCGCAGCTTGCCTCTGCCCGGTTGGGGAACGTACACCCACACATGTCCGTCGCGCTCCTCACAAGGAAACGCAGCCGCATAAATGCGTGAGGGATCGAGGGAGTCGCGGCTGGTCAGCGAAGGAATCTCGCGGCACTGCCCGGATACCGCCTCGAACGACCAGCCATGATACTTGCAGGTGACCTGCTGGCCATCGAACCATCCGTAGGAAAGCGGAATGCCGCGGTGCGGACAGGTATCGCGCATGGCGAAGTAACGGCCCGCGGTGGTCCGTCCCAGGAGCAAGGGAATGCCCAGCAGCATGGCCATCGCCATCTGCTTGCCGGCTATCTTCGAGGATCGCAGCGCGGGATACCAGTCGTCATACAGCAGCGTGGCGCCTGGCCCGGCGGCTGCGGCCTGCGTGCGCGTGACTTCGCCCGTCATGGTACTGAGTTTCATACTATAGCGGAACGCTGGCGTTGTACGAGCCAGACGGTTGCTCGCTTCGGCAGGGCCGACGTTCTATATGCCAGTTGCCGCAAACTCTACCGTCCGTTCCGTCACCTCCCAAAGTACCCTGCGTCACAGGCACACCGTACCCCGCATCACAGACATACGTCCGCTTCCCCTTCAAACTGAGGCGTACTCCTGGGTGCTCAGGTCGGCGCATCGACGCGTGAGCGACTCCTCAGTTTCACGAGGGCGAAAGCAGGAGCCCGCCAACCTGGTGTCCTCATCCTGCTCGTCCGGCAGCCGCTTCGCCATTGGCCCTCTGAACAATATTTGCAGGAGTAACGGGAACCTCGCCTGGCAGGAGATGTTGAGCATCATGGTGGAAGGCATCCAGTCACCCGCGCAAGTGACGTACTGGTTGATAAGCGGGCGAACCCTGTTCTTGCTCCTCAATCTTGTGGGCCTGGCGTGCTTTTTCTACATTGCAGCCAGGCGCATTCTGCCGCTCACTCGGGGCGAACGCGATGGGCGCTTGGATCGGCCTTTAGTCCGATTGGAGAAGGTCCTGCAATTTTGGCTGGGGCAGTGGAAGCATCCGCGCTACCGCACCGCAGGGACCATGCACATCCTGTTCTTTGCGGGCTTCCTTATCCTGGCGACGCAGGCCTTCTCGCTGCTGGTTCTCGGCGTCTCCCCGAATTTCGTTTTGCCGGGCTCCTCGGGGGAAGTCGGCCACATCTACGACATCGTCAAGGATTACGCTGCGACCATTGTCTTCTTGTGCATGATCGTCGCCGCAATTCGCCGGATCGTCTTTAAGCCCGCGCGCTATGCGGTGCCTGCCGGGTACGGGAAAGGGCACCCGGTCGATGCCATCTTCCTCCTGGCGCTGATTGCGCTGCTGATGGCGTCGGAGAGCCTCTTCGAGGCCAGCGGGGCGGCCTTTCAGACACAGCAGGGCCAGCCCGCTGAATTCCTGGCGGTCCTGTCGTTGCCGTGGATGTTGAAGAGTGTTCTCGGCTCGACGCCGTTGCCGACACTCCAGAGCCTCCACTTCGGCGCCTATTTTGTCGATGTGCTGACCTTTTACTTCTTGCTGTGCTACCGGCCGTTCGGAATTCAGTTCCACGTGGAAACATCTCTGTTCAACGTTTACTTCGCAAAGTTGGACCGCGGAACTGTGAAGCCGGTGCGATGGGGCGTCGCCGACGAGCATCTGGACCAGGTGAAATCTTTCGGCGTGAAGACATTCGAAGACTTCACCTGGAAGCACATGCTCGATTTCTACTCTTGCGCCGACTGCGGGCGCTGCTCCGACCAATGCCCGGCCAATGCGGTGGGAAGGCCGTTATCGCCCAGGTTCCTCACCATCAAGGCGCGCGATTACAGCTTCCAGCATTATCCGATGTTCGGTCGAGCAGGCAACGGCACACCCCTAATTTCGCCCGGCGGCATTTATTCGGAAGACGAAATCTGGTCTTGCACAACCTGCGGCGCTTGCGAAGAGGAGTGCCCGCTGCTGATCCAGTACATCGACAAGATCGTCGATTTGCGGCGGGGCATGATCGACGATGGCAATGTACCTCAGTCCCTGCAAAAGCCGCTGAAGGCGCTGGAGAGCCGAGGCAATCCTTACGGCAAGATGGAGAAGAAACGGGCTGAGTGGGCCAAGGCCAAAGAGTTCTCGCAGACTTGCAATGTCAAGACCCTGGACGGGAAGAGCCATGCGGACACGTTGTACTTCGTGGACAGTATCACCTCCTACGACGATCGCATGCAGTCGATCGGGCGCGCCACCGCGAGGATCCTCAACTCGGCCGGAGTGAATTTTGGAATCCTCGGGTCGGCGGAAAAAGATAGCGGGCACGAAGCAAGGCGTTTCGGCGAAGAGATGTTGTTCATGGCCTTGCGGGATCACAACGTGGAGGCCATCAAGGCATCCGGAGTCCAGCGGATCGTAACCGCCGATCCCCACGCTTACAACGCGCTGAAGCATGACTACAAACATGTGCCGCCTGTCGAGCACATCAGCCAGGTCATCTGCCGGGAAGTGAAATCCGGCAACCTCAAGCTCGATCCCCTGGAAAACGCAAACGCAGACAGCGTTTACGCCTATCACGACCCCTGCTATCTGGGGCGGCACAACCAGGTTTACGACGATCCTCGGGAGGTGCTGGATGCGATTCCCGGTTTGAAGAGGGTCGAGATGGGCCGTTGCCGCGACCGCTCATTCTGTTGCGGCGGTGGCGGCCTGATGCTGTTCTACGAGCCTAAAGAAGATCAGAGGATGGGCGTAAAGCGGGTGCAGATGGCCGCCGAAGCCGGGGCCAATGTGATCGTGACTGCCTGCCCGTTCTGCATGGTCAATATAGAAGACGCGATTAAGGTCGCGGGCCTGGAAGGCAAGATGACTGCCATCGACTTGGCGGAACTGGTGGACAAACAACTCGTGCGCCCAGCGCCAGCACAACCGGACCACGACAAGCTGACGAGTGAGGTTTTCGCGTAGAACCTTGCCAATAACTTTCGAACCAAAACCATCGGGGAGTGCGACTGTGGAGATTCTAGTTTGCGTGAGACGAGTACCTGACACTTCGGAAAACGAAATTCAACTCAATACCGCCGGGAACGATATCGAACGTGACGATCTGGTGTATTCGATCAACGAACCCGACAACTACGCCGTCGAAGAGGCGCTGCAGATTACCGCCAAGGCCGGCGGCAGCGTCACCGTGGTTACGGTTGGCAGCGACGATGACGAGGAAGTGCTGCGCCGCGAAATGGCCATGGGCGCCAACCACGGCGTGCTGCTCTCCGATGAGGCCTTCGACGGGTCCGACGGCAGAGGCATTGCTACCATCCTGAAAGCCTTCGTGCAGAAGGGCCATTACGACCTGGTCCTGACCGGCGTCCAGGCTGAGGACGGCGGCGCGCAGATCGGCGGCATGCTGGCGGCCCTGCTCGATTATCCGTTCGCTTCGCTGGTGAATTCCATTTCCGTCCTTGACGGCGGCAAGCTGAAAGTCAGCCGCGAGATCGAAGGCGGCAACAAGGAGATGAACGAGATCGATCTGCCGTGCGTGCTCTCGATTCAGACCGGCATCAATGAGCCGCGTTACGTTGGGATGCGAGGCATCCGGCAGGTGGCATCGCTGGAGGTCCCAACCTTCGGTGCGTCCGACCTCGGTGTAGAGGCAAGTGCAGTCGGGGATGCCGGAGCGAAGGTCAAGCGGGTGGACTACTTCGTGCCCGCGCTCGGCAAGGGGGCCGAGATGCTCGAAGGCGACCGGGAAGAAGTCATCGCCAAACTGATTGAGTTGATGAAAGCCAAAGGAGGGTTGAACTAATGGCACGCATCTTCGCCTACATCGCACACAAGGGCGGCATGGCCGACGATGCAGCGGCCGAACTCGCAGCCGCCGCAAAAAAGATCGACGCTGCCGCATTGCCGGTCGCGGTGGTTACCGGTTGGGGCGCGGAACTTGACGCCGTTTGCGAAACCCTGCGTGGCTCTTACGCCGAGGTATGGAAAATCGCCAATCAGGCGCTCGCTTACCCCAATGCCGAACTGGTCCGCAAAGCTCTGCTGAACGTCCTGCCGCGCGATGGCTTCGTGCTGGTCTCGCACTCTCATTTTGGAATCGACCTGTCACCCGGCCTTGCCGTCAAGATGAACTCGGCGTTCGTCTCCGATGTGTTGGGCATTGAGGGGATCGAAGGCAGCTATCTCAAACTGGTTCGCCAGGAATTCGGCGGACAGGTGAGTGCCCATGTGGGTTGCGATGCGTCGGCGGGCGCGGTCCTCAACCTGCGTCCCGGCGCATTCAAGCCGCAGGAAGTCGCTCCCAGCAATGGCGTCATCGTTGACAAGTCCGCCGAGATTGGCGCTCTGACGGCGGGACGGCGCTATCTCGAGACCATCGTAGCCGAGGCGGGCGATGTGGATATCACCAAGCACGCCGTTCTGGTTTCCGTGGGCCGTGGCATCCAGGAAAAAGACAACATCGCGATCGCGGAGGAGCTGGCCGGCACGCTGGGCGCGGCGGTCAGTTGCTCCCGGCCCGTGGTGGATGCCAAATGGTTGCCGAAATCCCGCCAGGTGGGCTCGTCCGGAAAGACGGTCAAGCCCAAGATTTACCTGGCATGCGGCATCAGCGGTTCGTTCCAACATCTGGCCGGACTTAAGGGCAGTCCCTTCATCGTGGCCATCAACAAGAACCCCAAAGCGCCCATCTTTCAGGTGGCCGACGTTGGAATCGTCGCCGACATCCTGGAGTTCTTGCCGGAGCTGACCAGCAAGGTCCGCGACATGAAACAGGTTTCGGCCTAAGAAACAAAGAGAGGCACCGACAATGATTACCAAGAAGACGTTGCAATTGAGTTTGAAATCGCTCCGGGATTTCGCGAAGAAACGCCTGCCTGATGAAGAGCTGATCGCGTTGGACGAACGCGATGAATGCCCACTGGAGATCATCCGGCACATGAGCGACCCAGATAAGTTGGGCATTCAACTCCTGTTCATTCCGGAAGAGTACGGCGGCATGGGGGGAAGCACCTTCGACGTCTATTGCATCTGCGAAGCCATGGCGCGGATCGATCTGGGCGTCGCCACCTCCTTGTTTGCCACATTCCTGGGCAGCGATCCCATAACTTTCGGCGCCACTCCGGAGCAGAAGAAGAAGTGGCTGGGTCGCATCGCTGACGAAGGAATTCTGTTCGCCTATGCCGCCACCGAGCCGGAAGCGGGCAGCGACTTGGGCGCGCTGAAGACCACCGCCGACCGGGTAATGCAGGACGGTAAGATCGCCGGCTACAAGATCAACGGCAACAAGCAGTGGATCAGCAATGGTAGCGTCGCCGATGCCTATTCCGTGCTGGCCAATGCCCCCGCTGGCCCCAGTTGGTTCATCGTGGAAAAGGGGACAAAAGGCTTCGCCCACGACGAGCCGGAGGACAAGCATGGCATTCGCCTTAGCAACACCGCAGCGCTCGCCTTCAACGATGTGTACGTTGATGCCGATCGCCTCATCGGAGGGGTGGAGGGTCAGGGGCTGCTGCAGGCGCAGGCAGTCTTCGGTTACACGCGTGTGATGGTCGCCGCCTTTGGCCTCGGGGCTGGCTGGTCGGCGCTCGATCGCGCGATCCCGTATTCGACCAAGCGAATCCAAGCTGGCTCTCCGCTCTCCGAAAAGCAGGGGTACACGCACAAGCTGATCGTCCCGCACGTGGTCCGGCTGGAGGCAGCCCGTTCCTACATCGAAGAGACCGCGGAGCGCATCGACGCCGGCGAAGGCAGCTTGAACACCGAAGGCGCCATCGCCAAGTACATGGCGACGGAAGCCGGAGATGCGGCGGCGGATGCCAGCATTCAGGCGCTTGGCGGCTACGGCTACACGCACGAATACATGGTCGAGAAAATCAGCCGCGATGTCCGCATCACCAGGATTTACGAAGGCACCTCCGAGATCATGGAGATGACCATCAGCCGCGACCGCTGGCAGCTGCACCTGAAAACGCGCGGGCAGTATTATCACGAGCGGGCGCGCGAATTCGAGGCGCTGCACGCTCAGCATCCGGAAGTGGGCGCCAACATGGCGGCGGTGGCCATGCACGCGCTGGCCGAGGTGATGGAAAAAGCGCGGGCCGCTCGCCTGACCCGCTTCCAGCACATCCTGCTGCGGCTGGGCGAATTGATTGCTTACGCCGAGTGCGCGGGCAGTCTGTCGCGGCGCGCCGCGCGTAGCGCGGAAGGCCGGCTCAATGAGAAAGCCAGCACGCGTTTCGACGCCACGGCGCTGGCGGCGCTGGGCCGGATCTTCGCCCGTGAGGCGGCCCTCAAGGTAGCCGAAGAGGGATTACGTTGGGTGGCCGGAGCCGCTGGCGTGAGCGACGCGAACATGGCCGCGTTTGAAGCGGACTTGGGGCTGCCCGCCGTCCACCGCGCGCAGGCGGGGCTGATTGCGGACATGGATTACGTGGCCGACGTACTTTATAGCCGGGTGAAGAAAGAAGCGGAACAAGCCGTCCTGGCTTAAGGAATGAGAGACAGGCCTTCGGTCGGTTTTTCGCGGGCGGGATGCCTGTGCTGTTTCCCCGTAAAGCGAACACAACCCAAAACGGTTGGGAGTCCGCTTAGCAACGCTAAATACATTTTATGTCTCGTAACGTGTAGTTATCGTGTTGTGACATGTAGTTATTGTGTTGTGACACATAACTTATCACCTTGCCTTGTGGCCTGCATCACCCATCCCCCCACGCCACATCACTGACAATATTCCGCTCTCCCTGTCACAGTAATAATTGCTCTCAGGCGCTCCCGGGTCATCCAGGCCGTGTGTGTGGATCATGCCTCTCCTCGTGGGGCGGAAATGAAACGACCCAACCCTCCGAACGCCTGCTTCAGCGTCGCCCGATGGGCGCCATCTTCGTCCGGCTTAAGAAATTTCCAAAGGAAGTGACCAGCTATGGAAAACACCGCATATCGTGCCATTGCGATTGTGGGAGCGGGGGCAGTTCTGCCCGACGCCGTGAACCTGCCGGCTTTCTGGCAAAACGTGAAGCATGGCCGTTACAGCATCAGCGAGGTCCCAGCCGGCCGTTGGGACGCGGCGCTGTACTACGATGCCGATCACGCTGCACCCGACAAGACCTACTCCAAGATCGGTGGCTGGGTACGCGAGCACGAGTGGGAGCCTATGAAGTGGCACCTGCCCATCCCGCCACGCGTGGTCGATGCCATGGATGTTGCCCAGAAATGGGCCATCGCCTGTACCCGCGAAGCCTTGGAAGATTACGGCTATCCCACGCGGCCGCTGAATCTCGATCGCACGGCGGTGATCCTGGGCAATGCCATGGCCGGAGAAAGACATTACCTCACATCGTTGCGGGTCCACTTTCCGGAATATGCCCGCGAGCTGGCCGAAAGCGCCAGCTTCGCCGCGTTGCCGCCGGCGGCCCGCCGTGACATCACCCGCGAATTGCACGACCGCATTGGCAAGCTGCTCCCCGAGATTACGGAAGACAGCATGCCGGGCGAATTGGCCAACTGCATTGCCGGCCGCATCGCCAACCTCTACAACTTCCATGGGCCCAATTACGTGGTGGACGCCGCCTGCGCCTCGGCGATGGCGGCCATCAGTTCGGCAGTAGAAGGCCTGGTGGAAAACGATTTTGACGTGGCCGTGTGCGGCGGGATTGACCGCAACATGGGCGCCCCAACTTTCGTCAAGTTTTGCAAGATCGGCGCGCTCTCGGCAACCGGTAGCCGGCCCTACGCCGAGGGGGCAGATGGCTTCGTCATGGGCGAAGGCGCGGCCATCTTTTTGCTCAAGCGTCTGGCCGATGCCGAGCACGACGGAGACAAGATCTACGCTGTGCTGCGCGGCATCGGCGGCGCCAGCGACGGCAGGGGAAAAGGGATTACGGCGCCCAATCCGATTGGCCAGAAACTCGCCATCGAGCGCGGCTGGGAGAATGCCGGGTTGTCTCCTGCTACCGCGACCCTGATGGAAGGTCATGGCACCTCGACCAGTGTGGGCGACGCCATCGAGCTGCAGAGCATGACTGAAGTGCTCAGCAGTTTTCATCTCCCCGCTGGGTCGGTGGCACTCGGCTCGGTCAAATCGAACATCGGGCATCTCAAAGGAGCCGCCGGCGCGGCGGGATTGTTGAAGGCAACCCTGGCGCTTCGCGACAAGGTGTTGCCCCCCAGCGTGAATTGCGAGCATCCCAATTCGGCTATCGACTTTGCTCACTCTCCCCTGTATGTCAATACCGAGTTGCGTCCGTGGACGGTCCCAGCAGATACCCCGCGGCGCGCCGGCCTCAGCGCCTTTGGCTTTGGCGGCACCAACTTCCACGCTGTGCTGGAGGAGTACATTCCCGGCAGGCTCAATGGAAACGGCAAGCGGTCGGTAGCGGTCACTGCACCATCGCCAATTTTCGCCGAGCAGAGTGTCAGCGTAACAACTGCTACGCCCCCGCCCACTGCGGCTGTCACCTGCAAAGCCCCGTTGCGTGGCGCGCTGGTCATCGGCGCCGCCTCAGAAGCCGCGCTCGCCGAGCGTCTGCAAGTAGTCCAGAAAGATGCCGCAGCGGGTCGCGCACCGGCGCCTGCCGCTCCGGCGGAATCCGACCTGAGAGCTGGGGAACGCCTTGTGATCGACTACGCCGACGCCGCCGACCTGGCGGACAAATCGTCGAAAGCTCTGAAGGCGTTGAAAGCCAACCAAGCTCCGATTTGGAAGGCCCTGCGTCCGCAAGGCATCTTCCGCGGACGCGGCCCTGCGGGCAAAGTGGCGTTCCTGTACACCGGGCAAGGCTCGCAGTACGTCAACATGCTTGGGCCGCTGCGCGCCGCCGAACCCATCGTGGCCGAAACTTTTGCCGAAGCCGATCGCATCATGGCGCCGCTTCTCGGCAAGCCGCTGAGCGAGTTTGTCTTCGTCGATCAAACTAACGCCGACGCCGTAGCCAAAGCTGAGGAAGATTTGCGCCAGACCGAAATCACTCAGCCCACGGTGCTGACCATCGACCTGGCTCTGACCCGGCTGCTGGCGGCCTATGGCATCCAGCCCGACATGACCATGGGACATAGCCTGGGCGAATACGGCGCCTTGGTTGCGTCCGGTTCGCTCACCTTCGAGGACGCCTTGTCGGCGGTTAGCGCCCGCGGCCGCGGCATGGCGCGCGTGGCGGTGAAAGATACCGGAAAGATGGCGGCGGTGTTTGCGCCGCTGGCTGAAGTCGAGCGAATCCTGAAGACCATCAACGGCTATGTGGTGATCGCCAACGTAAACAGCGGGCAGCAGTCGGTCATCGGCGGCGCCAGCAAGGCGGTCGAACAGGCCATGGAAATCTTCTTGCAAGCTGGCTACAACGTAGTGCCGTTGCCGGTCAGCCACGCGTTTCACACCTCGATTGTTGCGCCAGCCAGCGAGCCGCTGCGCGAGATGCTGTCGCACCTGAACCTACAACCACCTCGTGTGCCGGTCATTGCCAACGTGAACGGCGAGTTTTATCCCACGGGACCTGATGCTGTTCCCCAGATGCTGGACCTCCTCGCGCTGCAGGTCGCTTCGCCGGTGCAGTTCGTAAAGGGCCTGAACACGCTCTACGATGCCGGGGCTCGCGTCTTTGTCGAAGTTGGGCCGAAGAAGGCGTTACAGGGATTTGCCGAGGAAGTACTCGGCGAACGCGGCGACGTGGTTTCGTTGTTCACGAATCATCCCAAAGTCGGCGACATTCCGGCGTTCAACCAGGCGCTGTGCGCCATGTATGCGGCGGGACTGGGCCGCGGACAAACGGAAGCGGCGGTCGAGGTCCCAGCGAAACCTGCGCCGTCACAGTCCGCAATTGCCACCCCAGCGAACGACACCAAACCAATGCCGCTGGCGCCTCCCACCGCTGTCACGGCGCCGGCAAGTCCGTCGAGCGGTAATCACTACAACGAACTTGGTCGTCTGTTCGCCGAGGCTCTGGAACGGGCGGGCTGGCAAATTCGGCGGGGCGAGAAGCCCGCCACCGCCAGTCTCCAAGTGGGCATCACGGGAGCGTCGTTGGGTCTGCCTGGAACCGAGCGCATCTTCGACGATGGCAATGTCGAGCGCATCTTGCGCGGCGATCAATTCATTAGCGCCATTCCGGCGCGCTTCCGCCAGGACATGCTGGACAAGAACATCTTGCGCCTGGTTAAGAGCGAGCAAGGAGAGGCCACGTTTGAATCCATTCACGATGTGGCGGATGTGATCAAGCTGGCGGGTCGCGGGGGCGCATTCGATCTGGCAAGCGAATTCGGTATTCCCTCGGAACACCTGGCCGCTTTCGACCGTGTCACTCGCCTGGCCATCGGCGCGGGCATCGACGCGCTGCGTGATGCCGGCATCCCTCTGGTCATGCGCTATAAGACCACGACCAAAGGCACCCAGTTGCCGGACCGCTGGGGATTGCCCGACGCCATGCGTGACGATACCGGCGTGATTTTTGGCTCCGCCTTCCCCGGCTGTGACTCCTTCGCCGACATCATGTCGGGCTATTACAAAGACCATGAGCGCCGCGAGCAGTTGGCTTTGCTGGAAGGCCTGCGCGCCCGGGCCGCAGGTAACGGCCATTCGGGTCTGGGGCAGGAGTTGGACCAGCGCATCGGGGAGTTGCGCCTGGCAATCGAAAAACATCCGTATGTCTTCGACCGGCGCTTCCTGCTGAGAGTCTTGTCCATGGGACATTCGCAATTCGCCGAACTCATCGGCGCGCGTGGTCCCAACACGCAAATCAACTCCGCCTGCGCGACTACCGCACAAGGCGTTGCGCTGGCGCAGGACTGGATTCGCGCCGGACGCTGCCGCCGCGTGATCGTCATCTCGGCCGATGATGTCACCTCCGACAACCTGATCGATTGGATGGGCGCCGGTTTTCTGGCCAGCGGAGCCGCCGCCACCGATGAAAAGGTCGAAGACGCCGCGATTCCCTTCGACCGCCGCCGGCATGGCCTGATTATGGGCATGGGCGCCGCCGCGCTTGTGGTCGAGAGCCTGGATGCTGCGCGTGAGCGGGGAATCCAGCCTATCTGTGAAGTGTTGAGCGCGGTGACGGCCAATAGCGCGTTTCATGGCACTCGCCTCGATGTGCAGCACATCGGCCAGGTGATGGAAGGCCTGGTCGCCGAAGCTGAAACCCGCAGCGGGGCTGGACGCAATGAGATGGCGCCGCAAATGGTTTTCGTTTCCCATGAAACTTACACGCCCGCGCGTGGCGGCAGCGCCTCGGCGGAGATCCACGCACTGCGTCGCGTCTTCGGCGATAGCTCCGATCGAATCGTCATTGCCAACACCAAAGGTTTGACTGGCCACGCCATGGCCACCGGCATCGAAGATGTCCTCGCGGTGAAGACGCTGGAAACGGGATTAGTGCCGCCCGTTGCCAACTTCAAGGAAGTCGATCCCGAGTTGGGTCTATTGAACCTGTCGAAGGGCGGCGCCTATCCCGTGCAGTATGCCATGCACTTGGGCGCCGGCTTCGGTTCCCAGATCAGCATGATTCTGTTGCGGTGGGTGCCAACCAAAGACGGGCTCCGCCCCAGACCGAATGCTCTGGGCTACGCCTATCGCATTGCCGATGAGAACATCTGGAACGCTTGGCTAAGCCGGATGGCAGGCCGTCCGGTCGCCGACCTGGAAGTAGTCCACCGTACGCTGCGGGTGCGCGACCAAGGACTGGCGGCGCGGATGGCTGGAGCCGTCAAGGAGGCCGCGACGGCGCCAGCGGCAACGTCCCGAGCGGTCGTTAAATCCGAGGTGCAGGTAAGAGTCGCTGCGCCCGTAGCTTCTGCACCGCCAAAGGTTGTGAAGAGCGAAGCGGTGAAAGAACAGATCACCACCGTGATGGCAACGGCCGCGCCGGTGAAGGCGAAAGTGGAAACGAAGGTTCCTGCGCCGATACCCGCGGTGACGTCTCCTAAAGACGGCGCTGGCGATCCGGTGAAGGAACGCATCCTCGCCTTGATGGTGGAGAAGACCGGCTATCCCAAAGACATGCTGGATGTCGATCTTGATCTGGAAGCGGACCTCGGCGTGGACACCGTCAAGCAGGCGGAAATGTTCGCGGCCATCCGCGAGATCTACAACATCCCGCGTGATGAGAACCGCAAACTGCGGGATTATCCGACGTTGGCGCACGTGATTCGTTTCGTGTACGAGAAGCGACCCGACCTGGCTCTTGCTCCGTTGTCACCGGAGAAGGCCGTGATACCTGCGACCGTAACAACTTCCGTCGCCGTCCAACCGACTCCACCGCCGCCGATGACATCTCCTAAAGACGGCGCTGGGGATCTCGTGAAGGAGCGCATTCTCGCCTTGATGGTGGAAAAGACCGGCTATCCCAAAGACATGCTGGATGTCGATCTTGATCTGGAAGCGGACCTTGGCGTAGATACCGTCAAGCAGGCGGAAATGTTCGCCGCCATCCGCGAGATCTACAACATCCCTCGCGATGAAAACCGCAAGCTGCGCGACTATCCCACGCTGGCGCACGTGATTCGTTTCGTGTACGAGAAGCGGCCCGACCTGGCGGGCGCGACTTCGCCGTCGCCAATCATCGCTGAACCAACCACTACTCTGGAACCGGTAACTGTCGCAGCCCCAGCGGTCACGGACGACGCGATCAAAGAGAAAGTGCTGGACATCGTGGCCGAGAAGACGGGCTATCCCAAGGACATGTTGGACCTGGATCTTGACCTGGAAGCCGACCTCGGCATAGACACCGTTAAGCAGGCGGAGATGTTCGCCGCCATTCGAGCGGCGTATAACATCCCGCGCGATGAGAATCTCAAGCTGCGCGACTTCCCGACCCTGGCCCACGTCATTCAATTTGCCCATGCCGGGCAGCGGGCAACGGTCAGCGTATCTGTCCCCGCAACCCCTGCTGCGAAAGCGGTTACGCCGACGCGCCCGCCAGTCGCCAGTTTCGACGCCGCCAACCTTGTTCCACGCCGCGTGCCAGTGCCCAACTTGCGGCCGCCGCTTAAGGTTTGTAAGCCAACCGGTGTGACCTTCGCCCGCGGAAACCGCGCGGTGATCATGCCCGACAACGGTGGAGTGGGGCAGGCACTGGCGCAACGGCTGGAGACGATGAGGGGTGTAGAAGTCCTATGGATCAAGGACGCGCCGGATGCCAATGCGCTGAGCAATCGCCTCAAGGACTGGCTGGCCGCCGGGCCGGTGCAAGGAGTGTATTGGCTGTCCGCGCTGGACAACGAGGGAAATCTTGCCGGCATGGACCTGGCGTCCTGGCGCCAAGCCCTGTGGGTCCGGGCAAAATCGCTTTATACCACCATGCGTGTTCTGTTCGACCAGGTTGCGAAGCCGGGCACATTCCTGGTGTCGGCGACGCGACTGGGCGGGCAGCACGGTTACGACGACGCCGGAGCGGTCGCACCCCTGGGCGGCGCGGTCGTGGGCTTTACCAAGACGTATAAACGGGAGCGGCAGGACGCCGTCGTCAAAGCGGTCGATTTCGAACCCGAGCGCAAGCCGTCGGACATCGCGGAAATCCTCATCGAGGAAACTCTGCGCGACCCCGGCGCCATCGAGATTGGCTACAAGGACGGGCAGCGCTGGACGGTTGGACTGCAAGAACAGCCCGCGGCCGACGGTCAGCCCGGATTGAGACTCGACAGCGACACGGTCTTTCTGATCACCGGCGCGGCGGGAAGTATCGTCTCGGCCATCACCGCCGACTTGGCGGCGGCTTCAGGCGGCACGTTCTACTTGCTTGATCTGGTGCCCGAACCTGATCCCAACAACCCCGACCTCAAGCGCTTCGTGAGCGACAAGGAAGGCCTCAAGCGCGATCTGTTCGCGCGCATCCAGGCGCGCGGTGAGCGCGCCACGCCGGCGCTGGTGGAAAAGGAGCTGGCTGCCCTCGAACGCGCGCAAGCCGCTAAGAACGCAATCGACGCGGTGCGCGCCGCCGGAGGCACGGCACATTACTTCGCCGTCAACCTAACGGATGCGGATGGAGTGGCCCGAATCATCAACCAGGTGCGCGAGCGTAGCGGCCGGATTGACGTGCTGCTGCACGCTGCGGGAATCGAGCGCAGCCATTTCCTGCCAGACAAAGATCCGCGCGAGTTCGACCTGGTGTTTGACGTCAAGAGCGACGGCTGGTTCAACCTTTTGCATGCTATCGGCGATATGCCGCTCGGCGCGACGGTGGCATTCAGCTCGATTGCCGGCCGCTTCGGCAATGGAGGACAGACCGATTACAGCTCCGCCAATGACCTGCTGTGCAAGATCACGTCAAGCTTTCGCACCACCCGGCCGGGTACGCGTGGCATCGCCATCGACTGGACGGCGTGGGGCGGTATCGGCATGGCTACGCGCGGCTCCATCCCGAAGATGATGGAACTGGCCGGCATCGATATGTTGCCGCCCGAAGCCGGCATTCCGCTGATCCGCCGGGAACTGACCTCAGGAGGGACGCGCGGTGAAGTTGTCATAGGCCAGCGCATGGGCATCCTTCTGAATGAATGGGATGCCACCGGCGGACTTGACACCGACGCTCTCGCCGCCGCCGCCGGGAAGCGAGCAGCGGCGCAAGGACCGATGGTTGGCAGGATCACCGGAATGGGTATTCACAGTGGCTTGACCATGGAGACCACGCTCGATCCGGGGGTGCAACCGTTCTTGTACGATCATCGGATCGACGGCACGCCGGTGCTGCCCGGAGTCATGGGGATCGAGGGCTTCGCAGAGGCTGCTCTATGCGTGCATCCCGGCTGGCATGTCGAAGCCGTGGAAGAAGTAAATTTCCTGTCACCGTTCAAGTTCTACCGTGATGAGCCGCGGGCCGTAACGATCCAAGCCGTGTACTACCCGCAAGGTGACCGGATGCTCGCAGATTGCCAACTCATTGGCCGTCGCATGCTACCCAACCACCCGGAGCCGCAAGAGACCATTCACTTCACGGCACGGGTGCGGCTGTCGAAGCGGACGCCAACCGCTATGACCGCGAAGGCCCTGGTGACGTCGTCCGACTCCATCGTGGAAGCCGCCGAAATTTATCGCGTTTACTTTCACGGACCGGCGTACCAAGTCCTGGAGCGGGCTTGGTGGGATGGAAAGCGGATGATCGGGTTGATGGCCGGAGGCTTGCCCAGCAACCACCAGCCGTCCGACCGGCCGACGCTGATGGCGCCACGGCTGATCGAGCTTTGCTTCCAGACTGCCGGGCTCTGGGAAATGAGCGTGCAAAACCGGTTCGGTCTGCCACAAGACGTTCATCAAGTGTCCCTGCTGCGTGCGCCGGACCTGGCTGAAAGCCGGTTGTACGCCGTGGTCACTCCCCATCCGGACCAGGAAAGCTTCGATGCCGAAGTGGTGGACACCAAAGGAAACTGCTACGTGCAGCTAAGCGGCTACCGCACGGCGGCGATGCCCAACAGCCTCGATGCCGGGCCTTTGAAACTGCTGCACGCCGTCATGGCATAAACGAACTTGACTTGCTCTGCTTAACGATTGGTTGATCGGAGAAATTATGCAGCACGAATTTCAACGTGTGGCCATCGTGAACCGCGGTGAAGCCGCGATGCGTTTCATACACGCAGCGCGCGAGTTCAATCAAGAGTACGGCGCATCGTTGTGTACCATCGCACTCTACACCGAGCCCGACCGTCACGCGATGTTCGTCTGCGAGGCGGACGAAGCGCTGTCTCTGGGCGCAGCTCTGCGCAAGGACCCGGCCACGGGTCAATCCAAGAGCAGCTACGTCGATTACGCTCTGCTCGAACAGGTGTTGACCAAAGCGCGCGCGGAGGCGGTCTGGGTGGGTTGGGGTTTCGTCGCCGAGCACCCTGGGTTCGCCGACCTTTGCCGCAAGCTCGGCATCGTGTTCATCGGCCCGGATGGCGACGTCATGCGGCGCCTGGGCGACAAGATCAGCTCAAAACTTCTGGCTGAGCAGGCCCAGATACCGGTTGCACCCTGGAGCGGCGGGCCGGTGGAAACGCTCGCCGAGGCCCAGCATCATGCCGAGCGCCTGGGCTATCCGCTTCTGATTAAGGCCACGGCAGGAGGCGGCGGTCACGGCATTCGCCGCGTGAATTCCGCAGCCCAACTCGCGCTGGCTTTTGAAGGCGCTCGCGCCGAGGCGTTTAAGGCCTTCGGCAATGCTACGGTTTTCATGGAGCAACTGGTCCAGGCGGCGCGCCATGTCGAGGTGCAAGTCATCGCCGATCATTACGGGACCACCTGGCCCCTCGGGGTGCGTGACTGCACCATTCAACGCCGCCACCAGAAAGTCATGGAAGAAGCGCCCTCGCCCGCGCTCACCTCGCTGCAAGACCAGGCGCTACGCGAGGCGGCGGTGCGCTTGAGCCAGGCGGCGGGCTATCACAACGCCGGGACTGTCGAATTCCTGTACCAGCCGGAGAGCCACCGCTTCTCCTTCATGGAGATGAATACCCGGTTGCAGGTCGAACATCCGGTGACCGAATGCACCACGGGTTGCGACCTGGTCAAGCTGCAGATTCACGTCGCGCGCGGCGGACACCTGGAAGGAGAACCGCCGCGGACAACGGGTCACGCGATTGAAGTGCGGCTGAACGCCGAAGATCCGGAAAACGGTTTCGCGCCGGCTCCCGGAACCATTGAGCGGTTCAGGCTTGCCGCCGGCCCGGGGGTGCGCATTGACACCGGTGTGGCAGTAGGCGATGCCATCCCCCCGGAGTTCGATTCCATGATCGCCAAGATCATCGCCTATGGACAAGACCGAAGGGAAGCACTCGCGAGGCTACAGCGGGTACTGCGCGAGAGCGTTGTCGTCATCAAAGACGGAACCAGCAACAAAGCCTTTCTGCTGGACTTGCTGAACCGGGCTGAGGTACAGCGCGCGGAAGTGGATATCGGGTGGCTGGACCGTCTGGCGGCCAGTGGCGGGCATTGTTCCGGGCGTCACGCCGATGTGGCCCTGGTGCAGGCGGCGATTGAAGCCTACGCTGCCGAGTTGGCGGTGGAGCAGACGCAGTTCTATGCCTCGGCCGTCCGCGGACGGCCGCACGTTCGCAATGAGCTAGGCCGGACGGTGGAACTACGCTACCGGGGACAACGATACTCGCTCCGGGTTTGTTGCCTCGGCCCCCAGCAGTACCGCGTAGAAGTGGACGGTGCGCGCATCGAGGCGCTGATCCACCCTCTGGGCAAGTTTGAATATTGGCTCACCGCCTTCGGGCGGCGCTTCCACGTCGTCTCCATCGTTCAAGGCCTGAATTACCGGATCGAGGTGGACGGCGTGTCGCACTCGATCAATCGCGATGACGGCGGAGTGGTGCATGCGCCCGGGCCGTCGGTAGTCGTTTCCATTGCGGTGAAAGCCGGCGACATGGTTTCGGCCGGGGACACCTTGGCTGTGCTGGAAGCCATGAAAATGGAGATGGCGGTCGTCGCCCCATTTTCCGGAAGGGTCCGCCAGGTAATGACGATACCGCACGTGCAGGTGGACGCCGGAGTTCCGCTGCTGCAAATCGAGGCCACGGCGGATGACCAGACGGTGGCAACCACGCAGCGTGTGGTATTTGGCGAGTCGCCCACTGCCAGCGGATCCCACACTCAATCTCGCTGGCGCCAGGACCTGGAAGAACTGCGTCATCTCATGCTGGGCTTCGATGCTGACCCGGCCCAGACGGCGCGGCGGTTCGCGCAATGGAGCCAGTTCAAGGAAGCGCCCGCCGATAGCGACAAAATAAGACACCGCGAAGATGAGGTCCTCAACATTTTTGTGGATATATGTTCGCTGTTTCGCCGGAAACCGAGCATGCACGATCTCGCCGGAGGGGAAGCGCCCAGCACCGAAGCCTACCTCTTTTCCTACTCGCGCATGCTCGAAACCCACGGCGAGGGCCTCCCGCCTGCGTTTGTGGAGGCGCTCCGTCGCACGCTGGCTCATTATGGCGTGCAGACCCTGGACCGCTCGCCCGAACTGGAAGAGAGTTTGCTCTGGATCTACAAATCGCACCAACGGGTGGAGCGGCAAGTGGCGCCTATTCTGGCCTTGCTGGAACGGCGTCTGGCCGGCGTGGACGCCATCGCGCGCTACGCGGACGAGTCGTTCCGGTTACTGCTTGACCGGATCATTGCCATCACCCGCGGGCTGTTTCCCTCCGTCAGCGACCTCGCCCGTGAACTGCGCTATCGCTGCTTCGAGCAGGCGCTGTTTGAGCAGGCACGTAAACAGATTTACGCGCAAGCCGAAGCTCACCTCGCCTACCTTGCCGCCAATCCGCAGGCCGTGGACCAGCGCGAGAGAGTAAACGCGTTGATCGAATGTCCGCAACCGCTGGCGAGTTTCTTCTTCTCCGGCCGGTTCGCCGCCGCGGACCCCGGCTTGCGTCAATTGATGTTGGAAGTAATGACATCGCGATATTATCGCGGGCGATCGCTCATCAACTTTCGCGCGCTGCCGATAAACGGGCAACGCTGTGTATCGGCGGAATACGCAGAGGACGGAAAGCACGTCCACGTCTTCGCCGCTCATGCTGCCTACGATCGATTTCACGAAGCGGTAGGTGCGATGTGCTCTTGCTTCGCAGAAGTGCCGGCAGAGAATGACATTGTCATCGATTTTTACCTTTGGAATTCCGGTTCGCCGACCGATCCGGAGCTCACGCAACAGGAAGTTTGCTCCGGGATCAACCAAACTCGCTTTCCTCGCCCCATCCAGCGCATCGTAGTGGCCGTCGCTGGGCCCGGTTGCGTCGAGGGCATAGCCGGCATGCAACGCTTCACGTATCAACCCTCCGGGAGCACCTATGAAGAGGCCAAGCTCTTCCGCGGAGTTCATCCCATGATGGCCGAACGGCTGCATCTGTGGCGCTTGAAGAATTTTAGCGTTGAGCGGCTGCCGTCGGTGGAAGATGTTTACCTGCTGCATGCCAGGGCCAACGATAACCCCAAAGATGAGCGGCTGTTCGCGGTTGCGGAAGTCCGGGACCTGACGCCGGTGCGAGACGGGACGGGCCGCATTGTGCAACTGCCGCACCTGGAGCGCATGTTCGCCGAAGCCGTGGCAGGCATCCGGCTGTTTCAGTCGCGGCGCGCTCCCCACGAGCGCCTCTACTGGAATCGGATTTTCCTTTATCTTTGGCCGGTGTTCGACCTCAAGCCGGATGAAATCCACGACATCGCACACAAACTGGCCCTGTCGACGGATGGCTTGGGATTGGAACAGGTGGTGGTCCGGGCCCGTATGCCCAATCCCCAGAGCGGCGAGCTACGCGATACGGTGATGCGCATCTCGGCGCCCGGCGACGCCGGTTTGCTGATGACCTTCCGGCCGTTCAGTAAGTTGCAACTGCTCAAGCCGCTGACCGAGTACGACCAGAAAGTTGTTCGCATGCGCCGGCGGGGACTCATTTATCCCTACGAAATCATTAGAATGTTGACCCCCGATCGGGAGAATGCCCGGGGCGAATTCCCCCACGGTGAGTTTATCGAGTACGATCTTGACCCCGACGGCCGGCTGGTACCGGTCGATCGTCCGCCCGGGCAAAACCAATCCAATATCATCGTTGGCGTCATTCGCAACTTTACCGCCAAGTATCCCGAGGGCATGACCCGCGTGGTGCTGATGGGAGATCCAAGCAAGGACCTGGGCGCGCTCGCCGAATCCGAATGCCGGCGCATTCTCACCGCTCTGGATCTCGCCGAACAGATGGGCGTGCCGCTGGAGTGGTTTCCCATCTCGGCCGGCGCGAAGATCTCGATGGACAGCGGCGTGGAGAACATGGATTGGATTGCCCGCGTCCTGCGTCGCTTGATCGAGTTCACCCAGGCCGGCGGCGAAGTGAATCTGGTGATCAACGGCATCAACGTCGGGGCGCAGCCTTACTGGAACGCCGAGGCCACCATGCTGATGCACACCCGCGGCATTCTGATCATGACCCCGAAAGCGGCCATGGTGCTCACCGGCAAGCGCGCCCTGGATTACTCGGGTAGCGTTTCGGCCGAGGACAACGAAGGCATTGGCGGATATGACCGCATCATGGGCATCAACGGCCAGGCGCAGTATTGGGCGCGAGACATCGATCAAGCCTGCCACATCCTCTTGCGCCATTATGAGCACACTTACGTAGCGCCAGGCGAGCGCTTCCCGCGGCGGGCGTTTACCAACGATCCCATCGACCGGGATGTGCAGGCCTATCCGCACGCCAGCGGCCCTGACAAGGGCTTCGCTCGCGTGGGCGAGATCTTCTCCGACGACACCAACGCCGGACGGAAGAAATCGTTCGACATCCGCAGCGTGATGAAGGCCGTTGTTGACCAGGACCATGGTCCCCTGGAACGCTGGCCCGGCATGCGCGGCGCCGAGACCGCGGTGATCTGGGATGCCCATCTCGGGGGCTATCCCATTTGCCTGGTCGGCATCGAATCCCGGCCAGTGCCCCGCTTAGGATTTGTCCCAGCGGACGGCCCCGACCAGTGGAGCGCGGGGACGCTGTTTCCTCTCTCGTCGAAGAAGGTGGCACGGGCCATCAACGCGGCCAGCAACAATCGACCGGTAGTGATTCTGGCCAATCTGTCGGGGTTTGACGGATCGCCCGAGTCGATGCGCAAGCTGCAGCTTGAATATGGCGCCCAGATCGGCCGGGCCGTGGTGAACTTCAAAGGCCCCATGATCTTTTGCGTCATCTCCCGCTACCACGGGGGAGCGTACGTGGTCTTTTCGCGGGCGTTGAACGAACACCTCGAAGTGGTGGCGTTGGAGGGGACCTACGCTTCCGTGATTGGCGGCGCGCCGGCGGCGGCGGTTGTGTTTGCCAGCGAAGTCGAAGCCAGGGCCCGCAAAGATGCGCGCTTGGAGGCGCTGACCCAGGCGATGGCCAAGGCCGACAGCAAGGAGAAAGCCGGGTTGCGCGCCCAATACAACGAACTCTTCAAGGTCGTTCACTCCGAGAAGCTGGGCGAGATGGCCGAGGAGTTCGATCGCGTGCACAGCGTGCATCGCGCGCTCAGAGTAGGCGCGCTGCATAATATTCTTCCCCCCGCAAGGCTTCGCCCGTACCTGGTCGATGCCGTCGAACGCGGCATGAGACGGACGGAGCAATCAATATCCAAGGAGGCACAACTTAGAAAACAGGTGCAACGAGAGATCAACATCGAGGAGATACTCCTGGTTTCTCCCGTCGGGCAGGCATGATGGACGTCTATTGGTTGGAACAAACCGAAGCCGACCTGCCGCCGGAGGATGATTGGTTGAGCGCCAGCGAAGCCGTCCGCCTGGATGGTATGCGTTTTGCCAAACGCCACGCCGACTGGCGGCTGGGACGCTGGACCGCGAAACGTGCGCTGACGGCTTACCTGGACCTGCCCGGTCATCCCCCGGACCTGGCGGACATAGAGATACGCTCGGCGCCGTCGGGCGCGCCGGAAGTCTTTATCGCCGACCAACCAGCGGGGATCGCCATTTCACTCAGCCACCGGGCCGGAGTGGCCGCCTGCGCTGTCACGCAGTCCGGGGCGGAACTGGGTTGTGATTTGGAGATCGTCGAGCCGCGCAGTGACGCGTTCATCGCCGACTACTTTGCGACAGAAGAGCAAGCGCTGATTGAGCGGACCTCCGCAGCAGAGCGTTCCCTGCTTTTGGCCCTGCTCTGGAGCGGAAAGGAAAGTGCCCTGAAAGCGCTGCGCACCGGGCTTCGACTGGATACCCGCAGTGTGATAGTTCGTCCCGTCTTTCGGCAGTCGGACGGAGACGGGCGCGCACAGGATCCTGCTCTTGCCACTCCCGCGTCCTACGGACCCAAGAGCTGGCAGACGCTGCAGGTGGTTTATGAGGGCGGGCAAATCTTCCATGGCTGGTGGCAAGATACAGGTGACCGGTTGCGGACCATGGTCGCCTCTCCAAGCCCGGCCGCGCCGATTTTCCTACAAGCCGAGTGTTGCATGGCCACCGCCCGCCCATAGGGGAGAAAATTAACCACGGAGGCACCGAGATCACGGAGGAAACTCAATAGAAACCAAAACTCCGTGTCCTCCGTGTCGGAGCCTGCCCTGAGCGTAGCCGAAGGGTGGTGAATATTTTTCGACGGAGCGAAGCGCCCGGGCAAGTGTCGCATTCGCAGCCTCTGCCCGAAACTCTGAGACCCGTAAAACATCCATATATGAGTGGCTGTGATCAAGCCCCGAGTGAGACGTGACGCAGGGCACAGACTGGGATGGCGCTTACGTGAGACAAATGTGGTAGTCGGTGTGAATACCGGTCCATCGCTGAGCGAATCGGTCAACAGCGCCCCGCTCTCGCGATGCAGCTTCGAAGGAGATTGTCTTATGAAAGCGGATGGATACTCAACGGCATATCTTCGCTACGGACGAACGCTGGTCAAGTCCGGAGTATCGGGGCTGCGTAGCGGCTGGGAATCCCATCTCCATGGACAGCCTCTTTCCGCGGTCCTGACCCAATCTGCGCGGGCATCGTTGAGTCTGGCTACCATCGGAGCCTGCGCCGGCGTCCTGCGGTTCTACGCGAACCGCCGTCGCGATCGCCTGCCCAAAACGATTGCCTGGAGCATGCTAGGTAGCGCGATCGGATTTTGTGCCGGATTCGCCTGGAAAACACGTCAACTCTCGGCAAGCATGGGCCGCTCCTCGCTGAAACAGATGGGGGCGGTGCGTGATCAACACTGGCTCGAGCGCCATCCGATTGACTACGCCTAGCAGCCTGTGGTGCAAGTCTAGATGCGTGAGCAAAAAATGTTGAAGTATCCACAGGCTTGGTTCGTAGAATGTGCGCATGGCAATGGGCACGCGCAAGCAGCGGGAGAAGCAAGAGG
>JBEKNL010000011.1:0-77958 GCA_049522855.1 Candidatus Korobacteraceae bacterium
AACACTGCACCAGGCTTATCAGATGGCGAAGAAGAACAACGGGGCTCCCGGGATTGATGGGGTCACCTTCGCAGCCATCGAAGAGAGCGGAGTGGAGAGCTTTCTGCAACAGATACAGGCGGAACTGGTCAGCAACACGTATCGGCCCATGCCGGTGCGGAAGAAGGAAATTCCGAAGGACGGGGGCAACAAAGTCCGCGTGCTTTCGATTCCCACCATCCGCGACCGCGTGGTTCAGGGGGCACTCAAACTCATCCTGGAGCCGATCTTCGAAGCCGATTTCCAACCGGGCTCGTATGGATACCGGCCGAAGCGGCGAGCGCATGAAGCGGTGTACCTTGTGGCTCAAGCGATCAATCAGAATAAGACCCGAGTCATCGATCTTGACCTGCGGGCCTACTTCGACAATGTGCAGCACGCGCTACTGCTGGAGAAGGTGGCACGACGGGTACAAGAAGACGCGGTGATGAGGTTACTCAAGATGATCCTAAAGGCGACTGGGAAGAAGGGAGTGCCGCAAGGCGGAGTAATTTCGCCATTACTCAGCAACCTCTATCTCAACGAGGTGGATCGGATGCTGGAAAAGGCGATCGCCGCCACGCGGAACGGGAAATACACCAGGGTCCAATATGCACGTTTTGCGGATGATCTGGTGGTATTGATCGACTCCCATCCGCGCCATGACTGGCTGCTGAAGGCGGTGGAAAAGCGAATTCGTGAGGAGATGGCAAAACTACGGGTGGAGATCAACGAAGAGAAGAGTCGAATCGTGGAGGTAGCAAAAGGCGGAAGTTTCTCGTTTCTGGGCTTTGAGTATCGCCGCATTCTGGGCCGTAACCGGAAGTGGCGAGCTTACTACGCGCCCAAGCTGAAGAAGCGGACAGCGTTGCTAGCAATGCTATCGACATCGAAGTTCAGTTGCTTCCACTCCTGCCAGAGGTGATCGAGCAACTTGCGCATACGCGGCGTGATGTCCTGGTCCGCGTCTTCCAGCAAAAACGGCATCTGCTTACGCAGTTGGATTGGGCATTTTTTCCTTTAGAGCGAAATGGCGCTCTTCTTCCGAGCGCATGCCGTGGTGTGCTCGAAAAGTGCTTGACACCGCCGACATTGTCAGAGATGGTGATTTTTCGACAGTAATCCAGTCTTACCTACAAGGTCATTGCGGATACTTGAGCTGAATTGCTTGCACAGCGTCCTCATAGTCTTTCTGACAGTCAGCTTCAGCTTTATCCTCTTTGGCGTGGGCTTGCCTGATGGCTTCCGAAGTCGCTGCATACACTTCCGTCTTCCCCGGAAGCCGAGTTCCGTTAACTCGCACCCAATTGTTAAACTCCCATTCCGCCGTAGCCTTGCAATCCTGCCCACGTTTCGCTGCGTCTGACATGGCTTTCTCCCGAAGAGTCTTATTTTTGTCCTTGTCAGCAGCTTCACGAGACTTTTGAGTCTCTGCTTGCTCCAGTTTTGTCAATCTGGCGTCTACGTCCGCCAATTGTTTACTCAGGTCATCTACGCTCTTCTGACTGGCGCATCCGACGCTGGCCAGCAAAAGCAGAATGAGAGTCCCCAAAATGGTTGCTGTGCGAATTGCGTTATTCATCGCACCCCCATAACACCCCTCTTGTTGCCCATGAGAGCGTTCATTGCCATTATCCCTTACAGAGCGTTGGCACACTTCAACACTCGGTAAACGCTGGTTGCGTCCCCCTGCTGTCCCGAACGCGGCTTAATCCCTTCAGTGTTCAGTGTCTCAGCCATTTTATCCACTGCCGTTCACTGCTGGCGAAGTTCTTTCATCCGTTCGATAACTTCAGCTTCACCGGAACCTGTGCCATAGGGCTTGCGGTCCTAGTTAGCCAATTGGCGAAGGCCCGTAACTGTTGTTAACAACCCACTTCACAAGTAATTCCGAAACGGAGAATCTTAAGTCGGCGCGGATCACTTGTGCAATGGGAATTTTGCGACAGTTAACGGTTTGGCGTGCTTTGCGCCGTCGCTTTTTGCGATCACCGCACATCAAGATGTGACGCTTTTCACTGACAGGGCGCGCTCATTCGTATCGCATTAATACGTCCCGCCTCTCCGAAGCGCAGTTCCCTCCAGTTGAGACGCTGCACCTCCTGAGGCGAGGTGGCCTGCCCAGCAGCTGGGGACGTATTCGACGCGAAGATTTACGATACGGATCCAAGCAAGCCGATCGGAGAAATCAAGGAAGCGTGGGAAGCGGCGAAGAGGCGGACCCGCCGCCATTGCCCTCAGTGCAGTGATGGCATCCTAACGGACAAGCCAAAGCCAGCGGCCGGTTACGTCTGCGATGCTTGCCACTGGGAAACCTCAGAACTACCGGCTGGCCTGATCGCTGTCCGCTTCCATGACTTGCGGCACACTGCGGTTTCCCGAATGATCGCGGCCCGCATTCCTTTACCGATCATTGCAAAGATCGTCGGATGGTCCGCTGGCACGATGGCGAAGATGGCCGCCCGCTATGGACACTTCGGAATTGAGGAGCTGCGCTCCGCGGTTGAAAGCATCAGCGTGCGGGAGAATTCTGAAATTGACTCGGGGTACCCGCAAGTTTCACCGCAGTCAGATACGAAAACCTGGCAACGTCGCGCTAACTAGCTGAAAGAGATGGTAGGCCCGGCTGGAATCGAACCAGCAACCCTCAGCTTAGAAGGCTGATGCTCTATCCGATTGAGCTACGGGCCCACAGGCGGCCGCATCGTTTCGCGCGAGCGGTGACTCGCCAATCTCATTATCGCAAATCAGGGCGGCGATTGGCAGGCAGAACCGGCTCTCCGCGCTGAATGCGCTGGAGAAAGGCGATGGCCTGGCGCTCGGCCCAGCGGCCATCGTAGCCATTAGCTTCGGCGAGGAAGGCGCAGTGGCCGCCGTGCTCGGTTTCGAAGTAGGCGATATGCGGGTTGTGCAGCAGCTTCTCCTGGGTTGCGGGCAGGATGCGGATGAAGGGATCGTCGGCGGCGTGCACGATCAGCGTCGGAACCGTGATGCGGTCAAGCACGTTCGACGCCGCCGCACGTGTGTAGTAGTCCTGAGCGTCGAGAAAGCCGCAGTAACGCGCCGTGATCTGGTCGTCGAAGTCACGCAAGCTGCGCAGCCCGCGCAAATAGCGCAGATCGTAAACCCCGGGATACAAGGCCGCCTTGCGTTGCATGCGCCGGCGCAAGTTCCAGAGAAATTTCAGTTCATACACACGGTTGGCGCGATCGTGCAGTGCGTCGGCCGAAGCCGCCAGGTCCATCGAGGGAGACACGCCAATACCCGCGGCAACCTCCGCGGGCGCGTTCTCGCCCCACTCGCCGAGAAGCTTCAGCACCAGGTTGCCCCCCATGGAGAAGCCCGCCAAGGCCAGCTTCGGCAGGCGCTCCTCCGCAATCAGCGCTTCCGCCACTGCTCCCACATCGTCAGACATGCTGGAGTTGTAAAGCGTCGGTCCCAGCGACTCGGTGTTGCCGCAATTCCGCATATTCATGCGGACCACGTTCATGCCGGCGCACCAGGCCTTGCTGCCGGTGCCAATCACATATCCCGATTCGCTGGAGCCTTCGAGTCCGTGCACGATGATCAGCGTCATGGCGTCGCTGCGGCTCGGCTGCCAATGGCAGTGACATAGCACCTGCACATCGGGCTCGACTTGGAACAGGCGATCTTCTGGCGGAGGCAGTTGGTTGCGGCGGGGAAGAAAATTGCCAGCGATGGTCTGCGCGTGGCCGCCACGCAGGGCGCGCCGTGGCCGGAAGGGCTCGCCAAAGAAATCGCCTCCGCCGCTTGTCGCAAGGGAAGGGAAGGCCGCCTCCTCCGCAAACGAAGGCTGCTCCGCTCCTGGTTCCTGCGAGGTGGGATTACGCTGCTGCATCTATAATGGTTGTATCATTCCTGAGCTGTGCGGGTGCAAGTTTGCCCTTGTGCAGATTAGCCTTTCCGTGAAATTGATTGGAGTTGCAATGCCGATTTTCGAGTACCGCTGCGAACAGTGCGGACATACGTTCGAGACCATCCTTTTCGGTGAGCAGAAGGCCGAGTGCCCTAGCTGCCACACCCGCAAACTCGAACCCCAGCTCTCGACGTTTTCCGTCAGCACCAAGAGCAGCGCAGCGGCGGCGCCGTCGGGTTGTGGACAAAACAACTGCTGCATGATGGGCGGCTGCTCAGAGAACTGAAGCGCCAACGCTTTCGACCTGCCTCAGCGCCGCAAAGTCAGCGCAGAGTCGCCTAACTCCCCGCAAAGTGCGCGGTTGCTGAATGTTATAATTTTTGGATACGGTGGGTGTAGTTCAGTGGTAGAACTCCGGACTGTGGCTCCGGCTGTCGTGGGTTCGAATCCCACCACCCACCCCAAAGCCCCCAGGCGAAACATCTGCGATCAAACCGCCCATTCAATGGATTCCGCCCGCCGCACCGGCGAGTTCCATTAGTTTTGCCAAGCGCAACAGGGGAACTTATGCGCGCGAGCCGGGTTTCAGCACTCGTAGTTCAAATACTCGCAGTCAAATTGACACTCGATCTGCAAGGCACTGGCCGTGGCGCGGATGTTACGAAAACTCGGAAGTCTCTGGCTGACGATGTTGACGTCGAACGCGCCGCTCACCGCGGCCACGGCCTATGTGGCGGCGTTGATCATGCAGCGAGTGTCCAGGAGCGTTGCACAATGACGATGAAGATGAAGCTGATACACGCGGCCGCGGTCCTCGCGGTGCTGGCCGGCAGTACTCTGGTTTACGCGCAGATGGGTCCGCAACAGGGCGGTGGCCCGTATGGTCATGGCCCGGGGCAGCCGATGACAGCGGAGCAGCGGCTGCAGCGCATGACCAGGCAGTTAAACCTCAGCGATGCCCAGCAGCAACTGATCAAGCCCATCCTGGAGAACGAAGCCAAGCAGATGCAGAGCTTGCATGAGGACTCCTCCCTGCCACAGCAGGACCGCATGAGCAAGATGATGCAGATTCGGCAGGGCACCTCGGAGCAGATCAAACCGATCTTGAACGCCGATCAGCAGCAAAAGTACGAGCAGATGATGAGCCGCCAGGGCCGCGACCGCAGCGGGCCGGGCCAGAATCAGCCGCACGGGGAGGCTCCGCCGCCTCAGCAGTAGTGAGGAAGACGAGGCAGCCGACTGGTGCGCGTTACAATCTGCACGAGAGAAGACCTGTGATGCGCCGCAGTGGCACTGTCGTTGCCATGTTGTTCTTGTTGTTTCCGCTCGCCGTTCTGGCACAACACGGAGGCCGGCACGGCGCCTCCACCGGCAGCGGCGGCGGGACCACTGCGCCGCCCGAAGATCCCGACACCGCGACCTTCAAGCATGCCGTTGCGGTACAAGCCACCGAGGAACAGATTGGGCAGTTTCGCCTGATGATGAAGAGCACGGAAGCCGCGCGGCAGCAGGCGCACGATCTTCAGCACCTGGGTTCGAACGCAAGCGATTCAGTGGCTTTGACCCACAAGGCAACCGGCTTACGGAGTTCCGTTGAGGAAGCTCAGCGCCAAAATCGGGACTTTCGGAGATCGCTTTCCGATTCACAGGAAGCCGGATTGAAGAACCTGAACAAGAAGATGACCAAATCGGACGCTGCTGTCAGCAAAGACGCCAAAACCATCTCGCAGCAACTGGAGCAGGGCATGCTTACCTCGGAGTGGCTGGGGAACGCTGCCGCGAATCTGGAAAAAGCGCTTGTCGTGTTTCAGTCCGACCAGCTCAATCTCGGAAAGGAGATGGGCATCCCGTCTCCTTGAATCTCATCGCTGACCGGGGAATATTGAGGCGACTGTTGCCCTCTCGCGCCCCGAGTCCGGTCGAGGCAACCCAGGCTGCCAGCAGGGAAGTATGTCCGGTGCGGCGGTCGTGGGTCGAACCGCCCAGAAACCTTTTCGCTCCGCCCCCGACCTCGAAATTACCGTACAGGTACGCCGCCCAACGGTACTTTCTCTAGGTCAAGCCAGCGTTCTCCAATGCCCTTGACGAACGTGAGTGAGTCGATGCGGACGGTGCGCGTGCCAGAGTTGGCCTGCCAACGCTGACGAGCGATGGCTTCCACCTTCAGGGCTTCCTCCACGGTATCGGTTTTTGCGATGGTGAGATGCGGCATGTAGGGCCAAGGCTCGTCGTAGGCCAGCGCGCCCTGGTTGAGCAGGTTGTGCAGTTCGCGCATCCGATAGGCCCCACGCGCCACGCGCAGGAAGACGGTGGGCGTAATCGGGACAAAGCTCTCCACGTCCCCCATGGTGATTTCGAAGGCTGCCACGGTTTGGCAAACCTCCCTAAACACGCCTAAGGCTTGCGGTTCGGTGCCCCGCAAGGGTCGCGGAGGCAGCACCGTGAGGTGGGCGTCGGCATGGGTGTGCGCTGGGTGCAAGTCGCGGCGCAGTTCTTCCACGAAGATCCCGACCGGGCTGCGCACGTACGCAACCGCGGCGTAGACGAGGCCAAGCATGAAGGCTACATTATAGCGGCCACTGCGCTGGAGCGGGTTGCGGTCAAGCGCCGGCGCGGTGCAAGGTCGAGGATGCGGTTTAAGGTGGCGCCAACGATCAACGCCGCGCCGGCTTCGCTGCGATACCTCGAACCGGGGCGCTGGCCCGCTTCTTGAAGGTGTGTGAAAACTCGTTCTGAGTTGGTACGGTGGGATGATTGCGCAAAACCCAAGCCCCGCAACCGGGGTCCCCTGTCGCGCCCCGCCGTGGCGGGCGTGTTGGGGTGGTTAGTAAAGTGGGAAAAATTAGCTAGTGGTGCAGGTTGAAATTTAGAGGTCTTGAACGGCTGGGCGGATGGCGTAAACTGTGGGTATGAACGCAATAGACTTCGAATGCCCAGTCTGTGGTGCTAAACCCGGAGAAAGGTGTCACACGATCACCGGCAAAGCAAACCCGGTGTCCCATGCCAAGCGGAAACAGGCGGTCCTCGAAACACAGCACGTCGGCGAGGATTTCAGCCAAGCGGCCGTGGGTAGGGTGAGACCAGCGACAGACGATAAGTAGCTCCTAGCCGGCGGGCCGTTCCCAATGCTGACCGTATTATTTGATGTGCCCGATTCAAAACTGCACCACTACCAAGAAATTAGGGAGTCCCTTAGCCGGGTCCCCAACGAGCGCCCCACCGTGGCGGGGTTGTTGAGTGGTTGAGGAACGGCTGCTGCAATGGGAGATCAGGTTGACGCCTCAGCTCTTGATCTTCTCCGGCTTGTTTGGCAGGCATCGGGATCTTCTTCGGCTGCTATCCTTCTCGCAAAGCCTCGGCAGGTGAAAGCCGGCGTCGAGTTCCGGCACATGCAATACCGCGATCTGGACCTGCCTTCCGTCTGTTGGGATGGCAGGAACAGCGAGGGCCGCTGCGACCAGCACGGCGCAGAACCAACAAACCCTTGAGCGGTTCCGCAAAATTCGCTGTCGAAGGCCACGGCCTGAGAAGTCATGCCGCATCGAGGGATCACTCTTGCCAGGGTCCGGAACAATTTATTCCAAAAGAGCCTGGCGCCGGTAAAGCATTGCCGAAGACGCCGCCTGGGCCGGGCGCTGGCGAAGTCGGAACGACGGGGGAACATCACCTTGGCCGTGGCGATGGCGGAGAATCATTTAACACGCTGCGCCGAGCTCTACACGCGTCTCCCGCAGACGCGGATCGACCACGGCAGATCTCTTGACCGACTCCGCAATGCGGGGCTTTGCCATTTCCTTTTTCACCTCGCGGAGGGCGGCGTCGCTAAATGCTCTTTTCTTATTTTTCTGTACCATAACCCAGTCATCATGACACGCGCCGCAAGGCGAGAAACGGTCAATTAAGACCAGGTGAGCAGAATTCTGGAGCTGTGTTGTTAGCCGAAATAAGGACGGACTTGCGCAAGTAAATCCCGCAAAAAACTGCGGCAACCCTATTCCTGCAAGAAGATATTGAGAAGGGAGTTGTGGACCCGAATCTCACCGTTGTATTCGATGAAGCCCAGTTTCCTGAAGCGATTCATAAAAAAACTCACGCGGGACCGGGTTGTACCAATCATCTCCGCCAGAATTTCCTGACTCACCTTGGGAACCACCGTCTCGGGTTTGCTCTCCTTGCCGAACTGCGCCAGCAGTAACAGAATTCTCGCCAGCCGCTTTTCGCTGGAATTGAAAAGCTGATCCACCAGATCGGCCTGGATGCGAGCGTTGCGGGTAAGCAGAAAGGAGACGAACACATTCGAAAATGCCGGGTCCTGATGAAGGGCGCGGACCATTTCCGCCTTGCTGATCCTGAGCAGTGAACACTCGGCCATCGCGGTAGCAGTCGCGAGTCGAACAGGATGAGGCGAGACCATGCAGTTCTCCCCCAGGAATTCCCCGGCGTCCACCAAGGTGATCGTGGCTTCTTTTCCTGCCGCGGAGGTAACCGTGACTCTCAGCCGGCCCTTTTGCACGTAAAAAATCGTGTCGGCAGGGTCGCCTTGCGCGTAGGCCACCTCATCTTTTTTCAGGTTGACAATTTTCTTGCCCAACCCAGCTCTCGCGAGAAAGGCCAGAGGATCAAAACCCCCATCGCCATTTGTGGGTCGCGGCTTGGGCGTTTGAACCCGGGGAAGCTGTGCAATTTCGCCGGTGGCGAGTTTTGCGGACCGCACCGAATTCACGGATGGAACCCGTTTGGCTGGAGGGTCCTGGCTACGGGCTTGAATGCCCCTGCTGTTCATGTCGTACCTCCGGAGGGGGCGTTCAGACGACTGGATTATACACCTTAATTAACAGCCGCCCGTTGGCCGTTTTCTGTTCAATATCGCACCGTTTCCCAATTTTGGAATTTGAGCCAATTGAGCGCTTTTGCACAGTCCCGTCCGTTCCCAAGCGGTAGCCTCGAGTTTGTGAGGGGAATTTGCGGGCAGCGATGTCACGCCCCGAGCGCCGGATCCATGTGTCGCCCGCTGACGATTGGATCCGTGTCACTGCCGAGAAGATCGATCCGGGGGAGTCAACAATGCCAAGCAAACGCACGCTAACTTTTAATCCCGGTACGTTTTTTAAAAAGATCGGCAAGCGCAGGACCAGTCGGGAGTACCGCAACAAAGAGCCCATTTTCTCTCAGGGCGATGCTGCGGATGCCATGTTCTATGTCGTGGCTGGCAATGTGAAGCTGACGGTGCTATCCAAACGTGGCAAGAAGGCCGTCATCGCTATCTTTCGGCAAGGCGACTTTTTCGGGGAAGGCTGTTTAGAAGCGCCGTCTCAGCGGATGTCCACCGCCACCGCGGTACTGCCGTCCACAATTGTACGCGTGGAAAAAATTGCCATCATTCGCATCATCCATGACGACCCTCTATTCGCGAGGCTGTTCATTGCGCACTTGATTTCTCGCGTTGCCCGAACTGAGGAGGACCTGCTCGATCAACTCCTCAATTCCAGCGAGAAGCGGCTGGCACGAACTCTGCTGTTGCTCGCTCGGTTTGGGACGCAATCCAAGGCCGATCCCGCCACCCTGAAGGTGAGCCAGGCAACGCTGGCCGAGATGGTGGGCACCACCCGGTCGAGAGTAAGCTTCTTTATGAACCGTTTTCGCAAGATGGGGCTGATCGATTACAACGGCAGCTTGCACGTGCACTGGGCACTGCTCAACTTCCTTCTCCACGAATAAGCGCAAGTCCGACGTCGCACATTCGCAACTCCAATTTCCCTCCACCAAAGTGGTGGTGTTCACTCTGGCCGCTTCCTCAAAAAAGGCCAAGGGCAGGGGCAGCGAAGGTGAGAAATTGGTTGGAACTTTGGTGCAAAGACGTGCACTCCAAAAACGGAAATCGGCTGTTTTAAGAAGGGGTTAGAGAGGATGTAGAATTGCAATCACTGCTTTGGATGTTGCTTTGCGCTCTGTCACCATTGTGCCATTCGTTCCAATGACAGGGGCCGGGCTCTTTTGGATGGGAACGAGGCGGAGCCACTTTATGAAGCTGCTGCGCATGTGTTGTCTCGCCCTCCCTTTGTTCGCCCTCACAGCCTATGCCGACGTCCTCGGAAGCGCCGACGCTTTCGCCGTATTGGGTGCCTCAGCCGTAACCAACACCGGGCCCAGCGTGGTGTATCAAGACTTGGGTGTCTGGCCGGAACTTCCATCACTGGATTTCCTCCGGGAGTTGTGCTGGGGACGATTCACAACGACGATGCGGTTGCGCAGCAGGCGCAGGCAGACGCGCTGACTGGGTATAACGTTCTCGCCGGCTTGGCTCCTACGCAGATTCTGACGGGTCAGGATCTCGGAGGCCTTACGCTTGACCAAGGGGTCTATTTCTTCGCATCGTCGGCACAACTGACCGGACAACTCACCCTGGATTTCCAAGGCATGAGCAATATGATGGTCGTCTTCCAGATTGGGAGCACGCTGACCACGGCAAGCGCTTCGTCGGTGCTCATCATCAATCCGGGAAGCAACGACCAGGTCTTCTGGCAGGTTGGCAGCTCTGCGACGTTGGGGACAACCACTGACTTCTATGGGAGCATTATCGCGGACGCGAGCATTACGCTGACTACCGGCGCCGACGTCAATTGTGGCAGAGTAATAGCCCTGAATGGCGCCGTCACCATGGATACCAATAACATCAATACCGGCAATTGCGCTGGTGGGACAGGGACCACACCCGAGCCAGGAACGATTGCCCTGGTGGCCACCGGGGGCGCAATGGCTGCAGGCGCGAATTCCTCCAATTTCTCTTTTTGGGGATGGGGCGCTTCAATCCCTGCGTTCTTCAGGAAGAGAAAGCGCTAAGAGTAGAAGAATTGAATGTGCAGTCCCCATCCAAGCTTCTTTTGCTTGGATGGGGGCCTTCCACCGCATCGCATCATTTCTTTCGTTCCGCACCACCCCTCGAGAACGCATATTGCCAGCCTCTAATTTCCCTATTCCACTAAAACTGTGATGGTGTGCACTTTGGCCGCTTCTGCAAAAAAGGGCAAGGACACGCTAGCTATCGATGGGAATCGTGTGTCTGAGCCAGGATTGCTCACTGAGCAATGTTGAACAGCTTTCCTCATCTCGTCTGATCGATACTCGTGCTAAGGACTGTGTGCGGCTTGGGAGCGGTCGCGCTTCTGGCTGACGGACAGCATGGACCAACCAGCGAGACGAGTCCGCTGTTCGGTACTGAGAACAGTGTTACGAATCGAAGAATGCATTTGTTATCCGCGCATTGCCGTGTATGCAAGGGAGACCAGTTCAGGACCGTGCCTCCTGAGGGATGGGTCGAGAGAGTCGTCCTGCCTCGCCTCTTTCTGTGCCCGGGACGCTGTATTGTCTGCCACAAGCGCCGCTACTTGCCTACATTTCAGCGATGGACGGCTGTTCCCAACTCATGGCGCTGAGGCCCCACGGCGTGGCGGGGCGGTTGTAGCTTGCGCGTAACCGCAACGAGGGCAGATCACTTCGTCCATCGGGACCTTAAGGGTCCTCCGGACTAATCGCGAGCACATCACCACCAAATGAAGTGTTCTGTTTTGACCAGACGGGGGAGCGTGGGTATGACATCGTAGTGAAGTGGAATTTGTTCTGTCTGCCACCATCAGGAGAGCACATGCCGAACGGCTCCAAACCTCAAATTCTAGTTGTGGACGACGAACCCTGCGTTCGGGAAACCCTGGGAATGTTGCTGGTGGCGTCCGGATACGACGTGGCTGAGGCGGAAGACGGCGTCAGCGCCTTGTCGCACTTGAACCGAACGGTCCCCGATCTGATCGTCACCGATCTCAACATGCCGCAGATGTCGGGTATTGAACTGATCTCGCATGTGCGCAGCCGGTATCCGTCGATTTCGATCGTCGCGATGAGCGGAGATTACCACGGGGATGCCGTGCCTGCCGGCATCATCGCCGACAGGTTTTACCCTAAAGGACAGCACCCTCACAATCTGTTGACAACAATCGCTGGCCTGATCGCAACCAACCCGGCCCGCGCCGGTGCTTACCAATGTCGCATCGCGCCGGAGCTCGTTTCGTAAGTACGAGGAGGAAAGTATGCTCGGAACTATCTTGATTGTTCTACTGGTTTTGTTTCTGGTGGGTGCTCTTCCGAGGTGGAACCACAGCCGTTCCTGGGGTTACTTCCCGAGTGGCGGGCTGGGGTTAATCCTCGTCATTGTGGTTATTTTGGTACTGCTTGGCCGGATTTAGTGGATCGCTGAGTAAACCGTCGACGGTCCCGAAGCCTTGCTGCTGACAGCAGAGCAGTGGACTCATAGCGACCTTCGGTGCGATTACCGGCACAGGCGCTGTTACTGAGCCAATCACACAATCTTGACGCTCACAACTAGCAATAGGAGGAACGTATGCTCTGGACGATTTTTGTCATTCTGTTGGTTCTCTGGCTTCTCGGTTTCAGTTTCCACATAGCCGGCGGTCTGATCCACATTTTGTTGGTGATTGCCGTCGTGGTCCTGGTCATCAATTTGATCAGTGGCCGAAGAACAGCTTGATCCTTTAACGGCGGATAGCGCCCCTCACAAGTTCGTCCACAAAGTCAAGTGGAATGAAAAAGGAAGTGTTATGAAGAAATATGCCATTGCTTTGTTAACGTTGTCTTTCGCCACCACCTTCGCGTTCGCTCGTTCAGCAGAGCGAGACACCACGGAACGCTTACAAGCGGCGGGTCAGATCCTGAATGAGATCATGGCGGCGCCCGATAAAGGCATCCCGGACGAGGTGCTGAATGACGCTAAGTGTATCGCCGTGGTGCCGGACATGGCGAAGGGTGGATTCATCGTCGGCGGAGAGCATGGACGCGGTGTCGTCACCTGCCGCACTGCCCATGGCTGGAGTGCGCCGGCATTCATTTCGATCGGTGGAGGCAATTTTGGCTTCCAGGCGGGCGCTGAGTCAGTTGATCTGGTCGTGCTGTTCATGAATGACAAGGGCGTGCAAGGATTGCTCTCGAGCAAGTTTGAACTTAGCGGCGAAGCGTCGGCTTCAGCCGGTCCGGTTGGAAGGCATGCCTCGGCAGGCACCGACTGGAAGATGAACACGGAGGCCTTGAGCTACTCGCGTTCGAAGGGCCTGTTTGCCGGAGTCGCCGTGGATGGCGCCAAGATCCAGCAGGACAATGACTCCACCACCGCTATCTACGGCAAGAATGTTTCCTTCCGTCAAACGCTATCGGGCGAGGTGCGCGCTCCGGCGAGCACCGAGTCGTTTCTCGCAGCGGTCAATGCCGCTGAAAAACGCGCAAACCAGCACGAAGCTGCCGAAACCAAGTAGTTGGGGTTTGCCGGTGTGCCTGCCGAATGCGGCACGCCGGCAATCGAAAAGTTCGTGGCGTTGTCAGGCGGGGTGTTCTCAGGGAGACCCCGCCGATCAACGCCACGATTATTCACCAACCTCCGGGATGGTGAGCAGATAGGGACCTTATGTCATTGCCAAAGACGCTGCCATTCAGGAGACCGTTGGGACTTGCAGGCTCACTACCGCACCTGGCTGAGATCAAGTCAGCGAAGCCGTTCGACACCGCGGTCAATCTTTCGCTTCCCAGCCGAATCGCTGTCATCGGAAACTATCTTCCCCGGCAGTGTGGTATTGCCACTTTTACCACGGACCTGTGTGATGCAGTTTCGGCAGAGTACGGGACTGAACGGTTATTCGCACTACCCGTGAACGATCCGGATTCCGAATACAGCTATCCCGAGCGCGTCCGATTCGAGCTGACCGAAGAGGAGCTGCCGTCCTATGAGCGCGCGGCCGAGTTCCTTAATTTCACCAATGTCGATCTGGTGTCTGTGCAACACGAGTACGGAATTTTCGGCGGGCCGGCCGGCAGCCACATCCTGGAGCTGCTGCGGAAACTCCGCATGCCCATCGTGACCACCCTTCATACGGTGCTGCGCGAACCGAATCCCGACCAGCATCGCGTGATGGTCGAAATCGCAGAGCTCTCCGACCGCCTGATCGTGATGAGCCAGCACTCTGCGCAATTTCTCCAGGAAATCTTCCAGGTTCCTGCGGCAAAGATTGACGTCATCCCGCATGGAGTTCCAAATCTGGCCTTTGTCGATCCGAATTTTTACAAGGACCGGTTCGGAGTGGGAGGCCAATCGGTATTGCTGACCTTCGGCTTGCTTTCGCCAAACAAGGGAGTTGAAACCGTCATACAGGCCCTGCCGCGCATTCTGTCTCAGAACAGCAATGTTACGTATATCGTTGCGGGCGCAACCCATCCTCACATTAGGAAGCGCGAGGGCGATAAATACCGGGAGTCGCTGCAGTTGCTCGCTGAGGATCTCGGAGTTGGGGAGCACGTCATATTTCACAACCGATTCGTTAGTCCTGAGGAGATGATGGAATTCATCGGTGCGGCCGATATTTACATCACACCCTACAAGAATGAAGCGCAGGTCGTTTCTGGAACCCTGGCCTACGCCCTGGGTGCGGGGAAGGCGGTCATCTCGACGCCCTATTGGCATGCGCTTGAGCTTCTCGACCAGAGCCGAGGAATACTGGTCCCATTCAACGACCAGAACGCAATTGCAGAACAGACCATTCAGCTCCTGGAGAATGAAGCCGAACGGCACGCTATGCGCAAACGGGCGTACTTATACTCCCGCAACATGGTTTGGAAAAGCGTGGCCCAGGACTACATGCGCAGCTTCCAGCGGGCCCGAGCGGAGCGCATGTGGAACCCTCGCCTGGTCAGCCCAAACCCAGTCGGGGCGAATCGCATCCACAGTTTGCCGGCAGTGAAGCTTAATCATCTCGATCGCATGACTGACGATACGGGAATGTTGCAGCATGCCGTATTCGCCGTCCCGAATCATCACGAGGGCTACGCCACCGACGATAATGCCCGCGCCCTGATCGTGTCGATTCGCGTGCAGCAACTTGCGGCGCCCGGGAACGCTGAGGCGAAGAAATTGGCTTCGCGGTACCTGGCTTTTCTCTGGCTGGCCTTTAATTCCGCCAATGGAAGGTTCCGCAACTTTCTCAGCTATGGGCGTCAATGGAAGGAGCCACAGGGGTCGGAAGACAGTCACGGCCGCGCTTTGTGGGCCTTGGGAACTGCCGTCAATCAGACCGTCGATGAAGGTCTAAGAGGCCTCGCTGGGCGTTTGTTTGAACTTGCAGTTCCGGCGGTGCTGGCTTTTACCAGCCCCCGAGCTTGGGCGTTCTCCTTGTTCGGAATCCAGGCGTATCTGGATCGCTTCCCGGGAGACCGGTCTGCACAAAGGCAGAGAGATGCACTCGCTGACAAGTTGTTGAATATCTATCGAATCACCCGCACGCCGGGTTGGAACTGGTTTGAAGATAGTTTGGCCTATTCCAACGCACGTTTGTCCCAGGCCTTATTGTTAGCAGGATCGCGTACCTCGGACAAAGAGATGCTGGCGGCTGGCCTGGAGTCGCTGGAGTGGCTGGCGACGCAACAATGCTGCAACGTGAACGGCCACTTTGTCCCTATAGGCTCGCAGGGTTTCTACTGCAAAGCCGGTGAAAAAGCTCGTTTCGATCAGCAGCCGGTAGAGGCAGGTGCAACAGTTTCTGCATATCTCGAAGCGTATCGCGCCACCGGCGATGAGCATTGGCGCAAGCAGGCCTGGACTGCATTCAATTGGTTCTTGGGGGATAACGACCTGAAGGCCGCCTTGTACGACGCCAGCACGGGAGGCTGTCGAGATGGTCTTCATCCTGACCGGGCCAACGAGAACCAGGGAGCGGAGTCAACGCTGGCGTTCTTGATGGCACTTCTGGAGATGCGGCAGCTCCAGGATGTTTAAGCGCCACAGATTGCGTTCTAACTCTAGCTGGGTTGCCGGCGGGGTCGAGTGCTCTCGCGCTCCAACGTTTCGGGATACCAGCTTCATGTTCCTGTAGAATGACTTATGACCTTGGCCATCGACGCTGTTGAGTCTACCGACTCTACCGAATCTCTCCTTCATCGGCATCCCGCCAATCCAATCCTGACCAGCAAAGATTGGCCTTATCGGATCAATAGCGCATTTAATGCCGGAGCAACATTGCTTGCGGATGGCTCCACGCTACTGCTTTGCCGGGTGGAGGATCGCCGTGGTCTCTCCCATCTCTGCGCCGCGCGCTCTGTGAATGGTGTGAGCGGATGGGACATCGATGCAACGCCAACACTGATGCCTGATCCAGATAAATATCCAGAAGAACTGTGGGGAATCGAGGATCCGCGTATCACCTACGTTCCCGAGTTGCAGCAATATGCGGTGGCCTACACCTCGTACTCGAAAGGCGGTCCCGGAGTTTCTCTCGCTCTAACTAAAGATTTCCGGACATTTGAGCGATACGGGTTCCTCATGTCGCCGGACGACAAGGATGCCGCTCTTTTGCCGCACAGGATCGGCGGACTGTGGGCGCTCATCCATCGACCGATGACTCCTCTAGGAGCTCACATCTGGGTTTCTTACTCTCCCGATCTGCGTCATTGGGGCGGCCACCGAGTGATGATGTTGGCGCGCAAGGGCGCTTGGTGGGACGCAAACAAGATTGGCTTGTCGTCTCCGCCCATCGAGACTGAGAGAGGTTGGCTGATGCTGTATCACGGAGTGAAGCACACGGCCTCCGGCTCGTTATACCGGGTAGGCCTCGCTCTCTTTGACATTCTGAAGCCAGATGTTTGTTTGCTGCGGGGCGATTCCTGGATCTTCGGACCCGAAACTGACTATGAGCGCGGAGGCGACGTACATGACGTCGTGTTCCCATGTGGACACACCATGAGTCCCGACGGAGATACCATTAACATCTACTATGGTGCGGGCGACTCCTGTATAGCCCTCGCCCAGGCAAGCTTGCGTTCGCTGTTGACCTGGCTGGAGCGTAACGGAAAGCCGTGCTGTGTTAATTCCTATTGACGTCTGCACAACATAGTGACATCACTTTTTTGTTATCACCAGCGCAGCGAGGGATCTGCTTTTGTATGGTCCGCCGAACAGCCACGTCGCTGTAGATGAACTTTGCTTCAGACTAACCCCTTCCTCTGAGAGAAGGGACGGCGATCAATGCTCGGCCACCGCTTCGGCGACTGGAACCGGCGTCGCGGCTCTTAACTGATCAAGCAAGGCGGGCACACTGGTCGATCGGACCTTGTCGTCCTTCGTCTGGATCGATGCCGAGACATCGGAATAGAACTGCAAGATGTTGTCGCGTAACTCGGGCGTCGTATGGTCGAACTTGCTCTTGGCCAATTGACCCAGCAACTTTGCGTAAGTCTGGTCCGTGAGGGAGTATTCGCCTTCCTTGGTCGGATTGCCGCTGTCCAGGTCATAGTTGGGCAGCACGAGCGAGTCAGCTCCCACTTCTTGGAGGAAAGCTCGGTATTGATCGACAGTAGTATTGATGCTCTTGATGTACAGGTCCTCGGTTTGCGGAGTCGGGCTCTTGAACCCCAGACCTTTGAAGGGACCAATCCTCGGCATGAATCGCAAGAGCGTTGACAAGATCCGCGTGCCCAATCCCGGTTTCACGTAATCCTTTCCCCATTCCTTTTCATAATTGGAGCGGGAAAGACGGTACAGAAACTTCTGTTTTGCGAAATCGGGTGTTTCGCGCATCAGGTCCTTCTTGTGGGTTTGCAGCGCGACCCGGGTCATTTCCGGGATCAGCCGGCTGACCGAGTATCGATACGAGCCGATCGCAAGGTCCTCGCGGGGCAGCACCTCTTTCAACTGCAATCCGTAAACGATGGGAAACACCCGTTCCAGGAGCGGCTTGGAAACTTGAAATCCTATGAAATCATGATACTGCTGCGAGGCGTAACGATTCTTCTCGACCTGCACCGTGTCAAACCCAAACTCTGTCTTCAGATGCGCGGTTTTGTCCTGCGCATACCGAACTGACGTGCCAAACTTCGCTCGCAGCTTAGGGTATTCGATGGCGACTGAATGGTTGACCGCGGGATGGCCGGCGATGTCCGACGCATAATGAGACAGTGCGCCGAGGGCGAAGGCGTACTCGTCGGGATCGCTGCTCTGCGCCAGCAGTTCACGAACGAAGTCTCCGGTCCGAACGTAATGCGCCAGATTGCTGAATTCAACGCTGCCGAATGGATAGTAGCCAAGGTCTTGTATAACTGCCCCGCCATAGGCGTAGGCATGAGCTTCTTTGAGCTGCTCTTCGGAGAGCCCAGGATAGCGCTTGAGGATGAGCGGACTGATCTGGTCCGCCCACAGCAAGTCAACGATCTCCTCGTGGGTCAGCACGGAATAGGCTGACACAGCGCCACTACACATCAGCATTACCAGCACCAGCGCCAGCGTGTGAAGCCAGAGCGTCCGGCAGTTATTTGCGATCACGTTTCTCAAGGCAAGTCCGGCGTGCATCGTGGATTAGGGTTGGATTCGGTCATTGCGCACACACACTCTGGGCTTCGAATTTGTTATGGTGCATTATCCTTCCCCGTTACGGCTTGCCAACGTGAATGTTGGTGAGGTAGTGCATAAGCCCAAAGACATTCAGCAGCCATATCACCACGGCGATGGTCACCACGGCATTCAATATTGACTTTATGGAGCTTGCCATGGGGATGAAGCGATCCACCAGCCACAGAAGGACCCCAACGACGACCAGGACCAGGACAACTTGAAGTAACGGCATACTCTTTTTACCTTCCTCTATTTCCGGTAGAGCGCTTTTTCTATTGGCGCTCCTGTTGTTTAAGGGCCCTCGTCCTTAGGGGCGATGTCGCGGATGGGGGAACAGGGTTTAAACACCCGCTGCGAATCGCGGGCCCCTGCTGCAAGTGAGGCTGAGGGTCAGAGTGCCGGCTCGAAATCCAGCTGACTGCAGGGCCCTCGGTCAGAAGGAACAAGCGAACGTTCATGGAAACAGCCCCAAGCGAATCTTATTCCATCCGCTATAAGGTTAGAAGATACGACATCCTGCGTCTGTTCAAATCTGCTCACATCCCCAAGAGAAATAGGAGATCGCAGAGATCCAAATAAACTCAGCCGAAGCTCCGCCATCCAGCATCCAACCGAGGGTGAGGTATGTCAGCCTCCATCTCGCGGCCATTGCGCTTCTCATGTGTCCTTCTTACGCCGGCTCGCACGGGCCGGAGGCGCAATCCTCTGCACGTGATCTTGTTAAGGAAATGGTTGCCAATGAAGTGACGGACCGGGCAGAGCAAAGTAACTGGATATACCGCGTCAGCAAAGTAGTCGAGCTGCAGACGTTGAGCGAGCTGGAAGTTGAAACCAAAGACGGTCCGGTGTACCGTCTTCTCGCAATCAATGACGCACCGCTGGATTCAGGGCAACGAGAGCAGGAGACTGCCCGCCTCAATCAGCTGGTTCGCAACCCTAGCCAGCAGCTTGCGGTCAAGAAGCAGTACGATTCGGACGAACGCCAACTGCAGAACCTGGTGCGTTTGTTGCCCAGCGCCTTCGTCTATCAGTACGACGGTTGGGACGGCGCCTATCAGCGACTCGCCTTCCGGCCTGACCCGGCATTTGTCCCACCTACGATGGAGTCCAAGGTCCTGCAGAGCATGGCTGGAACAATCCTGGTCGATCCCCAACAGAAACGGCTGGCGCACTTGAACGCGCGTCTGGTAGAGAACGTTAGCTTTGGCTTGGGACTTTTCGGGCGCGTCGCCAAAGGGGGCACCTTTGAGATTGAGCGGACCCAAGTCAGCTCCTCTCATTGGAAGACAGACCTCGTCGATATTCAGGTCTCGGGACGAATGCTGCTGTTCAAGACAATCAGCAAGCAGCAACATGAAACACGGTCCGACTTTGAACCGGTGTCGAAGGACCTCGATCTGAGGCAGGCGGAAGAACTCCTACAGTCGCGGCCGGAGTATCAGGCGGTTGCAGTTCACCCTATATCACCACTTTAAGATATCGCGAACTGTTCCGGCGGTACCGATCCACTCTGCACATTTGAGGAGAAGGCGATTTTGAGGCGATAGGTGGAGCACGGTTCCGGCCGTTTCCATGGGCCCCTTTGCAAACTGGGCTGAAGCCTATACGTCCGCTGTGCTCCGCAGTCAAAACAATGTTGCCAGGGTATTTCCTCCCCGTTGCAACGTATGGGCCAACCTACATTGGCGTGGGGACATAATCTCAGTATTCGCATTAAGCTACCGAATGCTGTGGGCATGGTTGCAGTCAGAAGGCCTCCTGTTAAATGCAGCGGCCTGGTGGGTTCAAGGCCACAAACAATCGTCGTTGGGAATGGCAGGTCGCGTCTGGTCAAGATTGACCATCCAGCGACAATGCCCGCGGATGTTTAGGACGGATGGCTCTTGCTCTCGGCAGCGAGCATTTGCATTTCCTGCTTTATTTCCTGCCGCCTTCGCTCGCGCTCCTCATAGGCTGCTGTTTCCACACCCTTGGGGCCGGCACTATAGTCTTCATCCATAGTCTTGAAGATCGGCAGCTCTTTCAAGAGACCCAGCATTAGTTCAGACCCTTCACTACTCATGCGGCCACCTTGTGGAGTAAAGTCACTTCGGTCAATTCTGAAACGTGCAGAGGAGCTTGCCTCGCACCATCCGCAACATCTGTAATGCGCGTCGTCGCTAATTGTGGACGTATGGCTCCGCGGGCTGCGCCTGAGGCTGCGGCCCCTTCCGAATGGCCTGCACAGCGTCCGCGAAGGCCCAGATGATGGTAGCCAGCCATGCGTAAGCGATGTAGATTCCCCAGTGTTCCATTGGTTCGGCCTCTCTGTTTCACGAGTACAGGGTACTCGTATGCTCACACTCAGAAGTTCGTACTGAGGTACGACTTGTCTTGCCTCACTTTACTATCACCACCGCTTCTGCCTTGGTGCGCTGGAAATGGATTCTGTACAGCCGCCACAAAAGAATGAACAAGACTATGATCGCGAAGCCAGCCACTGTGATGCCGATCAACTTAGCATCCGCTTCAAAACCACGCGGATGCCGCAGGAACCGCAGTATTGAATGGCTGTACTTTGCGGCCAGAAATCCGATCGCTGCATAGCGAAGGGCCCGGCCAGTGAGCACTGCCGAAACGAACCTCCCCTGCGGGTATCGCAGTGCACCTGCTCCTATGAAGAATGGCGAGGTAGGAAATGGCGGTGGGGCAACGCACGAGACGAACACGGCAGCGAACCCCCAGCGTTTAAGCAAGCCTTGGACCTGTCGAGAGCGTCTCTTCCCAATGCGCTTTTCGAGCCAGGACTCTCCCGCCCGGGCTGACACTCGATAAGTTATGTAAGCGCCGATCAACGAACCTGCTGTACTAGCCGCGGCATAGTACGGCCAAAGCTCGTGATTCTTGACTGCCAGGATCGCGGTAAGAACATCCAAGCTGCCGAACGTGGGGACCACCGAGCTGTCCGCAACCCCCAGTATTACCAGTCCAACTCCTCCCAGACTGCGGAGAAGTTTCCAGCCTGGAATGGCGATGAAGAGCGAAATCATGGGACTGCCACCGTTTGGGAGCGCGATCTGAGCTTTGAACTTGGCGGCTGCAACCTAATCGCCGGCGCGCCTTACCGCCCGGCTGACTTCTCAGCTTAGGCAGCGTCTTTAAGGGTGCAGCCCCCGCCTAGACCCAATCAACTAGATCGTTACATCGAAACACTGATTGCAATGCCGACGCCGGGATACCTCTGGTTGTACATGTAGTATCCATCGTTCTGATAGACAACATAAACGTCGTCGGTTTCGTACCAGTTGTTGGACCAATTGCCGGGCCAGGGGTCAACCAGGCTAAACCAAAAGCCGTTGTACTGGAAGCGCGGGAAGCCGCCGACGACCATATAGGGTTGGTTGTAGATGACGAACCCGTGGTCCGGGCCAAAGTAGCCGTTGTAACGATTGTCAGGAATACGGTAGCCGTGGTAGCCGCCGCGTTGCTGCCACGAGCGATGGTCGGTCTGCCAGTTTTGTGATCGATGCCCCTGCCATGCTGCCTGCTGGGCATGCTGCTGTTGTGGGGTGTGGCGTGCCGCCTGCTGGACGCCCTGCTGGGCATGCTGTTGCTGTTTTGGTTGCTGCTGGGCATGCTGCTGCTGCTGAGCGTGCTGCTGCTGCTTCGGTTGCTGCTGGGCATGCTGCTGCTGCTGCTTCGGTTGCTGCTGGGCATGCTGCTGCTGCTGCTGCTGCTTCGGTTGCTGCTGAGCATGCTGTTGTGGCTGCTGCTGCTTCGGTTGCTGCTGGGCATGCTGTTGTGGCTGCTGTTGTTTCGGTTGCTGCTGGGCATGCTGTTGTGGCTGCTGCTGTTTTGGTTGCGGCTGGGCATGCTGCTGCGGCTGAGCGTGCTGCTGCTGCTGCGGCTGAGCATGCTGCTGTTGCTGCTTCTGTTCTGGCTCGGCTCCTCCTTGGCCCTGCTGTGCAAAGGCAGGAACAGTGGTTCCGAGAGACAGGAACAGGACTGCTGTTCCGAGACCTACAAGTGCTTTCATGGATATTACCTCAACTCCAGCGTAGGCGCAGGAGCGACGAATAGCTGTATCCTTTTGACCACTGCTGGTTAGGCCAGGGTTAGCCGAAGTTTGGCCGAACTTGGGCAGCCGTGGCCGGGCTCTGCCTCTGGGAAGACACCAGCGCCTGTGCGGCCGTGGTGGGATGAGACCCTAAATCCAGCGAAAAGGGCCCAGCGCACTGGACCCTTCTCTGGCGTATTCAGTCTTTGTGTTGCCAGAGCTACCTTCGCTTCATCATCCAGCCGATCGCTATTCCAGCCGTAACGCCTACTGCGAATGTCACCACAATTGTCTCAATAGGATGTCGCTGTAAGCGCTTGAGTGTGTCATCAAAAAGCTCTTCAGCAGCGTCGCCGCCTTGTTTTGCGACACGCCGCGCTGCTCCTACGCCATCTTCAATTGCATCCGCAACGGCCGAGGTCGCCCGAGAAGCCTTGCGTGCCGTTTCGGCAATTTGCTCGCCCGTTCGTTCCGACACTGATTGCGCCATAATGCGTTGCCCTCTCTCGTTTCCAGTTCGATGTTGATGCGTTTATTTCCCGACAGCCTTTTCGACCTTGCCGACCCAGTTTTGAACTTTGCCGGCATTCTTTTCAGCTCTGCCCTCAGCTTCCAGGTCGGGGTTCTTGGTAAGCTCGCCGGCTTTCTGCTTGATTGTTCCTTTGACTTCGTGGAGCTTGCCTGTTGTTTTATCGTCCGTGCTCGGTTTTATCATGAGTTCCTCCTCTGGTGTAGGTTCCGATTAAAGACGCCTATTTACCTGACAGCCGCAGACCCTGGGTTACGCCACTTTTTTGTCGCCAGGTATTTGCACCTGCACCAGCTCATCGAACAGTGAGCGATAGTGGATCATCGCGGTTCGCAGGTCTTCCGTGCTGGCTTCGCCTTTGCCAAGCTGCAAGGCGACGGCGTGCGCCGAACGATAGTTCTCCACTACTTGGGGATGGTCGACGGAAATATCCGCCGCACGTTGATCGAAATCGGTGACCGGGTAGCCGCGCGTCTGCATTAGCGAGCACACCAGCTCGTCGGCTTCCGTCACTGCACCTTTCGGATAATCGACAAAGCGGGATTGCACCGCCTGCCACTGGGCCAGGTAGCGTTCACGCTCCGTTGGGTCAAGATCACGGATCTTCAGCATTTCAACCCTTGTTTCACGGTCTGTCAGCTTCGCTTCCGCTTTGCGTTCAGACCCATGTTGTTTAACCGCCCGGTCGTACTCCGGCCCGAAACGGTCGCGAAGTTCTGCCGTGGTCTTCTTGCGTTTTCGCATGTACAGTGCAATGGCAACCACAATTACCACAACCACTGCGACTGCGAGAGCAATCAGCTTTGGATCCATCAGATTGAGATTCATCGAGAACTCCTTTACGCCTTACGTGTCGCGGGACCGTTAAGGTTCGGTTTGCAAGTTTCCTTGTGTGAAGTAGAGTCTTGTATCGTTGACTAGTATCCAACGATCAGGTTCCAAAAGCTGGTCAGAATTGCTCGTCCAACCGATGTACCGCGGGGACCGGATCCAGGTTGGGCTGGTGGGGGAACATTTGCCTGAACGGCGCTAGCTCGTGGATCAAAGCTGCTGCCGCTCCCCGGACGGACAGCGCACAAGACCAAAGCCGAGGCAGAGGGCTGCAGAATTGATTGTGCACCGCTAAAAGGCACGGTCTTCTCGGGTCAAAGCAGCGCGTGCCGGCGATAGAACCAGGACTTTACGACCTGCACCAGCAGGATGTAGGTCACGGCGAGAAACGCAATCGTACCCAGCAACGACAGTGGTAGCGGAGTAAACCGCAAGAGCCTTCCTACTACCGTATACGGCAGCACAGCGGCGATTCCCACGACCGCCAGCACGCTTAAAAACAACGGGCGGCTGGGACGGCTCTTCAGGGGATTGCCGGCCGTCCGGATCACAAAAACCACGAGCGTTTGAGTTGCCAAGGACTCCACGAACCATCCGGTGCGGAATAGCGGTGCGTTGGTCGAAGCATGGAACACCCAGAGCAGCACCGCGAAGGTGAGGAAATCGTAAAGCGAACTGATCGGCCCGACGATCATCATGAACTGGCGAATGAAGCCGATCTGCCATCGCTTGGGCCGGTGCAGTAGGGCGGGATCAACATTGTCGCCGGGGATGCTGATCTGCGAAATGTCATACAGGAAGTTGTTCAACAGAATTTGGGTCGGCAGCATGGGCAGGAAGGGCAGGAACAGCGATGCCGCCGCCATGCTGAACATGTTGCCGAAGTTCGAGCTCGTCCCCATGATGATGTACTTCATGATGTTGGCGAAGGAGCGCCGTCCCTCGTTTACCCCGTCGTTCAACACTGCAAGGTCCTTTTCCAGCAGGATGACCTTGGCAGCGTCTTTGGCTACGTCCACGCCATTCATTACTGAGATACCGACATCCGCAGTGTGCAGCGACGGAGCATCGTTGATGCCGTCACCGATGTACCCGACCACATGTCCCCGTGTTTTAAGAGCAAGGATGACCCGGTTCTTCTGTTCCGGAGACATACGGGCGAAGATGGCGCCGTGCGCGGCCTGGTAAGCCAGAGCGGCATCGTCCGTCGTGTCCACCTCACTCCCGGTGAGAATGCGATCTGCCGGCAATCCAACGTCATGGGCAACCTTCTGTGTCACATACTGGTTGTCGCCAGTCATGATGACTACGGAAATCCCATTCTTCTTTAGGGCCTCGAGAACGGACTGGATCCCCTCCTTGGGGGGATCCAGGAACGCTGCAAACCCGACCAGCGTCATATTTTGCTCAGCCGCTAGAGTGTAGGCATCCTGTTTGTCCACCTTCCGCACCGCGACACCAAGAGTGCGGTAGCCGTCGGCACTCAGCTTCTTAAAGGTCTCCGCCGCGCTGGCCCGTTGGCCTTCATCGAACGGCTGGGAAGCCTCACCGATGTTAACGGTCCGACAAATTGCGAAGACGCTCTCCGCCTCGCCCTTGGTGATGAGGAGATGTTCGTCACCGTGCCGCACCACGACGGAAAGGCGCTTGCGGCTGAAGTCGAAGGGGATCTCGTCCACCTTCTCATACTCCGCAATGGAAGGGTGTTCGTGCTTCAAGATTGCGTCGTCAAGCGGGCTTCTGATGCCGGCTTCAAAGTAACTGTTCAGATAGATCATCCGCAGCACATTCTCTTCGTCCTTACCTTGGACGTCGACTTGCCGGTCGAGCACTATCTCCCCTTCCGTGAGTGTGCCCGTCTTATCGCTGCAGAGGATATCTATACTGCCAAAATCCTCGATGGCCGCCAGCTGCTTGACCAGGACTTTCTTCTTCGTCATGCGTCTGGCGCCCTGGGCCAGTGTGACCGTGATGATCATGGGCATCATCTCCGGGGTCATCCCCACGGCAAGCGCGACGGAGAACAGGAAAGACTCCAGCAGCGGACGGTGAAGGATGATGTTTACCAGCAGGACGAAAAGCACCAGCAGCATGGTCACCCACGTGATCATCAGGCCGAAGTGGCGTATGCCACGACCGAACTCGGTCTCCGGCGGCCGCATGGTCAGGCGCTTGGCAATCTCACCGAAGGCGGTATCTTTGCCTGTACAAATGACAACCGCGGTGCCAATCCCGGTCTGCACCGCAGTGCCCAGGAAAACGCTGTTGCCAGCATCAGCCACCCCGTGTTTGCCCGCTGAAAGATCGTCCGCCGACTTCTCGACGGGGAGAGACTCTCCGGTGAGGGCTGACTCGCGCACATGCAGGTCGGTTACCTTGAGCAACCGGCAGTCTGCCGGCACAAGGTCTCCAGCATTGAGTCGAATGACGTCTCCCGGAACCAGTTCTGCTACCGCCAGTTCTTGTTCTTTGCCATCACGAATGACCGCAGCAGTCGTGGCAACCTGTTTTTGGATCTTCTCAACGGCATGCCGGGCCTGGAATTCCATGAAGAAGTTCAGCAGCAGGCTCAGCACAACGATGGAGATGATGATCAGTCCACCAACTGGGTCGCCGAGCACGAGAGATATGGCGCTGGCAATGAGCAGAATGATGACGAGGGGATTAGCAAATAAGCGGAGAAAACTGAATAGTGCGGCGAAGCGCGATTCCTGCACGAAGCTGTTGGCGCCATACAGACGCAGCCGTTGCGCCGCTTCGGCAGAACTCAGGCCCGCTGGCATTGTCTGCAACAGATGGAGCAGGTCGTGCAGCGGCTGGTCCCAAAAGCACTCTGCAATTGGGCCTTGTCTTCCCATAAGCGGCTCACTCCACGGTTTTGGGTATGGTCCTGGCGCAGCCTGCTAGGCCTCATCTCGCGTCGGCCCCTCGGGAGTATAAGGACCGAGGCTAAATTGGCCGCCCTGATTCTACTCTTAGGATCTCCGTCGGCATATCATCCCCTTCCCGCAAGTACCAGCCTTAGTGACAAAATCAGATCTTAAGGCTGTCTGCATCAAGTAACGGAGATGAATGCTTAAGCAACCTGCTCACCAAGGGCACAGATGGCAAGAAGGGGGCTCGATGAAGGTGCCGGGGATTTTCGGATCGACGTTGAACTCCAGCCTGAGATGCCTGTTAGCGGTTTGATCGCGGAGGCACTGCACAGTGCTAGGACCACGAGCTCTATCATACTTTCGTTAGGGACAGGTGGCGCCATGAGCCCGAGACGTGACCGTCCTATCGGAATACGAGGTTCGTCGTCGATGAGCTAGAACGGGTTGACTTGGGGAAGATGAATCTTCAGCTTATAGCAAATGAAGAGAAGCAAGATCGCCCCCAGTGTGGAGAAAATGAGGCCGGCGGGATGATATCGTTCGTTCCTCGGACGCGAAAACATGTGGGTAACGCAGCCGCCGATGATCGATCCGACGATGCCGAGCACGATCGTCCAGAACATCGTTAAATGCTCGTGCATCACCGATTTCGCGATGACCCCCGAGATTAGCCCAATAAGTACATACCAGATCAAGTGAAACATACTTTTCCTCCAGCGTTTGCCTTCAGAACGTCGTCGAGTATAACCCAGAGTTTGGCAATTAAGTTAGAATTTCCGTTTTAGCTCCCAATAGCCCCGCACTATACACCCATCGGCGGATTCCAGGCACTATTATTTTCTCTGCTCGGCGCGAGGCTGGGACAGGTCGCTGATGAGTTCGCTCAACCCCAAGCGTTCGTCCAACTCGCGCACCAGCAGCAGACCACCGTCGGAAGTCACTCGCGATCCCTGGAAATCGACTTTCAGCGAGGGGCTGAAGGAGAGTTGAAAGGGCTGGTTTGGTTGTTCGCCCGGTTGTTCGCCCACTGGGTGCAAGCCTCCGGAGTGTCCTTTGTCCCGTCAAACCGCATGGATCCTGGCGTTGGCCCGATCATACGGCAGTCTAGCCCAACTTCAAAAAGGAAATGTGGGGCTTAATCAATTTCGCCGATTCATTGCGGAATGGCCTACGCAGTTTTTAGACCTTTTAGCTTTCCTTTCAACTTTGCGACGGTTTCTTTAGCCTGGCCTATGCGCTGCTGAACCTTGCCTACGTTCTTCTCGGCTTTCCCTTCCGCTTTCAACTTGCGGTCATTCGTAGCCTTCCCGACCTGCTCCTTGATGGTTCCCTTCATTTCGTGGAAGCCGCCCTTGATCCTGTCTTTCGTGCTGGTTTTCATATTTCTCCTTGGCCCTTGTAAAACTCAAATTACGGCTCTTCTGAGCCGCTTTGAGGGCTGTCACTTTTGTAATCTCAGGGCTTTTTGCGGTCTGTGCAAAATTGACCATATCTGGAGTGGGCCTCTCGGCTTGATCCCGAAACGGGCAAAGGTTCACCCAGAGATCAATTGGGCTTCCGGAAATCTGGTCGGAAATGCCCACGCGGCCAGCACAGATCGGCGTCGCTTGACGAATAGAAACAAGGAGTGGGGTCTCTCCGCACCTTGTTGCGAACTTTCCGTGGGATGTTTCCGGATCGCCCATTGCGTCTCCCCTCTTGCAGCAGGTCGCGGGTATCGATGTCCATATCCGGCGAGACTCCGAGAATGGCCAGGCGACCGTGGGGCCCCAGAGGACCAAGGAAATGTGTGCGATTTTGAACAGCTTTTTGGGTACACGGGTTCGATCATGGAAGTTGTGAGGAACCAAGGGACTGCGACGGCGACGGGAATCTACTGGTCGTTCGCCCCGTCGGTCGCAGTAACGGAGGTGGTCACATGCATAACTGGCTGAAAACGGACTGCGCACTAGCGTCGCCATTGGCGGTGCGACTGATACACAGCCCCGCCGCCGTTATGGTGACCATCATTCTGCTCGCATCGACGACACTCGCTCAATCTGCTCCCGGCAGTCAAGAACTGTCGGCCAATGAGCTGGCACGGAGGGTGGTCGTCAACGAACTGAAATTCCAGGATGAGGATCATGCCCAGTGGGCGTACCGGCAAGAAAAAGAAGAAGCAGGCAAGAAACAGATTAAGAGAATCATTGAGACAAAAGACGGTACTCTCAGCCGACTCCTGGCTATCAACGACCACCCCCTCACCACGAAACAGCTGCAGAAAGAGGACCAGCGTATTCAAGAACTGGTGAACAATCCAGCTGAGCAACGAAAATTGCAGCGGGCGCGAAACACCGAGACAGAACCTGGCAGACGATTGTTCAAGATGCTGCCGGACGCATTTGTGTTCAACTACGCGGGTCGTGAGGGAGACCTGATAAAGCTGAGCTTCAGACCAAACCCGAATTTTCAGCCGCCGTCGTTGGAGGCCCGTGTTTTTCATGACATGGAAGGCGAATTGTGGGTCGACGTCAAACAACAAAGACTTGCCGCAATGAATGGTCGTCTCATGGAGAACGTCAAATTTGGAGGCGGTCTGCTGGGACACTTGAACAAGGGGGGCCATTTTGAGGTCAGGCAGGCCGAAGTTGCAGCAGGCCATTGGGAAATGGCTGCCATGACGGTGGACATGAGAGGAAAAGCTCTCCTCTTCAAGACAATCAACGTGCAGCAGACCGAAACCCGCAGTGACTTCCAGCGAGTGGCCGATGACCTCACCCTTACTCAGGCCGCTGACATTCTCAGCGGGCAGGTCGTTGTAGCGGAGAACCGCTAAGCGAAACAAATGCCTGCCCACACGTTACATCCGGGTGCCCGTGCTTCGTCTGCTCCCACAAGGGCCAGGCGAAATCGTGAAAACCTCTGAAGTACTGCGGGCATGGCAGGATGTCGGTGAGCGCTCATTCCTGGCGATCCACCTCCCGGAGAATTACCCGGATCGCTGGCCCCCCGAAATACGGCAGGGGCGCGACGCTCGAAGTTTGCGAGAACAGCGACTGCCTCAACAGCTGCGCATTTCTCCGCCAAGGTGTTCAAGAAGTATTCTCACATGAAGCTGCAGATGAAGCGCGAAGCTTTAATCAAGCTGAATCGGCAGGCCAACGAACAGGACATCAGTTTTGACACAGCGAGGGTCAACTGATGGGGTTTTGGCACAGTTTTGACACAGTTCTAGCGGAGTTTGCACCAAGAGGTGGCGTCGCTCCGTGGCCGCGTTGGTTGAAGTGGTTTAGAATCAGTGAAGCAAAAGAGTCGGGGCGTAGCGCAGCCTGGTAGCGCACCTGCCTTGGGCGCAGGGGGTCGGAGGTTCAAATCCTCTCGCCCCGACCAATGATTTCAAATGGATATCCACCTCGCGTCACGTCTCTTTTCCCTCGAACTTTCCTCGCAACTGGATTAAACTCAGACGGAATTCTGGCTGGTGCGCCCGGAAAAGGCGATAACCGGTGGCCGCACGGATCTTGCTAACGCAGGTTGCAGTTCACCAAGCGAGCGCTGTCATGAGCCATAGCGTTTCTCGAACCGCCCACACGCTGCTTCTACTTGTCGTCTGTCTGTGCCTGGCGATTAGTGGGCTGGCGGGCGACCGCGAGCCGGCGCCGCGCTTCAACGCCAAAACCACCGCCGGCGAAAAGTTCACCAACGATTCGCTGAAGGGCCAAGTTGTTCTGCTGCAATTCTGGACAACCTGGTGTCCGTACTGCCGGCGGGAGCAGCCGCTGCTGGACAGCTTGGACCAGGAGTTCCGCGACAAGGGCCTGGTGGTGCTTGCGGTGGACGTGAACGAGTCGAAGAAAACCGTGAAGAAATACCTGCAGGAGAATCCACGGAGCTGCCGCATCGTTCTGACCGACGACACCAACCTGGCCGCGATGTACGCCGCCAATTCCTATCCCATCTACGTGGTCATCGACCGCGAGGGAAATATCGTGGCCGTCCAGCATGGGGCCCGCGGCGAGCGCCCCCTGCGCTCCCTGCTGGCTCGCGCCGGCCTCTCGGCCAGCGAGTAGCAGGCCACCAGCGCCTGGCACACTTCACATGCCCGAAAGCGGTACACTTTGGTGCATTGCCCAAAACCTCGACGAGCAAGATCCGCAAGAACGTGCTGCGCCAGCAATCGTGCGCAGTAGAAGGAGCTTCGTGATGCCTGAATCGCAAACTACCACCACGCCTGCCAAGTACCAGAGCATTCTGTTCGACACCGAAGGAGAGATTGCGCTTGTGACCCTGAACCGGCCGCAGCGGCGCAATGCGCTGTCGCTGGAATTGATGACCGAGCTGATTGACTGCCTGAACGAAATTGGGCGCGACCGCACGCTGCGCGTAGTGCTGTTGCGGGCCGCCGGCAAAGTCTTCTCCTCCGGCCACGATTTGAGCGAGATGGTGGGACGCGACATCAACGAGTACCGCCAGGTGTTCGATGTCTGCACTGAGCTGATGACGCGCGTGCAATCGATTCCGCAGCCGGTGATCGCGGAGGTGCAAGGCATTGCGACCGCGGCCGGATGCCAACTGGTGGCGACCTGCGATTTGGCCGTGGCCTCCGAGCAGGCGGCCTTTGCCACCCCCGGCGTGAAGATTGGACTCTTCTGCACCACACCCATGGTCGCCCTCAGCCGGGCGGTCGGACGCAAACGGGCGCTGCAGATGCTGCTCACCGGCGAGATGATCGACGCGGTGACGGCGGCGGAATGGGGACTGATCAACATGGTGGTTCCGGCCGCCGAACTGGCGGAGCAGGGCCGCAAACTGGCCGCGCGCATTGCCGAAGCCAGCTCGCTGACGGTCGCGCTGGGCAAGCAGGCGTTCTACACCCAGATCGATCTCGACCAGCCGAAGGCCTACGCCTACGCCAAAGAAGTGATGAGCATGAATGCGCTCGCCGCCGACGCGCAGGAAGGAATCTCGGCATTTCTGGAGAAGCGGCGCGCGTGCTGGACGGGAAAGTAGGGTGAGCGTATTGGAAGGGGAGCACCTTCAGAGCTTGCCCTGAGCTTGCCGAAGGGTGCGCCGGCGCAAATCCTTTATTTTTGTCATCCCGAGCGGAGCGCAGCGAAGTCGAGGGATCTGTGGTTGGCCGATAGCTTCACGCCGTCGCGAACAACCGCAGATCCTTCGACTGCGCACCCGCCCGACTCGCAACAACAGCGGGTCGGAAATTCTTTGCGGGCGCTCCGCTCAGGATGACATCTTCATGAATAATTCAGGTCAAGGCTTGCGCGGCCGCAGACAGCGCTGCGCCTCCCGCTCTCCCCCCTACCCCTTGGGTTGCGGCACAATCCGCAGATACGGCCTGGGGGCCTTCCAGCCTTGCGGGTATGTCTTCTTCGCCTCTTCGTCGGAGACCGAGCCCGCAATGATCACATCCTCGCCCGGCTTCCAATTCACCGGGGTTGCGACTTTGTGCTTGGCGGTCAGTTGCAAGGAATCGATCACTCGCAACACCTCATCGAAGTTTCGCCCGGTGGTCATGGGATAAACAATGATGAGTTTGATTTTCTTGTCGGGGCCGACGACGAAGACATTGCGCACCGTCATGTTGTCGGCTGCCGTTCTGCCGTCACAACTGCCCTCCACGGCGGCGGGCAGCATCCCATAGAGCTTGGCAATCTTCAGGTCGGTGTCGCCGATCATGGGATAGTTGGGCGCGTGCCCCTGCGTCTGCTTGATGTCGTCTGACCAGCGTTTGTGGTTATCAACCGGATCGACGCTCAGGCCAATGATCTTCACGTTGCGCTTGTCGAACTCAGGTTTCAGTTTCGCCATGTAACCGAGCTCGGTCGTGCACACCGGCGTGAAATCCTTGGGATGGGAAAACAATACCGCCCACGAGTCGCCAATCCAGTCATGGAAGCGAATCCGGCCCTCGGTCGTTTCAACTTCGAAATCAGGAGCCACGTCGCCAATCTGAAGACCCATTGCAACACCTCTCTGAGGTTTAATGTGGCGGTCACCGAATTTAATGCATTCGAGGGTGACTCGGCAAGCGCGTCAGAATCCGTTCGCCTCTTCTTTTCATCGAATATCACTATGCTCACCGGCCCGCCAGCCACCACCCTTAGCAACGACGAAATTCTGCGCTACTCGCGCCACCTGATCATGCCCGAGGTCGGCATGGAGGGGCAGCAGAAGCTGAAGGCGGCGCGCGTGCTGTGCGTGGGCGCCGGTGGACTCGGCTCCCCGCTCGCACTGTATCTGGCCGCGGCCGGCGTGGGCACGCTGGGCCTGGTTGACTTCGATGTGGTGGACCTTACCAACTTGCAGCGGCAGATCATCCATACCACCGCCGACGTGGGCCGCCCCAAACTCGACTCCGCCGCCGAGAAGCTGGCCGCGATCAATCCCTTCATCCAGGTTCGCAAGTTCGAGACCAAGCTCACCAGCGCCAATGCCCTCGACATCGTTCGCCAGTTCGACATCGTCGCCGATGGCACCGACAACTTTCCCACGCGCTATCTGGTGAACGACGCCTGCGTGCTCACCGGCAAGCCCAACGTTTACGCCTCTATCTTTCGCTTCGAAGGGCAGGCCAGCGTGTTTGCCGCCGAGCGCGGCCCGTGCTATCGCTGTCTCTATCCGGAACCGCCGCCGCCGGGGCTGGTGCCCTCGTGCGCCGAAGGTGGCGTGCTCGGCATTCTTCCCGGATTGCTGGGCGTGATCCAGGCGACCGAGGTCATCAAGCTCATTCTCGGCTCGGGCGAGCCGCTGATTGGCCGCCTGTTGCTGGTGGACGCGCTCGGCATGCGCTTTCGCGAACTGCACCTGCGCAAGAATCCGGAGTGCCCCGTCTGCGGCGCCAATCCTACCATCCGCGAACTGATCGACTACCAGGCGTTCTGCGGAATACGCGGTGAGGAAGCTCCAGTGAGTTCCGGTGTGCCGGAAATTCGCCCTGAGGAACTGAAGGCCCGGCTCGAAGCTGGCGACGACGTGTTCATCCTCGACGTGCGCGAGCCGCATGAATATCAAATCTGCAACCTTGGCGGGCATCTCATCCCGCTGGGCGATCTGCCCAAGCGCCTGAACGAGTTGGACTCGAGCCGCGAGATCGTGGCCCACTGCCGCAGCGGAGTGCGCAGCGCCAAGGCCGTGACTCTGCTTCGCCAGGCCGGCTTCGCTAAAGTAAAGAACCTGGCCGGCGGCATCCTTGCCTGGTCCGACAAGGTGGACCCGAGCGTAGCGAAGTACTAGCGCATCCCCACGATGGTTGGGAGAGCCGCCGTGACAATGGAGCGGAAAAGTCCTAATATCAGGGGCAGGAGGCGCAAACTAATGAGCTTGGACATCCCCACGAACGTCGAGCGCGACATTCAGCGGTTTGCGCAGCAAGAGCACATCACCCACGATGAGGCCGTCCTGCGGCTCATTGAAACTGGCCTCTCAGCCAAAAAGCCGCTTCCGAAAACGGTATTCGAGCAAGGGCTGGGATTGTTCGGGAGTCCCGAAGATTCCGCTCTGCTGGATGAAGTTGTCTCCCTTGCCTACGAGGAAAGGCGGCGGCCATCGAAAACCGTACCCGCGCTATAGACGATGGTTAAATGCATTCTGGATACGGACATCCTTTCCGAATACCTCAAGGGGCACGATCCGAACGTCATCCGGCACGCCGCTCGCTACCATAGAGAGCACGGCGTTTTCACCTTCACGAGCGTGACGGTTTACGAAATCGTCTATGGTCTTGAGCTTAAGTCTGCCTCCAGTCAGTTGAAAAGGGCCGTGGAATGGCTCAACCAGAACGAAGAAATTACGCCTACCTCCGCTGACTACCTCACTGCCGCGACCATCAAGGCGACAGCAAGAAAGCACGGTTCTGCTCTTGAACTGCCCGACTGCTTGATTGCTGCCGTAGCTGTTCGGCTGGATAGGCAGCTTGTAACCGGCAACACCGAGGATTTCCAGGCCATTCGAGAAACTGGAATCAATCTGATACTTGGGAATTGGCGGGACGCATAGTTGGAGATAAGGGTTGCTCACGCGCCGGTGCTCTACTTCGCCAGGCCGGCTTCGCCAAAGTAAAGAACCTGGCCGGCGGCATCCTTGCCTGGTCCGACAAGGTGGACCCAAGCATGGCGAAGTACTAGGGGAGGCGCGGGAGCGCAAGAGGTGTGTCAGCGCAGTTTCATGATTAGGGTGGTTTTAGGACTGATGTATCAAGTGATGAATCTACTGCTTCCCGATTGAGTCGATCATCAGTCTCGCGAGTTTCTGTAGCGCTTCCTGGGTCGCGTCAATAATTGGGCGTCCTTGGACAATGAGATCTTTTTGACCTAAGTCCGTCAATCGCAGCTGTTCACAGCCAAAACCGTGCGGTACGTTCTTGGTTCCCAGGCGCATCATGTAGCAGTCGAGCGTTGCCAAATCGTCGTTTACTTGGTCAAGCGCTTTTTGTACCTCAGGGCCAGGAAAATACACCTTCACTCTCATTTTTCGGAGATCAAACTCTTGGTCCCAATGTTTGTCGGCTGTGTCCAACTCATCGTCGATCTTCGCCTGTTGGTCTTGATCGAAATTCGATTCGTATGCTGTGAATTCGGCACTGTACGCAGATACGAGCTGATCCACAGACTTAATGGTCTCGTCGACTGCTGCCAACTTGAATCTAATACTCTCTTGCTGAAATAGGTATTTCTGCTGTGCAATCCAATACTGTTGTTGTACACAACTGGTGACTAGAAATACCATCGCGCCGCCTATCACGGTGACGACAAACGGCTGATTTAGCATGGAAAGAGACTTTGAGATGAATGATTGCTTTGCAGAGGTCTCGCGCAAACGAGTATTATTCTCTAAGTTCGAATTGTCCATCTCTCTCGACCCCGCGAACGACAGTTAGATATCTCAGTCGCAACGGCCTAGCCGCGATCGGAGTCCAGGATTTATCCATTTCAGGGAACGCTCGGAGGCCACAACGGAGAACAGTCGGCACTACTCCCTAAGGTTTATCGATTCATGTCGACGGTCACTGTTGTGCTAGGCGCTGGTACGGGTACCCCTCTTCCGGATGCCTTTTTTCCGGGGCGTGCTCTTCTTGCGACCACCTGGCTTTTTTGCGGGGGCCATGTTTCCTCCGTAATCGCATCCTAGAATCAGGTCGCTAGTAGTGTCAACAGCAAAGTTGCCTGGGGCACAAGCTGGCTTTGCATGTGGCATAGTTCTGTGAGCCCCACTCTCGCCGGCGTTTCCATAGATCGTTTTGTATCAGGGCACGGCTTCAGACGTGCCGCAACGGGTCAACCATAGCTTGGGCTTCAGCCCCTGAAAACTGCTTTGCAGGGGCTAAAGCCCCGACCTTATCTGCGCTGAATTCGGCACGACTAAGAGTCGTGCCCTGATACACCCCAGGAGTGCTGTGAGTCGGAAATCGAAATCCCTACCCTTCGACTTCGCTCAGGGGGGCTCCAAACAAACCAACTTCTAAAGACAAAATTCCCAGCCAAGCAAAGGCAGCTTGGATGGGGCACCCTCACGATCTTTCCGTGGACTACCCCTGACTTTTTCCGCAGCCTGTTCCGGGGCTGCTACTTTAATCTTGAGGCGTACAATACTTACAATAGTTACAAATCACGGAGAATTCTGATGAAGGCAACCCGTTCGACGGTCCTCAGCATGCGATTGTCCAAGCACAGCGGCCAGCGCCTGAAGCGCATGGCGAATCGACACGGATGGACGCCGAGCGACGCCAGTGCGCGCCTGGTCGAGGAGGGCTTAAGGCGGTCAGAATTTGCCTTCCTCGACTTTCGCGATTCAGCGGCAGGCCGGCAAGCCTACGTTCAAGGCAGTACGCTGGCAGTTTGGGAGATCATGTTGCTCGTCCGCAGCTACAAGGGGAACGTGGCCGCGGTTGCCAAGCACCTGAGGTGGCCAGAAGCCAAGGTTCGGGCGGCGGTTAACTATGCGGAGGTGTTTCCGGAAGAAATCGCCGAGGCCATGTCCGAAAACGACGCAGCCGATTTTGAGACGCTGAAACACATGCTGCCCCAGGCGAGGGAATTCGTTTCCCGCAAGCGGACCAGAAGCTGAAATGCTCAAGCTGCTTCTGGATGAACATATCTCGCCCGCAGTGGCGGACAGTCTCAGACGGCGCCAGCGTTCGCTGGTCGTGCATGGCATGGCGGAATGGGAGAATGGCAACTTCCTTGGCCAGGACGATTCCGCTTGCTTGCGGGAGGCCGCCAGCGAACGGTTGACGCTGGTTACCTACGACCGCCGGACCATTCCCCCGCTGCTCAAGCGGTGGGCAGAAGAAGGGCGAAAGCATGGCGGCGTAATTTTCGTGGACGAAAAGACCATCTCTCCTGCCGACATCGGAGGCCTGACGCGGGCGCTGCTTCACCTGTTCCAAGAAACGGGGAAATGGGACTGGACGGACCGCGTCTGCTTTTTGCGGCGGTGATGCTGGTTCGCCGGAGGTCCGCCCTAACATTCTGAGGGTGCCACCGTACTGCGAAGCTGCATAAAGAAAACGTTCAGAACCTCTGGGAACGACCGGGCCATTGCTTTTAATGCCGCGGCTGCTGGTGCCTCTACGTACCAATCCTCGTCATAAACACCCAGTTTCAAGAGGATGTCCAACGGGACCAGTGCGGGGGCCGAATGCGCCAAGTCCATGCAGATGGAAGCGGCCGAAGCTCGAACCGAGAAATTCCCGTGCGTTGCCAACTGACTATGCTGTCTTCGACTGATTAGCCAGGGTGCCACCCTAACGCAGCTTTCCAGCGTATGCATTGCGCCCCAAAATCGATTGTCATCATCCGGGAGGTGCTGGTACGGAAAAAGCGCCTCGAAAATCTCATTCCGGCCTGAAGAGCTATCCGTCATCTTTACCACATCCAGAGCGGCATCGGCTGCTTTGTCCCAGTCCGCCAGCTTGATGTTCTGTATCAGCTTCTCGACACGGGCGTCGGCCCGAAATCTTTTCTGGTCGGATTCGGCAGGTACTTCTACGCTGATCCCAGTTGCCTGCCCCGGTTCGAGGTGAGTGAGCAGCTCGAACGTGAATGCACTGGCGGCTTGGGCCGCGCGCTCCTGTGAACCCTCGGCATCCGCTGCGCTTTTGGCGTCAATCAGATCGGAGATTCCACGGACAACCAAAGCTCCCACATCGGGGTTCATATAGCTCCCGTGCAGGAAACCGTATCCCTCCATATCTACAGCCAGTGCGTCCGAGTAGCGTTCTTTCAGGAATTGATGTGTCGCAGACGAGGTCGAGGCGATCACTTTTTCGCCGGCCGCAATCGGTCCAAAGAAGGCTCTGGGTGCATCTGCCGATATCTGGCCCTGTATACGTTTGACCCAAGAGCCATCCCTGATTTCAGCCCGCGCCCGTTGGGCCAGGCGGTAGTCTGGCATGTGAATTTCGGGCCGTGCATCAAACTGGTCTCTCTCTTTGCCCGACTCATAGGCGTAAACCTTGTTGGCAACTACGACATCTCCGATGTGGACATCCTTTAGACCGCCTGCCACGCCTGCGAAAATCGCCAGACGCGGATGGAAGAATGAAATCGCCCTCTCGACTTCGACAGCCGCGCCGGTGTTGCCAGCGCCAGCTTCCACGACAAGAACATCCCACTCTCGGCCGCTTTCGGGCTGAAACGCACCGCGTTCATATACGGTGCCACCCGGGTGTGTGTCCTGATGGCGGTTTTTTAGATGCTGGCAGACCGCCAGACACTCAAGGGACAAAGCGGTAACGATCACGACCCGTTGCTGGGACTGCGTTTCTGGTAACGACAAATCAGGCCTCCAACAAAATCATACGTCCGACTGTAGAGGGGATATTGAGCCGCAGTATGCGGATCGACGGCCCGGTGCCGGGTGCCCCACTCTTGTCGCGCAGCGACAGGGTGGGAACGATCCGTTTGCCGATCACGCTGAATTATCTTCGTCCTTTTCCGCTTTGCCCCATCCGCCGCCGCCGGGGGTTTCGATGCGAACTCGTTCGCCGCGGCGCAAGCGTGTGCTGCCCTTGCTGGGCATGAGTTCGGTGGAACCATCGGCGCGCAAAATCTCGGTCCGTCCCGGCGCTCCGTCCTCGCCGCCGGCGAGGCCGTAGGGTCGAGACTTGCGCCGGTCAGCGAGCAGGGTCACCGTAGCGTCGGCCAGCACTTCCACTTCGCGCACAATGCCGTCGCCGCCGCGATGTTTTCCTTCGCCGCCGCTGCCCGCGCGCAGCGCATACTTCATCACCCGTAACGGATAACTGTATTCCAGCGCTTCCGCGGGCGTGTTGAGCGAATTGGTCATGTGGGTGTGCACGCCCGAGACGCCGTCGTGGGCCGCACTGGCGCCCGAGCCTCCGGCAATGGTTTCGTAGTACGCGAACGGAACGGCTCGCCCCGCCCTAGCCAAAGGAAGGCTAGAACGGGGCACCCCCGCAGAGTGACGATCGTCCATGCCGCCGATGGTGAGATTGTTCATGGTCCCCGACGACGCGGCGGGGATGTGCTGGGGCAGCGCCTGGGCCAGCGCGCGCAGAAGCACGTCAACGATGCGCTGCGAGGTCTCAACATTTCCGCCAGCCACGGCTGCGGGTGGACGCGCATTGACGACGGTCCCCTCGGGCGCGATCAACTGAATGGGGCGCATCAATCCCGCGGTGGCGGGAACGTCTTCGCGCAGCAGGCATCGGAAAACGTAGAAGCAGGCGGAATACGTGATGGCTTCCACGGCGTTGATGCTGCCTTCCACCTGGGGCGAGCTGCCGGTGAAGTCGATGATGACGGGTCGCGGCTTCCGGCTCGCGGCTTTTGTTGCGCGCGGAAACGTGATGCGCACCGCAATGCGCACCGGCGCGTCGCTGACGCCATCGTCATCGAGCACGTCCTCGGCGGCATAGCTTCCCGCAGGCGCTGTCGCCAAGAATGCGCGCATCATTTTCTCGGAGTAATCGAGCAGCGCTCGCGCGGCACGCTGCACGCGCGCGATGCCGTAACGCGCGCAAAGTTCGAGCAGCCGCGTGCTGCCGGTGTGGCACGCCGCCAGTTGCGCGCTGAGGTCGCCTTCACGTTCTTCGGGAGTGCGAACATTGTTGAGCAACAGGGCGAGGATGTCGCGGTCGAGTGCTCCGGCGCGCACGATCTTCACCGGCGGAATGCGCAATCCTTCCTGGTAGATCTCGCGGCACGGGCCCATCGAGCCCGCGTACGTCCCGCCCACATCGGCGTGATGCGCGCGCGCCGCCACGAAGAATTCGGGAGCGGTGTTGCGCGTGGCGCGTCGCACGAAGACTGGAGCGACGACGGTGATGTCGGGCAGATGCGTGCCTCCGCGGAAGGGATCGTTGAGCATGGCCACGTCGCCCGGCGCGAGCGGCAACTCGGCAATGGCGGCGCGCACCGACATCGGCATCGAGCCAAGATGCACGGGCATGTGATCGCCCATGGCCAGCACGTTGCCGGCTGCGTCAAACAGCGCGCAGGAGTAATCGCGACGCTCCTTGATGTTGGGCGAGAAGGCGGTGCGGCGCAGCGCTGCGCCCATCTCTTCCGCGACCGCGTGAAACAGATGCTTGAAAACCTCGAGCTCGATGGGGTCGGCGCGCATGTGAGCGAGTGTAACTCAGGCGCCGGCAACGGGACATTTTGCGTCAGCGTTTTGGACGTAAATCACTAAACGGCAAACCGCGCAAGCGATTTCCCAAATATTTTTGTTGACATTCCGTTCGAGTAACCGCAATATCTTGGGTTAGACATACTGCTCGTGCAACATCTTGGGCGGGTATGGCATGGGCTCCCAAAAAATCAACCTTCAAGGGAGAAGGTTACACAAGGAGGATTACCCAATGGCAACCAAGAAGAAGGCCACGAAGAAAGCCGCCAAGAAGAAAAAGCGGTAACCGATCCTGCGAGGCACCGGCCTCGCTTAACTTTTGCCAAAAACCAGGCCTCCGCATTTGCCGTTCGCGGAGGCCTTTCCCTTTTGCGCCAACCCTCACCGCGCTGGATTACGGATGGCCCTCCAGCCGCGGACCGCAAGTGCCGTTGGTGGGTTGCGTAGGCAACTGCGGCACCTGCAGCAAGTGGGGCGCGCTGAAGTCGAAGAAGCCGTTGCTCGCGTCGGTCATATCGCCGGCGGTTGCGTCGCGTAGGGTCAGCGCCGGCACGTTGAACCGCGTTTCGATCAGCTTCAGCATCGACGTGTAGTCGCTTTGCAAATGCACCACGGTAGGCGGCTTCACCCGGGGCGATATTACGGTGAAGGGCAGGGCTTAACCACCCCAACGAGCCCGCCACGGCGGGGCGCGCGTTGGGGACCCCGGCACGCCCTGGGCTAGTATTATTTCGCCCCTCCTCCACCCCATTTCGCCCGCCGAGGCGGGGCGCGAACTGGGGACCCCGGTTGCGGGGCTGGAGTTTGCGCAATCGGTCCACCGTGCGAACTCAAAATGAGTTCACCCACACTCTCTAGCCGAGACCAAGGAGACACAGGAGACCTGCTATGAGTTCTGGCACGCAAAATCTTGGCGTTCGTCTGGTCATCGCCGACGTCGATGGCACGCTGGTCACACAAGACAAGGCCCTCACCCCTCGCGCCATCGCGGCGGTCAAGAAGTTGCACGACGCCGGCATTCAGTTTGGGATTACCAGCGGCCGGCCTCCGCGCGGCATGAAGATGCTGATCGGGCCGCTGGAAATCACGGAACCGATTGCCGGCTTCAACGGCGGTGTAATCGTCAAGCCCGATCTCACGCCGATTTCCAGGCAACTGCTCCCACCGGACGTGGCCGCCGAAGTTGTGCGATTGATGGTCAAGCATGGACTGGACATTTTCCTCTACACCGATCGCGACTGGTTCGTGCGCAACGCCGATGCCCCGCACGTCGCGCGGGAGGCATGGACCGTTAAGTTCCAGCCCACGGTGGTGCCCGATTTCGATTCGTTGACGGACAACGTCGTGAAAATCACGGGTGTTAGCGACGATCTCGACGCGGTTGCGCGCTGCGAAAAAGACATGCAGGAGTGGAGCGCAGGCCGGGTTTCAGCCGCCCGCTCGCAACCGTATTATCTCGATGTCACCAATCCCAAGGCGAACAAAGGCGAGGTGGTCGGGATGTTTGCGCAACTCTGTAACATTCCGCCGGGCCAGATCGCCACCATCGGCGACATGCCGAATGATGTCCTGATGTTCAAGAAAAGTGGCATCAGCATCGCGATGGGCAATGCCAGCCCCGACGTGCAGAAATCGGCGACCTTCGTCACCGCCTCGAACCACGAGGATGGTTTTGCCAAGGCGATGGAGCGCTTGCTGCCACCCGCCGCCGCGCAATAGGGCCAGCGCCTCCGGGGAGCCGCGCTGAAGGAATAGGTCAAATCCGGCGATTACTCTAAAATGAATCGCTGGAAACCATTTTCATGGACGTTCTCAAGAAACTTTTTGAGCAGCACTTCCACACACCAGTGGGTAAGGCGGAGCCGCTGCACGGCCAGCTCGGCGGCTCGGCGCGTAGCATGATCCGGCTGGTCAACGAAAAATTCAGCGCTATCGGCGTGCGCTACGAGGTGCGCGAAGAGAACGTCGCTTTCCTGGAATTCTCCCGGCATTTTCGCCGCCACGGGTTGCCGGTGCCGGAAATCTATGCGGAAGATTTGGCGCACGGCGCTTATCTGGAAGAAGACCTGGGCGACACGACGCTGTTTGAGTTTCTGTCGAAAAATCGGGCGGGCGAGGCCATTGCTCCCCAGGCGGTTGAAGCCTACCGCAAGGTTGTGGCCGTGTTGCCACGCTTTCAGATCGAAGCCGGCCGCGATTTGAATTACAAGGTGAGCTATCCGCGCGCCAGCTTCGACCGCCAGTCCATCGCCTGGGACTTGAATTATTTCAAGTACTATTTTCTCCGGCTCGCCAATATCCCCTTCAACGAACAGGCGCTGGAAATGGATTTCGGCCGCCTGACGAAATTCCTGCTGAGCGCGGCCCGCGATTACTTTCTCTATCGCGATTTCCAATCGCGCAATGTGATGCTGCGCGCCAGCAATCCATTCTTTCTGGATTACCAGGGGGGCCGCAGAGGCGCGCTGCAATACGATATCGCGTCGCTTTTGTTCGATGCCAAGGCCGATTTGCCGCCCGAGTTGCGCCAGCAATTGCTCGATCATTATCTCGACAGGCTTGCCGGTCTTATCGAGCTTGATCGCGAACTGTTCATGCGGCATTACTACGCCTACGTGTACGTTCGCATGATGCAGGCGATGGGCGCTTATGGCTTTCGCGGATTTTATGAGCGCAAAGCGCACTTTCTGCAAAGCGTGCCGTACGCGCTCAAAAACCTGCGCTGGCTGCTGCATAACGTCAATCTGCCCATCGCGCTGCCGGCGCTGATGGAGGCGTTCCAAGGCATTCTGGGCTCGGACAAATTGCAGGGCCTGGCGCCCGGAACGGGCAATATCACGGTGCGGATTTGCAGTTTTTCATTCCACCGCGGTCCGCTGAAAGACGAGACCGGACACGGCGGCGGCTTCGTTTTCGATGCGCGAAGTCTTCCCAATCCCGGGCGCGAAGAGCGCTTCAAAGCTCTCACCGGCAAAGACGAGGCGGTGGCCGACTATCTGAATCAGCAAGAGAGTGTGCATCAATTCCTGGCTGGCGTCACGGCCCTGGTGGATGCCAGCGTGAGCGATTATCAGCGGCGTGGCTTTAAGAGCTTGACGGCATCGTTCGGCTGCACTGGCGGCCAGCATCGCTCGGTATATCTGGCGGAGCAATTGGCCAAACATTTGCGGGGCAGGGAAGGGGTGGAGGTGGTGGTGCGGCATCGTGAATTGGAGAACTTGGGCGAATGAAAGCGATGGTTTTGGCCGCCGGCCTGGGCACGCGATTGCGGCCGCTTACCGACGATCGCCCCAAGGCGCTGGTGGAAGTCGCTGGGCGCACCATGCTGGAGATCGCGCTGGCCCGTTTGCGCGCCTTTGGGATTCGCGAGGTGATCGTCAACGTGCATCACTTTGCCGGCATGGTCGTCGAGTATCTGAAAGCCAACGACAACTTCGGCATGAGGATTGAAGTCTCGCGCGAGGAGGTGTTGCTCGACACCGGTGGCGGCCTGAAAAACGCTGCCCATTTTTTTCTGGAGGATTCCAGCGACTCGGAAGCGCCGTTCCTGGTGCACAATGTGGATGTCATCAGCACCATCGATCTGGGGCGCATGGTGCAGTTTCACCTGGAAAATCGGGCCCTCGCGACCCTGGGGGTGCAAGCCCGCGAGAGCTCTCGCTACCTGCTGTTCGACCAGCAGTTGCAACTTTGCGGCCGGCGGTCCGGGGGCGATGGCGAAATTGAATTGGTTCGACCTGCACCGCGCCTGCAGGCGCTGGCGTTTTGCGGCGTCCACGTAATCTCTCCTCACCTGTTTGCGAAAATGACGGAAGCGGGCGCGTTCTCCATCATCGACTGCTATTTGCGGCTGGCTGGCCGGGAAGAAAAGATCCTCGCCTTCCGCGCCGACGAATATGATTGGCGCGATCTGGGCACGCCCGAGAAGGTGATGCAAGCCGCTCAGGATCTAAAACAAAGGGTCCTTCCGCAATAAGCTCACTGCACCAATGGTTCAGAAGGAACCATCGCCCGCACCATTTCTTGGATGAAGCCACAATGACATCTCCGTAGTGTGCGATTTTGACCATACAGGAGACATTCCAACTGCGTAGAATCCCCTAATCCATCACGCCGTTGCGCTAAGACATCTTTGGCCGTCGCGGGTGAGAGGTTAGGGCTCCAGCAAAGGCGGCGTCCATTGTCCAGCGCCTATCTCCGCAAAATACCTGCTTATATCCTGCTCTCGATGTTTCTCATGCCTTGGGTTTCGGCCCAGGAAAGAAGTGCGATTCCTGCCAGATTGACCGTTCCCGATGGAACCTCCATCAAGCTTCGACTTGCCGAAAGCGTTTCCTCTGCCGACGCCCGGGTTGGCGACAAGCTGAATTTTGTCGTGGTGCGAGATGTAAACGTCGCCGGTTTCACGGTTATTCCCGCGGGAACCATCGCCCACGGCTCCGTCACTGGAGTTAAGGGCAGGCGGTTGCTGGGAATCGGAGGCAAGGTGGCCCTGAAACTCGATTCCGTAGAACTGATAAACGGCGATCAAGTCGGGTTGCGTGCCCGCATGAACGTGAAAGGCCGTTCCCGTACCAAGCTGATGGCCGCAGGTATGATCGCCACCGGCTTCATCTTCCTGCCCGCTGCGCCAGTTTTTCTGCTCACCCGTGGCCATGACAGCACCGTGGTGAAGAGTACAGAGATCACTGCGCAAATCGACGGCGCTGCCTCGCTTCTATCGGCAGGGTTACCGGGTTCGCAAGAAAATTCCTCCGAACTGGGCGAGATGATGGATTATCTGCCGCCCCGGGTCTTCAGTGGTGAGGGCCGCGAGGGCGACATGCTGAACCTGGTTTTTGTCGGCCAACAGGAAGACCTGCAGCAAGCGTTCGAGCGCGCTGGGTGGGTCAAAACTGACAAATGGAAACCGGTATTCGTTTGGCACTTGTTGCGGCATCGGACCAGCGACGCGCAGTTGCCGATGGCCAGGTTTTACCTGTTCGGAAGGGTGCAGGACTATTCGTATGCCTTGCCCGATCCTGGTGCAGTGATGTCGCGACGGCATCATCTTCGCATCTGGAAAACCGATTACACGATTGACGGGATGCCCATCTGGGCGGCTGCCGCCACGCACGACGTTGCCATTGAAATCGCCAAGCGAGGACGTTTGATCAACCACCGGATCGATCCCGCGGTCGATACCGAGCGTGATTTCGTCGGAACCGATCTGACGAATGCCTTGTCGGTGAGCCGGAAGGAATATTTGCATTCCGCGGATCCAGTTTTCCAGGCGCAAACTGCGTCGGGCGAGACCTATCACTCCGACAGCAGAATTCTGCTCCTGGATCTGCACGATAGGACCCCCGCTAAGATCGGCGTGCCCGGTCAATCGTCCGCCCTGGTTCGGGCTACGCCGCAGCCTATCGGGGCTCCAGCGGAGTCTTTCCAGACAGCGCCTTTTTAACGGGACCGATGTTGTGCTTGAATTGTACTTGACGCGAAAGTGTGTGGCACAGTATGTCGTCGCCGACGAATATGATTGGCGCGACCTGGGCACGCCGGACAAGGTGATGCAAGCCGGGCGAGACCTAAAGCAGAAAGTTTTTCTGCAATAATTTCGCGGCGCCGATGATGCAGAAGCGGTCGATGCCGAGCGTGACTTCGACAATGCAATTCTCAGGTCGTGGCGAGCTATATCGAGCCTAGGCAGCCAAAGGACCGGGGAAGGCGGGAAACTATCTGCCCGCTATGAGGGTGGTCGCTTGTCGGACTGCTCTTTCCGCCGATTGGGGCAGCTCAACAGGGATGAAATATCCCTCCGGGTATAGGTAGTCCTCTCCCGACTCGTCAATCACGCGGATCTGGCCATGCTTAGCAGCGTCTTGGTCGGGGAGGACTTGATATAACTTCCGCAACTCCAAGGAGGCAGGGTACTGCCTGTTTCTAATACAAACGACGAATTGTGGTTCTGTGCGCTTCATGTCTCCCATTGCAAAACTTGCTTGATCTTGTATTCCTTTGCGCCGATCCCATGGGCCTCATACCAGTGAATTTCGGCCCGGCAAATCGTACCATCAGAAAGCCGAATGCGCGCCAGGCCCTTCAGTTTTTTCCATCGGCCTCGACCGTATGTCTTGTGAAGCCGTTTCCGCTCCCTAATCGCTGCGCCGCTGGCGATGGTTTCGATTGCGGTCATACGACCGATGATCTTGAAGTGCATGTGCTCCGGATTCTGAGGCTCCCGAGCCGAATTGTACTATCTAGTCGAGCCCTTCCGCGATCAGGCCACGCCTGTAACCAAAGTGTGCGGTAGAGGATGTCATCGCCGACGGATAACGGCCACCACTCAACTCGTGGTCTCAGTCCATGTGAATCGCAATCACCGTCTGCATCCTGCCCCGCAGGCGGCTGAAGAAATCGCCGGCAATCTTCATCCAGCCATATTTGCGGCGCAGCAGCTCCTGCCCGTGTGCCGCTTCCGGGCCATCGCAGATGCGGGCGCGGGCATCCACCCATGCTCCGCGAAGGTTGCCGCGAAAGCTGCAAGGCGCAACCCGCACCTTGGGATTGTTGCGAATGCGCTTGACCTTGCCGGCGCCGGGCGTGGAATAAATGTAGAAGACGCTGCCTTGATCAGGCGAAAAATCGGCGCCGGACGGCGAGCCCGAATCTTGCGCGAACCATACGGGAGTGCGCACCCCCACGCCGGTTTTGCGGAAGCTTTCCAGGTTCAGGTACTTGGCTTTGGCAAATTGCCCGATCGCATCCGGCATGGTCAACGACCTCTGCGATGAGCTTATCGCATCGTGGGTCGGGCGGGGCTGCGGGCGCAGCCGACTTACGCTCGCGGTATAATTTCCCGCGAATCTCCCTCCGTCCAACCATCAGCATGGTCCTGGCGAAGAGGACGATCTCTGAGCCGGGCCGCGAAAGGAACGTAATGCGTTTGCTGCTGAATTGGTTATTGAGCGCGATCAGCCTGCTGATCGTGTCCAAGGTGGTGCCCGGATTCTACGTGCACGGATTCGCGGCAGCGCTGATCGCCGCCGTGGTAATCGGGCTGGTAAATGCCACGCTTGGGTTCTTCTTGAAACTCATTACCTTGCCCCTGACTCTTGTGACCCTGGGAATCTTCTGGTGGGTCATCAACGCGCTGATGCTGATGTTTGCCTCGAGCCTGCTGACGCCCGCTTTCGTGGTCCGCGGCTTCTGGCCGGCCTTTTGGGGAGCCATCGTGCTGGCGCTGATTAATATGGTGCTGAAGTCGCTGGCGCGCAAAGCGGAACGAGAGTAGGCGCTAGATGTGTTCCAGTTCGCGCAGGCGGCGGACGGTCTCGACGATATCGCCGTTCTGAAACAAGCGAATCCCCGCGACTCCGGCAGTGCCTGCTGCGAGGCATGCCCGCGCGTTCGCGAGAGTGACTCCGCCCAGCGCCAATATCGCAAATTCTGCAGGGAGCGTTGACGCGCACGCGGCGCGCAGCGCATCGATACCGATCCCTTGGACGCCGGTGTGCGCCTTCTCGAAAATCGGCGCCAACACCGCGAAGTTTGCTCCGTCAGCCGCGGCGGCACGTACCTCTTGGATGGTGTGGGCCGACACCGCAATCACCGGCGCGCGATCGCTGGCTTGCATCCACAGCGCGCGAACGTCTGAGGCATCCAGTTCGCCTGCGGGAAGATGCACGCCGTCGGCCCCGGAGGCGAGGGCAACGTCGGTGCGCCCGTTGATCAGCAGCTTTGCCGTCGCGGAATGCTCTCGAACCGTTCGCACCGCCTCGCGCGCCAGCCGTTCCAGATCGCGGGCCGCCAGATCTTTCTCCCGAAGCTGAATGTAGTCAACCCCGGCGTGCGCCGCCTCGCCGATCCTGACCAGCAATCGGCTGCGCTGCTGCGCGTCCGTTCCGGCAAGGCCCTTGCGGTCCGTGATGTAGTAGAGCAGCATCGCCGCACCGATTGTATTCCGGCAGACGGGAGAGGCAGAATTCCAGCGCCGCGCTGTTCCATTAGAATAGGGCCGTGTGCGCGCGCCCGAATTCCAACCCTCACTCCACGCGCCGGAAATCTAGGCCGGACCAACCCGCATCCGCAAGCGAGAACGCTCTCGAAATTCTGCACGCGCCAAGCCTCGCGGCCCTGCCGTGGCTGGTGCATGGATTCAGTACCCGACGGGGCGGGGCACGCATTGCTCAGTGCAACCCGTGGCTTGGGTGACGAAGATCTCGAAGAAGTGACGCTGTATGCGCAATTCAGAAAAGCACGCCAGCGAAAGAAGAAAAGGTAGGCCTTCTCAGGGGTGAACCGTAGACCTGGTGGCTTGGCATCCCGCCCGAGTGCATCTTCTCACCAACCTAGCACTTCTTTTCAAGAACTGTGACACGAATTTTCACTAACTCTGAAATCCTACACACTAGCCGCTAGCCACTAACCACTAACCACTATCTTGCGATCTTCTCCCCAATCGACTTCGCCTGGGTGAACAGCAGCAGGTAGTCCGGCCCCCCGGCCTTCGAGTCCGTGCCCGACATGTTGAAGCCGCCGAAGGGATGCGCGCCCACCATCGCTCCCGTGCACTTGCGATTGATGTACAGGTTGCCGACGTGGAACTGCTCCTTGGCCGCCTCGATTTTGTCTTCCGACGTGGTATAGACCGCGCCGGTCAGGCCGAACTCGGTATTGTTGGCGATTTCAAGCCCATGTTCGAAGCCGCGCGACTTGATCACCGCCAGCACCGGGCCGAAGATTTCCTGCTGCGAAATGGTCGCCATGGGAGCGACATCGGCAATCACGGTGGGCTGGATGAAGAAGCCATCGCCGGCTTCGGTGGCGCGCGCGCCGCCGGTAATCAGGCGTCCGCCTTCCGCGATGCCCTTCTCGATATAGCCCAGAATCGACTGCATCGATTTCTGGTTGATCACCGGGCCCATCGCCGGGTTCAGTGTCGGGTCGCCAACCGTGATCTTCTCCACGCGCTCCTTCAGGCGTTGCAGAAATTTGTCGTACACACGCTCGTCGACGATGGCGCGCGAGCACGCCGAGCACTTCTGCCCGCTGAATCCAAACGCCGAGGAGGCCACGCCTTCGACCGCGGCATCGAGATCGGCGTCGGTGTCGACCACGATGGAGTCCTTGCCGCCCATCTCCAGGATGGTGCGCTTGATCCAAATCTGGCCGGGTTGCTGCACCGCGGCGCGCTGGTTGATGTGCAGGCCCACTTCCTTCGATCCGGTGAACGCAATGTAGCGCGTCTTGGGATGCTCGACGATGGCATTGCCGAAGCTGTTGCCGTGGCCGGGACAGAAGTTGACCACGCCGTCGGGCAGGCCGGCTTCCTCCAGGATCTCGAAGAATTTCGCCGCGATGGTGGGCGAATCGCTGGAGGGCTTCAGGATGACCGTGTTGCCACACACGACGGAGGCCAGGGTCATGCCGCCCATGATGGCGCCGGGAAAATTCCACGGCGGAATCACCACGCCCACGCCCAGCGGGATGTAGCGCAGGTGGTCGCGCTCGCCCGGCAACTGCACCGGCGGCTCGGCCTGGGAGAGGCGCAGCGCTTCCAGGGCGTAGAAGTCGCAGAAGTCGATCAACTCGGCGATGTCGCCGTCGGCCTCGGCCCAGTTCTTGCCGACCTCAAAGATCATCCACGCCATCAGTTCAAACTTGCGCTCGCGCAGCAGCACGCTCACCCGGAACAGCAGGTTGGTGCGTTCCTCGATGGAGGAAAACTTCCAGGTCTCGAACGCCTTCAGTGCAGCCTGCATCGCGGGCCCAACCTCGCTCGCGCCCGCCGCCTGGTGAATGCCGACAATCTCCGACGGCTTGGCCGGATTGAGCGATTGCGTCTTCTCGGCGGTCTTCAGATGGCGGCCGCCGATGACCAGGTCGTACTCGCGGCCCAGCTCGTTGCGGACTTTCTCGATGGCCGCCTTCATGCGGCGCGCGTTCTCCGGGTGGCTGAAATCAACCGAGGGTTCGTTCTGGAAGGTGGCGGGAATCTGGGCGTTATTGATGGTGGCGGAAATGCGAGTTCCTTCCCGGGCGGGAGTGGTTGTGGTAGCCATAAGTGCGTCCTCTCAGGTGTTTATCAGTGCAGTTTTAATAGATGCCGTGCGCTTCGGCGGGATGCGGCGCGAGCGCGGTCCGATCTCTAATGATAAGCGCGGCCCAGGGGTTTGTCTTGTCAGGTGACTCGGGGGTAGTGGGCGACTTTGAATTTTCCACAGCTACCCCGCCGCCGCTGTTGCGCTCAAGCAATTCATGAGTACATAATATGCTTGAGCGCTCAAGGATGTCAAGTAAGAAATGGCTAACGAAGTCGCCGGACAGGCATAGCCGATCTTGCCGTATCTTCGCTATGCCGAATTTCTTTCTTTGATTCAGGCGTCTCTAAGCCGTAAGTCGAACGCCGTACTACGCCAGTCCTGTTAAGATTCTTTAGGGCTTCCTCGGCCCTCTTGAGTTCTTCTGGATCAACGTTCGGGTTATCGGCGATGATCTTTTCCAGTTCGATTTGTTTTGGCATCGTCAAATCACCTTCGTTTCTCAGCCTAGGAGCGTGTCCGAGTAATAGGTTTCCTGGTCACATATTGCGGTGCATACAACAGGGAACCACAATAGGCTGTATATGATGCTGGTAATTTTTGATTACTCAGACACGCTCCTAGCGGCGTAAACTGCTTGGGAGTCTGTACCACCCACGAATATCTGACGGTCGAAAGATAATCTTGTAACAGCCTGTGATAATCCTTGATGCCATCACTAAGGCCATCGATTTCCGAAAAATCGCGGATCAGCAGCTTCAGGTCTCTGCGCAAAACAGCCATATGGATGCCCCGCCCATGCGAGTTCCATTTGTCAATCTTGTTAAGCGTTTTTGCAATTTCTTCGGCGCGCTTTACGCGCATCTCCCGCGTCACCTTAAGTTTTCTCGTCTTCGTTATCTTCCAGTTTTTAAACTTGTATTTGACGAGCCACTCCTTCAACAATGAAATGGAGAGTTCTCTGGCTTGCTCATACATGTAGAGTTCAGCCGGATCAAAACGGTTAATCAAAAACGCAAGTTCCGCCGTAGTAAGGGTTCCGGCTGCTGATTTCCTAATGAGACGATCATACTGTTCAAGGTAGCCAAGGGCCGGCACCATTTTGTCGTCTTTCGGCAACTGCGGATCGATAGGCCCCAGTACGGAGAAGTAATCCATATAAATGTCGTCTCCACTCATCGCGAGAAACAGTGCCAGCAGAGTAAGCACAATTGGGGATGATGAAATCGACGACACGATAATGGTGCCTCAGTGTCTGCGCTATTCTCTGGGTTACTTCAATGTAGCCACCCCCAGTTTCCAGGAGGACACTTAGTTTCCGTTTCCTATGTGGAAGACCGTCAACAGCTTCTTTGACGACGAGATCCAGTCCCGAGCGGATCGGAGCACAAAGCACCAAAACATCACCGCCCGTGACGTCTTCGAGCGCACACAGCCTTTCCTTCAATTGCTCAATGATGATGACATTAGAGCTAGTCTTCAAGGCCATGGGTATCTTTCCACCGCGCATGGGCAGCGGTACGCGCGATCTCGATTCGGCATTCCTCTGAAAGTGCCTTAGCCCGCGCCTTGCCGCCCTTTAGCCCACCACGCCGACCGAGTGCTACAGCAGCCGGATTCTTGCCCTTGAGATCAAGGCCGGCGGTCTGGCGCACCATTTCCGCAGCAATCTGATTAAGGTCTTTTCTGCTTGACCGCTTTTGCATACACGCAGTATGCCATAAAATCTGCAAGCGTGAACTGGAAAAGTTATCGACTAGATAATGCCTGTTCCCAATTGCGAACACAAGTGTATTCCCGTGCAATTCAGATGCCAGACCGCTCAAGCAGGATTCTGAAAGTCGCCCACTACCGACGCGGGGTAGGAGCGCCGAAAGCGGTGGATTCGGGTCAGTCCCACCCAAGCAAAGGAAGGTGGGGCACCGAGCCGCCTTGTCGCAACTCACTCCCGAGCAGAATTTCGAGGTCGCGGGCTCTCAACTCCAGGATTGCACGCTTCAACCTGTGATCCTGGCGGGCTTGTGGCGTTGGCGCAGAGAGCTTCGCTTTTGTGCCCATTGGGCCGGAGTGATCTCTTTCGCCGGGCCGGAATTGAGCCCCTGCAACAGGGCGGCCTCCAGCTTTTCCTTGGCCTGACGCTTGCGGTCATCGCGGATCAGCTCACGAATGTATTCGCTGGGTGTACTGTAACCGTCTGCGGTAGCCTGACCTTCGACATATTCTTTGAGGACCTTGGGCAGGGAGACATTGAGTGATGTCATTTCCATGTGGTTAGTTTAAGATTGGTGACAGTTCTTGTCAATAACTGGCAGGGGCTGAAGCTCGCAGGTAGGGGAATTCCTACTTACAGCCCCATCCACTCCGGATGGTAATCCTTCCAGATGCCTGTTCCAGGCGAGATCTGGCGGACGGGAACGTCCTCGGCGTGCTTTGAGGTGCGGACCCACTCCCAGGCGTGCAGGATTTCGGAGCTGTCGAAGTAGCGCGTCTCGGCCTCCAGGATGGCAGCACCCGCGGTGCCGATCGCCACAATCTCTTCCCACTTGTCGGCGCCCACCACCGCCATGCGCGCAATGTGGTCGGTGTGCTTCTGCAGAAACCGCATCTCCTCCCAACGCGCTCCCCAGTCGGCGCCGTGCATCTGCGAAAGGTCGGCGAGGATGCCGATGGGCTTGTGCTTGCGCTGGGCAATCACGATTTCGAGTTGCGGCTCAAATGCCTTGATATCTTCGGCCGTCAGCTTGCCGGCCACTTTGAAGCCCAGTACTCCCCCAAAGCTCTCCTTGAGACGCTCAATCATGGCGGTGCGTGCTCCTTCTGTTAGCAGGTCGAGATAACTGCAAGATACTGTTGTACACGATTGTCCGTGGCGGTTACATGACTTTGCTCTCGCGCGTCGCCGCGAGCAGAATCGTACCGCAATACCTCCGGAGAACTGTGCCGTCCCTGAAGGGACTCGTTATTTTTCCCGTTTTACCCAGGGCTTACGCCCTGGGCTAACATCAATTCCGCCCCTCCTCCACCCCATTTCGCGCAAAGGTGGCGCGAACTGGGGACCCCGGCTGCGGGCTGGATTTTGCACAGTCGTTCTAAGGAGCCGATTCAGAACGCCTTCTTACAAACTCTAAAATCAAGTCTTAAATGGCCAGTTGCAGCACGGCTGAACAGGCTGCTGAAAAAGTCGTCGCGATGAAAGAAACCGCAGATTCCTCGGGGCTGAAGCCCCTCGGAATGACAAAAATAGAAAGCTCACAATGGCGCACTTGAAGGTGCGCCCCTTCAGAAGCGTCTACATTCGAGTTTTTCAGCAGCCTCTGAAGTCGTGCCCTTTCAAAAGCGATTTATGAGATAGCTTCTAGTTACTTTTTGTCTTCGACCATCTTCTCCACGATCTGGTCAATGGTGTCGAGCGCTTTCTTGGCGGGCAGGGTGTCGTTGTTGGTCATGATGGAGAAGGCGATGTGTTCGCCGCGCTGCGTGGTGGCGTAGCCCGCCAGCGCGTACACGTGTGCCAGCGACCCCGTTTTGCCATGCACCAAACCCATCACCGGCGTGCTGCGAAAACGTTCCGCCAGCGATCCATCCACCCCGGCGATGGGCAGAGTATCTTCGTAGAGCTGACCCCAGGATTGGCGGTGGCAGTAAAGCAGGATCGCAACCACCGCGTCGGGAGTGACCAGGTTCTCGCGTGACAGTCCCGAGCCGTCGAGAAAGACGAACTGTTCCGGCTTAATTCCGGCGCGAACCAGGAAGCCGCGCAGAACTTCCAGCCCCCCCTGAATCGAGCCCGACGTGCCCTTCTCCTTACCCAGCAAGCGCAGCATCAGCTCGGCGTGCAGGTTCTGGCTCACCTTATTAATGACCCGCAGATCTTGCGCGAGCGGCTGCGACTGATAGCTGGCCAGCACCAGCGGCGCGGGGTTCGGCGGTCGGGTCCTATCGCCACCGCCCGACGCCATGGAGGTGACGCTGAAGGTCTGCGTGGACGCAAGTTCGGTGTGGTGAGTGCGCGCGCGTCCATAAATGGTGACACCGCGCTCCTCCAACAGTTCGCGGAAGAGCCGCGCCGCAAAATCGGCGGGGTCCTCGATGGCCAGGGCTTCTCCAAAGCCGGGGTCATCCTGCGGGATGTTGCCCCAGAAGGTGAGCTGGTTGGAGCCGGGTTCGCGATTGATGGACACGGTGCGCGGTCCGGTCCCTGGCGGCGTGGTCATCACCCGGTTGTCGATTTTGTAGTACTCGGGAAAAGGGGTGACGGTGAGGAACGCGCGCTCGCCGGGGCGATCAGCCGGCATGATGTTCACGAAGATGACGTTGTCGTTGATGGTCAGCGCCGAAACCGGTGCGCCCCATTCCCGCGCCAGATCATCCTGCGACCAGCCCTCGCTGTAGCGCTCGAAGACGAAGTACGAATCGTCGGCCACTACGTCGCCATCGATGTATTTCAAACCTTGCTGGACAAGCTGGTCGGCGAGAGTCTGCAACACCTGGATCGGCGGCGTCTTGCGTTCCGTGTGCATGTTGTAGGGAAGGGTCCGTCCCGAGAGGTTGGGGTCGCCGCGTCCCACCAGCACCAGATCGGAGTTGAGCCGGCCGTACTTGTCGAGCGTGCCCGAGGTTTCTACCGTGGTCTTGAAGCGATAGTCGGGCCCGATCAGCCCAAAGACAGCCGCCGTGGTGAACAGCTTGGTGTTCGATGCGGGAGCAAAAAGTTTGTCCTGGTTGAGGGCGTAAAGCGGCTTGCCGCTGTCCATCGAAACCGCATAAATACCCCAAAATCCGCGCGCCGCTTCGGGATCGCTCAGGATCTTGTCGATCTCGGAAGCCAGCTTCTTCTCCTCACTCGGCTTCTTGTCGGCCTTGTTGTTGGTGACGGCAAAAGCGGACGAGAGCAGCGCGAGGAGCAGGATAAAGGGGGCGAGATGGCGAACCCGGTACATGGGGCTACTGCATAAATTCTAGCACTGGCAGGCAAGGCTGCCATATTTCATTTTGCGGCAGGAATGTTGCACCTTGGCAGCCATTACAATCGTTTCATGCGCCCTCACTTTCGTTGGCAGCTACGGTCCCGCACGCTGGAGTTGGGGCGGCGAACTCTCATCATGGGAGTGCTGAACGTTACCCCGGATTCGTTCTCCGACGGAGGCCAGTTTCTCCAGCCGGAACGTGCGGTGCAACACGCGCTGCACATGCTGGACGAGGGCGCCGACATTCTGGACCTGGGTGGCGAGTCCACCCGTCCGGGAGCGCGCCTTGGCGGGGATGAGGCAAGCGCCACCTCACAGTCAAAGCCCAGGCCGGTGGTCACCGAGGAGGAAGAACTGCGCCGGGTGATGCCGGTGTTGCAGGGCATCCTGCAAGCGCGGCCGGAAGCGGTGATTTCGGTGGACACCTATAAATCAGGCGTAGCCCGCGCGGCGGTGGACGCAGGCGCGGAGATCGTCAACGAGGTCAGCGCTTTTCAGTGGGACCCAGAGATGGCGCGGACGTGCGCCGAACTGCAATGCGGCGTGGTGCTGATGCACACCCGCGGGCAGCCGGAAGAGTGGCGCAATCTTCCGCCCGAGCCCGACATCACCGCCCTGGTGGAGCATGATCTCGCCAACCGCCTGCTCATTGCCCTGCAGCGTGGGGTGCAGCGGCCGCGCATCGTGCTCGATCCCGGCTTCGGCTTCGGCAAGAATTTCGAGGAGAACTATCCGCTGTTGGCGCATTTCGATCGATTGCACCGCTTCGGATTTCCGCTGCTGGCCGGGACCTCACGCAAATCGTTTGTGGGCCGCACCGTCGGCCAGCGGGCCGGCAGGGACGCGCCGCCCTGGGAACGGCTTTATGGATCGCTGGCTGCCATGGTTGCCAGCATCCTGCGCGGGGCCCACATCGTGCGGGTCCATGACGTGAAGCCGGCGGTGGAAGCCGCCGCGGTCGCCGATGAAGTGCTTGCCGCCGAGGGAGGAGCTTGAGCGCGAACCTTGCGAGAGTTCGCCAATCACGGCGCAATCTTCAGGCTATACAGGAAGGCGCTGACCCACACCACGAATCCCCCGGTCCCCACATAGATATACAGGCGCCGCTCGAAGGGGTTGTGAAGGGTCGGCAGAGGCAAGGGAGTGCCCAAGGCGCGATGAAACCAAGCTCCCAGCAGACCGCCAAATCCGATGAGCGTGGTGGCCCCGCCGAAAGCCAGGCCGGCGATGATGAGGATGAAACTGAGGCTGAACACAACCCACCCCACTACTTGCCCAACAGCCTAGACCTTGTGCGACACTTTCCGCAACTGGCACGCGAGCGGCGAATACGAGGACTTCCTCACCGGCTTAAGCGATTTTTCTTCTTGCCCTATGCGCGGCCCTGAAGGCCCGCACTACCCGTGCAAACCGGACACATCTATTGCGGAACTGCTCTAGCCGTTGCGACTCAGGTTTTTCGGCGATTATAATGAACTCCATGGGAATGATCGACGATACCCGCAAGCTGCTGCAGGATCTGGTGACGCCGGACCTGAAAGCCCTGATCGCGCGCGTCGATGCACTGGAGAAAAGAGTCGACTCGGGATTCTCCGACCTTAAGCAGATGGTCGGCGACGTGGACGCCCGAGCTGAGCGCCGGCTCGCCGACCTTAGGCAGATGATCAGCGACGTGGACGCCCGGGCGGAGCGCCGGCACACGTCCTTGCTCGTAGCCCTGCATCTGGAAGAGCGCGTGAAGCGACTGGAAGAACGCGCCGCCCCTCACGAACAACGAACCTAGAGCAGTTCCCGCCTGCCGAAACCGCTAACCGCGATCAAAAGATGTCCGCCTGCATCGCTGCAAATCCGCGGCTCAGCTTTTCTCACGGTTTGCTTCGCCGCCCTCCGGGCCGTAGAAAAATACCCACGTCGCGAAATCGTCGGTAAACTCTATGAAGCGATGTTGCTCGCCGGCGGCGACGAACAGAACATCTCCCGGACCAAAGCTGACTTCTTTTCCTTCCCGCTCAAAGCGTCCGGTGCCGGTAGCGATCACGTAAATCTCGTCGCGCGTGTGGGGGTGCTGATGATCGGCGCTGCGCGGCGCATACAGCTTCACCGTAAGCGTGCCGTGGCGAAACAACTCGACGGAACGCTCGCCATTAGGGCCGGGTAGTTGCTCCAGGCCGCTCAGTGCCTTCAGGTAACCGTGAACGATTTTTCCCTCGATCTTCATGGTGACGCCGGCGCCGAACTCAGTTCGGCCTTCGCTTTTGGTTTCCACACACCCACGATGATTCCCATCAAAATGCAGCCCAGCAGCGGGTAGGCGGCAGAGATCATGATGAACTGGACCGGGCGAATTTCAAAGACCATTTCCGTGATCATGGCAAATGTGGCCGCCAAGCCGATCAGGGCGCCAATGCCGATTCCGCTTAACAGACTGTGGGTTTGGCAGCTACTCAGCACCCGGGCAATGACGTAGGCGATCAAGATGCTGCAGATGAGCGAGACGATATAGGGCCAGAAGTTGGGATGGGCCATGTAGGCCTGCAACTCCTCCGGCGGTATGCGGGTGCCGGCCTGCCACGGCGCTCGGAAGGCGGTGAACCACACCGCTCCGAGTATCCAGTCCGCAATGCCTGCCAATGCCACGGCGCGCCAATTCAATCGCATCGCTTCGCCCCTCCAGAGTGTGCGCGGAGACAATATCCTGTTCGGGGGGTTTCACGCAACTAGGGGGTGCGACTCACAGATGCTGCAAGCGTTCCTTGACACTGCGTCCTGCATTCTCTACGGTACTTACGCCGATGCAATGTCGGCGATAACTGATGGCAACGCGTGTCAAACTCGCTCTGGCTGTGCTGCTGTTGGCTTGGTGTTCCTTCGCATGGGCTGAGAAGATCGCCGATATTCGTCCCCAGGGCTATGTTACCGATCTCGCCAACGTCATCGATCCCACCACTAAAGCCAGGCTGGAGACGCTGTGCGCCGAGGTCGAGCAAAAGACCGGCGCGCAAATTGCGGTGGTGACCGTGAACTCCCTCGAGGGCCGCAGCAAGGAAGACTACACGGCCGATCTCTTTAAGCAGCTCGGCGTCGGATCGAAGCAGGAGAACCGGGGCGTTCTGCTTTTGGTCGCGCCTAAGGAGCGGCAGTACAGAATCGAGGTGGGATACGGGCTGGAGCCGGTGATCAACGATGCTCGCGCAGGAGACATTGGGCGGGAGATGGTGCCCAATCTGCGCAGCGGAGATTACAGTGCTGCTGTGCTGCTCGGTACAACACGTGTCGCCCAACTGATAGCAGCGGACAAGGGACTGCAATTGAACGGCGTACCGGCCAATCAGCCGCGCGCGCCCGCAGGGGAAGCATCATGGTGGATTCCGGTCGTGGTCGTCGTGATCATCTTCGCAGTTGTCCGCGCTATTTCGCGCTCGGCGCGAGGCGGTCGCGGCCCGCGATCACGTGGAGGCGGAGGGTCCGCTCTTCCCTGGTTTCTGTTGGGGAGTGCTCTAGGCGGCCGTGGAGGTAGCTGGGGCGGCGGGTTTGGCGGTAGTTCTGGAGGCTACTCGGGCGGCGGCGGTGGATTTGGAGGCTTCGGCGGCTTTGGCGGCGGCCTGAGCGGCGGCGGTGGCGCTGGCGGCAGCTGGTGACCACGCTGGGGAGTGACAATCGATGAAGAAACCGGAAAGTAAACTGCAGGAACTCGTTACCCGATTGCAGCAGGCATGCGGCGAAAATTTGGTGTCCATCGTTCTATATGGCTCCGCGGCCCGCGAAGACTTCCACGAAGAATTCTCCGACGTGAACGTGCTGGTTGTATTGCAGCACTTGGAACCGAGTTCGTTTGCGGCGATCTCGGCGGTGCTGCACTGGTGGAGTCGCGACGAGAAGCTGCGGCCGCCGATGATCATGACCCTCGACGAGCTGCGTGAGTCTGCCGATGTCTTCGCGATTGAGTTGCTCGACATTCAGCGCTCGCATAAGACGCTGTTCGGCCAGGATGTGGTGACCGCAATCGATGTGCCCATGAATCTGCATCGCATCGAGGTGGAACATGAACTGCGGACGACGCTGCTGCGGTTGCGCCACCACTTGCTGCTGAGTCCTGACAACCAGGACGAACTCCGCGCGGTGCTGGCAAAATCGATCACCAGCGTTCTGACGCTGTTCCGCCATGCCTTGATCGCCTTGGGGCAGAATCCGCCACAGACGAAGCCGCAGTTGCTGGAAACCGCCGGAGAGGTTTTTGGATTTGAAGTGCAGCCGTTGCGTTCAATCCTGGCGTTGCGCAACCAAGGCCCGCATTCGGAGAACTTACACGAGCTGTACCATGCGTACATGAGCGCAATTCAGCGGGTCGCTCACGAACTGGATGCGCGCGTACCCAAGCGTCAGTTACAGAAATTGTCCTAGGGAGATATCCCTCTGACAAAGATTTGCGGGGAGAGATTGGCATGAAAAAAGGAATCATCGTACTGGTCGTGATTGTGTTGCTGCTGCTCTGGGTTGGCGGCACATTCGTTGGCCATCGCAACGAGATGGTCCGCAAACGCGAAACCGTGAATGCAGCCTGGTCGCAGGTGGATGTCGTTCTGCAGCGCCGGGCCGACCTCATCCCCAACCTGGTTGAGACGGTGAAAGCCTTTGCGATCCACGAGGAAAAGGTCTTCGGCGACATTGCAGCAGCGCGCGCCGCCATGGCGGGAGCGAAGACGCCGCAGGAGAAGATCGCCGCCAACGGTCAGATCGATTCCGCCCTTAGCCGCCTGTTGGTCGTCGTAGAGAATTATCCGCAACTGCGGTCCAATGAAAACTTTCTGCGCTTGCAGGACGAGCTGGCGGGCACGGAGAACCGCATAGCCATCGAACGCCGCCGTTACAACGAGACTCTGCAAGACTACAACACGTATATCGGCTTGTTCCCGAACAATATTGTCGCAAGCCTTTCGGGGTTCACCCGCAACGATGCCTACTTCAAGACGGACGAGGGAGCACGGCAGGCTCCAAAGGTGAATTTTGGCGGAGCGCCGGCGCAGCAGCCGGCTCCCGCGCCGACGAAATGAGCATGAGGCAAGGGGTAGAGCGTGGCGTGAAGAGACCCTGTCGCAACGCTGAAGCCAGCGCCTCGGGCGCGGAATAAGACAGCCCACCGCCTCAGCGGTGGGAAGGAGATCTACACAACTTGCTGCTCGCCGATCTCCGCACCGCGGTTCGCGGCGGCGACTGCGCACGCGGCGCGTTCGAACGCCCGCTCCAAGTCGGCAATAAGGTCGTCCACATCTTCGATTCCCACCGACAGCCGGACCAGGTCCGTCGCCAACGAGCGCGCCTGGCGGACTTCCGCTGGAATGCTCGCATGTGACATGCACCCCGGCAGACTGATCGAGGAATTCACGCTGCCGAAGCTCACGCTGATGCGGAACAATTGCGTCGCCTCCACCACTTGCTTCGACACTTCGAACGAGCCCGTCTCGAAGCTGATGACCGCCCCGGCTCCGCGCGCCTGCTTCACGTGCAATTCGTGACCAGGATGGCTGGCCAGCCCAGGGTAATGCACGCGCTGCACCGCAGGATGCGCGCTCAGAAAGTTCGCCACCTTGAGCGCATTCGCCTGTTGGCAGTCGAGGCGCAGCTTCAGTGTCTTCACGCCTCGCAGCAGCAGGTAACAGTCAAAGGGCCCAAGCGCGGAACCTTCTCCGTTCTGAATGAAATAGATTTGCTCCGCCAGTTCGGGCCGCTTCACTGCAACCACTCCAGCGGTGACGTCGCTGTGGCCGCAGAGATATTTGGTCGCCGAGTGCACGACGATGTCGGCCCCCAGCTCGAGCGGATTCTGCAAGTACGGCGACATCGCGCTGCTGTCCACGCACAACAGCGCGCCATGCTGGTGCGCCAGGTCAGCCAGCTTGCGGATGTCCACGATCCGCAGCAGCGGGTTGGTTGGGGTCTCGACGTAAAGCAGCCGCGTTCGGGGAGTGATCTGCGCTGCAAACCTCTCGATGTCGCACGCATCAGCATAACGGACGGTCACGCCAGTACGGTCCAGAATTCTCGAAAACAGCCGGTAGGTCCCACCATACAAATCATCTCCGGCAAGAATCTCGTCTCCCACCGAGAGCAATCGCGCGACCGCGCTGATCGCCGCCAAGCCGCTGGAGAAACAGAAAGCGCGGTCGACATTTTCCAATCGCGCCAGGAGGTCTTCGACCACGGTGCGGGTTGGATTCCCGCTGCGCGAGTAATCGTAGCGGCCGAATGTGTCCGCCTCTTCCTGTTCGAAAGTTGCGGTCTGGTAGATCGGCGTGGCGATTGGCCGGAACGGATCTTCCGGACAAGCGTTGAACGTAAGCAGTCGGCTGGCGAATTTCATGAAGCCCTCCCGGCAACCAAAAATTCCTCGGCAACACCCAGTTGTTGGGCGCGGTAGATATCGCACACATCGGCCATGACCGACACCGCAGTGGGCCATCGTCCAGCGCCTTTGCCGCGCACCTGCACCACGTCGCCGCTCTGCGATTCGATTTCGAGACAGTTCTCTTCATTGATGGTTTGCGCGAAGGCATGTGTGTGCTCGAAGAGTTGGGGAGCGATGCGGGCCCTCAACCCGAACTTATCCTGACTCAACGACGCGACCAGGCGAACGGAGTGCCCCGAGCGCGCGGCATCTTGAACAGCGTCGCGATCGAAGTGCTCAATGCCAGTACGCTCGATGTCGGCCGGATTCAGCCAGGCGCCGAAAGCGGTCTGCGCCAGCAGCGCGAGTTTGTGCGCCGCATCGCTGCCATCGAGGTCGGAAGTCGGGTCCTGCTCGGCGAAACCCAGCCGCTGCGCCTCACCCAGCGCATCTTCGCGACTCAAACCTTCAGCAAGCCGGTCGAGGATAAAGTTGGTGGTCCCATTCACCACGCCGTGCAGGGTGCGGATGCCGCTGGTTTGCGCGATGCGGCTGACCTGCTCCAGCATTGGCACGCCTCCTCCGACCGCCGCTGAATACAAAAGTTGCACGCCGGCAAACTCCGCAATGCGGCGGAGCTGTTTGCCGTGGCGGCTCACCACCAGTTTGTTCGCGGTGATGACGTGCTTGCCCGACTTCAGCGCCGCCTCAATCAATTCCCGCGCCGGCGACAGACCGCCGATCAACTCGATGATCACGTCGCAGTCCGAACTGACGACCTCCCAGGGATCGTGAGTGAGCAAAGCCGGAGGAATACCGTCCTCGCGCTCCAAGCGGCGAACTGCAACGCGCCTGATGTCGAAGGTCTCCGGATGAGCGGCCAGGGTGCGATAGACGCCCAGTCCGACGGTGCCGGCCCCAAGCAATCCGACGCGCAACGGCGTCGCCGAGGGGAACTGGTCGGCAAACGTTATGGGAAGGCCGCAGATCAGAGTCGGCGAGTCGGAGTTCAGGGTCGCCACTTCAATGGTGAGCCCATGCTGCTCGGCAAACTCGATCGCCCTCGGCTGCACCACGCCATTGCCGACGCGCACCGCCTGCGCCCAGCTGACCGTGCTATAGCGGCGCGGGACATTTACCTTGTCCGCCGGATCGTGTTCGAAGATGCCGTTCACATCCTTGACCAGCCGGCAGCGCTCGGCCCCTAAGTGATGGGCCACGAAGACGGCAGTCAAGTCGGAGCCGCCGCGGCCCAGGAGGGAAAGAGTGCCGTCCTCCTGCCGTCCGACGAAACCGGGCACAACGGCAACCGAGGCATTTTCCAAAACGCTCAGTACACGCGGAACGTCGATGCCACAAGGCTCGGCGTTCAATACCGGGCCGCGCGTCCGCAGGCCAAGCCGGACTTCATCTACAACCACGGAATGTAATCCAGCGCGTTCGAGCGCCAGCGTCAGCAGCGCCGCCGAAGTAGCTTCGCCGGTCGCGACCAGGGTTGCCACGGCTTCATCGCTCAGATTGGGGCCGTATGTCTGGGCGCGCGCCAGCAGGGAATCGGTAGTCGATCCGATCGCCGAAACCACTGCGACAACGCGGTGTCCGTCCCGTGTCCAGCGATAAATTTCCTGTACAGCCTTGGAGAGATCGGCCTCGCAGCACAGCACCGAGCTGCCAAACTTTAGGACCGTTACCGGGTAACGATGCATGACGCCCTCCCAGCTTTTTCGGTTGCGACTGCCAGCGCCTGTTCCAGGTCCGCAATGATGTCTTCTGGCGATTCCAGGCCAACCGAGAGCCGGATCAGCCCGTCGGTAATGCCAATCGCCTTGCGCGTTTCCACGGGCACATCGCCATGGGTCATGGAGGCCGGATGGGTGATTAGTGTCTCGACCGCGCCCAGGTTTTCGGCAAGCGAACAGAGACGTACGGAGTTCATCAGCTCCACGGCGGCCTCGGCGCCGGCGGTGATCTCGAAGGCGAGCATGCCGCCGTGCGCCACATGCTGGCGCTCCGCCAGCGCCCTCTGCGGAAATGAGGCAAGCCCGGGATAATGCACGCGCTCAACCCCGGGATGCGATTCCAGCCATCGAGCTACCGTGCCAGCGTTCTCGGAATGCAGCTTGAGCCGCACCGGCAAAGTCTTGATGCCGCGCAGCGTCAGCCAGGCATCCTGCGGCGACTGAATGCAGCCCGTGGTTTTGCGAATCAAACGGAAGCGTTCCAGCAGTTGTTCATCGTGCGTCGCCAGGGAACCGCCTACAGTCGCGTTGTGGCCCTCGATGTACTTGGTGGTGGAGAGCACGCTGATGTCGGCGCCGAGTTGGAACACGGGTTGCAGCACCGGCGTCAGGAAAGTGTTATCCACCGCGAGACGCACGCCGTGGCGGCGAGCCACGGCTGCAATAGCCGGGATGTCGCACAGCTTGAGCGTCGGATTTCCCGGCGTCTCGATGAAAATCAGTTTTGTCCGCGGCGTAATGGCCTGCTCGACCAGCTCGGCGCGCGATGCATCCACCAGCGTGTGCTCGATGCCGAGCCCGCTTAGCAGTTGTTGGCACAGGCGCACGGTGCCGCCGTAAACCACTTCGGAAATGACCACGTGGTCGCCGGCCTTGAGCAGTGACAGGAATAGCGTGGTGATTGCGGCCATGCCGGTGGCAAAGCAGACGGTCGCCGGCGTCCCTTCGAGCGCGGCCAAGGCGCGCTCCAGCGCGTCCACGGTTGGGTTGGCCGCGCGCGAATAGGTGAATCCCTTGTGCACGCCAACCGCCTGCTGCACGAAAGTTGTGGATTGGCAGATGGGCTGGAGAAGGGCGCCGGTGGTCGGATCAGGTCCGAGTCCGCCATGGATCGCAATAGTAGGTATGTCGTAATTGCCGTGAGGCACGGTGAATCTCCCTTCTCGGGGTCCCCAACGAGCGCCGCTTTTGCGCTTGTTGGGGTGGTCGAGGTCTGAGCGAAATATGGGCTAAAACAAAATCGCCGCCGGTTGTAAGCCCCAGGCGGCCGCTCAGTGTAGGGAGATTGTTAGGTGCGTGATCACACTCCCGACGCAGGCACGGCGCCACCTGGGGCGCACATGGCCATAAGCATTCGGGAGTGGATCAGCAAACGCATATCGATGTCTGATCACAAGGACCAGTGACGAAAGCATAACACAGACGAAATGTCTGTCAAGGAAAACATGACGGGGTGGCATACCACATTAGGGGTGTACCGGTTTTCCCTCCTGCCAAGGACGCGGGCGTGGAGAGCGCGGGCCAGGACTGTGCCATCCCTGAAGGGGCTCGTTAACTTTTCCCACGTTACCCAGGGCTCCCGCCCTGGGCTAATATTATTTCGCCCCTGCGGGGCTTTGATTTAGTGAAATCGTTCCACCGCGGCAAATCAAAGCGAGTTCTCATCTACCCTCTTTAGCCCTTTTAGCCCTTGCAAAACAGCTCCTTCAGGGGCTGAAGCCCAAGTCATCATTGACCCATTGCGGCACGGCTGAAGCCGTGCCCTTTCAAATCGCATCCGCAGACGGAGTTTTTCAGCAGCCTGTGAAGCCGTGCCCTGATACAAAACGATTCATTGAGACAGCTAGATGGCTTCTAGCCCCCCAAAGCTCCTCTACTGGCGAATCCTCGGGTTAAACACTGAATACAGCAGGTCGGTCAGGAAGTTCACCAGCACGTAGGTCAGCCCGATCATCAAGATGCAGCCTTGCACCAGGTAATAGTCGCGGTTGGAAATCGCGGTGATGGTGAGCCGCCCAATGCCCGGCCACGAGAAAATCGTCTCGGTCACGATGGCTCCGGCGAGCAGTGCTCCAAATTGCAATCCGACGACGGTGAGAATTGGGATCATGGCATTGCGCAGTGCGTGGCGATAAACCACGGTGCGCTCGGGCAAACCTTTGGCGCGCGCGGTGCGGATGTAATCCTGCCCCAACTCTTCCAGCATGGAGGTGCGAATCATTCGTGTAAGGATGGCGGCCAGTGCTCCACCCATGGTGATCGCGGGAAGCACCAGGTGGGCCAGGGAGCCCGAGCCTGAGACCGGCAGCCAGCCCAATTCAATGGCGAAAAACAAAATGAGGATCGGCCCCAGCGCGAAGTTCGGGAATGACAATCCCAGCAGCGAGACGAAGCTGAGCGCGCGATCGTCCCAACGATTGCGGCGCAGCGCCGACCGAACGCCGGCGGGAATCGCCAGGGCGAGCGCGACCAGCAACGCCGCGAGGGTGAGTTCCATGGTGGCGGGATAAGCCTGCGCGATCACGTGGCCGACATTCTGATTGAGCCGCAACGAGCGTCCCATGTCGCCGTGCACCAGGCCGCGCCAGTAGTTCACGTACTGCTGCCCCAGCGGAGCATCCAGCCCGTAGGCATGACGCGCCGCAGCGATGTCGGTGGCGGCCGCGCCTTCGCCCAGCATCTGCTGGATGGGATCGCCCGGCACCAGGTGAATCAGCAGGAAGACCACCGACACTACCAGCCAGACGACCGGCAGCATGTACAGCGAGCGCGAGAGCAGGTAGCGCGGCATCATCCTTGGGCCAGAGGCGTTGCCGGTGAGGATTGCACCTGGGACTGCGGTTGCGTCCCTTCGATGGTTACGCTGACCACGCGCAGCCCATCCATGGCCGCAACGGTGTAGCGGCGACCCTGGTATTCAAAGCTGTCGCCCACCCCGGGAATCTTCTGCAGTTGCGCCAGCGTGAAGCCGGCGAGGGTTTCGAAGCCTTCGTCGCGCGGCAACGCAATCTGATATTGCGATTCCAGATCGCGAATGTTGACCGAGCCCTCCAGGGTCATCGAGGCAGCGCCCGGCGCAAGCCGCGGCTCGGTGATATCGAACTCATCCTCGATTTCGCCCACCAGTTGCTCCAGCACATCTTCCACCGTCACCAGGCCGGCAGTCGAGCCGAACTCATCCACCACCACGGCCAGGTGCCGCTTGCGCACTTTGAACTCGATCAGCAGATCAGGGAGCGGCTTGGTCTCGGGCACCACCAGCACCTCGCGCATGATGTGGTGCACTTCGAGGCCGCTGGGCCGGGTGACCGGTCTGCCGGACGCGGTGCGGCCCACCCGGTAGCGCAGCCAGCGCATCAGGTCCTTGGCGTACAACACCCCGATGATGTGCTCGGGGCCGCGCTGCACATCGTAAACCGGCACGCGTGAGTGTTGCACGTCCACCACGCGCTGCAAGGCTTCTTCCAGCGAAATGTCGCCCGGCAGTGAAAAAATATCGCGGCGGGGCACCATGATTTCGCGCACCGAAATGTTTTCCAGCTCGAGCGCGCGATGGATCAACTCCTCCTGCGCGGGCACCAGCATTCCCAAGCGGCGGCTGGCGGAGACCATCAGCTTCAACTCCTCAGATGAGTGCACGCCGCCTTCGCGCACTTGGCGCATGCCAAACGCTCGCAAGGCGATCCGGGTGGAAGCGGTCATGAACGCCAAGAACGGCGCGGCGATGGTCATGAAAAAATCCATCGGTCCGGCGACCGCCAGCGCCACCCGCTCGGTGCGCTGCAAGGCAATCGACTTGGGAACTACCTCTCCGAGGATGACAACCAAGTAGGTGATCAACGCGAAGGCCACCACGACGGAGACCCCGTGCGCGTAGAGCCGGGAGTGGGGCAAGGGGCGGAACAGCGGTTCCAGAATGCGGGCCATGGAGGCCTCGCCGATCCAGCCCAAGGCCAGGCTGGCCATCGTCACCCCGAACTGCACGGTGTTGAGGACGTGGTCGAGCTTCTGATGCAGCTTGTGGACGGTGCGCGCGCCCAGGCGGTGGGCCGCTATCATTTGTTGCAGTCGCGTTTCGCGCACGTTCACCAGCGCGAATTCAGCGGCCACGAAGAACGCGTTTGCCGCGATCAGCAACACCACCACCACGACGCGAAGCACAGCGAAGGTAACCATGAAGCTGAAATCTTACCATCGGAGGAAGGACAGGAGCGGGTTGCAGCCGCCGCCGGAAAAGCTGGCGCTGGCACACACCATGGGCAATCTTGTTTGCCGAGGAGAGCTACCGCCGTGCTTTCTTCGGCGCCTTCCTGGCGGCTTTTTTCGCCGCTTTCTTGGGAGCTTTCTTGGACGCGGACCGTGTACGGCCGTTGGCGCCGCGCTTTGCCGCCGCACGCTTGGCGGGGCGGATGGGATGCATGAGCCATGGATCGGGTACCGCGTTGTCGGCGGATTGCTTCTCCGGCGGCCCAGAGTTTTTCCCCGCAGCCGTTTGCTTCAACCTGCGAATGTCTTCTGCCTGCTCTTCGGCCATCATGCCAAAGTAATCCTTGATGGTAGGCAGGTTGGGAGGGTCGGTGATCTGCACAAGCTTGCGTGGTGACATGCTCAGCTAAGATACCGCGATTGCCCTTGGGATGTCACGGCCTTGCAAGGGGGCGTTGCGAACGGAATCTGAGCAATGTCCGGTCACCCAAGCTCGGACGCCTTGACCTTTCGTCGCGCGGCATGACGAATCGTTAGCACCCACACCGTCTGCCGCCGTTCGTCGATTTCATAGATGATTCGATAAACGTGGGGTCTGTTGCCGTAAAGCAAGTGCCGCAACTTTCGCTTTACCGTGCGGGTTTCCGAGACAATGGGGCAGCGGTAAGGATAGGTTGCGAGCGCATAAATAGCCTCCTCCAGCCCGTTGTACCACCGAGCGGCGGCTTGAGACTCCGCAGCATTCTTCTCCACGTAAAGGGTTTCAAGATCGCGAACTGCGCGATCGGCCAGTTCAACGTGGTATGTCATATTTGCGGCGAATCTGGTCGAATACTTCTCGCGCTGGACGGGTGCGTCCATGGGCTACGTCGTCCAGGCCTTGGCGGATGCCCTCTACCGCGTCCACTCGGGCGGCAATGTCGAGCAGGCGCTGGTAGGCTTCGGCGTCCTGCACGATGGCCGCTGCCTTCCCCTTCACGGTGAGCACCACCGGGCGCTTGCTCTTCTTGAGCTGTTTCATGAAGTCACCGGAACGCCGGCGGAAGGTCGTCAGCGATTGGATGTCGCTGGTGATGTCAAGCATGGTTCTGCTCATGATAGAAGCACCTTTTTAGGTGCTAACAAGATACTACGGCTCGGTAAAGAGGGCAAACGGCGATAAACGGAACTGATAGCCTCCATAAATAGTTTGAATTTCTCATCCGCGGCGAAACCGCGTATCAAATTTACACGAGCAAAATTGAAGGGAACCACCGGCCACGCGCCGGCATACTTTTTTCATTTCCGGGCCCCGCCCAGGCCTGAACCATGGTTTTCGCGCGGGCCGGCGCAGATCCGGCGGTTTCAATTTAGCCGATGTCAGTCTCGCAACAGGAGTTATCAATGCGGTTGGTTCAGAAGTTGCTCCCGTTCGTTCTGTTGATACTGTTGGCAGGCACTCTGGTGGCGCAATCGACGCCGGCTGCGACTCCAGGCGCAAACGAAGGGGCGGCGCCGGGCGACCGCATCGCGCAATTGCAGCAGCAGATCGCCGATGCCAAAGGCTCCGCGGATAACGCGTGGATGCTGGTCAGCGCTGCTCTGGTCCTGATGATGACCGGCCCGGGCCTGGCGCTCTTCTACGGCGGCCTGGTGCGCAAGAAAAATGTGCTGGCCACCATGATGCAGAGCTTCGCCATGATGGCAGTCATCACCGTGCTGTGGGGAATCGTTGCCTACAGTCTGTGCTTCGCCTCCGGCAACAGCTTCCTCGGCGGATTGGGTCACGCCTTTCTGCGCGGCGTCGGCGCACAACCGGATGCCGACTACGCCGCCACCATCCCGCAACAGACCTTCATGATTTACCAGTTGATGTTCGCCATCATCACTCCGGCGCTCATCAGCGGGGCCTTTGCCGAACGCATGAAGTTCAGCGCCATGCTGCTGTTCATGGTGCTGTGGTCGCTCTTCGTTTATGCGCCCATGGCCCACATGGTTTGGGGCAAGGGCGGTCTGCTGAACGCCAGCCTCGGCGGGCGCTTTCCCACCCTCGATTTCGCGGGCGGTACCGTGGTCCACATCACCTCGGGAGTTTCGGCGCTGATTTGTGCCACCTACCTCGGCCGCCGGCTTGGTTATCCAACTGAACCCATGCCGCCGCATAGTGTGGTGCTCAGTTTCATCGGGGCCTGTTTGCTGTGGGTGGGCTGGTTCGGCTTCAACGCGGGCAGCGCGCTCAGCGCCGGAAGCCTGGCCACCAGCGCATTTGTGGCGACGCACTTCGCGGCCGCCTCCGCCGCCATCGGATGGGCGGGAGCGGAATGGATTCGGAACGGCAAGCCCAGCGCCTTGGGGGCGATCTCCGGCTGTGTCGCTGGATTGGTTGCCATCACTCCGGCGGCGGGATTCGTGGGGCCGATGCCAGCCCTGCTGATCGGGCTGATCGCCGGAATTTCGTGCTACATGATGGTTGCCGCAGTAAAGGCACGGCTTGGTTATGACGACTCGCTCGATGCCTTCGGCGTGCATGGCGTGGGAGGGACCATAGGCGCGCTGTTGACTGGGGTCTTCGCCACCAAACTTGTCAACCCGATATTCAAAAACGGGCAGGGAAGTGCGCTGGCTGTGGGCGTGATCGACGGGAACTATCACCAGATGTTGAATCAAATGGTCGGTATTGCGATGGCGATTGCGCTGGCGGTCGTGGGCACTTACATCATTCTTAGAGTTGTCGATTTCGTCCTGGGCGTGCGCGTCTCCGCTGAGCACGAGGAGCAGGGGCTCGATGTCACGCAGCACGGCGAAGAAGGTTATTACTGGGAGGTTTCCCTGCCGTAGTGCGGACGGTTAAAGTTACCTTATGACCAAGCTGGAAGCAGTAATTCAACCTTCGAAGTTCGAAGCCGTCAAAGACGCTCTCCTGGAAATTGGAGTGGAGGGCATGACCGTAACTGAGGTCCGCGGTCACGGACGACAGAAGGGACATACCGAGTTCTATCGTGGCCGCGAGTACACGGTCGATCTTCTTCCCAAGGTGAAGATTGAGACCGTCATGCCCGACCGCCTGGTGGAGCAGGCGATTGCGGCGGTCACCCATGCCGCGCGCACCGGCAAGATCGGCGACGGCAAGATTTTTCTGTCGCGCGTCGACGAAGCTATCCGCATACGCAATGAGGAGCGCGGCGAGGCTGCACTGTGAGAATGCGCGATAGTCCGCTGGGACCAGTTTCCGCAAGACTAGAGCCTTGTCTTGAAAGGGCACGCCTTCAGGCGTGCCGTACAAGCATTCCTAAACGCGCGGCTTTAGCCCCTGAGGGACTTCGACCCTCACAGCGACCGAAAGCAGCGCCTAGCACCGTCGCACAAAATCGAATTCCCGCGGGGGCTGAAGCCCAAGTTCTCTCACCAAACTTTACGGCACAGCTAAAGCTGTGCCCCTTCAAGGACAGACCAACCCGGAAGTCGCTTTAGAAGATCATGTCCAGCCAGGCGCTCGAACACGGCCCGCGCGCATTGTACCGGCAAGAGTTCGAGCGTCTGCGGCGGGAGTTCGAAGCGACCGGCTCGGGCCGGGCCTCGCTGCGTGACCGCACCCAGTTTGTGGACAAGCTGGCGCTGCAACTCTGGGAGCAGCATGTCCCGGCGACCGTCCGCAGCAGCTTCGCGCTGGCCGCACTGGGTGGCTTCGGACGCGGCGCGCTCTTTCCTTATTCCGACATCGACCTTCTGTTCCTGGCTGAGAACGACGCCCTGCGCGGCCGGATGAAAGACCCGGTGCGCAGTATTTGCCAGGAGATGTGGGACACCGGTTTGCGGGCCAGCCCGACGACCCGCACGCTCGACGAGTGCGCACGCTTCGACCACGACAATGTCGAGTTCACCGTCTCGCTGCTCGACTGCCGCTTTCTGAGCGGCGACGCCAGGCTGTTCGAACGTCTGCGTGAGAAGGGCCTGCCGCAACTTGTGGCACGCGAGTCGGACGTCCTCATGCAACGCCTGGCGGAGGTCACTCGCACCCGCCATTTGCGCTTCGGTGACACCATTTTTCATCTGGAGCCCAACCTGAAAGAAGGTCCCGGCGGGCTGCGCGACCTGCATGCATCGCGATGGCTGGAACTGATTATAGCGCTGGCGTCGGAGCGCAAGTGGCCGGACATGCTCAACGCGCCACCGAATTCGGAAACCGATGCTGTTCTCGACGCGATGGACTTCCTTACCTCCACCCGCTGTTATCTGCATTACCGGGGCAATCGCGACGAGAACGTCATTTCATGGGAGGCCCAGGATGAGTTGGCCAAGCGGGGCATCGCGACCAACTCCGGTGGCGTTTCGTCCGCCGAATGGATGCGCTCGTATTTTCGCCATGCCAGGACCATCCATCGGCACGCACGGCAGATGCTGGAACAGCTTCCCAGAAAACGTTCTTCGCTGTACCGCTCGTTTCAGCAGTGGCGCTCGCGCTCCTCGAACGAAGAATTTTCGCTGGTGGACGGACGCGTCTATCTGCAGCAGACGGCCGGGGCTCGCGATCCCTTCGTGACTTTGCGGCTCTTCACGTTTGTCGCCCGCCACGGCGTCGCGCTCAGTGTTGAGACCGAGCGCCGGCTGGGCAACGCGCGCCGCGGATTGGCCGATAGCATGCCGCTGGATTCGCGGCTGTGGGAACATCTGCGCGAAATCCTCGTGCTGCCCTACGCGGCCGATGCGCTGCGCGCCATGCACTCGCTGGGCTTGCTCACCCTCGCCATTCCGGAATTCGAGGCGATTGATTCGCTGGTCCTGCGCGACCTCTACCATCGCTATACCGTGGATGAACACAGCATTCTCGCGATTGAGATGCTGCATCGCCTGGCTGCCAACGAGGTGGAGTGGCTGCAGCCCTTCGCCACTCTGCTGGCCGAGTTGGAGCGTCCCGAACTGCTGTTTCTGGCGTTGCTGCTGCACGATACCGGCAAGGGTATGGAAGGCGCCGACCACGTTCACAACAGCGTGCAACTCGCTGCCGCTGCTGTGCAACGCATGGGCCTGGAGGAAGAAGACGATCAGACCGTCGGCTTGTTGATCGCCACCCATCTGGAGATGTCGTCCACGCTGCGCCGCCGCGACATTTACGATCCCGAGACTGCGCGCGAACTGGCGCACAAAGTGGGCACCCCCGAGCGGCTCAAGATGCTGACGCTGCTGACCCTCGCCGACATCAAGTCGGTCAATCCTGAGGCGCTTACTCCGTGGAAGGCGGAAAACCTTTGGCGCCTGTACACCGGCACGGCCAACTACTTCACTCGCAGCGCCGACAGCGAACGATTTCACGCCGAGGAGTGCAGCGCACAAGTGGAGCGCATCGCCGCGCTGCTGCCCAAGCGCCGTTCGCAACTGCTGAAGTTTCTCGATGGCCTGCCCCAACGTTACCTCATGTCGCACTCGCCCGAACAGGTGCTGCTGCACTTCGAGATGGCGAAGCAGCTTCGCGGCCAACCGGCACAGCTCGCCATACGCCGCATTGCCGGCCAGCACGAACTCACCATCGTGACCCTCGACCGCCCCGGCCTGTTTTCCACCCTGGCCGGCATTCTCTACGGATGGGGCATGGACATCACCAAGGCGAGCGCCTTCTCCAATCGCGCCGGCGTCATCGTTGACAGTTTCTATTTCAAAGATCGCTTTCACACCCTGGAGCTGAATCCACCGGAAAGCGAGCGCTTCAAGAAGTCGATTGTCGAAATCCTGATCGGGGAAGCTCCGCTGGAGCGCCTGCTGGAATCGCGCCTCAAGTCCGACACCAAGCCGGCCAAGCTCAAGGTCGAAACCCGCCTACGCTTCGACGAGGAATGTTCTCCTGCCAGCACCTTGCTGGAGGTCGTCACTCAGGACCGTCCCGGACTGCTGCACACCATCAGTTCCATCCTCGCCCGTCAGAGCTGCAGTATTGAGGTGGCTTTGATTGACACCGAAGGCGCAACCGCCCATGACGCCTTTTACCTGACCTGCGGCGGGGTGAAACTCACGCGCGAGCAGCAGCGGGCCACCGAGTGGGCGCTGACCACCGAACTCGACGATTCCTTGCCCTCGACTTGGTAAGCGGGACCGCCGATGCTGGCTGCGGGACTGGTTACTTCAGGTCGTAGCAGGGAACCAGCTCGTTCCCTGATTTCTTCCCAGATAGCAAAAAAGAAGCCGGAGCAGAAGCTCCGGCTGTCTAACAACTGGGGGAAGGGTTGTATTTACCGGGTCAGCTTGCGCCGCAGGACGCCCGCGAGACCAAGGATGCCAGAACCTAACAGCAGAATGCTGCTTGGCTCAGGCGTCGTGCCGCCACTGCTTACGTACACGCCGGCGGAAAAATTGGGGAAACAGCATGCTTGGTCATTGGGATCGCCGAAGTTCACGCCGTAGAACGAGGAGTTAAAGAACTGATCGTTGCTAATCGACGTGCCAACGGAGTTGAGGCCGAAGGTGTTGCTCTCGAACGAGCGGCCAATCTGGCTGTCACCGTTAGGCACAACGATGAACCAGTACGTTCCGGCAGCGAGAGGCACGTCCAGGCCCATGACCAGGTTGTTGTACTCGGTGTAGCCGAAAGCGTTCCGGCCAGTGGCCGTCACGGTGTCGAGGCCCATTCCGGATGCGATCAGGGTCCCGCCATTGCCTAACGACACGCCGCTGCGGATTTCCCAGTAGGCGTTGGTGGGCGAGATGCTCATCAGGTCGTTGGTGAACAACCCGGTGACCGTGATCCCCGAGCCCACAACGAAGTTCTGGTAAGCGGCTGCGCCGTAGGAACTGCCGCCCACAATGCGGTCAGTCTCGTTGGCCAGACCGTTCGCGTTAGGGTTGTTGGGATCAAAGTCGCCACCGTAGAAATAGAGTATGTTGCCGGCATTAGCAGCGACCGTCAACAACAGCAGAGTGGCGAGCAGGGCCGCTGCTACCGCTTCGCGTGCTGCGCGAACGCCAACAGTAAACGGTAGTTCAGCAATGTGCGCCGGCCGACTTTCCGTAGAATGACCTGTGTGGGGCGATCCCCCTCCCCCCATAGCTTACTACTGAGGTGAGGATGGGTGATAGTTGCGTGTTCATGCTCTAGTTGTAGAGCACAAGAGCACTTGAAACCTATACTCTGAGAATTCAGTTGCAAAAAAAAACGAAACGGAATCAGCGGGAATTGAGTTTCGCTGCTTGTCGTCTACGGCGTTCCTCTTCGCGGTCGTAGGCACGGCGCACGGCTTGGCGGGACATTTTGATACCGTGCTTGTGTTCGAGTATGTTGGCAACCTGTTGATCGGTCTTTTTTTCTTGCTTGTACAGGCTGTAAATCAGCGCATCCCGTTCGGCCAGCTTTCGCGGTGCGCCGGGGCCCTGCCGTAATAAGTCTCTGCGGTCACCGAGTAGGTCGTTAAGCAGTCTCTTAGTCTGGTTGTATCGTTCTTGAAAGGCTTTCAGTTCATCGGGGTTACGCTTTAGCAGGCGCACATACTCCGGCCAGAGTTCGTGTTGCTTGCCTTCAAGTTCGCGCAGTGCTATCCCGGCTTCCAAAGGGGGGACAAGGGTCATGAACTTTACTCCCCATTGCGAAAGCGAGTAGAGCCGGTCGTCGCCAGTCTCGTGCACTCTCCAGGCCACGCGGGCGTCCAGGCCAAGCCAGATTAACTCGCCGTACCTCATGGCAAGCACCTTGGCCTTGAACTCCTCTAACTGCTGCGCCGGAATTTTGTAGGCCGGTGGCTGCACTGGTTTCGCGGTTTCCTTTACGTGCTTATTCGTGCGTTTCATTGCAGCTTAATTTTACCGCTTGACAAACTTAGCGTCAAGTATTATCTTGGGAGCATGAAATTATCGAATGCAGCAAGCGCAATGGGGAAGAAAGGCGGCAAGGCGCGTGCGGAAAAATATCCCCATGAAACTCTCAGTAAGTGGGCCAAGAAGGGCGGACGGCCCCGCAAAGACGCGAGCCAGAGCAAGAGCGCACCAAAGCGCGGGAAGGAAGGGCGGAAATGAACGGCGAGAAGAGCACCAGCAAGCGCCGGGGAATCTATGAGAGAGTGCCCGGCAGTGGGGTGTGGTGGATTCAGTTCACCGATGCCCAGGGCCGCAGACACCGCGAGAAAGCGGGCCTGTACAGCAGTGCTGAGAAGTTGCTGGACAAACGCCACACGGAAACCCTGCAAGGTAAGAAGCTGCCGGAAACCTTGCGTGCCAAGCCGGTCACCTTTGGCGAACTGCTGGACGATGCCCTGGAATACAGCAAATCCGAAAACGGCACGCGCACAACAACGGAAATCCGTATCAAGTACGACATTCTGCGCCCGGTCTTCGGAACGCGGCCAGCAGAGGACATCGAAAAGCAGGAAATCCGCCGATGGCTAGTCGCCAGGGCCGCGCAAGAGAATTGGAAACGCGCAACCATGATGCGATGGCACGCGGCGATCAGTCTTGCATACAGTCAGGGCATAGCGAACAATCGAATTGCGAAGAACCCGGTTGTGCGAATGTTCAAGAAGCGCAAGGTGGACGAGGACAACGGGCGCACGCGGTTCCTGTCCGAAGCTGAGGAAAAGGCGATCTGCGCCAAATTGCAAGAGCAGCACCCGGAATGTGTTCCCGCTTTCGTGCTCAGTCTGCATACAGGGATGCGGGCCGGGGAGCAGTTCTCATTGCAGTGGAGTCAAGTCCATTGGGAAGGGCGCAAGCTGCATCTGTACAAGACCAAGAACGGCACGGCGCGGGACATTGACTTGAACGCGGTTGCCCTGGATGCGCTTACAGCCCTGAAAGCTTGGGCGGGAAACTCGCCATTGGTTCACGTCAACGAGCAGGGCGCGAGTCTGACGCGGTATCGCGATTGGTTCAATGCGGCAGTCGAAAGCGCCGGGCTGACTGACTACACTTGGCATTGCAACCGGCACACCTTTGCCAGTAGGCTAGTGATGGCCGGGGTTCCCTTGCGGACAGTCGGGGAACTGTTGGGCCATCGTTCACCGGCTATGACGTGGCGCTATTCCCATTTGGCCCCCAGTCACCGCCAGGACGCGGTTGCGCGCCTGGTTCCGGCAATGAAGCCAGAAGGGGCGCATACCGAAAATGAAAGCGCCACCAGAACAGCCACCGGCGGTTTGTTCGTCGTCAGGCCCGGAGCAACAACCTTTGCAACCGCTTGATTATTATGCTGTTACCTATCGTGCGAAAGTGGCGGAATTGGCAGACGCACCAGACTTAGGATCTGGCGGGGAAACCCGTGGGGGTTCGAGTCCCCCCTTTCGCACCAACACCTTGCATGTCCAGAGGCGAGTGCGCCTTCCGGCTACCGCTCGTCTTCGTCTGGCCTCACAGCCACCTGTGACCGCAATCACGGAAGCAAGTTCAACCGCCAAGCAGAATGGCCTTAGAGGTGTGGTATGCCAGTGCTGGTGATTGCCGTGGTTTTCTTCCTGATTTTCCTGGTGATGGGCGTGATGGGCATTTCGGCGATGGTGGCCGAGCATCGCGGCAAGCTGTTCAGCGGGAAGTGGAGTGACCTGCCAAAGCCGGCGAAGCGATAGTCCGCGCGGTTCCGATCTGGCGCGACGGTGTGGGGCGCGCTATACCGCTTGCAGCACCCGCGAGAGACAGTCTTCGCAGAAGCCGCTATCTTTGATGTCGATCCACTCCACCGCGTGGGCCGGGGCCATGGCGCAGCGATAGTCGTGGCAATGGGTGAGACTCAACGTGTGTCCCAGTTCATGCACGGTCTCGATCAATAGCCGGTTGGCGAGAACGTCCGCATCCGGCGGCAGACCGTAAAATTCCTGCCGCAAACGATGATAGGAAACCAGCGCTCCGGCCCCGCCCAGTTGGGCTTCCCCAAAAACAAAAGTCAGAATTGGAATGTAGAGGTCCAATTCCGTGACTCCGACCAGGCGCCAGGTGCTGCCGTTGACGTACTTTTGCATTCTGGCCAAAATTTCGGAGGAGTGGTATTGCTGGCGTTCGGCGTGCCGCGCAAACGAGGGATCGATGGCTGGCCCCAGCACCTCGGTGGGCACACGAAACTTCTGCTGGAGCTCATGCTGCAACCATTCCAGCAGCCAAGCATCCACGGTTCCCACCGGCAGGAGGTGTAATTTCTTCACGTTGGCCCAAGAGAGCAACTAGCAATTAGCAATTAACAACTAGCAGCTGTCTCATAAATCGTTCTGGGGTGTATCAGGGCACGACTTTAGTCGTGCCGAACTAAGCGCTGGAAACGTCAGGGCTTTAGCCCTTGCAAAAACAGATCCCTCCGGGGCTAAAGCCCAGGTCATTGTTGAGCCGTTGCGGCACGGCTAAAGCCGTGCCCTGATACAAAACCATCTATGAGATAGCTTCCATTTGCTAGTCGCTAGTGACTAGAGCTGGTTTCATAAATACCTAAGCGTGATGAGTAAGCAGGCGAAGTGGAACAGGCCGCGATAGACCGTCAGGATGCGGTCTTGGCGCACCAGAAGGCGGCGAAAGTTTTG
>JBEKNL010000012.1:0-77854 GCA_049522855.1 Candidatus Korobacteraceae bacterium
GACAATGTGAGCCTGGAGATTGAGTTGATCACGCCGGTGGCGATGGAGAAGGGCTTGCGGTTCGCGATCCGCGAAGGCGGACGCACCGTGGGCGCCGGCACCATCACCGAGATTATTGCGTAATTATGCGGGTGCGGCGCGCGGCGCCGCACTCATCATCAACCGCGGCAGAAGCCGCAGGGCAGATCGCGGAGACGCAGGCGAGCCCCAGCCATGATCTTTGAGAGAGCAGAGAGAAACTAACGTGATTGGCAAAGAACGAATCCGAATCCGGCTGAAAGCATACGACTATCGCGTTCTCGACCAGTCCACCGGCGAAATCGTGGATACGGCGAAGCGCACTGGGGCGCAAATTGCGGGACCGATCCCCTTGCCCACGGTGAAAAACAAGTATTGCGTGTTACGTTCGCCGCACGTGGACAAGAAGTCGCGCGAGCAGTTTGAAATTCGCACGCACAAGCGCCTGCTCGACATTCTTGAGCCCACGCAGCAAACCGTGGACGCGCTGATGAAACTTGAGCTTCCCGCCGGCGTCGATGTCGAGATCAAGGCGTTTGGCAAGGAACATAGGTAGCAACTAGCAATTAGCAACTAGTTGCCAGTACAAGCAATGGTTTGAAAGAGCACGGCTTTAGCCGTGCCGCAAGCGGCCCAATAACGATGGGGCTTTAGCCCCAGGACATAACAAAGCTTCCGTGGCGCAAGCCCCCGGTGCAACCAACACCGGAATTAGGAAGCGGAGTTGAGGACAAGCAAATGGCAGTGAGTGGAATTCTGGGAAAAAAGGTTGGCATGACGCAGCTCTTCGATGACAAGGGTGATGTCCACCCCGTCACCGTGCTGCAGGCTGGTCCGTGCTTTGTGACGCAGCGCAAGACAGTCGCCAAGGACGGCTACGACGCCGCCCAGATCGGGCTGGTGGAGTTTGTGAAAGAGTCGCGCCTGACGCGGCCCATGAAGGGCCACTTCGCCAAGCACAACCTTCCGCCGATGCGGTTCCTGCGCGAGGTGCCGATTATCGTCGATGCCGACAACCAGGATGGCGCCAAGGTCGGCGACAAAGTTTTAGTGGACATTTTCGACGGCGACAAGTTTGTGGATGTGGTGGCGACCAGCAAGGGCCGCGGTTTCGCGGGCGTGGTGAAGCGCCACAAGTTTGCCGGCGGCGCTGGATCGCACGGTTCGATGTTCCAGATCCCCGGCTCGATCGGCTCGTCCGCGTTCCCATCGCGGGTGTTCAAAGGCATGCGCATGTCGGGGCACATGGGCGTCGATCGGGTGACGGTCCGTAACCTGCGCGTGCTGGGCGTAGACAAGGACGAGAACCTCCTGGTAGTCGAGGGCGCGGTGCCCGGACCGAAGGACGGTTACGTGATGATCGCGAAGGCCAAGAAGCCGCCTAGAGAGCGTCGTGGATTTAGTGGCGCCGGCACGGTCGATCCGTTGAAGGCTTCCAAGCGCCAGGCGGCGAAGAAAAAATAGTGGCTAGTGGTTAGTGGATAGTCACTGGGTGACTGCCAACTGGCTACTGGATTTGGAAGAGACTATGGCGAAGATTGATGTAGTAAATCTCGGCGGCGAAAAAGTAGGTTCCTTGGAACTGGCCGATGAAGTGTTCGGCGCGGTGAACGAGGACCTGTTGTGGGAAGCGGTGAAGCATTATCGCGCCGGGCAGCGTGCGGGTACCCACGCCACCAAGAACAAGAAGCTGGTGAGTGGCGCGGGTAAAAAGCTGTGGAAGCAGAAGGGCACCGGGCGCGCGCGTGTGGGCTCCATTCGCTCACCTCTGTGGCGGCACGGCGGCACGGTCCACGGACCGCAGCCCCGCTCCTACGATTACGCTTTTCCACGCAAGAAGCTGCTGGGCGCGTTGCGCTCCGCGTTGGCGGCCAAGCTGGCGGATGGCAAGCTGGTCGTTGTGGAAAGCTTCGAAGTGAAGGAGCCGAAGAGCAAGGAGTTCCGCAGGACGCTGCACAAGTTGAACGCGAAGGGTACGACCTTGCTGGTGGAAAGCGCGTCCAGCGAAAATCATAACCTTCATCTGAGTTCGCGCAATCTTGCAGGCGTGGAACTTCTGGCGGGCAACCAGGTCCATCCTTATCACCTGCTTCGCTACGAAACCACAATCTTCGCTCGTCCGGCGCTGGAGAAGCTGCAGGACTCCCTGAAGGCTGCGGCGCCCAAGCGCACGCACGCGGAGGTGGCGTAATGAAATCGGCATATCAGGTCCTGCGCCGCCCGGTGATTACCGAAAAGGGTTTAGGTGTAAAGGAAACCGAAGCGACCCTGGTCTTTGAAGTTTCCCTGAAGGCGACCAAGACCGAGATCAAGCAAGCAGTGCAGAGCATTTTCAAGGTGAAAGTGGATTCGGTGCGCACCGCGACTTTTGAAGGCAAAGAGCGCCGGCGCGGCAAGTTTACGGGATATCGCCCCGATTGGAAGAAAGCATACGTGCGGTTAAAGGCGGGCGAGAAGATGCCCGAGTACGCCGAAAACCTCTAGTTAGTGGCTAGTGACTAGTGGTTAGTGAATAGAAGTAGTGAGAAACGAGTAGACACATGGCTATCAAAACTTACAGACCGGTTACTCCGTCGCGGCGGTTCATCACGAGCACGGTCAACGATGACCTGACGACGAACCGTCCGTACAAGCCGCTGACCGAGCCCAAGCAGCGCACTGGCGGACGCCGCAATTCCGGCGATCTGACCATCTGGCACCACGGCGGGGGACACAAGCGCAAGCTGCGCATCATCGACTTCAAGCGCGACAAGTTCGGAATTCCTGCGACCGTCGCCTCCATCGAGTACGATCCCAATCGCTCGGCGCGTATCGCCCTGCTGAACTACGCCGATGGTGAGAAGCGCTACATCGTGTATCCGGTGGGACTGCAGGTGGGCGCCAAGATCGTCAGCGGTCCCGAGGCCGATATTCTGGTGGGTAATGCGCTGCCGCTGCGCAACATCCCGCCCGGCACTACGGTCCACAACGTCGAGTTGAAGCCCGGCAAGGGCGCGCAGATGGCGCGCTCGGCTGGAGCGCAGGCGCAGCTGGTCGCCAAGGAAGGCGAGTACGCACTACTCAAGCTGCCGTCCGGCGAAACCCGCAAGGTGCTGGTCGATTGCATGGCCACGGTGGGGCAGGTTGGCAATATCGATCACGAAAACATTTCTATCGGCAAGGCCGGCCGCACGCGCTGGTTGGGAATCCGCCCCACGAACCGCGGCGTGGTCATGAACCCGGTCGATCACCCGCACGGCGGCGGCGAAGGCAAGACCAGCGGCGGACGTCACCCGGTGACTCCGTGGGGCAAGCCGACGCGCGGCTACAAGACTCGCAACAACAAGCGGACCGATAAGTTCATCGTGAACCGCAGACAGAAGTAGGACTGAGACGATATGGCACGTTCAACGAAAAAAGGCGCGTTCATCGATTCGCACCTGCAGGCCAAGATTGACGGCATGAACGCACGCAACGAGAAGAAAGTTGTGCGCACCTGGTCGCGCCGCTCCACCGTGATTCCCGAGATGGTGGGACACACCCTGGCGGTGCACAACGGCAAGAAGTTTATTCCGGTGTATGTAACCGAGAACATGGTCGGGCACAAACTGGGCGAATTCAGCATGACCCGCAGTTTCAAGGGGCACTCGGTCAGGGCTGCGACAGAGACCGCAGCGAAGCCGGCTCCTCCGGCGAGATAAGGAAAACGACATGGAATTCACCGCCAAACTGAATTACGTGCGGGTCTCGCCGCAGAAGGTGCGCCTGGTATTGGACCTGATCAAGGGCCGCCGGGTGGAAGAGGCGCTGGACACGCTCTTGTATGCCAAGAAGGGCATCGCTCCGAAGCTGTATAAGCTTTTGCGTTCGGCTGTCGAGAATGCCAACTACGCGAGTGCGGAAAAAGGTTTGGACATCGATGTCGACCGGCTGTACGTGAAGCGCGCCGTGGCCAACGATGGGCCGCGCATGAAACGTATTCGTCCGGCTCCGATGGGCCGCGCCTACCACTATCAGCGGCGCATCTCCCACGTGGAGATTGCCCTGGAGGAGAAGGCGGGTCGCAATGGCGATGCCAGCTTAGTGCAAACCGTGCAGGAAGGCGCACCGGCCAAGAAGCCAGTCAGGAAAGTCGTCAAGAAAAAACCGGCCAAGAAGAAGACTGCGGCGAAGAAACCGGCGGCTAAGAAGCCGGCCAAGAAGAAAAAGAAGTAGAGGTTGAAAAAAGCGGCGAAGCCACAGTGCAATCGTCGCGGAGAAGAAACAGATTATGGGACAGAAAGTCCATCCATACGGATTCCGCCTCGGCATTACCAAGCCCTGGAAGTCGCGCTGGTTCGTGGTGCGCGACTACGACAAACTTCTGCTGGAAGATGTGAAGCTGAAGGCCGAGCTGAAGGAAAAGCTGAAGTCGGCGGGCGTCAGCTCGATCGAGATCGAGCGTCCCGGCAACAAGCTGCGCATCATCATCCGCACCGCGCGTCCGGGCATCATCATTGGCCGCAAGGGAACGGAGATTGACAAGCTGAAGCAGGACATCCAGAAGCGCACCAATCGCGATGTCTTTGTCGACATTCAGGAAGTGCACAAGCCCGAGCTCGATGCTCAACTGGTGGCGGAGAGCATTTCACTGCAACTGGAGAAGCGCGTGGGATTCCGGCGCGCCATGCGCAAGGCTGTCGATTCGGCGCTACGCTTCGGCTGCAAGGGAATTAAGGTCCGCGTTAGCGGCCGGCTGAATGGCAACGAAATCGCCCGCTCCGAGTGGTACCTGCAAGGCCGGCTGCCGCTGCACACTCTGCGTGCCGACATCGATTATGGCTTTGCCGAGGCGCATACCACCTACGGCATCATCGGCGTGAAGTGCTGGGTTTACAAAGGCGAGATCTTCAAGGAACGCAAGCGCGAACCGCAGGGTGTACAGAGCGGAGCGTTTTAAAGCAGTTGTCAGTGGCCAGTTGTCAGAAAGAGGGCAACGAACCATGGTTACTGAGAACTGACAACTGATTACTGGGAACTGATTATGTTGATGCCAAAGAAAGTGAAGTACCGCAAGCAACAGCGCGGCCGTATGACCGGCAAGGCCTGGCGCGGCGGTGAGCTGTCGTTCGGCGACTTCGGCTTGAAAGTCATGGAGCCGGGTTGGATCACCGATCGGCAGATCGAGGCCAGCCGCGTGGCCATGACCCGCTTCGTAAAACGCGGCGGGAAAATTTGGATCCGGCTGTTCCCGGACAAGCCCGTCACCAAGAAGCCGGCCGAAACCCGTATGGGCAAAGGCAAGGGAGCTCCGGACCATTGGGTAGCCGTAGTGCGCCCGGGCAAGATCCTGTTTGAAATGGAAGGGGTATCGGTCAGCGATGCCACGGAGGCGATGCGGTTGGCGTCGCACAAGCTGCCGCTTCGCACCAAGTTCGTGCAGCGCGAAGGCGTGCACTAAGAAGCAGTTGCCAGTGGTCAGTTGTCAGTTCTCGGGAAGAGACGTGACGACACATAACGGGTAATTGACACGAACAGAAAGGTAGGTCGGTTGCGAGTCAGTGAAAACTGACAACTGAAAGCTGACAACTGACAACTGGGTTTAGAGATGGATGTAAACAAAATTCGCAATTTGACCGATATCGAACTCGCACATCAGCAACGGGAGCTGTCCGACCAGCTCTTCAAGATGAAGTTTCAGTTGAAGATGGGACAGACCGAGAGCCTGAAAAAAATCCGCGAGCTGAAGAAGGACATCGCTCGCGTGCACACGGTGTTGCGCCAGAAAGAGCTGGCGGGCGGCAACGGCGCGGGGGCGAGCGCAAGTAATCCTGTGAAGAAGACAGTGACGGCGAAGAAGGCGGCCAGCAAGAAGGCTGCGACGGAGAAAAAGTAACATGGCCGAAACAACAGCAACCAGCACAGCAAAGACCCCCGGCCGTCGCAAGACCCTGATCGGCGAAGTGGTCTCCACCAAGATGGCCAAGACCATCGTGATCGAAGTCCGACGGCAGAAGGCCCACCCGTTCTACAAGCGGGTGGTGGCCCGTAGCAAGAAGTTCTACGCCCACGACGAGGATGGCACGGCACATCTCGGCGACTTCGTGAAGATCGAAGAGACCCGTCCGCTCTCCAAGTTGAAGCGGTGGCAGTTGAAGGAAATTGTGCAACGTGCGGCGCTGATAGCGCCCGTCGAGGAGTAGCCGGCGAGTTGACCCGGTGGGCGTTGACTCCGCCAGGGTGGCGGAGCAAGGAGACAAGATTATGGCAGTGATGATGAGATCCATGCTCGACGTCGCCGACAACTCCGGTGCGCGCAAGCTGCAGATGATTCTGCCGCTGGGCGGTTCCACCGGCCTGGTCGCCCATTTGGGTGACGTGGTTACGGCTTCCGTGAAGGAAGCCTCTCCCGACGGCACCGCCAAGAAGGGCACAGTGGTAAAAGCCGTGATCGTGCGCACTCGCAAAGAACATCGCCGCCGTGACGGCACCTACATCCGCTTCGATCAGAATGCGGCGGTGTTGATCAATGACGTGCATGAGCCGATCGGGACGCGCGTGTTCGGCCCGGTAGCCCGTGAGTTGCGCGAGAAGAAGTTTTTGAAGATCGTTTCCCTGGCGCCGGAAGTGCTGTAGCCAGTTGTCGGTTGCCAGTGGTCAGTAGTCAGTAGAGAAGCGACTAGCTAATTGCCAAATGCTAAGCACTAAAGGCCATCTGATAGTTGCTAAAAGGATTGAACAGAAATGCAGAAGAGCGTAGATATTCGCCGCAACGATCAGGTGCGGGTGATTACCGGGCGCGACAAGGGCAAGGAAGGCCGCGTTCTCCGCGTCATGCCGGACGAGTCCAAGGTGCTGGTCGAGCACGTGATGATGGTGAAGAAGAACGTGCGGCCCAATCCGCAGAAGAACATCAAGGGCGGCATTGCCGAACAGGAGAGCCCGATATCCATTAGCAACGTGATGCTGATGTGCAGCTCTTGCGCGCGCCCCGTGCGGGTGGGTCACGAGAAACACGGCGACCGCCACTCGCGCGTATGTAAAAACTGCGGGACCACGTTGGAGAAGTAGCCGGTAGCACTTGGCATTTAGCATTTGGCACTTAGCCAATGCATGACTCTTGGGTGTTCTTGTAGGTGGAACGCGGAAGTTTGAGGCACTGGCTAAGTGCTAATTGCTAAGTGCTAAGTTGAACTCCTCATGAACCGGTGGCAGTAACAGACCGAAACCGTGAGAAAGGTAGAAGCAGGGAATGGCAGACGAGAAAAAACCGAAAGCGCAGCCGCAGGGCGCGGAGGGAAAACCGCAGGGCAAGCCGCCGGGCAAGAAGGCGAAGCCTGCGCAGGCTGGAGTAGCGGCGGAGCAGGCATCGGGCAAACCGGCGCGGCCCAAGGCGACCAATCGCCAGACCGCCCGTATGCGCGACCGCTATTACAAGGATGTATTGCCGGCGCTCATGAAAGAGTTCGACCTCGACAACCCCATGGCGGCTCCCAAGCTGGAAAAGATCATCGTCAACATGGGGGTGGGCGAGGCGACGCAAAATGTCAAGCTGATCGACCCGGCGGTGGGCGAGGTTGGCCAGATCACCGGTCAAAGGCCGGTCATTACGCGGGCGCGCAAGTCCATCGCGGCCTTCAAGGTGCGCGAAGGGATGCCCATCGGCGTGATGGTCACGCTGCGCGGCGATCGCATGTACGAATTTTTCGACCGCCTGGTGAACGTGGCGCTGCCGCGTGTTCGCGACTTCCGCGGAGTGCCCACCAAGTCCTTCGATGGGCGCGGCAATTTCACCTTGGGCGTGCGCGACCAGTTGATTTTTCCGGAGATCGATTACGCCAAGGTTGAGAAGCTGAAGGGCATGAACATTACGATTGTGACCTCGGCGGGCACTGACGACCAGGCGCGGGCGTTATTGAAACACATGGGTATGCCGTTTAGGCAGTAGCCAGCGGCCAGTAGTCAGCTGCCAGTAGTCAGTTGCCAGTAAGTACTAAGTACCAGTAGCTAATTCGCGAAGAGCGAATAGCGGAAGGCAAAAAGCGTAAAGGAAGGCGAAGAGCGAAAAGGAAACAATGGCGAAGACATCCAGTATTGCCAAGGCGAACAAGAAGCCCAAATTCCCGGTCCGGCAGCACAATCGCTGCCATATCTGCGGACGTCCGCGCGCCTTTCTGCGCAAGTTCGGTATCTGCCGTCTGTGCTTCCGTGGTCTGGCTTTGCGAGGCGAGATTCCCGGGGTCATGAAGTCGAGTTGGTAGGGCAGTGGCCAGTAGTTAGTGGAGAGTGGTTAGGTAGTCCGTCGCGGCTGGTTCTTTCCCCAGCGTTGATGAAGCGCTGGCGCGGAGAGTTCGTGCGAAAGCTAACGAGCGACGATTTGAGGAGATATAAAGCATGAGTTTGACCGATCCGGTCTCAGATTTTTTGACCCGCGTTCGCAATGCCATCAAGGCGCGGCACCAGAAGGTGGACGTTCCGCATTCCAAGCTGAAGGTCGAGATGGCCCGCATCCTGAAGGAAGAGGGCTACATCGCCAACTTCAAGGCGGCCGAAGAAGAAGGCCGCAAGGTTTTGCGGGTGTACTTGAAGTACAGCCCCGACAACTCGTCGCCGATTTCGGACTTGAAGCGGGTTTCGCGTCCGGGCTGCCGCGTGTATGTCGGACACACCGAGATTCCGCGTGTTCTCGGCGGCCTTGGGATCAGCATTCTGACGACTCCGCGGGGCGTGATGACGGGGCGCCAGGCGCGCAAAGAAGGCATTGGCGGAGAAGTGCTCTGCGAGATTTACTAGGTAGCTGTGAGCCGTCAGCTATCAGCCGTCAGCAAAACGCGCAGAACGCTGGTCATGAGTTAATAAGCGGACGCAACGCCCGCACAACAAGAATGGGCTGACAGCTAAGAGCTGACAGCTGAGAGCTAAAGATTATGTCAAGAATTGGTAGAAAGCCGATCCCCATGCCGAAGGGCGTCACCTACGCGGTAGAGGGCAATACGGTCCGGGTGAAGGGGCCGAAGGGCGAAGTTACGACCCACATGCCTGCTGGCGTGAAACTGGAACAGACCGATGGGATCTTAACGGTGGTCCGCGAAGACGACTCCAAAGCTGCGATCCATGGACTGGTGCGTGCCCTGGTTAACAACTCGGTGGAAGGTGTCACCCGAGGCTGGACCAAGGAACTGGACATCGTCGGGATTGGCTACCGTGCGGAAATGAAGGGCAAGGGCACCGTGGTATTTACTTTGGGATATTCTCACCCGATCGAATACCCGCTACCGGCGGGCATCGAAGTGACTGTCGATCCCAAGCAGACGCACCTGACGGTTAGTGGTATTGACCGGCAGAAGGTGGGATTCGTTGCTGCCGAGATGCGCAGCCTTCGTCCACCTGATCCGTACAAGAACAAGGGCGTGCGCTATAGCAATGAGCGCCTGAAGAAGAAGGTCGGGAAGACCGGAGCGAAGTAACAGTTGTCAGTAGCCAGTAGCCAGCAGCCAGTTGCCAGTAGTCAGTTGCCAGTTAGTGACGGGCAATGACGATTGACGAAGAGCGAAGAGCCACGGGCGAAAAGCGACTCAGGACGGGATGGCGCAGGAGCGCACCGTTTCCCGGTTCAGAAACCCGGGATGAGGAAGAGAAACGATGATCACGAAGTCTTCAAAGGATCAAACGCGGCAGAAGGTCCACTCCCGAATTCGCAAGAAAGTTCTGGGCACGGCGGAGCGTCCGCGGCTGAACGTCTATCGTTCGGTGAACCACATTTACGCGCAGGTAATCGACGACACGCAGGGGGTGACCCTGGTCTCGGCGACCTCCGTAAAGAAAGTCGGCAAGGGCGAGAAGCGTCCGACCGGCGGCAACGTGGGTTCGGCAAAAGATGTAGGCAAGCTGATCGCCGAGCGCGCCAAGCAGAAGGGCATCGAGAAGGTGGTCTTCGATCGCGGTGGATATCTTTACCACGGACGCATCAAGGCGCTGGCCGACGCCGCACGAGAGGCAGGGTTGAAATTCTAGAGGTAGTGGTCAGTGGCTAGTAGCCAGTGACCAGCGATCTGATAGTGAGCGCATGAAAATAACGAAATGCTCATACAAAGAGGAATACAACCAGTTCTTGGATGAACAGCGCATCCTGGAGTTCCAGACACGGCCGAGCGTGGAGAAACAGAAGAAACTGGAGAAACTGGGCATGGCGAAACTGAAGAAACTGACTGGCGAGGAACGGGCTGCGGTCAAACTGTATTTCGAGGTCGACCGGGATGAGGGCTTGAGGCGGGTCGCCGGGTTGCTGGGCCCGCGGAAATTGAAGGCCATCGCCGCTGGGCAGACCGGCGAGCAGACTGGACCAATTCATCAAGGTCGGAAAACGGGCAAGCGTAAGCTTTAGCAGGCGCCGGCAGAGCGAAAACGCTGGTTGGGATTGCCGAGACAATCCGCCAAGGCTTGCGACCAAAAAGCGAACAGCGAGAAGCGAAGGGCGAAAATGCCAACAATAAAGAAAAAGCTTGACGCCGGTCAGTACCAACTGAAAGATCAAGTGGTCTCGATCAACCGCGTCACCAAAGTCGTCAAAGGCGGCAAGAACCTGTCGTTTGCGGCGTTGGTGGTGGTGGGCGATCCGAGTTCCGCCGTGGTGGGATACGGATCCGGTAAAGCGAAGGAAGTTCCGCAGGCGATCCGCAAGGGAATCGAAGCGGCCAAGAAGAACCTGCTGCGCGTGAACCTGACGCAGACCTCGATTCCTCACCAGGTGCTGGGCCGCTACGGCGCGGGCATGGTGATGCTGAAACCGGCTCCCGAAGGCACCGGCGTCATTGCCGGCGGCGCGGTCCGCGCGGTTATGACTTCGGCAGGAATTCAGAACGTGCTGACCAAATCCATCGGTACCACCAACCCGCACAACGTGATCAAAGCCACGTTCAACGCGCTGTCCCGTCTGCGCGACCGCAAAGACGTGGCCAGTGCGCGCGGCAAGTCGGTCGAGGAGCTTTAATATGGCCCGGATTCGTAAGAAGGCAAAAGTGGCAACGGCACCAAAGGCGGGGGCGAAGCTGCAGCTCAAGTGGGTGCGTTCGGCAATTGCGGCCCCGGTCAAACACAAACTGGTAGTCAAGGGTTTGGGTTTTACCCGGTTGAATCAGGTAGTCGAGCGTGAGGACACGCCTTCCATACGTGGCATGGTGGCCAGGGTCCCGCACCTGGTAGAGATCGTTAAGCAATAGTTGCCAGCGGCCGGTTGCCAGTTGAAGCAACTAGCAACTAGCGACTAGCGACTAGCGACTAGAATGTCGTTGGAAGACATGTACTGGCAACTGACAACTGAACAGACAGGTACAAAATGAATCTCAGCAATTTGCGTGCACCCCGAAAAGCGTCGGAGAATAAAAAGCGTGTGGGCCGCGGTATGGGCTCGGGTATGGGAAAGACCTCAACCCGGGGCCACAAAGGCCAGAGGTCACGCAGTGGTTCGCGCATGATGCGCGGCTTCGAGGGTGGCCAGATGCCGTTGCATCGCCGCCTGCCCAAGCGCGGCTTCACCAACATCTTCCGAATCGAGTATGAAGTAGTGAACCTGGAACGGCTGGCAGGCTTGGGCGAGAGCGAGATCACGCCCGAATTGTTGCGCAAGGCCGGCGTTGTTAGTTCCAAAAACACGCTGGTGAAGGTGCTCGGTCAAGGCGAGTTATCCAAGGCAATCACGGTACACGCGCACAAGTTTTCCAAGTCGGCACAGGAGAAGATCGAAAAAGCCGGCGGCAAGATCAAAGTTGTCAGTAGTCACTAACTGACTACTGATAACTGGCAACTGGTTACCGGCAACTGACCACTGGCAACTGACAACTGGGGTTTTATGCTTGAGAAGTTAGCCAACGTATTTCGCGTTCCCGATCTGCGCAAGCGCATCTTGTTCACGCTTGGGCTGCTGGCGGTTTACCGCTTCGGCGGGCACATTCCCACGCCGGGCATCAACGCCGATCTGCTGTCGCAGTTCTTCGACCAGAATCGCGGCACTTTCCTGGGCTTCGTCGATCTATTCAGCGGCGGTCAGTTGCGCCGCCTGACGATCTTCGCGCTTGGCATCATGCCGTACATTACCGCATCCATCATTCTGCAGTTGATGACGGTGGTGTATGAACCTCTGGCCAAGTTGCAGAAGGAAGGCGAACTGGGGCGCAAGAAGATCACCCAGTGGACCCGTTACCTCACCCTTTTGCTGAGTGCCGTGCAGTCGCTGGGCATTGCGATCACGCTGGAGCGCCAGACGATAAGCGGAGGCACTGCCTTCGTCAACAATCCAGGTGTAGGCTTCGTGCTGATGACCATGTTGACGCTCACCACCGGCAGCGTCTTCATCATGTGGCTGGGCGAACAGATCACGGAGCGCGGTGTCGGCAACGGCATGTCCTTGCTGATCTTCGCCGGCATCGTCGTAGGCCTGCCGCGGGGCGTCATGGATTTGTACGAGAAAGCGCAATCCCAGGCTTGGGGTGCTTTCACCATTCCTGCTCTGCTGCTGCTGGTCGTACTGATGATTGCGGTAGTCGCCTTCATCGTGTTCGTCGAACGCAGTGAGCGCCGCATTCCCGTGCAGTACGCCAAGCGGGTGGTCGGCCGCAAAATCATGGGCGGACAATCGACCCACCTGCCATTGCGCGTGAATTCCGGCGGCGTGATGCCGGTCATCTTTGCATCGTCGGTGCTGACCCTGCCGCAAACGGCGGGCGCGATGTTCAAGGGCAAGAGCGTTTTCCTCGATCGCATGCTGAGTCAGCTCGCCTGGGGTGAGCCGATGTACACCTTGCTCTACGCGGTCGGAATCATCTTCTTTGCCTACTTTTACGTGTCTATTGTCTTTAACCCGACTGAGGTTGCCGACAACATGCGGAAGTACGGTGGATTCATTCCGGGCATCCGGCCTGGGGCCCGGACGGCCAACTACATCAATGACATTCTGACGCGCATCACCTTGGTAGGCGCGCTGTACCTGATCTTGATCTCCTTCATTCCTGAATGGATGATCACGGGCATTCACCTCAATCACCTGTTTGGTCCCATCGGAGCATTCTTCGAGCGCTTGCCGACATGGGTGACCAACGGACTGGGTGTGAATTTCTACTTTGGCGGTACCTCGCTGCTGATCGTGGTCGGCGTGGCCATGGACACGGTCAACCAGGTCGAGTCGCAATTGGTGATGCGTCATTATGAAGGTTTCACCCCGCGAAGCGGACGTATCCGCGGGCGCAGGGCGACGTGGTAAGGAAAGCAGGGGTTAGACCCCTAACACCTGCCTTCGGAGGGTACGAGGCATGGAAGTGCAGACATCCGCGGCAGTGGGCGTTAAGACAAACCAACAGGTAGTCGGTCCGATTGTGCTGTTGGGTCCGCCAGGCGCGGGCAAGGGAACGCAGGCGAAGCTGATCGCTGAAACGTACGGCATTCCTCAGATCTCCACAGGAGATATCTTGCGGGACAACGTGTCCCGAAAGACCGAATTGGGCGTAAAGGCCAAGGAGATCATGGGGTGCGGCGACCTGGTTCCCGACGAACTGGTTTGCGGCATGGTCGCTGACCGGCTAACGCAGGCGGATTGCGTCCGCGGGTTCATTCTGGACGGCTTTCCGCGCACCGTGCGGCAAGCCGAGTGGCTGGACGCGCAGTTGGGAAAAATGCGGGCAGGCCAGGACAGCAAGCGGCAGCAGGCGTACGCGCCGCCGGTTGTGATCCGCTTGGTAGTAGAGTATAATCAACTACTGCAACGGCTTACCGGGCGTCGTTCGTGTCCCACCTGCGGACTGATTTACAACGTCTATTACCAGCCTCCCAAGGTCCAAGGCATCTGTGATGTCGATGGTACGCCCTTAGTGACGCGTCGGGACGATACAGAAGAAGTTATCGCCGAACGCCTGAAGGCCTATGAGCAGCTCACCCTGCCCTTGGTGGAATATTACGGCGCTCGGAGCCGACTGATCGAAGTGAACGGCGATCAGCCGGTGGAAGGGGTAATGGCGGAAACGTTCCGTGCGATAGAGAATGTCAATCGTTTGTAAGTCGGCCTCGGAAATTGCCAAGATGCGCCGCAGTGGGCGCATCGTCCGCCAAGTGCTTGAGGCGGCACGAGAAGCGGTTGCGCCCGGGGTTTCAACGATGGATCTGGAGCGTGTCGCCGAGCGCACGATCCGGGATTTAGGGGCCAAGCCGGCATTCAAGGGGTATTACGACTATCCCTGCGTGCTGTGCACATCGGTGAACGACGAGATCGTGCACGGTATTCCGTCGCCACGGCGGATGCTGAAGGCCGGAGACATTGTTTCCATTGATTGTGGCGTCGTGCTGGATGGGTACTACGGCGATTCGGCGATCACGGTTCCAGTAGGCGACACGATTACTTTGGAGCTGCAGAAATTGCTCGAAGTGACGCGCGCGTCTCTCTTTCACGGAATAGACGCGGCGCGGGTGGGTAATACAGTCGGGGACGTGGGCGCAGCCGTGCAGCAATTGGTTGAGGCCAACGGCTTCAGCGTGGTGCGGGAGTTCGTCGGGCACGGCATCGGTACCAAGCTGCACGAAGACCCGCAGATTCCGAACTACGGGACTCCCGGGCACGGGGCGAAGTTGCGCGACGGCATGGTCCTGGCGATCGAGCCCATGGTGAACATAGGCGGGCCAGGAACGCGGGTACTCGACGATAAGTGGACGGCAGTGACTGAAGACGGCAGCTACAGCGCCCACTTCGAACATTGCATCGCGGTGACCCGGAACGGACCGGTGATCTTGACGGAATAGTTGCCAGTAGCCAGTAGTCAGTAGCCAGTTGACTGCGCGGCTTTGGAAACGTGGAATTCATGACTGGCAACTGACAACTGGCTACTGACAACTGATTTTCCGGAGTTGAATGAGTAAGGAAGACGCGATTGAGGTAATGGCGGTGGTGGTTGAACCCCTGCCCAATGCCATGTTCAAGGTGGAATTGGAGAACAAGCACCAGGTGCTGGCGCACGTCTCGGGCAAGATGCGCAAGAACTTTATCCGCATACTTCCCGGCGATCGGGTGGCGGTGGAGCTATCGCCCTACGACCTGACGCGCGGCCGCATTGTGTATCGCTATAAGTAGCGAGTAGCCAGTTGTCAGTCGCCAGTAACTGAGAACTGAAAACCGAAAACTGGCAACTGACAACCGAGGTTTTCATGAAGGTACGGGCATCAGTCAAGAAGATTTGCGATAAGTGTAAGGTGATTCGCCGCCACGGGGTGGTCCGGGTGATTTGCGAAAACGCGAAGCACAAGCAACGGCAGGGATAGTCAAACGAAGTGGCTAGTGACTAGTGGCTAGTTGCTAGTTGCTGATTTGGAGCAACTATGGCACGTATTGCAGGCGTGGATCTACCGCGCAACAAGCACATCAGCATCGCTCTGACCTACATTTTCGGGATCGGGAATTCGCGCGCCAGGAGCATTCTCGGGTCCGCCAATGTGCAAAGCGATAAGAAGGTCAGCGACCTCAACGAAGATGAAGTCAACCGCATTCGCCAGGTGATTGAAGAGGGTGGCAACGTCGAAGGCGATCTCCGCAAGGACGTCTCGATGCACATCAAGCGGCTCATCGAAATCGGCTCCTATCGTGGATACCGCCACCGCCGCAGCCTGCCGGTTCGCGGACAGCGCACTCACACCAATGCTCGCACCCGCAAAGGTCCGCGCAAGGGCACGGTAGCCAATAAGAAGAAAGCAGCAGGGAAGACATAGCACATGGCGAAACCAGCTGGATCCGCCGCAGCGGACAAAAAAGGCAAGAGCAAGAAGTTCAAGAAGAAGGAGCGCAAGCACGTTCCCAACGGACTCGTGCATATTCAGGCCTCTTTCAATAACACGATCGTTACCATCACCGATCCGAACGGAAATACTGTGTCGTGGAAGAGTTCGGGTTCGCTCGGCTTCCGCGGGTCGCGCAAGGGCACGCCCTTCGCGGCGCAGCAGGCTGCTGCCAATGCCGCCAATCAGGCGCGCGACCACGGCATGCGCGTGGTGGATGTGCGGGTAAGCGGTCCGGGTTCGGGGCGCGAGTCGGCGGTGCGGGCTTTGTCTGCATCCGGCTTGGACGTCCGTTCGATTAAGGACTCGACGCCGGTTCCGCACAACGGCTGCCGTCCGCCGAAGCGGCGAAGGGTCTAGAAGAAAGTGGCTAGTGGTTAGTGACTAGTGGCTAGAAAAGTAGACTAGCACGTGCTGCAGGCCGGAGATTTTGGGCAGGATCGAAATGGTTGGCAGCAACATCTAATTGCTAACCCTTAAGAACCTAGCCCCTGACAACTGATTTTCGTTCGGGACGAAGGGACGCCAAGCGCCCGTAAACCGATCGATACAAGGGCGGACAAGCTCTGCCCCATAAGGAGAACGTAACTTGGCAAGGTACAAAGACGCAGTATGCCGCCTTTGCCGCCGCGAGGGCATGAAACTGTTCCTCAAAGGCGCAAAGTGTTTCACCGACAAATGTCCGGTCGAAAAGCGCAACTTCGCTCCCGGCCAGCACGGTAAGGACCGCAAGGCCAAAATCGTCGGCTACGGGTTGCAACTTCGCGAGAAACAGAAGGCGAAGCGCATCTACTTTACCCAGGAAAAGCAATTCCGCAACTACTTTGAACGCGCTGCCCGTACCCGTGGCGTCACCGGCGAAGTGCTGCTGCAACAACTGGAGCGCCGTCTCGACAACGTGGTCTATCGTCTCGGCTTTGCCGTAGCGCGGCGGCAGGCCCGTCAGTTGGTTCGTCACGGTCACGTGCAGGTGAATGGCAAGAAGGTGGACATTCCTTCCTATCAAGTGAGTGCAGGCGAAGAAATCTCCGTCCGCGAGAAGAGCAATAAACTCGGACTGTTGGAGATTGCGAAGGATTTTGCCAGCCATCAGGCGCCGCCGGCATGGCTGGAAGTCGACCGCGACGGCTACAAGGGACGGGTGGTCTCGTTGCCTACCCGGAACGACATCAACTTGCCCATTAACGAACAGTTGATCGTGGAACTTTATAGCAAGTAGTACGCCCGCGGCGCGGAGCGATCTGCGTCGCGTTCTCTACAATCTTCGAGCCAGATCAGCCGGTGTGCGCCTCTGAGACGCCAACCCCGCAGCATGGCCGAACTGAACAGACAGGAGTTAGGAATGCTTTGGAAAGGATTTCAGAAACCAAAACGGCTGGCTACCGACACCGAGACCTTGACCGACCAGTATGGTCACTTCTGGGCGCAGCCGTTTGAGCGCGGTTTCGGTACCACCATCGGCAACGCGTTGCGCCGCGTGTTGCTGTCGTCCATCGAGGGTGCCGCGGTCACCGCGGTCAAAATTGAAGGTGTGCTGCACGAGTTCCAGTCGATCCCAGGAGTGGTGGAGGATGCGACCGACATCATTCTCAACCTCAAACAGATTCCCTTCCGCCTCAACGGGGACGCGCCTAAGGCCATTTACTTGCGCGCCGATCAGCCGGGCGTAATCACTTCCGGCATGATCGACGCTGACGCTGACGTCGAGGTGCTCGACAAGGACGTTTACATCGCCACCGTCAGTGAAGGTGGCAAGATCGATATGGAAATGCGGCTGAAGCGGGGCCGGGGCTACGTTTCGGCGGACAAGAATTTCGACGAGGACCTGGGGTTGGGATTCATTCCCATCGACTCCGTGCACTCGCCGGTGCGCAAGTGTAACTACTCGGTCGAAGCGGCTCGTTTGGGACAGATCACCGATTACGACAAGCTGGCCATCGAAATTTGGACGAACGGTTCGGTGACTCCGGCGGATTCGCTGGGCTTGGCCGCGAAGTTGCTGAAAGACCATATGAACATCTTCATCAACTTTGAGGAAGAACTCGAGGCGCAGGCTGCCGGCCTGGGCGACAAGCCGGAGATCCGCAACGAGAACCTCAATCGCTCGGTGGAAGAGCTTGAGCTTTCCGTGCGCAGCTATAACTGCCTGAAGAATGCCAACATTCAAACCATCGGCGAGCTGGTGCAGAAGTCCGAAGCCGAGATGTTGAAGACGAAGAATTTCGGTCGCAAGTCGCTGAACGAGATCAAAGAAATTCTGGCTTCGATGGGCTTGGGGCTGGGCATGAAGATCGACGACCAGGGAAATGCCGTTCCCGGCAATTCGTCGGGAGCATCGCAAGGCTATTCGCTGCCGTCGTCGGGCTACGGCAACGATCCGAATTTCTAACGCTAGTTGTCAGTAGCCAGTTGTCAGTTGCCAGACTGCGCACTGCTACCGATAACTGGCAACTGGCAACTGATTACTGATTTTGAAGGATCACAGAAATGCGTCATCGTAGAGCAGGATGGAAGTTAGGACGGAATACTGAGCATCGGCGCGCGTTACTGCGCAACCTGGTGACCTCGCTAATTGTGGACGAGCGCATTGAGACCACTGTCACTAAGGCAAAGGCCATGCGTCCGCATGTGGAGAAGATGATCACGCTGGGCAAACGCGGCGATGTGGCCGCGCGCCGGCAGGCAGCGTCGTATCTCATGACGCGGGATGCGGTGGACAAGCTATTTGACACGATCTCACCCCGGTACGGCGATCGCGAAGGCGGTTACCTGCGGATCATACATGGCGGTTTCCGCCAGGGAGATGGCGGCGACATAGCCTTCGTCGAACTGCTCGGCAGCGAAAAGACCCTGGACGAGAAGCGCCAGAAGCGCGCCGAACTCCGCGCCAAGCGCGCCGAAGAAACCCGCAAGGCGATGGAATCGGCCGAGGCCGAAAACAAGCAGATGGAAGCGCAGCAAGCCGCCAACGAAGACAAGAAAGAAGAATAGAAGCAGGATCCAGCCGGGTTGCCGGCGCCGCTGAGTAATTCACAACATTGTGCCCCGTTCTAGCGGAAGCTAGGGCGGGGCTTTTTGCGGTTGATGCAACCACCACGAACGCTATCGTGTTGACGAAAGCTCGGGCTGTTCGACGCGGGCGCGACCGCGATTGAAAGCTCGCAGCGACAGAAAGTAGATGATCACCTGGAATACCGCCGCACCGCAGGAATCGAGCACCACGTCCTGCCACCGTCCGGTGCGGGAGGGGATAAAGCTTTGGTGGATCTCGTCCGCCGCCGCGGTCACGACGGTGACCAGCATGCCGAGCAAGGCCCAATCCCAGCGCCAGAAATCGCGCAGGCATGTTCTCCAAGGCCGGCGCAAAAGCGGGCGGAGCCGATCATAGTTGGTGTTCTTGAGTGCGAGAAAAACCAGGGCGCTGAGGACCCCGTAACCGGCGAAATGTCCGGTCTTGCGCAGAATCTCGTCGAGCCGTGATACGAAGGACTCGTCCACGTGAGGAACTACCGCTGCAATCACCGTGTACAGCACACTCGAGGTGTTGTTGGCGGATGCGAAGTCCGTGGATTCCAGCCTGATGACTCCCAGCCACACCAGGACGGGCCACCAGCGGTGGGCCAGCGCGCGAAATGAGGGTGTCAGCAAACGGTCTCGCTTCGAGGGCTGGCGGGCTGGACTCACGGTGGTTGCCGAGCCCGATTGACGGTTATTCAATGCGGTAATTGGGGGCTTCGCGAGTGATCATTACGTCGTGCACGTGGCTTTCGCGCAAGCCAGCTCCGCTGATACGTACGAAGCGCGCTTTCTGCTGCAGTTCGGCGATGGAGGAACAGCCGGCGTAACCCATTCCGCTCTTAACTCCGCCCACGAGCTGGTACACGATCATGCCGACCGTGCCACGATAGGGAACGCGTCCTTCGATGCCCTCAGGCACCAGCTTGGCGAGACGATTGCCATCGCTGCCGTCCTCTGACAAGACTGGGACCGAGGAATCCGCATCGATGTTTTGGAAGTAGCGTTCGCTGGAGCCTTGGGCCATTGCCGCCAGCGATCCCATCCCGCGATAGACCTTGAAGGAGCGGCCCTGGTAAAGGATGGTTTCGCCTGGACTTTCTTCGGTACCGGCGAGCAGCGAGCCAATCATGACGCAGTTTGCGCCCGCCGCGATCGCCTTAGTGATGTCTCCGGAGTACTTGATGCCGCCGTCAGCGATGATGGGAACATCGGTGTCCCGTAGGGCGCGGGCAGCCTCGGCGATGGCGGTGATCTGAGGAACTCCGGCGCCGGTCACGATGCGAGTGGTGCAGATCGATCCCGGGCCAATGCCCACCTTGATGGCATCGGCTCCGGCGCGCGCCAGTTCACAGGCGCCATCGAAGGTGCCGACGTTGCCCGCAATGACATCGACCTCGGGCAGGGCCGCCTTGACGGACTGGATGGCCTCGATCACGCGCGTCGAATGTCCGTGGGCACTGTCGATGGCGAGCAGATCGACTTTGGCCCGCACCAGCTCCTGGGCGCGTTCGAGGAAGTCCCCGGTGGCGCCGATGGCGGCGCCCACCCGCAGCCGGCCATGATCGTCCTTGGCGGCGGTGGGATACTTCAGGCGCTTCTGAATGTCTTTGACCGTGATCAGGCCCTTGAGATTGTAATGATCGTCCACCACCAGCAGCTTCTCGATGCGATGTTCATGCAGGATCGCTTCCGCGTCGCTCAGGGTTGTACCAACCGGGACCGTGATGAGGTTTTTCTTGGTCATCACTTCGCTGATGGGGATATCGGTCCGGGTTTCGAAACGGAGATCGCGATTGGTGAGGATGCCGACCAGCTTTTTGTTCTTGGTTACGGGCACACCCGAGATGCGGTAGCGGCGCATGACCTCCAGCGCATCGGAGATTTTCTCGTCGGGCGACATGGTGATGGGATCGACAATCATGCCGCTTTCCGAGCGCTTGACCTTGTCCACTTCGCTGGTTTGCTGCTCGATGCTGAGGTTGCGATGAATGATGCCCAGCCCGCCTTGCTGCGCCATGGCAATGGCCATGCGCGCCTCCGTGACGGTGTCCATGGCCGCACTGATCAGGGGGATGCGGAGTTCGATGTTGCGGGTCAGGCGGGTCGTCGTCGTCGCTAAGGCCGGAACTACATCGGACTTGGCAGGCAACAGCAACACGTCATCGAAGGTAAGCGCCTCAGGCACTGGAAAATGAATCATGGCTTTGGGTCCGCGGAAAGATAATTCCTCATTGTAGAGTTGCGCTGGCGGTTAAGCAAACGCGGGTGCTCCAGGAATATTTAGTTGGCAAGAGAGGAGCGAGAGGCCCTTGCGTGCTGTCTTAGGCTGCTATTCCCCGTGGGTTCATTGAATTTTCGGATTCTTCGGCGTATAGTCAATGAGGTACTGTTGTGTTTTGAGGGTTCTGTCACCCCCTCCCGGCGTGACGGCGAGCCCGGTGCATAATCGGCGAAGCACATCGGTGGGCGCGAGCCCACTTTTTATTTCCACCCGTAATCCGCTGGTGCATGGCGAATCCAGGCGGCAGCAATAGCCTGAGGGGCGGTTTGTGCTTGTTCGCAGGGGGGGCGGTTTTTGGACAGGAACAGACAATGGCAGCCGGTTTGGAAAAAGTTCGAGAGATCGCAGAGCGGGTGGCGCAATCAAACGGCCTGGAAGTGGTCGATATCGAGCTGCTGGGCGGCGGTAAAGCGCGCATGCTGCGCATCTTCATCGATAAGCCGGACGGGGTTACGCACGAAGATTGTTCCAGCTTCAGCCGCGAAGCAGGCACCATCTTCGATGTTGAGGAGGCTGTACCGGGCGCTTCGTACTTGTTGGAAGTTTCATCGCCGGGACTCGATCGCAAGTTGTCAAAGCCGGCTGACTACCAGCGTTTCACCGGCAGCCTGGTGAAGCTGATGACCCGGGACCCGATGAACGGAAACCGGCATTTTGAAGGGCGGCTGAAAGCGTTTCACGATGGCCGGCTCAGTTTGCAATTGACCGGCAGGAAAAAGTCGAAGAAGCACCAGGGTGTGGAGCCGGGAACGGAAGTTGAAATCGAGCTGGCCAACGTTGAAAAGGCGAACCTGGTTCCCGAGTTCTGATTCGAAGGCAGCAGAGACCAAATGGAAGTAAGGTGGCAAACATTTTATGGCGAGTGAACTGTACAACGTAATCGACGCTCTGAGCCGGGAGAAAGGCATCGATCCGCAGATCGTCGTGAACGCGGTGGAGGATGCCATCGTTGTGGCCACCCGAAAGTATTACAAGAGCCAGGAGAACCTGCGCGCCGAACTCGACAAAGAGAGCGGCCAGATTCGTGCCTTCGCGGTGCGAACCATCGTTGATGGCCCCGAGCAGATCGAGGACCCCCTGGTGCAGATTACGCTGGAGGACGCCAAACGCATCGATCCGGCCGCCGAGGTGGGTGGCGAGTTGCGCACCTATAAACCGACTGACGTGCTAGGTCGAATTGCGGCCCAACTGGCGAAGCAGGTCATCTTCCAGAAGGTACGGGAGGCCGAACGGGACACCATCTACAACGAGTACATAGGCCGCGTCGGCGAAGTGATCAACGCCACCATCAAACGCCAGGAGGGCCAGGACGTCATTGTGGACCTCGGCAAGGCCGAAGGACGCATGCCCAAGAAGGAGCAATCGCGGCTGGAATCGTTCGCTCCCGGCGAGCGCGCGCGAGTGGTGCTTGTCCGCGTGGAGAAAGCTTCTAAGGGCCCGCAGGTTGTGGTCTCGCGCGCGGTGCCCGAGCTGGTATCGCATTTGTTCCAGACCGAGGTGCCTGAGATTTACGACAACACAGTGGTCATCCGCGCCATTGCCCGTGAGGCTGGCGAACGCACCAAGATCGCGGTCATGTCCAAGGACAAGGATGTCGATCCGGTGGGCGCTTGTGTCGGAATGAAGGGTATGCGTGTGCAGTCCATCATCCGCGAATTGCGCGGCGAAAAGATTGACATCATCGAATACCACGAGGACCCAGTGACCTTTGCGGAAAAGGCGTTACAGCCGGCGAAGGTTAGCCGCGTCACCGTCCTCGAAGGTCAGGAGAAGCATCTGGAGGTAATCGTCGACGACAGCCAACTGTCGCTGGCTATCGGCAAGAAGGGACAGAACGTCCGCCTGGCCGCCAAACTGCTCGGCTGGAAGATCGACATCAAGAGCGAAGAAGAGAAGCGTCAGGAAGTGGAAGATCGGATGAACGTAGTGTTGAACCAGCCAGCCACGCCGCTGGAAAGCGTTCCTGACCTGGAGCCCGGAATCATCGAGAAGCTGGTCGCAGCTGGTATAACGACCGTCGAAGCCGTCGCCGACATGACTCCCGAGCAGCTCGAAGAGGTGCCGGGTATCGGCCCCAAGACGGTGGAAAAAATCAGTATCGCGGTCAATAATTATTTTTCCAGTTTGGACGCGGCAGCTAATGCCGGCAGTGAAGAAGTTCCATTGCCCGAAGACATGGTGTCCACCGAAGCAGAAGGTGCCACCGAAGCAGAAGGTGCCACCGAAGCAGAAGGTGCCACCGAAGCGGAAGCACCCACCGAAGCAGAAGCGGCCACGGAAGACGAGGCTTCCATCGAAGGTGGTGCCGCAGAGAGCGCCACAGGGCCTGATTCGGGCGGACAGTCGGGGGATGTTACGGGCTTAGATGAAGAACCGGAAGCAGGTCCGGACAGCGTGGAGGACCTGGTCGAGACCGGCCAATACTACGAGGCCGAAGTCATCGAAGGGATCGAAGATGCGCCTCCGGCCGATGAAGCCGAAGTGACGACGCACGAGCGTCCAGCCGGAGAAAACGAAAACGTTCCTGATGAAGAAAAACCTGGCGAGCAGAGATAAGAGCACCGGCCTCAGTTGCTGGTCGGCAAAATTTCACCGTGAGGATGCTATGACGGCTTAACCGGACGGGACAATACGGAGGAAATAGGGCGGAATGCAGAAGATTCGAATTAACGACCTGGCGAGGGAACTCGAGGTAAAGAGCAAGATGATCCTCGATGCTCTCATCAAGGTTGGTGTAACCGAAAAGAAAACGCACTCCAGTTCCATCGAAGTGGACGAAGCGGAGCGGGTCAAGAAATACTTTGCGCAGCACCCCGAGCCCGGCGCCACTCGCGCCTCGTCGCGCACATCGGCAGACGAATTCAAGCGCAAGCTGGACCTTTCGCACATCTCCAAACCGGGCGATGTGCTCAAGGCGGTCACGCAACGGGCCGCCCAGCCTTCCGCGGCTGCACGTCCGGCCACGCCTCCGACTCTTGCCACACTCGCCGGGCCTCGCCAAACGGTTGCGCCGCCTTCAGCCGTTCGTCCTGCGAGTTCGGTTACGAAACCTGTTGCATCCATGGCCAGCGCCACACCAGCAACTCCTGCGGAACCACCCAAGCCAGCGCCGCGTTTCATTACGCCTCAGTCGGTCGCGCGCCCACCCGCCGCCATCGTTATTCCACCCAAGCCGCCGGTAGCGGCGCCTCCGGCAGCGCCGCCAGCGCATCTGTCATCCGCGGCTGGGACGGCGCAACCTTCCGAGCCAGTGATCGAGGACCAGATAACGGCACTCGAAGAAAGTGAAGCTGTGCCGTCTACGTCTGCAATGATCGAATCCGAGATTCCCACTACTGCAGAAGGCGAAGTTCCGGCAGCGCTACTGGAAGCACCGCCAGCCGCGGAAAAGCGTGCGGGCGCGACTCGCCCCGCTGTTCCTGGGCAGCCCGGCCAGGGTATCGGACGTGCCGGGCTACCGCGTCTTGGACAGCCGGGAACCGCCACGCACACGCCACGCCGTTTGATCGTTCCCCAGACCGGACCGCGTCCGGTGTATCTGGCTCCGCCGTCGGCCGCACCCCGTGCGGGCGCCACCGCGGCTCCGCGAGGGGGAATGCCGGAACGTGGCAAACCCATCTTCCAGCGCCCGCGTCCGGGAGTGCTGCCGCCAGGACAGACGCGGCCACCCGTGCGCCCGGGAGAGCGCCGCGGCCCCCATCCAACCCGTTCCGGGGCGCCGGGAGTTCGTCCGGGGTTCGGAGCTGGCGCAGGCGTGGCCCCGCCGCCTCCTACTGGACAACGTCCCGCCGGTCGCCCGGCGCGTCCCGGACAGCGCTATGTTCCCCGAGGTGTGAAGGAAGGCCCGATGAAGGGCTTTGTTCCGCCGCCGCGCCTTTCCCTTTCCAGCGAGCCGCTGCCCATCACGCGGAGCATCACCATTCCGGAAGGCATCAGCGTAAAAGACCTGGCGGAGAAATTGGGAATTCGAGCCAAGGACCTTATTGCCCGCTTGCTGGCGCGAGGCGTTTTCGCCACGGTCAACCAAACGCTCGATTCCGATCTGGCGACCGACATGGCTCGTCACTTCGGCGCCGAGACGGCCGTTATCACCTTTGAGGAGCAATTGGCCAAGGACACGGTGTCGGCGGAAGGTACGGGCGAAGAAAGAACAGCTCAGGGAGTTGTACGTCCGCCAGTGGTCACCATCATGGGCCACGTGGACCACGGCAAAACCAGCTTGCTCGACGCCATCCGCTCGACCAATGTTGCAGGAGGTGAAGCGGGTGGAATTACGCAGCACATCGGCGCCTACAAGGTCGCAATCACCGATCCTAATTCGCCGGCTCTTGGCCGCGAGATCGTCTTCCTTGACACGCCTGGTCACGAGGCGTTCACCCGCATGCGAGCGCGTGGATCGAAGGTGACCGACATCGTGGTGCTGGTCGTGGCTGCCGATGACGGTGTGATGCCGCAGACTTTGGAAGCCATCGATCATGCTAAAGCGGCGAACGTCCCGATGATCGTCGCGGTGAACAAGATCGACAAGCCGGAGGCACTTCCCGAGCGGGTGAAGAAGCAACTCGCCGATCGTGGTCTGATGCCGGAAGACTGGGGCGGCAGCACGGTCTTCGTGGACGTGTCGGCGAAGCAGAAGACCAATCTCAATCTGCTGATGGAAATGATCTGCCTGGTTGCCGATCTGCAGGACCTGAAGGCGGTGCCTGACCGTCTGGCGCAGGGCACGGTGCTGGAGGCCAAGCTGGACCGCGGTCGCGGTCCCGTAGCGACGGTCTTGGTGCAAAACGGTACGCTGAGGACGGGCGACAACTTCGTGGTCGGCAACGTCTTCGGAAGAGTTCGCGCCATGTTCAACGATCGGGGCGCTGCCTTGGATGCTGCCACTCCCGCAACCCCGGTGGAGATTCTCGGCCTGGAGAGTTTGCCGCAAGCCGGCGATCAACTGGTGGCCGTGGCGGACCGCGAGAAGGCGCGCGGCATCTCCGAATATCGCGAAGGCAAGGCCCGCGAAGCTCAACTTGCCAAGAGTTCGCGAGTGTCGCTTGAAGGTTTGGCGGAACAATTGAAGTCCGCCGGACAGAAAGAGCTGGACATCATTCTCAAGGGCGACGTTCAGGGCTCGGTTGAGGTACTGAGCGACGTACTGACCAAGCTGTCCAACGACCGGGTCAAGATCAAGATCCTGCTCAGCGGTGTGGGCGCCATTACCGAGACCGATGTGCTGCTGGCCTCGGCGTCGAATGCCGTTATCATCGGCTTCAACGTGCGCCCGGAGCGCAAAGCGCAGGAACTGGCCGAGCAGGAGAAAGTTGATATTCGCCTGCACTCCATCATCTACGAGTTAGCGGACGAGATTAAGCGCGCCATGACCGGATTGCTGGAGCCGATCATCAAAGAAACTTATCTGGGACGCGCCGATGTCCGCGACACCTTCCGTGTACCCAAGGTAGGCATGATTGCGGGTTGTTACGTCAGCGATGGTGTCGTCAAACGCGACGCGGAAGCTCGTCTGCTGCGCGACAACGTGGTGGTGTTCAAGGGCAAGATTGGCTCGGTGCGGCGCTTTAAGGAAGATGTCAGCGAAGTCCGCCATGGCATGGAATGCGGCATCTCGATCGCCAACTATGGTGATATCAAAGTGGGGGATGTTATTGAAGTGTTCGTTACCGAGAGAGTAGCGGCCGAAGCCTTCGTGTAGAAACAGGGATTAGGTGTTAGGGGTTAGTGGTTGGTGGGGCCACGTATCTGGGTAAGTTGCGACACGTAGCAGCCGGCCAAGAAGTACCATACGACCAACGACGTCCCGGAACTGAATCCTCACATGAGAGGACCCACGGTGTCCGGGACGATGTGCAATAGGACGGGGAATGATTGCGTATCTCACGCTCGAGATTCGCATTGAAGGCGCGCACTCGCTCAAAGACAAGCGGCAGGTGGTGCGCAGCGTGAAGGATGGGCTGCGGGCCCACTTCAACGTCTCCGTCGCGGAACTTGACCCGAGCGAAGCCTGGCAGCGGGCCACCTTGGGCGTGGTCGGCATTTCGCACTCGCGCGATTATCTGGAAGGCCTGATGCGCAATGTGGAACGGCATGCAGTGCGCACAGCCAATAACAGCGGCGGCGAAGTCATCGATTCGTTTCTTGATTTCTTGAGTGAAGCGGAATTTGGCGGACGTGCGACCGAGGAACCGTGATCGTTATCACCGCTGGCTTGACAGGTTGGCGTATCCTCTAACGTTCCCCTATTTTCGGCTGGCAGAATAGAAGGCAATGGAGAACCGGGGACAGAAATACCATCGTGGCCGTATGGCAGAAGCTCTGCGGGAAGAAATTGTCGCCCTGGTGGAAGGGGAATTGGGCGATCCTCGCATTGGATTGGTCAGCGTCAGCGAGGTCCAACTGGGTCCCGATGGCAAGACCGCCCGCGTGTTGATTTCAGTCGCGGGAGACGAGGACGAGGTAGAGCAAAGCCTCAAAGGCTTGAACGCGGCGGGCGGCTACATTCGGCATCAGTTGGTGGGCCGTCTGGCTATCCGGCAAGCCCCGGAGTTGATCTTCGTGCTCGACCATGAGGACCAATACGGGGGCAGGATCGAAGAGTTGTTGCATCGTATTCAGAAAAGGAAGCGTTAGGTTCGAGGTCGGGCCCATTAGGATGCTTGACGAAGTTCTGAATCAGATCGGCAGAAGGCAGAAATTCATTCTCACGTCGCACGCCCGGCCAGATGGCGATGCCGTCGGGTCGGCGCTGGCCTGCTGCCAGATTCTGCGCAGCATGGGCAAACAGGCGAACGTCGTCCTCAGCGATGGCGTGCCGGGCATCTACCGCCCGTTGCCCTTCAGCGATTCAGTGCTACAAACCACCGAGAACGCGCCCCGACCCGAGGCCGTCATCATCCTGGAATGCGATAGCGTACAGCGTACGCGCCTGGCTGGCCTGGAGCAGCACTACCTCATCAACATCGATCACCATGCGACCGCCCGCCCTTTCGCGGACGTGAACTGGATCGACCCCAGCGCCTGCGCAACCGCGGAAATGATCTTCCGCCTGGCGCGCGAGGCCGGCGTCCAGATCTCACCCGAAGTAGCCACTTGTCTCTATACCGCGGTACTTACCGACACAGGTTCGTTCCGCTTCAGCGGAACCAACGAGGGGACCTTCGCCCTGGCAAAGGAATTAGTGCGCTGTGGCGCTGACCCGGTCCGGATTGCCCATAACGTGTACTTCTCGAACCCGCTCTCCAAGATGCGTCTGCTGGGAGCCGCCCTCACCAGCCTTCAGCGGGACGGCAGTCTGGCCTGCATGCACGTGGATCGCGCTACCGTAGAACGCTGCCAGGCCAACGAAGAAGATTGCGAAGGATTAGTCAACTACGCGCTGGCCATCGAAGGCATCGAAGTCGCATTGTTCTTTCGGGAACAGCCCGACGGCAGCTTCCGCGTGAGCCTGCGCAGCAAGGGTGCGGTCAACGTAGCCGCGGTGGCCGAGCACTTTGGCGGTGGTGGTCACGAGTGCGCCAGCGGATGCGCGATGCCGGGCCCATTGTCGGCCGCCACCCGGCGTCTACTGGCGGAATTTCAGATTCGCGGTTACCACGCGGTGGTGCAGTAGCTCTCGCCAGGCGAACGGATCGAGCCTTGAAACAAAACCGCATCTTCGAGGAACGCACCCGCCGTTCCACCGACCTTCTCGCACTTATCGCATTCTGCGGATTCCTGTTTTTCGCCGGCCTTCAGGTGATCGGCTTGGTCGGCGCTGACGAGCCCCGCTATGCGCAAATCGCGCGCGAAATGCTGCAACGCGGCGATTGGGTCACTCCGGTTCTGAATGGTCAGCCCTGGCTTGAAAAGCCGCCGCTTTATTACTGGGCCACCACGCTGGCATATAAGGCGACCGGAGGGATAAGCGATTGGGCGGCACGCCTGCCATCTGCAATCCTTTGCTCGCTGATGATCTTCTTCGTCTACGTCTGGGCCCGCCATTTTCGCCGGGGAATGCAGCTTGATGCTGCGTTGATTACCGCAGCCTCAGCCATCATGATTGGGTTCGGGCGGAGCGCTTCCACCGACATGCCTCTGACGGCGATGTTCACTGCCGCAATGCTGAGCTGGTATGGATGGTATTCCAACCAGAATCGGGGCTGGCTCCTGGGGTTCTACCTCTTCTCCGCGCTCGGGACCCTGGCCAAGGGTCCGGTTGCCGTTTTGCTTGCCGGGTTGATCATCGTGGCCTTTGCTGCGCTGCGACATGATTGGCGATTGATTGTTCGCACCCTTTGGCCTGCTGGAATCCTGCTGTATCTCGCGGTCACCCTGCCCTGGTTTGTTGCGGTGCAGCGCGCCAATCCCGAGTTCTTCCGCACCTTCTTTTTGCAGCACAACGTGGAACGCTTTAGCACCAACCTTTATCACCATGCCCAGCCCTTCTGGTTTTACCTGCCGGTGGCACTGCTGGCGCTGGTGCCTTGGACGGTCTTTGTTGTGGCCGCGCTGGTTGATGCCATTCGCGATTGGCGATTTTCGCTACAGCAACCCGCCGGCGGGGAAGATCTCCGTACGTATCTCACTCTGTGGTTTCTGCTGCCGGTGGCGTTTTTCTCGCTGTCGCAGTCGAAGCTGCCGGGATATATTCTTCCCGCAATTCCAGCCGGTACGATTTTGCTGGCAAACTTTGTCTGGCGTCGCGAACAGGAGGCAGAGAAGCCGAGCGCGTGGTTGGGAATGCTGCATGCCCTGCTATCAGCGGCCATGCTGGTGGCAGCGCTCATCGTGCCGTTCAAACTATTGAAGCTGGCCCTGCCACGAAATGTCATTATGGTCGCGGCGGCCCTCGGGGTTACAGCGATCGTCGCTCTTTGGTTCAGCATGCGCATGCAAGGCTATCGCGTGTTGCGGTTCATCACGCTGGTTCCGGTGGTCATCGCGTTTGCGCTGTTATTGCGCGGCACGGCGCCGATCGTCAATCTATTGCAATCGGTCCGCCCCGTCGAGGCGGCGATTCACGAGAGCGTGCTCGGACAAATCCCAAGCGTTGCGGTTTATGATGTGCCTCCCAGCGTGAGATACGGCCTGGGGTTCTACCTTGACCAGCCGATCGCAAGCTACGAAAACAATGAGGTCCCACCCTTCGATCATTTGGTTGTGGCCGCCACCGGCGTCCAGAAGGAATTGGAATACCGCCTACCCGGACGCAGCGTCACGCGTGTCGGCGGCTTCGCACCGCAGCACTTGGATTTTTATGTGGTGCTGGGAAAAGCGTCGGGCGAGGTGAAGCCCTGAGGCCGGGCTGATCCAGGATTGATGTATCCGCTGGTATGCGTAGTGCGGGCCTGTAAGGCCCGCGTACCGTTGCACAAAGAAGGACGGCCTTAGCCGCTGAGGTCGACGCATAGTTCCCTTTCTTATTGGATTCCAGCCCCCGAGCTAGCCAGGAATAGTTGCTGGAAAAACGATGGCGGCCACGCACAAAATTTTCTGGTTGGCGAATTCCGCAGACAACCCCGCCCGTACGTTTAAGGTTTGCCTCAGACGCCAACCCGCACTAGACTGACTCAGGTATGGCCGCAGCCCATAGAGCCGTTGATAATTACCGTCGGCCGCCTTGGCTGAGTTCCGTGGAGATTCTCGACCTCAGGCACTTCTCTTCTGACGACCTGCGTCCCCTGCTCGACCGAGAGGTCGAAGTCTGGGGTGGATTGCTCGCCTGGGACTATCGCGGTTCGGCGGACATGATCTTGCGTTACGTCGACGCCAAGATCCTGCCGGGGTACGCCGCCGTCGAGCGGGGAAGCATCGTAGGTTATTCGTTCTTCGTGTATGAAGGTAGCAAAGGGGTAGTGGGTGATCTCTTCGTCTCGCCGCGCCGCCCCGATGCACGCGCGATCGAGCTTCAGATGGTGGAACATGTAATCTCAACTCTGCAGCAGTCGCCGGGTATTGTCCGCGTAGAAGCGCAGTTGCTGACCCATCAGGCGGGAGAACTCACCGGCAACCTTGTTTCCGCAGGATTTCAGCGCTACCGGAGACTATTCCTCGCGTTGCACTTGCGGGGCGCCGATGCTCCGCCGATTCCGCCAGTATGCTTGCCGCGAGATATCCTGGTGCGCCGCTGGGCTGAGCAGGACTATCAGCCGGCAGCTGGCGTTATCACCGCCGCCTATCGCGCCCATATCGATTCTGAGATTAATGACCAGTACCGCACTAACTCCGGTTCCAACCGCTTCCTGAATAACATTGTGCGATTTCCCGGCTGTGGCGTCTTCGACCTGGACTCTTCGTTCGTTGCCATTCATCGGCCATCCAATGCCCTGATCGGACTGATTCTTTGCTCACGGGTGAAAGATGACGTGGGGCACGTTACGCAAGTTTGCCTGGTGCCGGAGTACCAGGGACAGGGCATTGGAGAAAGCCTTATTGCCAGCACCTGTCACTCGCTACGCAACCGCAATTTCAGCTTGCTGTCACTGACCGTGACCGAAGCCAACCATCGCGCGGTAGATCTGTACAGGAGGCTGGGCTTCGTCGAACTGCGGGTGTTTGATGCGTTTGTGTGGGAAGGGTGAGAGGCAGTTGTCAGTTGCCGGTTGCCAGTATTCAGTTGTGACTTTCGAACTGACTACTGGCAACTAGCTAACGTTTAATCAGCCACATGGCCCAGGCCGCGACAATGACCCCGCCAACGAAAAGGGCAAAGCAGTATGCGCCGTAGCGCAGCATGTCGCGCGGGGTATTGCGTTGCGTGATGCCGAATACCGTGGAGGCACAGAGCGCAAACAGCAGGGCGGCATTGAAGTGAGAGAGTTCGAAGGTCATGGTTTCTTGCCGATCGCAATGTGGTGAGCGTCCACCGCGGCAATCACATTCAGCAATCCTGCCACCACAATGTACTTGGTGCCGTAGTCAGCCACAGCGCGATGAATGTTGCCGATTCCCCAGTCCATGGTTCGGGCGATGAAGTAGAGCGCCCCGGCGCCCAAATCGCCGACAAATCCCAGCATGTCGAGCAAGTCACCGGTGTTAAGCGAGTACACCTTGCCTTGCATGCCGAGCCCGGCGAAGAACATCACCAACACCGCTAACATCAGCAACAACCCCCGAATCCAGCGGCGCTGAATGAAGTGCCCGAGGCCGGGAAAGAGCCATCCCGCGATCGGAGCAATGATCGCCAGCGGATGGTCGCTTTTAGCGGAAGCTTTGTTAGGACGCTGGGCCACGGTAGCGGTATTCTGCGGATTCGCCATCAGACCAGTACCAACTCGTTCTGCACGCGGCCGGTAACTTCGCCCTTCCCGTTGCGGATCATCATATTGATTTCGCTGCGTACCCCGAATTCCGGCAGGTAGATTCCGGGTTCGATCGAAAAGCAGGTGTTGGGCAGAATTTCGCGATCGTCTTTGGTCTCGAGGTTGTCCAGGTTCGCGCCGTTGGCGTGAATGTCGCGGCCAATGGAATGTCCCGTGCGATGGATAAAGTACTTCCCGTAGCCCTTGCCGGCGATATAGCCGCGGACCGCTTCGTCCACTTCCCAGCCCTGAATTTTCTGCTTCGCCTCAAAGGCCTGTTTGACCTTGTCGATGCCGACGTTGCGGGCGTCGCGCACGATCTCGAATACCTCGCGCTGCTTGTCACTGGGGCTACCAATCACGCCCGTCCAGGTGATGTCGTAGTAGACCCCATCGGGATCGTTGGTCTTTGCCCAGAGATCCAGCAGCACAAAGTCGCCTTCGCGAATCGGGGCCGACGTTGCTGCCGTAGGCTCGTAATGCGGGTCACCACTGTGCGCGTTGACGCCTACAATGGGCGGATCGTCGGTCGTCAAGTTCTCGCGCTGGAAAGCTTCCATGACCCATTGCTGCATTTCGAATTCGTGAGTCCCGCCGCTGCGTACGCGCCGTCCCATCTCCGGGAAGAAGGCGGCGGTGATCTTGTCCACCGCATCGCGGGCCTTGAAGTGGGTCGCGATCTGCGCGTCAGTCAACGTGGCTTCGAAGCGCGCCACCAGGTTCGCCGAGCTAACAATCTCTTTGCCGAAGCTGCGTACCAATTCCAGCATGCCGCCATCAACCAGCGAGATGTAGGGAATCTGGTTGTTCGGCGAGTACTGCATCACCACCGTGCTGTAGGGCTTCAGCATCGACTCGAGGTTTTGCCACAGCTCCTGCCATGCCGAATATTCCAGCTTCTTCCCCGGCAGCGAGTCGAGATGATGGCTTTCGATGCGGTGCACCAGCTTTACTGGCTCGCCAGTGGCAGGAACCACGTAAAACCAGCGGCGGGTGACCATCATTTTTTGTGGCAGGCCCAACACGCTATAAGCAATCGCATCGCGGTGATGGTGATCGTAGAAGAGCCAGCAATCGTTGTGGCTGTCGCGCAGCGCAGCCTGAATATCGGGGAGATTCATGCGTGTTCTATTGTAAACGAGAGTGCTGTTGCTGGGATGTTTTCACCACAGAGGCACAGAAGGACACAGAGAATCAAAAGCCCAAAAGCAACCGCGGAGTTCACGGATGGATACCGACCAATCACGGCTGAGTGCCGAGGCCCAAGAGCCAAATTGCTAATTGCTAATTGCTAATTGCTAATTGCTTCCTGTGTCTCTGTGATGAAAATTCAAATTCTTCCCGCCGTCGCTGATTTCGATTGGTTCCTGGCTAACACGCGCGCTCGCGTGGCGGCCGGCAGGGTCTCGCAGGCGGTTCGCAACACCAACCGCGGCGTTCGACCGCGGATCGTCATCAGATAGTCGACGGTCTGTCTTGGGTTCGCCTTGGCGGCTTCGCGCAGCAGCCAGCCCAGCCCCTTCTGCACCATGTCGTCGTCGCTCGTCAGCAGCCTCTCGGTGACGCGCTGGATAGCGCCGAAGGTCTTGTGCTGCCGAGCGCTGTGGATGAGACCTACGGCCGCGGCACGCTGATGCCAGCGCTTGCGTGCCTTGGCCCAGCGAGGTGGTCGCGACAAGTATGCTGCGTCTGCGGCGATCATGGGGCCGATGAGGTAATGCACCAGCGCGTCGTGATCGGCCCATGTGCTGATGCGGTCGAGCCAACTCTCGAACAACTTGAACTCCGCCTTGCCGAACTCCCCCACGATTCCCTGAAGCATGACGACGGCTAAAATTTTTTCTTCCAAAATTTCGCCGCGAAAAAGCTGATCGGCAACTTGCAACAGGAAAGGCACTCCATTTTCCGCGATGATCGTCCGGCGAAATCGCACCGCGACTTTGCGCAGCTCGCCGGTGTACCAGCCGCGCGAATGAACTTCATGCTTGAAAAAGCGTTGAACTTCCTCCGTATGTGGCGCAGAGCCGCCGTTCTTGATTACGGTGCAGATGTGTTTGGCGATATAGGCCGGAGTCTTTTTCATCGGAGTTATCGGCTGTAAAGAATCAAACTTACCCTATAGGGACGCCACAAAACAGTGACGTGATCGCCTCGGACGAGGCCCGCCGATCAGCCGGCCGCTGCGTGCTTGGGATCTCCCGCTGGTTGCGGCAGCACGAACCTGTCATAAATCCACAGCAGAATTGCGGTGAGGACGCCGACCCCCGTAATCACCCACCACATCATTCCAGGCTGATGCTTCACTTCGCCGAAGTAGTGGATGAGAAATCCGCCGAATTTCCCGCCTATGAGTGAGCCGATGCCCAACGGCAGGAAGGCGAATCCCATGTAGGTCCCTTGTTGTCCGGAGGGCGCGAGCCGGGAAATGTATTCGTAGTAGCGAGGCGATTGAATAATCTCGCCGAGTGCAACTGCAATCAGTGTGAGGATAACCCCGGTTACGGTTGGTCTGACGATGAGGATGATCCACGCCAGGGCGACCATCAATGTGCCGATGATGATGGCGCTGAAGGCGGGGATCTTCTGGGTCAGGATATTGATCACCAGCGTGAGCGTAATCACCACCAGGGGCCCGGTCACGAGCAAGAGTTCCGTGTCGGTGTGGGGATTGATGTAGTCGTGAACATAAAGGGGCAACGTAATAAACTCCTGCCAATAGACAATCCAGTAACCCGTGAAGATCAGCAGGAACAGCATGAAGCGGGGATTGGTAATGACGGTCCAGAAATTCCTGGCGGCTTGGGAGAGGCTGGTGGTTTCAACTTCCTCGGTGCGGCGCGGCTCCCGGAAGAATAGCAAGACGCCGAGGAACATCAGGAAGACGCTCAACGCAGCCACGCGAAAGACGTTCTCTACGCGCATACGCTGGTGCACGTAGGACGCAACATAAGGGCCGGCCGCTCCGCCCACGTTTACCAGCGTGTAATAGATGGAGTAGCCGATGGAGCGGACGTTTTCCTTCGAGGCGCGTGCCGTGGTACCGACGACACTGGGCTTCACCAGCGCGACTCCCAGCGCCGGAAGAGCCAACACGAAAGCCACCAGCACAACCAGCGGCACGGAGTCGCGCACCGGGGCGAGCCAGGGCGCTCCTACTGATCCCAACAGAAAGTAGGCGCAGCTCAGGATCAGATAAGCCAGCGAAAGCGCACGGCGGAAGCCCATGCGGTCGGCGAGAGTTCCGCCGAACACCGGCAGAAACCATACCAGCCCACCGAAGAATCCGGTGAGCGTGCCGGTCTGCTCCGTGGGAAACTTCAGGACTTCATGGAGATAGCGCGCCAGCGAGGCGAACGCCGCGTAATAGGAAAGACGCTCGAACAACTCGCTGATGTTGGCGACCCAGAAGGGACGCTCGAAGCCCACGCGAATGTCGCGCCAACGCTGCGCAAAGCTCAAAATGCTCTCCTCATTGAAGAAGTAGCCAGTTGCCAGTAGTCAGTTGCCAGTTATTGGCCGGCTGGATGACTGACTACTGGCTACTGACTTCTTCAGCAGCCGTTCTTCGACTTCTGCGGCGGCGAGCCCGCGCACGCGAATCACTTTGTTTCGGCTGCTTTCCCCGGCGGCTATCGTAACCGACGAACGCGGCACATTCAAAACTTCAGCCAGAAATTCAATGCAAGCCTGGTTAGCGCGGCCTTCCACTGGAGGTGCAGTCAAGGCCAGCTTCAGTGCGTCGCCAGCCTCGCCGGTGATGGCGTTCTTTCTGGCGCGAGGATGCACCCTCACTTGAAAAGTTGCGCCGGATGGCGTGTCGCGGATGGAAATCATGGTTTTGAACGCGTCCCAAAGATCGCGGTACCGACGCGCACGCAAGTCGAGCCTTCCTCGATGGCGACTTCGAAATCGTGGGACATGCCCATGGAAAGTACATCGAGGTTGATCGACGGCAGATCGCGGCCAGCGAGACGGTCGCGCAATTCGCGGAGCTGCCGAAAGTAGGACCGCGCTCCTTCGGGATCTTCGGTGAACGGGGGCACGGTCATCAGTCCGCGAATACGCAGATGCTTCCAGGTGGGAGCGCCGGTGAGAATACGTTCGAGTTCGGAAGAATCAGGTGCGATGCCACTCTTGGCCGCTTCGCCGCCAACATTAATCTCGATCAGCACGTCGAGCGTCTTGCCGAGCTTCTCGGCAGCAGCATTCAGCCGTTCTGCCAGCTTTGCCGAGTCTAGAGAATCAATCGCGTGGAACAGTTCGGCGGCCTTCGGCGCTTTATTCGATTGCAGGTGGCCGATCATGTGAAACTCGGCGTCGCGCAGGCTCGCAAGAGCGCCTATCTTTTCGGAGAATTCCTGCACCCGGTTTTCGCCGACCAAGCGTTGGCCGGCTTCATAGGCTTCGATGATTTTGGTTGCGGGCTGCGTTTTAGACACCGCCATCAACGCGATGTCGCTCGCATTCCGTCCCGCGCGCTGGGCGGCGCGCGCGATACGATCGTGAATAGCGGAAAGATTGGAGGCGATGGCCATTGCTCAATGAAATGTGCGGATCTGCAGCCGCGCTTCAGGGGTGTTGACTCATCGTCTCATTATCCGTTTAAGTGAGCATTATTAAGACGTGAACTCAAGACGGACGAGATTCGAAGTGCCAGCGCCCGAGCGCCTTGGGCGCGAAAGACGATAGCCCAGCGTTTCAGCGCTGGGGCAGCTGAGGTTTGAAGACCGAGCCCCCTGGGGACGGCACACGCCGCACAAGGCCCTTTCATGTGCCGTGCCCGAGGCACTCCGCTCTTTCAAAACCCTCTCACCCACGGCTGAAGCGGTGGGCTATCATCTTTCGTCCTGTGAGCGGGACTGCTCCCTGCAGCGTCCGGCGGTGACAGCGAGACCTGGCTTCAGAAGTGATTCTTCTACATAGGCCCCAAAGCCGTCCGATAACGCTGACCTACATAATCGCGGTCGGCGGCGCCGGTTCGTCCGGTCGGCCCGCATTGGCTAGCGGCACGCGAATCATAACCACAGCAAGAATCACCAGTACGATAAATCCTGAAACCACATTCGGGTGCTGGAAGATAACCGGCAGGTGCCACTCTTTGTATTTGAAGACGGCGATCACAATCCCCATGAGTGCCTCGCCGGCAATAAACCCTGAAGCGGTCAGCACTCCGGCATTTTCCACGCGGGCCTTCTGCGCATCGTTAAAGTCCTTGCTGTCGCGGATTTTGTCGGTGATCCACCGAATCACCCCGCCCAGGAAGATGGCGAAAGTTGTCTCCAGCGGCAGATACATGCCGACGGCGAATAGCATCGGACTCTTGACTTCAATCATGATTAGGGCAATGCCCATCAAGACGCCGACAACGATCAGCGGCCATGCCATCTCGCCGCCAACAATACCGCGGGCCAGCATGGCCATCAGGCCGGCTTGAGGAGCAGAAAGCTGGCGGTCTCCAAAGCCTGTGCCACCGCTATTGATATTGGCCTGATTCAGCAGCAACAGTACCGGAAGCAGCGCGAAGCTGGCGACCGTCACGCCCATGAAGTCGCCAATCTGCATTTTGCTGGGAGTGCCGCCGAGGATGTGTCCCACCTTCAAGTCCTGGAGCATCTCGCCAGCCACCGCGGAGGAAATACAGACGACAGCGGCCACGCCAAGCACCGCGGCGACGCCGTGAATTCCTGAGACGCCCATGAGCACCATCAGCAGCGCGGCGATCACCAGAGCCGCCAGAGTCAGGCCGGAGATAGGGTTGTTCGACGAGCCGATTAGGCCCACCAAGTTCCCGGAGACAGCCGCGAAGAAAAAGCCGACGATGAGCATCACAATCGCTGCGACCATGCCTGCATTCCACGCATTCGCGTAGCTCTTGTACAAAAAGACCATGCTGATCAGCACGACCAGTAATCCGCTAAATACAAATTTGGCGTTCAGGTCGCGTTGGGTGCGGGCCGTGCCCGCATGCGCGGCGGCCGACTTCTTCAAGTCGGAGACAGCTCGCGCCATGCCCGAGCCCAGGCTCTTGCGCATCCGAAACAGCGTGAAGCACGCGCCCACCAGCATGCCACCGACGGCGATCGGGCGCACTATGAAGCCCCACACGGTCCCGGCCTGCTCGGTCCAGAATTTGCTATCCGGAAGGATCGTGCCCGCAGGGGCGAACTGAGCGACCAGGTTCGGACCGCCAAGGAACAAGATCAGCGGAACCAGCAAGCCCCACGCGATGACGCCGCCGGCAAAGTTCAGCGACGCCAGCCTGGGTCCGATGATGTAGCCCACGCCAAGATACGCAGGACTAATTTGCGGCGCCGACATCGTTGTCACTGCTCCCACTGGCAGCTTTGCCGCCGTGGCGCTGCGGCCCATGCGGACAAAGCTGGTGCCGAGGTTGCCGACGTTGACGATGAAGTCACGGCTCACGCTGAACAGGCTGAACTGGCCGAGCAAGTACACGATGCCGCCGAAACCCATGTTGCCGAACAGAATCTTTGCTGCGCGGCTACCTTGTTGCCCGGCAATGTGAATCTGCGAGGCGGCTACCGATTCGGGGAAGGGAAGCTCGGGATCCTCTACCATCACGCGACGTAGGAGGGTCACGAAAAGAATGCCTAGCGCGCCGCCCACCAGCATCAAGATGGACGATTTCCAGTAAGCGTGCTCAAAGTCAAAAACCGGCCACGCGCCGGAGAGGACGAACGCCGGGATGGTGAAGATCGCGCCCGCCGCCACCGACTCGCCGATCGAGCCCACAGTTCGTGCAATGTTCTCCTCCAGGATTGAACCCTTCATGATACGCAGCACCGCCATGCCGATAACGGCAGCGGGATAGGTAGCAGCGATAGTCATGCCGGCGCGCAAGCCAAGATAGGCATTGGCCGCACCCAGAATCACCGTCAGGATCAAGCCGAGAAGCACGGCCCGAAGCGTGAACTCCGGCATCGTCGTATCGTCGGGAACGTAGGAACGGAACTTCTTTTGTGGCGTGCTGATGGTAGTACTCATTTATGAAGACCTCGCGCGGCGCAGCAAAGGGGCGACCGCGCAAGTTAGCATGCCAGTGGCACTTGTTACAAGTGCGCATGGCCGGGGTCGCGGTTCAGGGCGCTGGATTGAACGCGACCAGCGATGAAATATCGGTGAAATTATTGTTCGGAACCTTCTCCGGCATTGCGCGTTGCGCATCGAAGCTCTTATACTGTCGGGTCACGGTGCTTCGGGACCGGATCAGGGTCCCCGACGAGTCTAGCTCGTTGGGGTGATCGGACGAGCGTCAACCATCGCTCCTCTGGCACCCGGAGGCACCGGCGACGGTTTCCCGATGTGCGCCGAATTGGCGCGCGATCGGAAGGTTGGAGGGTCGTCTTCAGCAGTCGTGAGACGCTAAAGCGAGGCCGGCGAAGTGAGCGCGCCCAGCAACGTGCCGTAGCTTTCGCGCCTTTGCAAGCCCTCCTGCGCAACGTTTTTTCCGTCCTTTTCCCTTCCGATTGCAGGCTCTGCGACACGCCACTCAATAACATTTCCCGGATTCCTGTGTGCCCTGAATGTCTTGCCGCCATCACGCCGGTGCGCGAACCGCAGTGCGTGATTTGCGGCGATCGCCTGTTCAGCGCGCAGTTGCTGATGGGCGATGGCCGCTGCCAGAACTGCCGTGACTGTGAGCCAGAGTTCGCGCGTGCCGTCTCCTTCGGGGAATACGAAGGCGGCCTTCGCGGTCTGGTGCATCTGCTTAAATACGAGAGCGTTCTGCCGGTCGCGCCGGTGCTGGGCGGAATGCTGGCCAGCGCCATCGCGGAACTTCTCCCCGGTTGCGGCGGCGCCACTCCGCTGATCGTGCCGGTTCCGCTGCACAAGAGCAAGCGCAGTGAGCGGGGGTTCAACCAGGCAGAGCTGATCGCTCGTGCCGCGGTAAAGCGCTTACCGCAACCGATTGAGGTAGCGACGGGAGTGTTGGTTCGTCAGCGTGCGACCATTTCGCAAGTGGGGCTCAGCCGCGAGCAGCATATCGCCAACGTGAGCGATGCCTTTCGCGTTCGAGACCGGCGTCGTGTTGAAGGCCGTAAGGTGATCGTAGTGGACGACGTCATGACCACTGGAACCACGCTTTCGGAGTGCGCCCGAATGCTGAAGCAGGCGGGCGCAGAACGAGTTTGGGCGGCAACCGTGGCCCGCGCTTTTCAGGCTGCGGCTACACTGAAAGCTGTCAATCATGGAGATGAGGAGGAAATCGAAGCAGTGGCAGTCACGGCTTCGGTATAACCGGGTATGTCCATGTCGGCCCAGAGTGCAGCGTCGCGATACGGCAAGTCGCTTGCCGGATGTATGCAGCACGCCCGTGTCGCCGGTGATGAGCCGCCGCAGTGGACGGCGATGCACGCACCCGTGCTGGTACTCAATGCGTCCTACGAGCCCATCAATGTCTGTGCCGCACGTCGCGCCGTCATTCTTGTGCTGAAGGGTGTGGCCATGATGGAAGAAGCCAACGGACACTATCTGCATGCAGCGCGTATCGCCATGCACGTGCCCTCCGTTATCCGTCTGCTGGAATACCGGCGCATCCCGCACCAGACCCGCGCCCTCTCGCGCAAGAACATTCTGCTACGCGACCGCAACACCTGCCAGTATTGCGGAAAAATCCTGGCCGCCGGCGAGTTGACACTGGATCATGTCATCCCGCGTTCGCGAGGTGGCGCTTCGACATGGGAAAACCTGGTGGCCTGCTGCCATTCCTGCAATCGCCGCAAGGGCAATCTGCTGCCGCACGAAGCCAGCATGAAACTCATGCGCGAGCCACGCGCTTTCAACTTGCATACCAGCCGCCACATCATGCGCATGATGGGGCGATCCGACTCCAAGTGGCGCAAGTACCTGTTCTACTGAGGATGCGGGCCTAAAGAGCGTGTGTGAGAACGGAACTTGGTATTTGCCAATGGAATTTGCTAGCGGAAAATCCAGCGCCGTAGGCGCGGCTCAGTTTGGTCCAGCACGGAGCCGGAGGCGGAGTGCTGGGTAAAGTGGGAGATAGATCCGAGTCCCGTAGGGACGACAGAGGTTCTCACACACACTCTAAAGGCCCGGCCTACCCGAACGTCGCCCTTCAAGGAGCCTTCAGCGAATAGCCGCTCTACTGCTTCGGAGGTGGCGGCGTCTTACTGGGCTGCGGCGTGCCCGACTGCGGCTGATCCTTCGAGATTTCCTGGCCCTCGTAGATGATCTTCGACTTGGCTCCGAAGCGCTTGTAGTTGGTGTACTTCACCACTTGTTTTATATGAACGTCGCCGCTGGAGAAGTGAAGCTCGTCGTCGATCTTGGTGTAAACCGGAAACCAATATTGCCCGTCAATTTGCTGCCGCCAGGTAGTGAACTTGGGAAATAGGTTCTCGTTGTCCCCGTGATGCTTGCCAACGCCTATGTCGGGAACGTTCTTGCCATAGGTCTTTACGATCTGGAAGTCGTGGTCATCGACCCAGATGCGCCCCTGGAAATAACGTTTGTTCTTTTCGATTTGCTTGGGCGCAACATCGAAGACGTAGGTCCCGAGTTCGTCTTCTCTTTGCTTGCCGACGTAAAGAATCGAGTATTCCGGAATTTCGTCGCTGGTCAGCACAAAAGGCAGGCGATGCTGAATGTCGTCGAAGTCCTCACGGGTCATGGAAATGCGCTGCAAGGTTGACTGCGGGGCAAACACCACCTGCTCGATGCGATGGCCCTGATCGTCGAAGAGCACATCTGTAACCTGACGGAACTCACCGTCCACGGTGTCGCCGTCGAGCGTTTCCACCATCACGTCTTGGCGATACGTGTATTGCTCACGCGCAATCTTGAACAGCTTTTCCTTGGCGGCAAAGTTCTGGATGATCTTTTCGACGGTGATGTTCGTCGGCTGCGAAGGGTCAAGTGGGCCCTCGCCCCGTTCATCCGCCCTTGCCGGGCATACCAAACAGAGCGTGAGCAACAACAAAGAGAATGTAAGGAGGCGCGAGGGAACCAGGTAGTACTTCATTAGGGGATAGTCCTTGAGTCTATTGTATTCGATGCAGGCCGCCACTCACTGGTTCCGCCCATGCAATCGCTCGGGCACTCCGCTGCGGGCAAGAGAGCAAGGTTGGGTAAGGAACTTTCACCCGCAATCGTCGGACACGCGCCTCACACAAAAAAGAAAAGGCGAAGCCGGAGCTTCGCCCATCCTGTTGCGCGATTGAACGCAGCGGATCGCCGCTACCGCGGCGGCTTCTTCTCTTCGGCTGGAGGCTGCTTCTTCGGAGCCGGCTTAGCCTGCTGCTGTGGCTGAGGAGCAGGACGCTGCTGCGGTGCAGGCTTAGCCTGCTGCGGTGGCTGAGGAGCAGGACGCTGCTGCGGCGCAGGTTTAGCCTGCTGCTGCTGTGGCTGAGGAGCAGGACGCTGCTGCGGAGCCGGCTTAGCCTGCTGCTGTGGCCGTGGCTGAGGAGCAGGACGCTGCTGCGGAGCCGGCTTAGCCTGCTGCTGTGGCCGTGGCTGAGGAGCAGGACGCTGCTGCGGTGCGGGTTTAGCCTGCTGCTGCGGTGGCTGAGGAGCAGGACGCTGCTGAGGTGCGGGTTTAGCCTGCTGCTGTGGCCGTGGCTGAGGAGCAGGACGCTGCTGCGGTGCGGGTTTAGCCTGCTGCTGCGGCCGTGGCTGAGGAGCAGGACGCTGCTGAGGTGCGGGTTTAGCCTGCTGCTGTGGCCGTGGCTGAGTAGCGGGACGCGTCTGCGGCGCAGGTTTAGCCTGCTGCTGCTGCGGCTGAGTAGCCGGACGCGTCTGCGGAGCAGGCTTAGCCTGCTGCGGTGGCTGAGGAGCAGGACGCTGCTGCGGCGCTGGTCGCGTGCTCGCAGCAGGACGTGCAGGAATCACCGGAGCGACCGGTTTGCCTGCCGCGATGGGCTTCGGTGCCGCCAAAACGGCCGGATGCCCGTGATTGACCGAGTCAAACTGCTGGCGATTCTGTGCTGCTGCCTGCTGGTGCTGCACCTGCGTGGTCATCGGAGGAACGCGCTGCTCACGCATGGCGGCGTTTTCCGCCGGCAGAGGCCTACGAGTGACGCCTCCCGGCCCGTTGTAGCTGGCGCGGTTAACTGTGGTGTTGTTGATGGTGACGTTATTGATCACCGTGTTCGTTACGGTGCGGTTATACACGCTAACGTTGGTGATGTTCACATTGTTGACGGCACGGTTATAGGTGAAACGATTTCCGCTCCAGTAGCCGCCTTGATAACCGACGCCAACGTAGCCGTTTCCATAGTTAATCCCGCCGTAGTAGCCGATATGCCGGCCCCAATATCCGTAGTGGTAGCGATACCTGCCGCCGATGAATCCCCAATATCCGGGCGTCCACAGGAAGCCCACCTGAGGCGGCTGCGCCCAAACGCCAGGCACCCAGTAATAGCCCTGAGGAGCGTAGCTCCAATATCCGGGCGTCCACAGATAGCCTTCGCCAGGGCATTCCGGCTGCGAATACTCCGGGAGCGGTGGCGGGGGTTGTTGGGCCTGAAGCACCGGCTGGCCGTAGTTTGTGTCCTGATCGCCGGTGTCGTAATCGTTATTGGGATAGTTCTGCTCCGGCGCGGCAGCAGGCTGTTGATAGCTCTGATCCGACGGCGCAGGTTGCTGGTAGGTCTGCTGTGCCGGCTGGCTGGCTGGCTGCTGCTGATTGGTACCCGTCGCCTGGGTCGCGTCCGTGGGGGCCAGGTTGGCCGCAGCTGCTGGATCCTGCGACTGATCGGTCTGCGCCGGTGGATTCTGGGCACCGGTTTGCTGGGTGTCGTTTTTCTTGCATCCAGCAACGCCAAACGTCAGTGCGATGGATGCGGCTGCCAGAACGATAAGAGAAGGTACTTTACTCGTCTTGCTCATAGGGTTGTTCTCCGCGAAGTTAGGATGCAGGATTTCAGGACCGAGGTTACCCAATAGCTTTAGCTGCCAATTTCAATGCCTCGACCGAGTGCCTAAATGTTTCCTCGCGCGATCAGTCGACTGCTGTCAAGCGGGATAAAGGACCCGATGCTAACCTTAAGTATCGCGCAATCGCAGATCGTTGTCGGTGACAGCAGTCACGGGGTATGGGTTGAAGGTTGCTGTCAGGCCGGCCCGACTGCGGCTTAACGAATGGCTGCGTCAAACTGCACTGCTACCCAAGTTCGGCCCTGGTTTCATACATTCGTCCCAGTGATTTAGACTAACCAGTCTTTAGGGCGCACTCCCATTCCTGCATATTTTCCGTGCCCGCGCCGGGAGGTCTCATGATACATCGTATCGCGTTGTTCCTATTATTCTGCTCATTGTGCGGCTTGGCACAGAGCAAGCACCCCTTTACCTTCGAAGACATGATGCAACTCAAGCGCATCGGCGAGCCCATGGTTTCGCCCGACGGCAAATGGGTGGCGTTCAGCGCAGTGGACGTGAACTTCGATGAAAACACGCGCAAGCCGCATCTGTGGATCGTTCCCGTCAACGGCGGCGAGGCGCGCCGCCTTACTCCCGTCACTGGGACCGGGGAGGACCGTATTCGCTTCTCGCCCGACGGCAAGCACGTCATGTTCGAGTCATCGCGCGATGGGGCTTCGCAAATCTGGGTTCAAGATTTCGACTCTGTCGGCGGTACCTTGGCCGGCGAGGCGCGCAAGGTGACCAGTATCTCAACCGAGGCTTCGGGCGGAATATGGTCGCCCGACGGCAAGAGCATCCTGTTCGTCTCATCGGTCTATCCCGATTGCAAGGACGATGCCTGCAATAAGCAGCGCGACGAGGAGCAAGCCAAGTCGCAGGTGAAGGCCAAGATCTTCACCCAACTGATGTTTCGCCACTGGAACCATTATTTCGATGGCAAGTACAGCCACCTGTTTCTCGTCTCGGCCGATGGAGGCGTGGCGCGCGACTTGACGCCCGGCGCTCACGATGTGCCACCCTTCAGTCTCGGCGGGCAGGACCAGTATCAATTTTCGCCGGATGGGCAGGAGATCGCCTTCAGCAGCGACATCGATGAAGTGCAAGCCACCAGCACGAACAGCGACATTTTTCTAGTGCCGACCGCTGGCGGAACGCCGAAGAGGATCACAACCAACCCGGGCAGCGATGGAACGCCAATGTATTCGCCGGATGGCAAGTACATCGCCTATCGCTCGCAGTTGCGCGGCGGCTATGAAAGCGACCGCTTCCGCCTGATGCTGTACGAACGCACGACCGGCAAGATCACCGACCTGACGCCAACCTTCGATCGCTGGGTCGATTCGATGACGTGGTCGCCGGACTCGAAGACCATCTACTTCACCGCCGAGAACGAAGGCGAAGCGCCGATCTACAAGATCAACGTCACTGATCCGAAACCCTGGCCGCTGGAACTCGTCGCCGGATTCAATGACAGCCCGACGCCAACGCCCGATGGCAAGACGCTGCTCTTCGATCGCATGTCGATCGCCGCGCCCAATGAGATTTACAGCGCGTCTACACAGCGTCCATACTGTACGTACGATTTCAAGGGTCTAGCGAAGCTTCCAGCGGACGCTTACACAGTTCCGCAATGTGAGCTGTCAAAGGCGGAGTCGCTGACCAAGCTTAACGAGTTCGTCCTCTCACACGTCCAGATGCAGCCGCTGGAGAATTTCTGGTTCACCGGCGCGGCGAAGGAGAAAGTCCAGGGCTTCGTGGTGAAGCCGCCAAATTTCGATGCCAACAAGAAGTATCCGGTGAAGTTCCTTATTCACGGCGGACCAGAAGGCGCGTGGGGCGACGACTGGTCGTATCGCTGGAATCCCGAACTGTTTGCCGCCAACGGTTATGTGGTGATCATGGTCAACTTCCACGGTTCGACCGGCTACGGGCAGAAGTTCATCGACGCCATCAATGGCGATTGGGGCGGCGCTCCCTTCCATGACCTGATGTTGGGCCTCGACTATGCCGAGAAGACCTATCCATTCGTTGACAAGGATCGCGAGTGCGCTCTGGGCGCCAGCTACGGTGGATATGCGATCAACTGGATCGAAGGCCACACCGCGCGCTTCAAGTGCCTGGTGTCGCACGATGGCATGTTCAACGCCGAGTCGGCCTATGGCACGACCGAAGAGTTGTGGTTCAACGAGTGGGAGTTCAAGGGCACTCCATGGACCAACCGCGAGATGTATCGCAAGTGGTCGCCGCATCTGTCGGCGACAAACTTTAAGACGCCGATCCTGGTGGTGCATGGCCAGCTTGATTACCGGCTCGACGTCTCGGAAGGCTTCCAGTTGTTCACCACCGTGCAACGGCTGAAGATTCCGTCGAAGATGCTCTACTTCCCCGACGAGGGCCACTGGGTGCTGAAGCCGCAGAACAGCCGCCTGTGGTACCAGACGGTGAACGATTGGGTGGATGAGTGGACGAAGGCGGGGAAGTAGTAAATTTGTCATCCGAGCGAGGTCGCCGCGGCGACCGAGTCGAAGGACCTGCTGTCAAGCGAGCGAAAAACAGGTTCCTGCACCCGCGGCCAAGCGGCTCGGTCGGAGTGACACCTCTGCGCCGTTCAGGCCCGCTTGAAATATTGCACTGCGCGTTCGTGGGCCTCGGCTTGGTCGCGGCTCTTGAACGTGCCGAGGTTTCGGCGCTTTCCGGTCTTGGGGTCTTTCTTGCGTGAGTAGAGCCGGTATTCTCCGGACTTCAATTTGCGGATCATTCAGTGTTCATCTCCCTATGAAGGAATGGATGAACAATCCGCAGCGCTAGTGGCAAGAGATCAGCGCTGCGTCGCCGCCGTTGCTCTTCTGGCCTCGACTCGGCTGCTGTGCTCGGCCGCCGACAAATACGCGTCGCCCAGCACCAGCATTCCACTCCAGAACGACCAGAACATCAGGGTTACAGAATCCGCAAATGGACCGTACACTATGAAGGAATGGATGCACAATCCGCAGCGCTGGTGGCCAGAAATCAGCGCTGTGCGGCCGCCGTCGCCCTTCTCGCTTCCACGCGAGCGCTGTGCTCAGCCGCCGACAAATACGCGCCGCCTAGCAACAGCATTCCGCTCCAGAACGACCAGAACATCAGGGTCACGGAAACCGCGAACGGACCGTACACTTCGTGAAAGTTCAGCCACGGCAGCAGCAGGATGTAGATGTACTTCGCCGCTTCCGACACCAAGCCGGTGATGATCGCCGCCGGCAGCACCGCTCGCGCCGGGACCTTGCCATGCGGCAGTACCCAGTAAATCAGGAAATAGATTCCAATCGTAGCCAAAATCGCCGAAGCTTTCATCACGATGAATCCTAGTCCCGCGAAGACGAAGTTCTGGCCGCCAATCACCAGCCCCAGCATCTTCAGGTTCTGCGCCGTCAGGGCGATCGAAAGCATTGCCAGGCAACCGCATGCCAAGGCCAGTCCTAGCGAGACCACCAGGTTCATCAGGTAGGACCGGTTCTTCTTGAAGCCCCAGATCCTGTTGAGTGCTACTTCCAGCGGAAGAAAAATTCCCGTCGAGGTGATCAGCAACATCACGAAAGACAGCGCCTGACCGCGGCCTCTCACGCTGGCGAGAAACTGCAAGTTGCGGATAACGAAATCTTTATTGCTCGGCAGATAGTCGCGCAACAGTTCCAGCACCACGTTGTACATGGCCTGGGAGCGAATGACCCGGCGGATAAGCGTCAGCAGCAAGACGATAAACGGAAAGAACGAGAGGATCGCATTGGCCGCCACCGAGAAGGCATAGGTATGCACTTCGGTTTGCGTCAGGTAGCGGAGCGTGGACCAACCATGCCTGCGCAGGCGATGCGACAGGCTGTACGTTTCCGGCAGGTACTGAAACAGATCTCGCCTATCGTCCTCCTCCTGCAGGTGCTTGGCGGCTGTTCCGGCAAGCAGCGGAGGGTCTTGTAACTCGCTTGTCTTGCTAAGGTTAAGAGCGCTTGTCCCAGCGGTGGTTGAGGATTGAGGAATTGTGGGCGTAAGGGGCCCTTTGACATCTTCGGGGGTTGCTTCAGAGTTGCTGCTCATCAAACCTCAATCCTAACAGAGCACCATCTCCTGGCTCAGCTTCTTGAAGCTTAGGCAGCCGGCCCATCGTTGCGCAATGAGAACGAGCAAACCGCCGTGATGAAAACCGGGCCCGACAACGCTCTTGCAATTTGTAGGATTTGGGCTATGATTAACCGCCTTCTATGAAGCTATCTTTTCAACGCGAGCGCGAAGCGCCTTCCTGCGCTGTTCCGACCCAAGCAGATTTTCCCGCTGTTTCCGGCGCCGACATCGCCGGCATGGTTCATGGGCAACGGGTGGGCGGCGACCTTTACCATTTCCTTCGTGCCAACCCCAACCGGGTTGTGTTTGGCTTGCTCGACGTTGCCGGAAGTCACGAAGAGAACCAGCAGATTGTGTCGGCGGCACGGCAGACATTCCAGAAATTGGGCAGTGAGAGATTTGCCGACGAGGAAATCAACGAAGCCGATACCATGATGGAATTCTGCCTGGAACTGAACCTCAGCATTCGCCGCGCCGCTGCCGGGGTGCGCTCCTGTGCTGCCTTTCTGGGCTGCTATAACGAGGAGCTCGGCACCATCTGTTATGCCAACGCGGGGCACACTCCGGGATTGTTGTGCGATCCTTCGGGGATCACCGAATTGCCAGCTACCGGCCTTCCGCTGGGACTGTTTTCTGCTTCTACGTATGAAGCGCCGATCGCCGCTTTGCAGCCTGGCGCGTCCTTGCTTCTGGTGTCGCGGGGTGTGGTGGAGGCTGCGTACAAGAAGGAAGAGTTTGGGCTGGAGCGCGTCAAACAGCAATTGGAGCGCTCCTCGGTCGAAAGCGCGAGAGGTATGGCTGCCGCGATCCTCGAAGGCGTGCAGCAGTTCATGCGAGCGGCGCCCGCACAGAACGATTTCACCGCGCTGGCGCTGGTCAGGGCGGCAAAAGGCCATGTCGCTATCGGCGCGTGAGCGCTTATCGATCGTTATCGCCTTCACTCCTCCGCTCCCGGAAAAAGCTTTGCACCAGGTGCATGCAACGTGCGGCCAGCACTCCTGAGCTGACTTCGACCTTGTGGTTCAGCTTGGGATGATTGAGGAGCTGGAGCATGGAGTGTACAGCGCCTGCTTTCGCGTCTTCCGCTCCGTAAATCAGGCGGCGGATCCGCGCATGAGTGATAGCGCCGGCGCACATTGGGCAGGGCTCAACCGTCACGTAGAGATCGCAGTCGAGCAGACGGTAGTTGTCGATGGCCGTTCCGGCTTCGCGCAGCGCCAGAATTTCAGCGTGCGCCGTGGGATCGTTAGTAGAGAGAGGACGGTTGCAGCCCCGGCCGACGATTCGGCCCTCGCTCACGACGACTGCTCCAACGGGAACCTCGCCCAGCGCGAGCGCACGTTGCGCCTCACGAAGCGCTTCCTCCATCCAGAATTCGTCGGAGAGGGACATGGCGAAGAGGCTAATGCAGCGACCCGCGATTAGCAACTGCTGCGCTAATCCTGGCGCAGCATGATGCGCTGGATTGCAGTTGCACGCCCGGTCGTGGAATCGCAATCGATCAGAGTTGCGCACAAGCGCACGTCGGCAGTCGCTGCCTCGAACCGAGCCGGCATATTAGTCAGAAAGCGAGCGAGGATTTGTTCCTTTTGCACGCCGATGACTCCGTCGTAGGGGCCGGTCATTCCCACGTCGGTTTGCACGGCTGTGCCGCCCTTTAGCACCTGCTCGTCGGCTGTGGGCACGTGGGTGTGGGTTCCGAGCACCGCCGTTACTCTTCCTTCCAGGTACCAGCCGATCGCAATCTTCTCAGACGTGGCTTCGGCGTGGAAATCCACCAGGATTACTTTGGCGGTGATCTGCTTGAGCAGCTGATCGGCGAAGCGAAAGGGGTCGTCGTTGTTGGTCATAAACACGCGGCCCTGAAGATTGATGACGCAATAGGCGACACCGCTGCGCGTGCGCCCCTCGTACCATCCAAAGCCCGGGGAACCCATCGGATAGTTTGCCGGACGCAGGACACGGCGGGCCAGGGACGCCTCATTTCCGTTGGCGGAGTTCAGGTAATCGATAATCTCGCGTTTGTCCCAGACGTGATTGCCGGTGGTGATGACATCAATGCCGAGTTCGAACAGTTCTTCGGCAATTTGTGGAGTGATGCCGAAGCCGCCGGCGGAGTTCTCACCGTTGGCGATGGTGAGTTCAACGCCGTGTTGCTTTTGTAATTCAGGCAGGCGCTCGTGAACGATGGTGCGCCCGGGGCGTCCGAAAATATCACCGACGAAAAGTATGCGCAAGCTGCTGCAGTCCTTCAGTAATGCTGTATTTCGATGTTAACACGCGTCCTGAAGATTGGGTTTCACTCAGCGCGCCAGCTCCGCCGTGCGTAAGAAATCGTAGTTGCCCGAGGGACTCAGCTCGATTCCCCGCACTCGGTTGGTGTGCACCAACACGTTATCGAGATACCAAAGGTTGATGTACGGCAGGTCCTCGGCAAGGATGCGCTGGACCTCGTCAAAGATGGTTTTGCGTTTCTGCTGGTCAACAGTGCTGCGGGCTTCACGGATCAGCTCGTCCACGCGCGGGTTGGAGTAGAAGGTGCGGTTGGCGCGTTTAGGCGCGAAGCTGGCGGAATCGAAGACGTGTTCGAAGATGTCAGGATCGAGATTGCTGCCACCGACCCAACGCAAGGAATGGATCTGGTAAGCGCCTTTGGTCACGTCGGCAAAGAACGTTGCGAACTCGAAGGTGCGGATATCGAGCGCAATGCCGGCTTCGCGCAGTTGCTGCTGCAGCACCGCCGCCAGCAGACGCGTCGACTCGTCGGTGGAAGTCTTCATGGTGAGGTGAAACCGAATACCGTTGGTCGCCCGGTAGCCTGCGTCATCCAGAATCTGCCGCGCCCGCGCCGGGTCGTGAGGATACTTTGCAACATCGGCATCGTAGGCCCAGTGCTGGGGCGGCAGCACGCTGTACGCGGGGCGCGCCTGGTCGCGCAGCAAGTAATGAATTATAGGCTCCACATTGATGGCATACGCGATGGCGTGGCGAACGCGAACATCCTTCAGGATGGGATCGCGCAAGTTCATGGCAAGGTAGGCGTAAATTGTGCCGTCCGATTTCGTGACCGTGAGATCGCGACCGCGCTCCAGAGCAACCACCGTGTCGGCGACCAAAGAGTTCAGGGCGATGTCGGCGCTTCGCTTTCGCAGTTCGAGCGCGCGTGTAGTGGCGTCAGGGATTACCTTGAACTCCACGCGCTCCAGCTTGGCTGGCATCGCCCAATATTCGGGATTGCGTTCGATCACCACTTCCTTGTCCATCTGCGCGCGCACAAAACGGAATGGCCCGGAGCCGATGGGTTGGCGATTAAAGTCGTCGCCGCTGCCGTAAGGCACGATGCCGATGGCGCCGTCGGAGAGGTTCCATAGCATCGGCGCAAACGGCTCCTTCAAGTGAAAAACGACGGTGTAGTCGTCAGGCGCGTCGATGCGGTCGACGGGCGCGTAGGTACTCGTTTTAGCGCTGCGGATTTTACCGCTGAGGAGCGAATCGAACGTCCACTTGACGTCGCGCGCCGTCAGGAGCTGCCCGTTGTGAAAGTGAACCCCATGATGCAGATGAAAAATGTAGGTTTGCGCATTGGGTATTTCCCAACTGTCAGCCAGCCACGGCTGTAGGTTGAAGTGATCGTCCCGGCGGACCAGCGAATCGAAGAGCAGTTCGTCGATTCTCTCCGACTGCGCATCCACCCCGACCCGGGGGTCAAGATTCGTCGGACTGCTCTCAATGACCATCACCAGTGTGTTGGGGTCGGGCTTGCGCGCACAACCGGCGAGGAACAAAACCACAGAGACACAGAGGCACAGAGAAAAATTAGATTTGAGATGTCCAAATTGCCACTCTTTCTGTTCCGGCCCAAGCTTCTTTGTATTGCATTTGTTTCTTACTTCAGGTCTTTCTTCTCTGTGCCTCCGGGTCTCTGTGGTAAATGACCTCTGGAATTTCTCCGTGCCCTCCGTGTTCTCCGTGGTGAAAAGGAACCTACGCATAGCTGACCTTGCCCAGGACCGCCGGACGCTCGGCGCCGGTCGCGGATGGAATGTTTGACGGCAGATGGCGCCAAGTTTGGTAGGCCAGCATCGCGAAAGCCACAGCTTCCTTCGCCTGCGAGGGGAGTCCAAAATCGTCGCTGGTGCGGACTCGCATTTTCAGAGGCGCCAATTCTTCGCGAATCATTCGCATCAGGGTCAGATTATTTGTTCCTCCACCGGAAACTACGAGTTCGCGAAAACGTACAGGCGGCTCGACCAATGGCAGCACAAACTTGCGCACGGCGATGCCGATGGAACGGGCGGTGAGCGCGGTTGCTGTGGCGACGATGTCATGCTCGTCAGCGCGGCGGCAAAGTCGCAAAAGCTCGCGCACGAACTCACGGCCAAACTGCTCGCGCCCGGCGGTCTTCGGCGGCCTCTGGCGGAAGAATGGATTGCGGAGCAACTGTTGCAGCACTCGCTCGATGGGTTTACCGCGCGCGGCAATTCGTCCGTTGCGATCAAAGGGGCGCTCGAACAGCCGCTCGGTGACAGCGTCGATCACCATGTTGCCCGGACCGGTGTCGAAGGCAACTACAGCTTCGGGAAGCGCGCGCGGCGGAATCGCCGTGAGATTAGCGATGCCGCCAAGGTTTTGCACGATGCGCCCGTAACGGCGATGGCGGTAGAGTACGTAATCGAGAAAAGGCACCAGTGGTGCGCCTTTGCCGCCTGCGGCCATGTCGGAGGGACGGAAATCGGAAACCACAGGCACCCCGATTTTCGCCGCGATAATGGCCGCTTCGCCGCTTTGCCAGGTGCAGGCAATGCGGCGCCCTAGGAAGAGCGCGGGACTTCCCTGGTGGTAGAGCGTCTGCCCGTGGCAACCGACCAGTTCGCACTCCAGACGCGCGCGTCGCTGGGCAGCACGGACCGCGTCCGCATAAAGTTCGCCAAGCAGGAAGTGCAGCCGCGAAAGGTCCGCGACGCTCGCGCGGCCTGCGTTCATGGTCGCGAGGATCGCCCGCCGAACAGTGGCCGGATAGGGAAACTCGTAATGCGCCAGCAGTTCGAAACGGGAGCGGAAGCCGCGCCCTTGGATGCGCACCAGCGCGACGTTGATGCCGTCGGCCGAGGTGCCGCTCATCACGCCGGCGACGATCAAGGCGCAAGCTCCGAGGAACCGTTTTGAAGGGGCGCGGCTTCAGCCGTGCCGTGGCCGTTCGCCAATAGGATCGGCTTCAGCCGCTGAGGGCATTCGCCTCTTATGTACGTTAACGAAGTCGTCGATGTGCAATCAGACTTCATAAATCGGATTCCCTCAGGGCTGAAGCCTTTTACTTTTGCGGAATAAGGCGCAGCTAAAGCTGCGCCCCTTCAAAGACGAGCCGCAAGTGTGCTGGCCCGCACTTCTTCGCTGAACTCCCAGATGTTGCGGCGGAGCTTGTCCACGGTTTTCCGGGTTGGAGCGGCAGCCATACGCGACCTCAAGGCGCGCGGCTTCTTTTTCGCCGCCAACACTTTTCCCGACTTCTCCGCGATGAGCTTGGCAAACTTCTTGTCATTCTCGGCCTGCTTGTAAACCGCCTCAAACGCCCGCCACACGCTTTCTTCTTTCTGGCAAATAAGGAACATGTCTGCTCCGGCACGTAAGGTCTCGACCGCAGCCTCCTCGATCGACGCGGCTGCCAGCACTCCACCCATGTCGAGATCGTCAGTTATGATGAGCCCACGATAACCGATCTTCTTGCGCAGGACCTCGCTCATCCATTTCTTCGACAGCGACGCGGGCGTGCGGTCACCCGTAACCTGCGGATAAGCCGCGTGTGCCACCATCACGAATGGCAAGTCTCGCCGCAACTCACGATAGGGAAGCAGGTCTTCGTTCCACAGGCGCTTCCAAGGCTTGTCGATCACGGGCAGTTCGTTGTGCGAGTCGAGATTCGCTTCCCCGAGTCCCGGAAAGTGCTTGCCGCAGCCAAGAATCTTACAGTCGCTAAGCCCGCGCAGGAACTCGCGCGCGTATTGGATCGTCTCTTTAGGATCGGCCGAAACTGTTCGCGAGCCTAGCACACTTTTCGATGGCTCAAGCTGAAGGTCGAGCGCTGGTGCGAAGTCGGTGTTGAAACCCAAGGCGCGCGCTTCTTCGCCGATGATGCGGCCATGTTTGCGGAAGAGCTTCTTCGAACCTGCGGCTGTGACCTCGGCGACGGCTGGCGCTGGCGCGATCACATCGCGCAGGCGATCGACCGTTCCGCCTTCCATGTCCACGCACAGAAACAGCGGAGTGGAAACCGCCTTCTGCACATCGCGCAGCAGCGCGTGCGTTTGGGCAACGTCCTCGATGTTGCGCTGGAAGAGGATGACGCCGCCCGGATGCAGCGTGCCTAGCATGGATCGCAGACGCGCCGACATCGCGGTCCCGCCGCAGCCCATGATGAGCAGTTGACCGACCTGCTGACGAAGTTCGAGGCTGCCTCTGGAAGACATAAGGGATAAGGAAGTGTAACGCTTGGGGCGGAGAAATTCAGGTACGCAGGGAGGTACGCCTTAGTCCATCTGCTTTTTGAGTTCATGCAGCAGGGTCAGCGCGTCCATGGGGCTGATGCGGTTGAGGTCGGTCTCCTTGATGCGATCCACAATCTTCTGCGAAAGCGGAGTGAAAATAGTCAGCTGCAACGGCGCGGTCTCGGCAGTTTCATCGTGCGCCAGATGCTTGACCGCGTTCCGCTCGGCGCTCTCATGCTCGGCCAGCACCTCGCGCGCGCGATTCACTACGTCGGAAGGCAGACCGGCCAACTTAGCGACTTCAATACCGTAGCTCTTGTCGGCTGCGCCTTCTTCCACCTTGCGCAGAAAAACAATCCCGCCGCCGCTCTCCTTCACCGAGACATGATAGTTCTTCACTCCGCTCAACCGGTCAGCCAGCTCCGTCAACTCGTGATAATGCGTGGCGAACAGCGTCTTGGCGCGGGTGTTGGCGTGGATATATTCGATGGCGGCCCACGCGATCGCCAATCCATCGTAGGTTGAAGTGCCGCGCCCTACCTCGTCGAGCAGGATCAGCGAGCGAGAGGTCGCGGTGTTGAGGATCGCCGCGGTCTCGGTCATCTCCACCATGAAGGTCGAGCGCCCGCGCGCCAGGTTATCGGCCGCGCCGATGCGGGTGAAGATTCGGTCCACCAGTCCCAGGCTTGCCGAGCGGGCGGGAACGAACGACCCCATCTGTGCCATCAGCACGATCAGCGCAGCCTGCCGTAAGTAAGTGGACTTGCCTCCCATATTTGGCCCGGTGATGACCAGGATCGAATTGGTTGTGCCGTTCAGATAGAGATCGTTAGGGACGAAGCGATTGGTGGCTCCGGGGATTTCCATCTGCTCGATCACGGGGTGACGCCCTTCAACAATTTCGATGTCGGCGCCGTCTTTAAACAGGGGACGGCAATAGCTGCGATTCGCGGCAAGCGCGGCAAACGAAGCGAGCACGTCGATTTCCGCCAGCGCTAGCGCGGTCTGCCGGATGCGGCGCGCCTCGGCGGCAATCGCGGTGCGCAACTCTGCGAACAAGCGCCGCTCGATCTCCACCATCTTCTCCTGGGCGTCGAGTACCTTGACCTCGTACTCTTTCAGCTCCGGTGTGGTAAATCGCTCGGCGTTGACCAGGGTTTGCTTGCGTTCGTACTCCGCCGGCGCGAGGTGCAGGTTCGCCTTGGAGATCTCGAGGTAATAGCCAAAGACGCTGTTGAACTTGACCTTCAGCGAACCGATGCCGGTGCGCTGGCGTTCACGCTGCTCGATCTGCGCGATGTATCGCTTGCTGTTACGGCTCAGGTCGCGAAGCTCGTCGAGTCCCGCATCCACTCCCGAGCGGATAACCCCGCCGTCAACCAGCGTCAGCGGTGGCGCGTCTTCGAGCGACATCACGAGCCGGTTACGCAGGTCTCCCAGTTCGTCGCATTGCGAATGCAGCGCCAGGAGGCGCTCCGCTGGGAAGTGCGACAGCGCCACCCGCACGGTGGGCAGCTTAGCCAGCGATGTTGCCAGCGCCAGCAGGTCACGCGGGTTCGCGGTCTCCAGAGTTACGCGGCTTAGCAAGCGCTCCAGATCGAGAATGCCTTCCAGCGAGCGGCGGAGTTCCTCGCGCGCAACCACGTCCTTCACCATGCCTTCGACAGCATCAAGCCGCTGGTTGATCTCGCCGGCATCAATCGAAGGCCGCAGCATCCAGGCGCGCAGCAGGCGTTTGCCCATCGGGGTAATGGTGCAGTCGAGGCAGCGGAACAGCGTGGCATTGTCGGCGGCGCCGGCGAACAGTGGCTCGATCAACTCAAGGTTGCGCACCGTGACCGCGTCCAGCACCAGACAGTTTTGTCGCTCGTAGAAACCAATGCGGTCCACATGATCGAGCGTGCCACGCTGCGTCGTGCGAACGTAATGCAGGATGGCTCCCGCCGCGGTCGCCGCAGCCGATCGGTTCGCCAGTCCGAATCCTTCCAGCGAGAGCACACCAAAATGATTTTCCACCTGCGGAATCGCGTAGTCAGGGGAGAACACCCAATCGTCGAGCGGCGTCTCGGCCCAGGAGGCATTTTCCAGCGACGTGATGCGCGGCGCCGATGCCGCCACGGGCGAAGCGGCACTGCTGTGTGGTTGATCGAAGAGAGGAAGCGACGAGGCGAACAGCACTTCACGCGGACGCAGCACCAACAGTTCCTCGCGCACCCTGCGCTCGGCATCTTCGCCCTGAAATTCGGTCGCGCGAAATTCGCCGGTCGAGAGGTCCAACGCCGCGAAGCCGAAAGCATTTCCAGCCCGCGCCACGCAGCCGAGGAAATTATTTTCCTCCGAGCCGAGATGCACGTCGGCCGCAGTACCCGGCGTGAGCACGCGAGTGACTTCGCGCTTCACCAGCGTTTTGGCCATGCGCGGGTCCTCCATCTGTTCGCAGATGGCGACCTTGAATCCTTTGCGGATCAGCTTGGCGATGTAGCTCTCGGCCGAGTGATACGGGACGCCACACATCGGTATCGCGATGCCCTTTTCCTTGTTGCGCGAGGTCAGCGTGATCTGCAACTCCCGCGACGCCACCATGGCATCTTCGAAGAAAAGTTCGTAGAAGTCGCCCAGACGAAAGAAGACGAGCGCATTGGGATGCTCTTTCTTGACCGCGGCATACTGCCGCATCAGCGGGGTGGACGGCTCAGGCATCGGATTGGCGGAAATTGCGCGGATTATAACACTCAAGAGTAACGCACCTCGCTGCGCGGAAGCGGCGATGGGTGTTACACTGCGAGGTTTTTCGAGGCAATCATTCCATGGCAAAGATTATCGGTTTCGAATGCAGTAAGTGCGGCGCGACGTTCATGGCGGAGACAGCACAAAACGTTTGCTCCGAGGATGGCGGCCCGCTGTATGTGCGCTACGATCTCGCGGCGCTTCGACGGAACGCGTCTCGCGAGTCGGTCAAGGCTGGACCGAAGAGTATGTGGCGCTACGCGGCGGTGCTTCCCGATGCCGAACCGGTGACGCTGGGCGAGGGATTTACGCCGATGCTGCCGAGCCGCAAGCATCCTAATCTGCTGATTAAGGACGATGGGTTGAATCCGACAGGCTCATTCAAAGCGCGGGGCATGAGTGCGGCGCTGACCATGGCGCGTCATTATGGGCTCACCAAGCTGGCTGCGCCTTCGGCAGGCAACGCCGGAGGAGCACTGGCCGCCTATGCCGCCGCCGCCGGGCTGGAGGCATACGTCTTCATGCCGAAGGATGTGCCCATCGCGAATCGGTTGGAGGTCGAAGCCAGCGGCGCACACCTGACGCTGGTGGATGGGCTGATCAGCGATTGCGGGCGAATGGTCGCCGAGCGCAAAGAGCAGGAAGGTTGGTTCGATATGTCGACCCTGAAGGAGCCGTTCCGCGTCGAAGGTGGGAAAACGATGGGCTACGAGGTGGCCGAACAAATGGGATGGAGCTTGCCAGACGCCATTCTTTACCCGACGGGAGGAGGCGTCGGGCTGATCGGCATGTGGAAGGCGTTCGAGGAAATGGAGGAATTGGGCTGGATCGAAAAGGGCAAGCGACCAAAGATGATTTGCGTGCAGGCAGATGGTTGCGCGCCAATCCCTAAAGCTTTACATGAGGGAAAGGCGGCGTCAGAAATGTGGCAGGGGGCGCATACGCTGGCGGCCGGACTGCGAGTGCCCAAGGCGTACGGCGACTTCATCATTCTCGACATCGTGCGCCAGAGCGGCGGGACGGCGATTGCCGTCAGTGACGACGAGATTATGGACGGGGTGAAGGAGATGGCTTCGGCGGAGGGCATCTTCGCGGCTCCGGAAGGAGGCGCCGCGCTCTCGGCGTACAGGCAATTGTTGGAGAGCGGATTTCTCGCAAGCAGCGATCGCGTGGTGCTGTTCAACACCGGTTCAGGTTACAAGTACCTGGACGTGTTTGCGAAATACTGGGGCGTGGAGGCCTTTGCGACAATGACGAAGCTGCCGGCCTCGCGCAATATCGGAGGCATTATCGGGCCGTACTAAGAACAGCATTCAGTCCTTAGCAGAGCAAGCCACGGCGACTGCTGACTGCTGACTGCTGACTACTGACTACTGACTACTAAATTACAGGCTTCCGCGTCCCCGGCCAATGCGAATACTGCCGTTCACATTACTCAGCGCGATTAACGTTCCTCCGCTGCCGAGCTTACCGATGAGGTTCTTACCTACGTATCCGCCGTGCACTTCGAGAGGGAAGTCCGATCGAATGCCGCCGCTCACTGTACTGGCTTTGACCTCGGCATTCGGTGCGTCGGGCAGCCCCAGTTCAATAGACCCGTTTACCGACTTGAGCTTGATCTCGCGGACATTGTTCAAGGAAGCGTAGTTCGCTTCGATTCCGCCATTGACGGTGGACAGATCGGCCCGCCCGGCCAGGTCGTCAACCCGCAGCTTGCCGTTCACCAAATTGGCAATCACTTCGCCGCTGACTTTCTGCACCGTGAGCGAACCGTTGACCAGGTTGATGCGATCAAGGCGCGCATTCTGCGGCACGTGTATTTGGTAATGCACAGATGCCGGGTTGTTGTTGGTGTGGCCCTCCGGATAACGGGTCTTAATTTCCACGGAGTCGCTGGCAGCGTTAACTTCGATGCGAGCTTCATCGAGCCGCTGCTGATCGCGCGCTTTCTTCACCGCATCGATCTGCACCTCGTTGCGGTCCCAGCCGGTGATCTCGACGTTGCCGTTGATGTTGTCCAGCGAAACCCGGCCCTTGGCGGAGAGAGGGACCGTACGGTGGAAATCCTGTGTGACCTGCGCCTGGATTGAGGTGGCCAACAGTAGCGCAAGCAGTGATCCTAGAATCGTTGTCCCCAAGGTTGCATGTTTACGAATGTCGAACATAGTGCCTCCTGTCGCGGGTTAGACGGGAGATGAGACGAATGGTTATGAAGCTGTTTGCCGCGCCCGGATTCCGCTCCGGCTTATTTTGGGCCTTCGCCGCTGCTCGCAGCCCCCGCATTGACATGCTGTCTCCTGCCGCTGTGCAGCCACTTCCAGGCTGAAGCAACAATCTCCTCCAGGGACCGATTTGCACTCCAGCGGAGGAGTTGTCGAGCGCGCGTGGGATCGGCAACCAAGCTGGGGGGGTCTCCGGCCCGGCGTGCTGTTATGCGGAGTGGGACGGAACGCCCGCTGACCTTCTCAACGGCGGACACGACCTGCTGGACCGAGTGACCGCCGCCGCTGCCAAGGTTCAGCGCAGTGAAGGCGCCGCCGCTCTGGCGTTGCAGCAATTCCGCCGCCAGCGCGTGCGCTTCCGCCAGATCGGTGACGTGGATGTAATCTCGAATGCAGGTGCCGTCGAAGGTGGGATAATCGTTGCCGAACAGTTCAAGCTGTGGCCGCAATCCGGCAGCGGCTTCCAGCGCCAGAGGTATCAAATGGGTTTCGGGATGGTGTAGTTCACCGATTTCACCGCTTTCGTCTGCTCCTGCGGCGTTGAAGTAGCGCAGCGCAACCGCTCGCAAATCATAGGCGCGGCAATATGCCTCGAGGACGCGTTCAAAGAACAATTTCGTGTCACCATACGGGTTGACGGGCTGGCAGCGAGTGTCTTCGGTAATCGGTACTTTCTCTGGCGTGCCATACACCGCACACGAGGAAGAGAAGAGGAAATGGCGAACACCGGCGTCCATCGCTGCGTTCACCAGTGCCAAGCCATTCTGTACGTTGTTGTGAAAATACTTTCGGGGATTTAGGACTGACTCGCCAACATAGGCACTTCCCGCAAAATGCATGACCAAATCGATATCGGAGAGAGCGCGGGAGAGCTGGGGCGCATCGCCGAGATCGGCGACAATCAGTTCGAAGCCATCAGCAAGAAACCTGTGGCCAGTGGATAGATTGTCGTACACGGTGACGCGGTGTCCATGCCGCGCCAACGAGCGAATGGCGTGACTACCGACGTAACCGGCGCCGCCAGTAACCAGAATTCTCATGAGTGCCCTTCATCTTTAATCTTTAATCTTCAATCTTCCAACACGGAATTCATGATCGAGAGCTCCATCGCAAATGGAGTCGAATCGGAAATCCCTGCATGAATACTGTATACTCGGCAGTCCAAAACGAGAATTCTCCGCCAAGCGGGTCGCACCGGCTGAGACGCGAGCGAGCACGTTTCATCTATGGGTTTGTCGGTTGCCATTGTCGCCATGAACGAGGAGGCCATCATCGGCCAAACCTTGGAAAGCGTGCGCTGGGCGGATGAAATCGTGCTAGTTGACTCGGGCTCGACCGATCGAACCTGCGACATCGCGCGCCAATACGGCGCCCAGGTGTTGGGGAAAGCGTGGCCGGGGTTTTCGCTGCAGAAAACCTTCGCCTTCGAGAACTGTACGCAAGACTGGATCTTGTCGCTGGATGCCGACGAAATCATTACCCCTGAACTGGCGGAGGAAATCCGGGGAGTGATCGGCAATCCTGGCGCTCTTAACGGGTATTGGATACCGCGCAAGAACCTGTTTCTGGGGAAGTGGACGCGGTTTGGAGGATTTTATCCCGATCCCAAGCTGCGACTCTTTCGCCGTGGCCGTGGATTTATGACCGGCGCTGAACCGCACCCCCGCATCGCTTTGAAACCGGAGTTTGACCAGAGGACTGGGCGTCTCAAGAACCCAATGGTTCATGATGCGTATCCCACGTTGTCCTCCTACATGGCGCACATGAACAGCTATTCTTCGGCGGGCGCGAGGGCGGCGGTGACCAGCAGCTATCGTGGATTCAGCCTTCTCGACATCGTCTTACGGCCGATGTCGACGTTCATCTACAACTATTTTTTTCGTCTCGGATTCCTCGATGGCCGTGAAGGCCTGCTGCTGCACCTTTACCACGCGGTGTACGTCTCGAATAAATACGCCAAAGTGTGGGAGCTAACAAGAGCAGGCTCCTCCGAAAAAAACAAATCCTGATCTCTGCAATTTCAATCTGCGGCCGTGCTTCTGACGCATTCATCACGGCCAACCAACACCCGCTCACAGGTATACTTATTTGTGAAGATCTGTCTAGAGCCGTTCCAGGATTGGGGTATCCGGCCTGTACGGGTAGAGCGGCGCTTCAGCGCCGCGTGCGGGCGCGGGAAGAAAACCGCTTCAGCCATTGAGGTCGTCTGACCGCAGGGGCTGAAGCTAGGAATTTTGCAACACCCGAACGCGGGCCTGAAGAGAGTGTGTGAGAATTGTGCCGTCCCTAAAGGGACACGTTAATTTTTCCCACTTTACCCAGGGCTTGACCACTCCAACACGCGCAAAAACGGCGCGCGTTGGGGACCCCGGTACGCCCTGGGCTAAAAGCGATTCCGCCCCTGCGGGGCTCGATTTTGCACGGTTGTTTCACCGTGCAACGCAAAACGAGTTCTCACAAACGCTCTGAAGGCCCGCTCTACCCAAGCCACAGCCACTGTGATGCCAAGACTGTCGCGTGCCAGACCCGCGACGAATGCAGCGAAGCTCAACTTGAGGTGCTGGTAGGGATGTCAGCAGTAAGCGTAATCGCGACCGTGCTCAACGAAGCGGATGACATCGACGGACTGCTGTCGAGTCTCGTCCGCCAGAGGCTCGCGCCGGCGGAGATCATCGTCGTTGACGGCGGTTCTACGGACGGTACATGGGAGCGCCTGCAGGCTAACGTCCTGGCTCACGCAAATCTGAACGCCATTCGCGACCCGAGCTGCAGTTTGAAAGAGTCGCCGGGGCCGATCGCTCGCGGAAGAAATGTTGCCATTGCTGTTGCCTCCTCCGAGGTGATTGCCTGTGCGGACGCCGGTTGCGTTTACCGTCCCGACTGGCTGGAGAACCTTACGGAACCTATTCTTAGCGGTCACGCTGAGTATGTGCTTGGCGGATCTTGCCTGGACGCTGATTGGCAAACCACCTGGGACATTGCCTCAGCGCCCTTTTTTGGAATTAAGCTGGACCCAAATCAACAAACGAAGTCATGTACCGCTCGTTCCATGGCCTTTCGGAAAGAGTTATGGCAACGGGTCGGCGGTTTTCCCGAGACGAGCCTTACGGAAGATAGCCTCTTCGATCAACGCCTCCGGGCAGTCGTCCAGCCAGCCTTCCCAGAACGCGCCAAGGCGCACTATCGGCCTCGTCATACCCTGAAGACTGCTCTCAGAGATCTTGGGCGCTATGCAACGCTCGATGGGGTTATGAATATCAGGCGAGGGCGTCTATTCCGAAATCTGGCGCGCTGCCTTGCGGAGGTGCTTGCTGTTGCGCTTGTGGCTCGCACTGTTATCCCACTGGTGTGCGTGCTCCTGTTGGAAATCTATTTTGCGTTTCGACTCGACTGGAAAAGCTTCCCCGGAAAGACTTCAGTCCGGTTGTTGAGCGCCCGGCTGTTCTTCTCTCTGATGGTCCCCTGGTTAGTTACATGGAACCACATCGTGGGCGCACTCACCAAGACCAACCAGCCCAACCGGCAAAATGTGGCTGGCTAGAATGGAGGGGTTGGAGCGGGTCGTGCCGTTCAGAGCAGCCTGCTCTTGAGTACCTAATCCTTAAAGCGATAGCGTACAAGGTGGTATACCGCGGCGATACCGTCGGTCCAGCTGATCTTCTTGCCTTCGGCGTAGGTGCGTCCGTGATACCCAATTGGCACTTCGTAGATGCGAACGCCCAGCTTTGCCAACTTCACCGTCATCTCGGTTTCCACACTGAACCGGTCGGACCGCAAATGGATCCGCGAGAAAATTTCGCGGCAAAACACTTTGTAGCAGGCGGTGACGTCATGAATACTCAGCCCGGTGAGCACGTTGCATAGCATGGAAAACGCGCGGTTGAGAACATACCGCCAGTAGCGCGGGACGCGGTGCGGACCATCATGGAACCGGTTGCCAAAGACCGCGTCGGCATGCCCCTCGAGAATGGGAGCGATGAGCGCGGGATAATCGCGAGGATCGTATTCCAGGTCCGCATCCTGGATCAGGACCAACTCGCCGCTGGCGTGCTCCAGCCCGCTTCTCACCCCAGCGCCTTTGCCCTGGTTCTTCTCGTGCAGCACCAGCTTTACGGTGTTTGCCCCGTTGCCACCCAAGAGTTTTTGCAAATCGTTTTCCCGCAAGCATTCGCGGGTGCCATCGGTTGAGCAATCGTCCACAATGATCAGTTCTTTATGCAGGCTGAGTGGTTGCCGCGCCACCTGCTGCAAGAGTCTCATTACGGTTTTGCGTTCGTTGTAAACCGGAACAATGATGGAGAGCGTGTGGAACTGCGGCAGGGCCTGGCTTTGCGAGAGATCGAGAAACTCTTCCGTGTCGTGATGCGTCGCTTTGGCGGATCGAGTTTCGGAGACCAGATAAACTCCAAGGACCAGAAGCTCCGGATCGATAGGATGCCGATAGCGCAGCTCCGGAAAACATACATAGTAAACCAGGGGATAGAAAATCAGCAGAGCCGCAAACAGGAACACTCCCTGAATACGCTGCTTCCACGCCAACAGCAATCCCCAGATTGCCAGCACGGAAGTCGCCAGGAAGAGCAGATTCTTGGTAGCAATCAATCCCGCCACGTCAGAGACTCGCGGCATGCCATCCCAGAAAAAGATAAAGCGCCGGAAGGTCAACACCAGGAAACGGCCGGGGTGCTGTGCAATCCATTCCGTGGCCAGACGGCCTTGTTCCGCGGCAAAGGCGGCTTCGCCCATCTGCTTGTACTTCGCGTATTGAGTGACGCTGCTGGCAGGATGGTACGCGAGCACGTAAATTCCCTCGGCCAGCGGGTTATTTCCAATCCGTAGTTCAACTCCAAAGTTGTCGCGGATAAATACGGGCCGGCCGAGTGCTTCATAATTGCGCACCAGCCAGGGCATGATTGTCATCCAGAAAACAACGGCGCTTAGCAAAGCTGGCGCGATATATCGCTTGCCGCGACGGTGCAACTGATAGACCAGCCAGCACCCTGCAAACGGCAGGAACGAAAGTGCGGACGGGTTGGTCAGCGCCGCAACGCCCCACAGCAATCCGTAGCCAATCCATGACGAGAGCCGCGCGTCGCCCTCCATCTCCACCGTCAGCATGAACAGCAGGCTCATCAGGAAGGCCGACACGCTGGTCTCCCATATCTCGCGCACCGACCAGAAGATGGTGTAGGGAAGCAACGCCCAGATCCAGCCTGACCAGACAGCCACAGTTTCGTTGAACACCCGGCGGGCCGTGCGATAGATGGTCCAGCAGGTGAGTGCGGCGAAAGCGCTGTTGAACATCAGTAGCCAAAAAGCTGCGGCGCGCGAGTAGTTGCCGAAGAGCCGGAAGGCCACGGAGACGATCCAAGGATAGATGGGCGCGGTCCACGCTGAAGGGCCGGTATCGCCCCCAAAGGGAGAGCTGAACCCATGGCCGTTAGCGAGGGAATATCCCAGGCGGCCGACCTCCCAGCCAAATCCCCAATTGTCCTCTGAGGTGCGGAGGCGATAGGTATGCGCCAGGATGATCCACAAGACGCGCACCAGAAAGGCGACCAGCACTATCCAGCCCACCGAGTGCGCGAAGGTATGCCAACGCGATCGGGACGCAGATTCGGATGGGCCTGCGGTGGGCGCCGTCTGCGCTGGCTGGGTTTTCAAATACATGGAAACAACGGAAATTGTACCGTATGCAGGCAGGTGCATATCGCGTTTGGTGCTCAAGCGTCGGCGGTCCGCTTGAATAGCCTTCTCAACCTGCCTAGACTGAGTGTATCGGCAACTGTGATGCTCATCACAGCTTGGGTGTGCGGCCATCGGCGAAGATAGTGGGTCGAGAAAAAGCAGATTCCTCCACTCGGTCGCCGCGGCGACCTCGGTTGCGACCGTCTGTAGAGTATGGATCTGGGATCGAGAGAAGGCATTCATGGGATGGATTGACAACCGGTTCGAGAAGAATTTTCTCGTCACCACGGTCGATTACGTGTTCAACTGGGCGCGCAAGTCGGCGATTTGGCCCATGACGTTCGGCCTGGCCTGCTGCGCGATCGAGATGATCGCCGCTTCGACTTCGCGGTTCGACATCGCGCGCTTCGGGTCGGAGGTGTTTCGCCCCAGCCCGCGCCAAAGCGACCTCATGATCGTGGCCGGAACGGTTACGTTGAAGATGGCGCCGGTGGTAAAGCGTATCTATGACCAGATGCCCGACCCCAAGTGGTGCATCTCGATGGGCGCTTGTTCGTCGGTCGGCGGCCCGTTCAATACCTACGCCGTGCTGCAGGGAGTGGACCGCATTGTGCCCGTGGATGTGTACGTCGTGGGCTGTCCGCCCCGGCCAGAGAACCTCTTCTACGGGTTGCTGCGCCTACAGGACAAGATCGACAAAATGACCATCGCCAAAAAGCCCACCGAAGTTCGTCTGCATGAAGGCATGATGGACGATTTCAAACGGCAGATCCGCATAGCCCAGGCAGCGAGCGAAAACCCAGATCAGCTTGTGCAGCCCGTCGAGAACGGTGTGATCGCGGCCGGCCGCTAGCGATTGCGAGCGAGCCGTCCCGTCGCCGGCTTCGTTCGCACCGGGGCACTCTGCACCGGTTGTGCTAGCGGCACTTGACTAGGCGCCCGACTTTAGCGCGCGTGAGGGTGAAGGGTTCAGGTGTCTGATCTTTTTCGGCAAGCATGATTTCCAGACGCATGGTGTCGCCATCAATGCTGCCCTTGTAGGTGGCAGGGAGGTCGCGGGGCGGGTTGTCCCGGCTGATGGGCCCGCCGTGCTCTGGCGTGTAAGTACCACGTGCCGTGAATTCCCCTTTCGCATTGGCCTTGATCGGCTCCAGCATGCTCCCGTGCGCACAGTCGAATTCCAAGGTAGCGCCTTGCGGGGTAACTTTCATGCTGACGCCATGGCCGCCCCACACATCGGGCGTCGTACTTGCGTCCTGTCCCCGCTGCGGGTTTGTTGCGGGTTCACTCACCAGCATCAGAACGCCAGCCAGCACGCCAGCGAGCACGACTGAGAGAGTGCCAATCCGATGTAGCTTCATTCGATGAGCGCTCCTTTGCACACGCCACGAAATACAGCCTCCATCTTAGACCCTCGGCTGGTAGCTCCGGCACACACAAACCTTAGATTCCCTGCGACGTTGGCGGGCTTTTCAGCATCTCCTAACGGATACGTCGCATATCGAGGAACCAAGCATGTACCACTACGATCCCCGGACTGCCCTGGAAGAGTTGAATGAAGAGGCCGTGCTACCCAACCCGGTTCGCGTGCGCGATATGATGCTGAGAGCGCACCTCGATGCCGCTCATTCGCTGGAGTATAACCGGCTGTTCGTCGAATATCAGAAGGGCTTCGGCGAACTGCTGGAACTAGGGCGCCATTTGCTGGAAGGACTAGCTGGACCACAGAAAAAATAAGAAGGCGTGAACATTAGCGAGGAGCGCGCATGAAACTCTTGTTGTTGAGCTTGATATTCCTGTTTGCAGGGATGGCGTTTGCAGCGGATTCCCGCAACGCGTCGTACAAAAGCGGCGATGAAACGGTGAACGCGGTGATGTACACGCCGCCGGGCAAGGGACCGTTTCCCGCGCTGGTGGTGATTCATGAATGGTGGGGGCTGAACGACTGGGTGAAGGAGCAGGCATCAAAGTTGGCTGACCAGGGATACGTCACGCTGGCCATCGATTTGTACCGCGGAAAGGTTGCCACGACCCCCGACGAGGCGCACGAAATCATGCGGGGTGTGCCCGAAGACCGGGCCAATCGCGATCTGCTGGCGGCAAGTAGCTATCTGCGCGCGCAGAAAAATGTCGATCCCAAGCGCGTCGGCTCAATTGGATGGTGCATGGGCGGAGGCTATTCCCTCGATCTCGCGCTGAATGATCCCAAGCTAAAGGCTGCGGTCATCAATTACGGCCATCTTGCTACCGACGAGGCTGCGCTGAAAAAGATCAATGCGGCAATCCTGGGCATCTTTGGCGGACAGGATCGCGGAATTCCACCGGCGGACGTAAACAAGTTCGAGGCCCAGCTTAAGGCGCTGGGCAAGACGGCCGAGATCCATATCTTCGCCGACGCCGGGCACGCATTCGAGAACCCAGGTAACAAACAGGGATATCGGGCTGATGACGCGGCGCAAGCCTGGAAGCTGACGGTCGACTTCCTGGCGAAGAGCCTGAAGTCGAAATGACGGCGTTGAATGCAGTGTTGCGCTACCGGAAACGCCTGCTGTGGATGCTGCTAGGGGTGGTTGTCGCGTCGGCGCTGTGGGTGCTCAACGTGGAGATCACCTACGAGAGCAACACGAGACATGTGCCCACACAGTTCCGGCTGCGGACGCACGCGCGACCCTACAACTGGAAAGCATAGAAATGGACTACACGCGTTCCAAGATCATAGCGATGCCCTGGCCAACGCCGATGCACATGGTGCACAGGGCGTAGCGCCCGCCGGAACGGTGTAACTGCAGTACTGCGGTAGTGACCAGCCGCCCCCCGCTGGCTCCTAGAGGGTGACCAATCGAAATTGCTCCGCCATTTGGGTTCACATGCGCAGCGTCATCGGGAATTCCCAGGTCGCGAAGCACGGCAAGCGCCTGCGAGGAGAATGCCTCGTTCAATTCGATCACGTCCATATCCGAGATGCTCCGGTTAGTCAGCGCCAACGCCTTGCGGGTCGCTGGAGCCGGACCCATCCCCATAATGCGCGGGGCAACGCCGACCGCCGCAGAGGCAAGCACACGCGCCTTTGGGGTTAGGCCGTAACGCTTTACGGCCTGCTCCGAGGCCAGCAGCAGCGCGCACGCGCCATCGTTGATGCCCGAGGCGTTGCCGGCGGTGACGGTGCCGTCGGGCTTTACGATTGGCTTTAGCGCAGCCAACGCTTCGAGGGTTGTATCAGGCCGCGGATGCTCGTCCTGGTTCACGACGACAGGCAGGCTTTTGCGTCCAGAAATTGTGACCGAAACAATCTCTTCCGCCAGAGCGCCACTCTTGATCGCGGCCGCCGTGCGTCGCTGGCTGCGATAGGCAAATGCGTCCTGGTCCTGACGCGAGATATGGAACTCCTCAGCCACGTTCTCGGCAGTTTCCGCCATGGAGTCCACACCGTACTGGGGTTTCATCAGCGGGTTCACGAAGCGCCAGCCGATAGTGGAGTCTTCCACCTTCAGGCCGCGGGAGAAAGCAGCATCGGACTTTGCCATGACGAACGGCGCGCGTGACATGCTCTCCACGCCGCCGGCGATTACCAGGGAATTCTCTCCGGTCTTGATCGCTCGGGCGGCAGCGGAAACGGCGTCCATGCTGGAGCCACATAACCGATTCACGGTTGTGCCAGGAACCGTTTGCGGAAGGCCGGCGAGCAACAGCGCCATGCGTGCGACGTTGCGATTGTCTTCGCCGGCTTGATTCGCGCATCCCAAAATTACATCGTCAACCGCACTCCAATCCAAGGAGTTGCGCTCAATCAAGGCTTTAATCGGAATCGCCGCCAGATCGTCGGTGCGGACAGAGGAGAGCGACCCGCCGTAGCGACCGAAGGGGGTCCGGATTGCGTCACAGATGAAGGCATCCGACATGCGATGAGACCTCCGTGTTCAATCATAATAATCGAACGCACGAGATGGAGATTGGTCGAGCAGGACAACGGGCGTGGAAGTAGAGGATAGGGACGTTGAATGCCAAGCAAGCGCCGGCTATTTGGTCAGGAGATGAAGCAGGAATCCAACCACAATCCAGAAGGGCGTGACCAGCAAAAGCGCGAACAGCAAGCCTTCGGGAAAGCGCAAACTGATGGCCGAATCCGCCGGGTCCCAGGTCAGGTCGGGGGAGCGGTACGCTCTATCGAATTGTTCCAGCCGGGTTAGCGCCCACATACGAAACCGTTACTATACCGTAAAAGGTGGTCCGATGGTGGCGTGGGTTGGCCTGCTGCCGATAAGGGATTTCTGCCGCGATGCTGCGAATCAGGGTTGAATGCGCCCCGTTCCGGGGGGAATTTCGAACCGCTTCATTTTGTTGTAGAGGGAACTGCGGGGAATCCCCAGGCGGTGAGCGGACCGCTCGATGCAACCACCCTCATCCTGCAACACGAGATTTATATAGGCGCACTCCAGCTGCTTCAAAGTGCCGGTAACGCTGCGCATCGGCGATTGCCCGGGGTGAATGGAATTCTGGAATTGAAGGTGCTGGGCAGTCAGGTGATTGTGCTCGGCAATCAGTACGGCGCGTTCCAGCACATTGCGCAGTTCGCGAATGTTGCCCGGCAAGGAGTACTGCTGTAACGCATCCATGGCGCACTTGTCGGCCACCACATCTCCCCGGCCGCAGTCCTGCGACAAACGGCGGAGGAAGTGCTGCACCAGCACGGGAATGTCTTCCGTACGTTCGCGAAGCGGCGGCACGCGGAGGGGAACCGTGTTCACCCGGTAATAGAGGTCCTCGCGAAACCTCTGCTGCTGCACCAGGTCCAGCAGTTCGCTATGGGTGGCGGAGATCAAATGAATGTCGACTGCCTTGTCGCGCACATCTCCGACGCGGCGAAATACCCGGTCTTCCAGCACCTTCAGCAGCTTGGGCTGGACTTGAAGGTCGATATCGCCAATTTCGTCGAGGAACACGGTTCCGCGATCCGCCACTTCCAGCAGGCCTTGCTTGGCAGTGACCGCGCTGGTAAATGCGCCTTTGGCGTGCCCGAACAGTTCGGACTCAAGCAGCTCGCGAGAAAGTCCGGCACAATTCAAGTCGAGGAAGGCTTCTTCAGCGCGAGGCCCATGGCGATGCATCCAGTTGGCGAGCACGCCTTTGCCGGAACCGGTTTCGCCTTGCAGCAGGACGGGACTCTCGCTGTTGAGCACGCGCTTGGCCAGGGCTTCCAGCTGGCGAATGGCCGGGCTGTTTCCCAGGAATGGGTCCACGCATTCACGTTTCGTCCGGGAAAGGGAGGCCAGCGATTGCTGGCGATATCGCCGGTTCGTCAGGATCCGCAGCAACACGGCATGCAGGGCTGACAAGTCAACCGGTTTGATGAGGAACTGTTCGGCCCCGTCCTGGATGGCTCGAACCGCCAATTCCAGCGAACTTTGGCCGGTCAAGACGATGACGGGAATACTGGAGTCGGTGCTCTTGATCCGTTGCAAGAGCTGAAGAGCATCACCGTTGGGGAAGGAGAAGTCGAGGATGGCTGCGTCAGGACGGAACTTCTCAAACTGCAGTTGTGCGTCGTGACTGTTGGCGGCTTCGGCGACGTTGTGGCCCTGCGCCACAAGAAAGTTGCAGATTCCTGAACGGATAACGGGATCGACGTCGATGACGAGAATCTTGTTTGTGCTCAAGCACTCACCTGCCTTGCTGAAACGCTTAGGTGCTCGAGGGTCTGGTGTTACAAAATGATGAGGGTCTCAGTGCGGGCTGGGGAGTGAAACAGCTACCACATCGCTATCGGTCGGTTGCCTGTGCCGGCAATAATCAACTCGCCCACCGGACGGCAGGCGTCACAAGTTGCAATGTTCTGCTCAAATCTCGTTTCTGGCTGTGACGGCGGTCACACAAGGTATGGTCATAACCAAGAAAAAAAGCGGAGCCGCTTAAGCGGCTCCGCTCGAAGTACTGCAGCTTGGAGATCGTGCTCTTCTTATGCCTACAACGCTCAGAATCTGGCTATCGGGTTAGAGCGGTCGCAGGATTGCTCGGGCCGCATGGTTCCCACAGTGAGGTTTTGCGGCTCCGCACGAGCAAAGGATGCTCGTGTTCGGCCCAGGGTGACAGCGAGGAACTCTGGGGCCGCTGACTGCTGAATACTCGCTAAGGCGACGCCAGAGTTGGTATGCCCCCGGTAGAGCCGGCCTTCAGGCCGGCGTCGAGGAGGGCCTACTGTAGGTCTTTTTGTTCGCGGCGAACGCGGCGCTAAAGCGCCGCTCTACCCTTGCTTGCTCGCAAGATACACGCACGTTGGAATCGCTCTAACATTCGTCGATGTTAAACCTCCTGAGGCCCGAGAGCTGAAGGCCAATGTCCCACAGGAATTTCGGATTGTTGGTCAGATAGCCGGGAAATAGAGGGGCTTGGGAACGCTTGATTCGGTCAGACCAACGGCTCAGTTTTGCGTAGGTCGGCAGGAGGGATTCGACCCCTTTGCACGAAAGCTGGCTGGTCACCTGGTTCTCGTGACGAGAACGGGTATAAGCGGCCAGCCAGCATCGTCCGTGTTCCATGCGATTTGCGTTTGTCTCGCTTGACAGTAAGGAGGATGCAAGGCTCCGCCATCGTAAGTCCCATAGTCAGAGCCATGCGGTGAAGACAGAGGGTGTTACCGAGTCACCCTGCGTCCGAGTTGACTAGTACAACACCACAATAGTGCCTGGTAATGTGGTGCTTATGTGCCACTCAATTATGGTGCAATCCTGATGCCACATACCTTGATTCATGGGTTGCACGGGCAAGACTCGATAACACGGTAGGTTAGGAAATCTTTAGGTGAAGTCGACGGAGGGTATCTCGTCCAGAAAATGTACATCCGGTGTCCAAAAGCTGGATTCGCAGCGTAGGTGCGGGTCGCCAACTCGGAGAAGGTTCGCCAAGTACCGGGCTGGAACCCGCTGGGTGCCCATCCCGTTTCTCTTTGAGGCGAGTCTTGGAGACTCCACCCCCAGCAGCTAATCGATGAGCGCCTGCGTTAGTGCTTGTAGCCAGCCCCGCGTAACGCCGCTGCAAAGCAATCCGCAAAATCGTGAACGTGCTCCGTCGTTGCCAGCGGACCCATCAAGCCAATGCGGAAGATCTTTCCGGCGAGCGGGCCGAAGCCGCCAGCGATTTCGATGCCATTCTCTTTGAGTAGCGTGGTTCGCACCTTGGCGTCGTCCACACCTTGCGGTACTTTCGGCGTGTTCAAGTTCCAGATGCGATGCTCGGGCGCCACCAGCATTTCCAGTCCCATGGCTTCCACCGTCTTGACGAACTCCAGATGTGCCTGATGATGGCGCTCCCAGCGATTCTGCAGGCCTTCCTCTTCGATGAGCGTGAGGCCTTCATGCAGGGCATAGAACATGGTCGCCGAGGCGGTGTGGTGATAACGATGCGACACCGTCAAATAGTCGGCAATCAGCTTCAGGTCGAAATACCAGGAGCGATTGGGCGTTGGGCGCGCCTGCAGCCACTCGGCGGCGCGCGCTGAAACCGTGATAGGCGACAGTCCGGGAGGACAGCTCAAGCCTTTCTGGGTGCAACTGTATGCGATGTCAATGCCAGTCTTGTCCACTTCGACGGGCATGGCCCCGAGCGAGGTCACGCAGTCGGCGATCACCAGCGCGCCGACTTCATGCGCGGCGTTGCAGATGGCGTCGCCACGTTGAAAGGCTCCGGCGGAAGTTTCGGCCTGAACGTACATCACGACTTTGGGCTTCTCCAGGCGGATAAACTCAGCCGCTTCCTGGTCGCCGAAGACCTCGCCCCAGGGTTTCTCGAAGCGCACCAGTTCGGCGCCTTGGCGGCGCGCCATCTCCGACATGCGATCGCAGAAGAATCCGTTGGCGAACGACACCACCTTCATTCCCGGCAAAATAAAGTTGGAGATAGCAGTCTCCATGCCGCCGCTGCCGGTGGCGGAGATCACAAAGGTCAGCTCATTCTTGGTCCCGAATACGGTGCGAAGGAGCCGTTGAATGTTGGAGGAGATTTCGAAGAAATAGGCATCGAGATGGCCGACGACGGGTTGAGCCAGCGCCTGATACACGCGCGGATGCACTTGACTTGGACCCGGACCAAACAACAGTCGCATGGGAGGATGAATGGAAATTTCTTCTAGAAGGGCAGTTCTATCATCGGAGCTAATCATTGCATTTCTCCTATTAACTTAACAACCTACCAGTATAAGACGATCGCGTTGTAGCGGCTGACGTAATTGTTCCTGGATCTTCCAGAACGTGGGGCATTAGCGGATCGCAGCATGTTTTGGCGGACCCACGGGCTAATCCGCGACAGGGGGCATCGGTATTTGTCACATGTGCTGTGGCGCAACAACCGCAACGTCGGTGTGCGAAGATACACGGATGTTGCGCTCGCCCCGTCTTACGATTGCCACGGCTATCGCAGTTATCTTCCCGGTAATGCAGGTAAGCCTTTGGGCCGCTCCGCCGCAGGAATTGCGCGGCATGGTGAAAGATCGGAGCGGCGCGGTGATTGCCAGGGCGCAAGTTCTGCTGCGGGTTGACGGGCAAGAGATCAGCCGGACGACCGAAGCCGATGGCAGTTTTGTATTCACCGGAGTAACTGCCACGAGCGGGACCCTCGTGGTGAGCGCATCCGGTTTCGCGACCAGCACAACCGTATGGCAAGCCGGAGCGAACCAGTTCTCCATCACGCTGGTTCCGGCGGCGGTGCAACAAAGTCTCGACGTGACCGCGACTCGCACCGCTATCCTGCCGACCGACGTGGATGACGTGGAGGCGCAACCCGACGCCGTGAGCGTTAACTCTACACAATTGCAGCAATGGGGCGCGCTGGCTACCGACGATAAATTGCGGAACGTGGCCGGCTTTTCGCTGTTGCGCCGATCGGGCAGCCAGACGGCCAATCCCACATCGCAAGGCCTGTCGTTGCGCGGACTGGGCGCGAGTGGCGCGAGCCGGGCACTGGTGCTGGCGGATGGCATTCCGCTCAACGATCCCTTTGGCGGCTGGATCTACTGGGCGCGCGTGCCGCAAGCGTCTTTGGACGAGGTGCAGATTGTTCCAGGAGGTGTCTCGGCGCTTTATGGCAACGACGCTTTGGGCGGGGTGGTCAATCTGGAGACGCGGCATGCGGTGCAGACGGATGCTTTGGTGGAAGGCTCGTATGGCAATGAGAGTTCTCCGTTCGGCTCGGGCTGGGGCGCGATGCGCTTCGGGCAATGGGCGGTGGTGGCCAGCGGAGAAGGATTCCGCACCGGCGGATACATCGCCATGCCGAAGGCTGTGCGGGGCTCGGTGGACACGCCGGTAGCGTCGCAGTATGGAAGCGGAACCTTGCGCGTGGAACGCATGTTCGGCAATCGCGGACGCGTCTTCCTGAGCGGCTCGCTCTACGGCGAGGACCGGTTGAATGGCACGCCGCTGCAGATCAACGACACCACCATTAGGCAATTGGCATTTGGCACGGACTACGACAGTCCCGCGGCCGGATTGTTCACCCTGCGTCTGTACGGCGGAACGGAAAACTATCATCAGACGTTCTCTTCGATTGCGGCCGACCGCAACAGCGAATCGCTGACCGACATTCAGTACGTTCCGGCGCGGCAGATGGGCCTGCTGGCGCAATGGTCGAAGCAGATCGCTAGCCGCTTGACGTTGTTGGCGGGACTCGACGGTCTGGATGTGCAGGGATTCAGCAACGAGACTACCTATTCGCGCGGCCAGGCGACGGCGCGATTGTCGAATGGCGGCACACAGCAATCGCTGGGTGCATTCGCCGAAGGCATCGTACACATCACGTCGCGCTGGTCGTTGACGCTGGCGGGCAGGGAAGACTTGTGGAGCAACCTCGACGCCAGCTCGACGCGCATTCCAACCCAGGGCAAACCGACACTCATTGTTTACCCCGACCGCGGACAGAATGCTTTTAGCCCGCGGCTGACCACGTCGTATCACGCCGGCGAACATACGGCGCTTTATGCTTCGGCCTATCGTTCGTTTCGCGCGCCCACGCTGAACGAACTCTATCGCAGCTTTCGCGTCGGTAACGTGCAGACGCTTGCCAATCCGTTCTTGCGTGCCGAACACTTTACCGGCGGCGAAGGCGGAGTGCGCGTCACCACGCTGCACGACCGCATGACGCTTTACGGGGTCGGCTTCTGGGGCTTAGTCACCGATCCCGTTTCCAACGTGACCCTCAGCACGACTCCGCAACTCATCGTGCGAATGCGCGAGAACCTGGGTCGCACCCAAGCGCCCGGACTGCAGACTGGCATCAACTACACAGTCACCAACCGCATTTGGCTGAGTTGCGCGTATCAGTTCATTGATTCCACCGTCTCTTCGTTTTCTGCGAACCCTGCCCTTGTTGGGAACCAGGTTCCGCTGGTGCCGAAAAACGAGTTCGTCTTCCAGGGAACGTGGGCCGCGCCGCAGAAGATCGTCGTCGCCATACAAGGCCGCACCGCCAGCAACGAATTCGATGACGATCAGAACCTGTTGCCGCTGGGCGCCTACTTTGTGCTGAGCGCAACCGTGTCGCGTCCGCTGCCGAAGGGATTCGACGTGTTCTTCCAGGGCGAGAACCTGACCAACAATCAGTACGAGATTGGCCGCACACCGGTGGCGACGTTGGGCCAGCCGATTCTGGCTCGCATTGGGCTGCGCTGGCAGAGCAGGAAATAAGGAGCGCCAGTCGCGGTCCTCGCTCTTGGCTTTTCGCTTTTCGCCCTTCGCTTTGCGCACTAACCCCTAGCCCCTTGTCATCCTGAAGGAGCGCGAGGGAGGTCGCCGCGGCGACCGGCTGAGCGCGACTGCGGGACCTGCCGCTCTTGATGGGTGCCCCGTTCTTGTCATTCCGAGCGAGCGCAGCGAGTCGAGGGACCTGCGGTTCTCCGTGTTCTTTTGGCTAGGAGCGTGTCCGAGTAATAGGTTTCCTGGTCACATATTGCGGTGCATACAACAGGGAACCACAATAGGCTGTATATGATGCAGGGTAATTTTTGATTACTCAGACACGCTCCTAGGGCGGGGATTTTCATACAAACCCTCATGCACTCTCCTCTCGCTTCCTTGCGCTCTTCCTAACTGACTACTGGCTACTGACTACTGTTTTTTTCTCGCACGATGCCGTCGCCGCATCCATCAGCCTCAGGTTGGCCGCGGCGCCGTGCAAAGCCGACAAGATCATCCTCGCCCGCCACTGCTCCAGCCGCTGCTGCGCCACACCGTGGATCAACTGCATGAACCCAATCTGGATCGCCGCTCCGTCCTCCAGATACGGCAACTCGAACTGCGCGTAAGGGTCGTCCTGGGAATGAGGGTTGGCCAAAAACACAAATAGATTGGTGGCTGGCACAGCTTTCCGCAAACCGGCGTGGTGATAGCAATATTCACTGATCGCGTACTGCCGGCGAGCCGCAGCGCGCGCCGCCGGGTTTAATGTGCTCACAAATTGGAAGCTCCATAGGGTCCCCCCCGTCAAAATATAAAATCTTTGTTATCAATATTTTGCTTGCAAAATATTGATTCCGTTACGCTTACGCCGAGACGCAAGTCCCATGTTTTGAATACCTTGCGCGTCTCCCCGCAAGATATTGATTCCGTGACACTTACGCCGAGACGCAACTCCCATGTTTTGAATGCCTTGCACGCTTCCCCGTAAAATATTGATCTGACAGGACTTGCGGGTAAGATATTCCGGAATAAGGACTTGCAGTCGATCTTGGATGAACTTGCATGCGGGTGCCCCACCCTTGTCGCCCTGTTTTGGCGACAGGGTGGGTACTGGCAACTGGCTACTGACGACTGGCTACTGGCTACTGACAACTGCTTCTCCATAAACACAAATGGGCAGGAGCGCCGGGCGCGGCGGTTCCTGCCCTACAACCAGAGTATGGTTCGGCTCGACAACGCGGTCAAGTTACGAAAGTAGCAATTGGCACTCCTAATTTTGCGCCGCCTCCCGGAACGGGAATGACGCGTTGCGGAAGCCGTCAGCTCGCAGCCGTCAGCTACCAGCTCTCGGTGACCCCTATAGCAGCAGCGAACCTGGCTGCTCACTCTCCACTGGCCACTAGCACTGCCTTTGTCATCCCGACCGGGGTCGCGGCGGCGACCGAGCGGAGGGACCTGCTGTTGTCAGGCAGCATCTCAGCCAAAATTAGATCGCCACGCTTAGTAGTGGCGCTCTCCTGAAATCCAATGCCATAGCTTAGCTAGATGTCGGTAGTTGAGTAATTCAAAATACTTTCCGCTCAATAAAAATAAACCTCGTCCGGAGAATCTGTGGGTGCCGCCGGTTTCCTGGAAATACGGGAGGCATAGCAATCGCATTGGTAAGTGCCTCTGTTTCAACGGGTTTTAGGTTGCTCTTAACATATTAAGACCC